>NZ_NWUV01000001.1:0-1036606 GCF_023337645.1 Parasaccharibacter sp. TMW2.1890 | reverse complement strand
TCGCCGCCAGGTCCCCTCGCTCACCCACACCCATAAAAACCACCCACCAACGCGGGGTGGAGCAGCCCGGTAGCTCGTCAGGCTCATAACCTGAAGGTCGTAGGTTCAAATCCTACCCCCGCATCCATACCCACAAAAAATCAGAAATAACCAGATAGCCATGGTCCTCCCGTGGGTCCACACGTTCCCCAACCATCTGTCATGAATAGAGGGAACAGACTCCACGAGGGGATGTGACCATCCTCATGTGAGAATCGATATCTTGTGTGCTGTTGATGCAAAGAACCACAGCATCTTGTGTTTCTGGAACCTGATTCTCTGGCTTATAGAAAACTTTAATAACGTCAATAACTGGCTGTTTTTGTAGCTCTTTACGTATTTTTGCCGGGAGAGAGGGGATTCAGGTCGCATCTTTCTGTTGAAAGTGAGAAGAGTTCTCATCTAACGTCATTCATGAAGCAACTCGCAGAGAGAGGGAGAGGCCTCATGAACATCATTCAGATTGCCGAACGGCGTGACACCATCCATGACGCTTCCATGAAGACACTGGCGCGGGAGGAGCAGACGGCCCTGTGGGCCCTGCGGTATCTGCTGGGGCCGAGCTGCTGGCGGCGCTCCATGTCTCTGTCTGGGCTCCTGGGGCAGGAGGCAGAGCGCCTTCAGGAGCGGTTCAAGGCGCTTTTTCTTCATGCTGTCTGTGCAACCGCAGCCTTGGAATATTCGGCCACGGAGGAACATCTTCTGAACATTCTGTCAGATATGCAGAATGCCCCGGAGGAGCAGACTCTACATTCTGAGCTGGGCGAAGCGCTGATGCATCTTGGGCAGGCTCTGGCTGCTTATGGGTACTGGCTCCCCGTGCGCAAGAGGATGCAGTCTGTGGCCGAGAGGATGCCAATGCCGGCCTTGGCTCAGGATAACTATCCGGAAATGCTGGAAGCAGCGGAATAAGCAGTTTTCGGAACGATGCCGTGGGCTCCGTGCTTATTCTGTCTTGAAACCATGAGTATGGCAGTGTTTTTATACGGGTTTCTCGTTACAGACAGCCGGAGCCGATGTTGGAAGTACAGTCTATCACTTTCCCTGAGGGGATGACCCTTCAGTGTGGGGAGAAGATCGCTCCGCTGGATATTGCCTATCAGACATATGGTGAGCTTTCTCCCACAAGGGATAATGCCATCGTCATATGTCATGCTTTTACCGGCGACCAGTATGTGGCCAGCCCGCATCCCGTTACGGGGAAGCCGGGCTGGTGGTCCCGTATGGTCGGTCCCGGTTTGCCTATCGATACGGACCGTTTCTTTGTCATCTGTGCCAACGTGTTGGGTGGCTGTATGGGGACTACCGGCCCCACAACGGTACGGGCCGGGACAGAGCGGCCATGGGGGAAGGATTTTCCTCCAATCACCATGCACGATATTGTGGCCGCTCAGGTAAAGCTGGTGGACCATTTTGGCATTGACAGGCTTTTTGCTGTCATTGGTGGCTCCATGGGTGGGATGCAGACATTGACATGGGCCACGGATTATCCAGATCGTGTCTTTGCTGCCATGCCGATTGCAACATCGCCGTTTCAGTCAGCCCAGAACATTGCGTTCAACGAGGTCAGTCGTCAGGCCATTTATGGTGATCCAGACTGGCACGGGGGGGATTATCAGGCCCATGGCGTCATCCCGGCCCGTGGTCTGGCCGTGGCCAGAATGGTTGGCCATATCACCTATCTTTCGGAAGAAGCCCTGACCAGGAAGTTCGGGCGGGAAATCCGTCCCGGCACCATGCCGGCCCCCCATGATCCACTGGCTGCCCTCCCTTTTGGGGGCATGTTCCAGGTGGAAAGTTACCTGCGCTACCAAGGGTCCAACTTTACGCGCCGCTTTGATGCTCATTCGTATCTGAGTATTTCGAGGGCCATGGATTTTTTCGATCTGGGCAGCGAGCATGGAGGCAGTCTTTCGGAGGCGTTCCGAGGCGTGAAAACCCGTTTCTGTGTTGTGTCTTTCAGTTCTGACTGGCTGTTTCCGACATCCCGTTCCCGGACACTGGTTCGGGCCATTACCCAGGCAGGAGGGCATGTGTCTTTCGTAGAAATAGACAGTGACCGGGGGCATGATGCGTTTCTTCTGGAAGAGCCGGATTTTGACAGAACGGTTCGTGGGTTTCTGAATGGAATGGCCCGTCAGGCCGGTCTGGCTGAGGGAGACCATCATCATGCGCTTTGATCAGGAGTTGATTGCCGCCATGGTGGCCCCCCATAGCCGGGTGCTGGATATCGGGTGTGGCGACGGAAGCCTGATTGGCCACCTGTCCAGGGAGAAGAATTGCGACGCCCAAGGGCTGGAGCTGGACATGAAAGCGGTCACGCAGTCGGTAGCCCATGGTCTGCCCGTCATGCATGGTGATGCCGATGTGGTGCTGGCTGATTATCCTGATGGAACGTTTGATTACGTCGTTCTGCAAAGGACGCTTCAGGCAGTGGACTGTCCACGGGATGTCCTGAGGCACATGCTGAGGATAGGTCGGCTGGCGCTGGTCTCTTTTCCCAATTTTGGACATTGGCGGCTGCGCTGGCATCTGTTGCGGACGGGACGGATGCCGATGACATCCGTCTGGCCTACCCCTTGGTATGAAACGCCGAACATCCATCCCTGTACGATCTATGATTTCTTTGCATTGTGTGAGGAAGACGGGTACGAGGTCTGTCAGTGGATGGTCGTGAACGGAAACCGTCAGTCCCGTCTGGCAGGGTGTTCGCCCCATCTGGCCAATCTGTTCGGGGAGCAGGGACTGTTTCTTCTTCGCCGCAAAAGTGAACAGAAATAGAATTCACGGAGACGTTATAAGGCAGTTTGTAGGCCCTAACGATCTGTTTTCATTGTTTTTTACGGAAACAGAGGTGGCCTGCCTTTTTTGCGAAATAAGGTCATAAAAAGACATCGTCTTTTTCCTCTTGTTATAAGACAAATAGAGTCCTATTTTTGGGCGAGACGAGCGGAACGCCTCAGGAAAGAGGGGTTCAGGCGTTTATTTTATGCGGTGTTGCCAGATCAGAGTGCTGGAGTAACGCCGGTTTTGAGGAAGAATCATGAGCAGTTTCAAAGCGCTCGGTCTGGCGGCCCCAATTTTGCAGGCGCTGGACGGAGAGGGCTACACCACGCCAACCCCCATTCAGGCTGGGGCAATTCCCCATCTCATGGAGGGACGGGATCTTCTCGGTCTGGCGCAGACAGGAACGGGCAAAACAGCAGCATTTGCTCTGCCCATCCTCCATTATCTTCTGGAACATCCCCACAAGGCGGCCCCTCGTAGTGCGCGTGTTCTGGTGCTGGCCCCGACGCGGGAGCTTGTGGCGCAGATTGCCGACAATTTTGCCGCCTATGCCCGGCACATGAAATTCTCCCATGCGGTGATCTTCGGTGGCGTGGGGCAGAACCGGCAGGTGGAAGCCATGAAGCGTGGCGTTGATGTCATGGTGGCGGCCCCCGGCCGTCTGCTGGACCTCGTCGGGCAGGGGCATATTGATCTTTCCGCGCTTGAGATTGTCGTGCTGGATGAGGCAGACCGCATGCTGGACATGGGGTTTGTTCATGACATCCGTCGCATTGTGGCCCGTCTCCCGGAGAAGCGACAGACATTGCTGTTCTCGGCGACCATGCCGCCATCCATCCGTGAGCTGGCCCATTCCCTGCTGAATGACCCTGAAACTGTTCAGGTCACGCCGGAATCCAGTACGGTGGATCGCATCCGGCAGGCTGTCCTGTTCGTGGATTCCACAGCGAAGAAAGAAGCCTTGATGATGCTGGTCAATAATGACCGTGTCGTGCGGGCCGTTGTTTTTACGCTGATGAAGCATGAAGCCAACAAGGTGGCGGAATATCTCAGCAAGAATGGGATCCCGGCAGCCGCCATTCATGGGAACAAGTCGCAGGGGGCCCGGGAGCGTGCCATGCAGGGCTTCCGCGATGGCAGTGTCCGCGTGCTGGTCGCTACGGACATTGCCGCCCGTGGCATTGATGTGGATGAGGTCTCTCACGTCTTCAATTATGACCTGCCAAATGTGCCGGAAGCTTACGTCCACCGTATCGGTCGGACGGCCCGTGCTGGTCGGGATGGCTGGGCCGTGTCCCTTTGTGATGCCGAACAGCGTGCCTGGTTGCGGGATATTGAGAAGCGTATCGGCAAGAACGTGCCGGTGATTACGGATCACCCATACCATTCCACAGAGGCCCAGAACTCGACCCTGCCACCGCCTGTGCTGGGTGGTGGACGTGGCGGCCGGGGAGGGCGTGGCGGTAGCGGCGGTGGACGTGGTCGTTCCTCACGGCCGCAGACGTCCTCCCGCCCTGCTGCTGGTGGGCGGGCAGCCCCCGGAGCCAGAAGGCGGCGTTCCTCCTGATTCTTCTGTCAGTCATGTTCCAGATGAGAAACAGCCCCGTGTCATGCGGGGCTGTTTCTGTATGGAGTGCAGGATAAAGTGCAGGGCAGACCTATTCATCAGTCCGGCAGAAGGAGACGTCATGATGGTTGAAAAAACAGGAAAGCCGGTTGATCTGGTCTGGGGCCATGGAGCCCGGAAGATTGAGGTCTTTCTGGAACCAACCTGTCCTTTCTGTGTGCGTGCTTCCAGAAAGCTCATGCCGCTTCTGGAGCATGTGGGGGAGGACAGGCTGACGCTTCAGGTGCATCTTCATTCCCAGCCGTGGCATCTGTTTTCGGGTATTCTGGTTCGGTGCATTCTTGCTGCGGCGACCCTGCCTGATGGCCGGGATACGGCCTGGCAGACAGTGCGGACGATCGGTGATCACAGGGAAGAGTTCGAGTTTTCCCATCATTGTGAAGGGCCGAACATGCAGACCACGCCCGACGATCTGATCAGCCGTCTTGAGGGTCATACCCGTCTCAATCTGGCAGTGCCTTTTCGCCTTCCCAGCGTGACGGATGCCATGAAAGCCCATGCCCGTTACGCACGGCAGCACGGCATTCATGTTTCACCAACTGTCATGCTGGATGGAAAGGTGGATGACCGTTTTCAGAGCGGGCAGTCCGTCGAGGAATGGGTGGCCCTTCTGAAGTGAGATGGGGCTGCCGGAGGCTGTATGGTCATTACGCAGTCTTCATGGGGCAGCAACATGGGCCACATGCGGCGTAGTGTAATGACGGGGAACGGGTGATCTGTTCAGGGAGACATGGAATGAAACGTGTGGGTATTTTGCTGGTCATGGGATGGCTGGGGGTTGTTGGCCCGGTGAGTTCTGCCGGGGCGCAGATGTTTTCCGGCCATGTGCAGCAGATCAGTGATGTGCGGGACCGGAACGGGTCTTACGTGGGGAGCATCGACGGGGACGGAACCCTGCGGGACCGTAATGGTTCTTCCATTGGCAGCCTTGAGCAGGATGGCCTCATCCGTGACCGGAACGGTGCGTCTTTCGGCAGTCTGGATGATGATGGAACCGTGCGTGACCGGAATGGCTCGTCTTTCGGCAGTCTGGATGATGATGGAACCGTGCGGGACCGGAACGGGTCTTACGTGGGGAGTATCGACAGGGACGGTACCCTGCGTGACCGTAATGGTTCGTCCGTTGGCAGTATTGATAAGGATCGTCTGGGGGAACAGCTCTCCAGGGAAGACCGGACGACGGGTGCTCTGATCCTGCTGCACCGTCTGCCCCGGTAAGCCGTGTCACACCATCAGCAGGCCAGCCCTGCATGAAGTGCACTTGTTGTCCGGTTGGCAAACTTTCACCGTGAAGACGGGGCGGTGACGCCCCTCTCCAACAGGGGATAACAGACCCTGTCCCGGCAGGGTCTTCATAATGAAAGGCTGGAAACATGCCGACAACAGCATCTCATGAGCACAAGGCACCTCATGCCAGCAGCTCTCTGCATGAGCTGGCCCGCAAGGCCATCCATACACCGAAGCTGCTGACAAAGGATGAGATCATCCGACTGGCAGATCATGTTCTGAAGAGTGGTGAACACGCCACGGACGCAGAACGTGACATCGCCCGGAAGGCTCACCACAATCCCGAAGGGCTGGAAGCCTCCCACATCACGGCTCTGGGCAGACGGGCCGAACACGATCACCGGGGCTGACTGGTTCCATACGTGAAGACTGTCACGGGCCTGCCATTCCCTGAGGGAGGGCAGGCTTTTTTTGATGCTTTCAAGGGGCAGTCGAGGCCCCCGGCTGAGCCCCCGTAGTGCCTGCCTGACCGGCCTCAAAGAGGAGGTCAGCACGAAAGACACGCCCCAACGGACCGGTTTCCATCAGGCGTTGAAAGATGATCTTGTGAGAAGTCTGCCTTGTGGCGGATGGGGTAAACTCCTAACCTTTGATCCTTTCTTTTTCCTTAAATTAAAAAAATCCCTGAAAACAGCCAGTTACGAGAATAGTCCTTTTCTCTCTTTTTCATTTTTCCCCTCTATAGCGCAAGAGTGAAGGAAGGACAGAGAATGGGATGTTAAGGATACATGGCCCGGCGTTTATACAAGCTGACAGACAAAGCCATTCAATCGCTACCAGAGGGGAATCATAGCGATGGTGGGAATCTGTATATCCGTATCCGGGTGAAGGGTGATCTTGTGCATCGCTTCTGGAACATTCGGTACAAAAGCCCGGTTACTGGCCGTATCAGAGAAATGGGCATCGGCTCACTGGAAATATGCAGTTTGCGGGAAGCTAGGCAGAAGGCTTTTCATGCCCGGAAGCTCATTGCGGATGGCGTGGACCCGCTGGAAGAACGGCAATGCGAACAAGCAGAGCATTTGCGCCGGGTAGGTAAGACATTTACCTATGCCGTGCAGGCTTACCTTCAGCGCCAAAAAGTAAAATGGAGAGACCCCAAAGCTCCTTCTGCATTTCTCAACACGCTAGAGCAATATGCCTTCCCAATTATAGGTCAGAAGCCCGTTGCGGCCATCTCACAGAATGATGTGTTAGCCGTTCTGCTTCCTATTTGGGAAAGCAAAACAGAAACGGCCCGGCGCATCCGTAACCGCATAGAACAAGTCTTAGATTATGCGACTGCCCTGCATTGGCGGGAAGGTGACAATCCGGCCCGATGGAACGGCCCCCTTGCTCATATCCTGCCAGAACCAGCTAAGCTGATACGGGATCGCAAGCAGCCACATTATGCCCTGACAGTTGAGCTATTGGGGCAGGCCATCAAACACCTTGAGCACGTGGGAAGTGTTGGCGCTCTGGCTGTTCGTTTCTGTGCCTTTACGGTTTGCCGTTCTGGAGAGGTGCGTGGGGCCCGCTGGCAGGAAATTAACCTAACGGACGCCGTATGGACGATCCCGGCGCACCGTATGAAAGCTGGCAAGGAACACCGTGTGCCTCTTTCCCATGCGGCTATGTCAGTGCTGGAATTAGCTAAGCCTCTTTATGATGGGCGCATGGATGCTTTGGTTTTCCCCAATAACAAAGGTGCGGCTCTTTCTGATGTGGCTTTAAGTAAGGCTCTCAAGAACGCTGCATACCCCCTGACAGGGGATAGGAAAGCGACCGTCCACGGGATGCGGTCCACGTTTCGGGATTGGGTGGCAGAAGAAACAGAGTATGACGCTACAGCGGCAGAACTAGCCCTTGCCCATACGGTAGGTAGTACAGTCGAGCGGGCCTATCGCCGGGGGGATATGTTCGCTAAGCGCCGGGCATTGATGGAGGCGTGGGCTGAAAGACTAGGAAAGACATTATGACAATATCAAGAATAGATATTCTTAAAGTATTCTATGAGACTATAGTAAAGTCACTTTCCTCTTATGAGAAAGAGTCTGAAATAAATGTTTTATCTAAAGGTGATGTTTCAATAAGCATATCTTATGATGAACTAAACATAATGGCTGATATTATAAGGGATATAATATTTTCTGGTGCATATGGCATTCCTAGTGTTAGTAATTATTTAATTAGTTCTACTATTGGTAAAAGTTTAGGTCTGGAAAAGCATAATTTTAAAAAATGGATTCACTGTTCTGATGGTTCAGAATCAATTTCAAGAGTGAAGTATTATAAAAAACAGATTAACGATTGGTTTGATGATAGTAGAAATATGATCTGCGATAATGATATTAATAATAATATTAAAAAGGCTATTGGTGCTCCCAGTAAAATAAACAATAGAAGACATATTTTTAATTCTACAGTGTCCAGCATCAATGCAATCTGTAAAGCTCAGGGAGTGGATGTGTATGATTTTTGGGATGGAAAGTTAGCGCGTTTATCGGATGAGCGGGCAGAAAGGAAACGCGCACAGAACGATTATATGAAGCAGATAGATAATTATAAGAAAATAATTGAACAGGAAGAAAATTATATAAGATTCATTGAAGAACAATTATCAAAAGAGGTTTCTGAAAGGGTTATTCCGAATAATTCAAAGGATTTCTTTGAGGTGCATGAACAAACTCCTTTGGAATATGTAGAAATAATTATTAACTACAAGTGGGAAGCGCTTCACGAAAGCCGATTGAATATTCTTAGAGATATAAAGAATGACCTAAACTACCTGGAAAAATCTAAACGTAGCCGTGGCCGCCCACGGAAAAAGAGCATCCGTGTAGAAAAAATGGATACATTATGAAATGCGATTATCCTTTTTTCGTATCGGAAAGTTCTTCAAACCCTTTCGTGAGACCCATTGAAATATAAGGAGAAATCCAGTGAACCAGTTACCTTCCTATCTTTCCCCTAAGCAGTTCTGTGAAATGTACAGCGTGAGCGCTGCTACCCTGTATCGCATGATTGCAGATGGGAAGATTGAGGCCCGCAAGATTGGCCGTGTAACCCGTATTTCCCTAGAGGATGCAAAGAACTTCTTTGCTTCTTGCCCCAAGATGGAGACACGGGGAAAATATAACAGGTCATAAAAAGAAACCGCTGCCAGAACAAACTAGCAGCGGCACCTTAGTTTATTTGCCGAAACGATCTTTACTTGGCGGTATGAGTGTTTCGGCAAATGGGCGCAACCCAATAACTTAAAAAGGAAGTGCCTATGCGGAAGCATATACGGCAAGCGTACCTTAGCGCAAACAAAAATGAGAGTCTGTTTCAGGGGGTAAGAACTGCCCTGCCAGCTCATACCCTAGCGATATTGTCCCGGCTTGCGCCCGGCGGGTATGTCAAAAGTGGCGAATATGTAGCCCTTTCTCCCTTACGGGCTGACAGGCATGTCGGTTCCTTCAAGTTCAACATCCGTAAGGGTATTGGGGCAGACTTTGCCACCGGATGGAAAGGTGATCTGATTGATCTAGCCGCCGCTCTCTCTGGAGGTAGTAAGCTGGAAGGGGCACGCAATCTTGCCCGGATGATGGGGATGGAGGTGTCAGGTCATGACTGACATATTCCGTCCACTCACTGATGAAGAAAAACACGGCCACCGGTTAGTGGGTGGTAGTTGCTTAGACGCTCATAGAAAGCCGCCCATGCACTTTACGCCTGTTCCGGTGTCTTTAGAGCATAGTGCAGCTATACCGCATCCTAGGACGTATAAACAGGCGCCTGTTACGGGGTTTTATTGCTATGATGATGGTGACGGCCTAACAGGCTTTGCCACCTTCCGCTACGATCCCCCCAATGCCCGCAAGCAGTTTGGCTGGCTGACATATGGCAAACTAGAAGGGGAAGACCTGCCACGCTGGCATTTCCGGGCACCGCCACCGCCGCGGATGCTGTACAATCTCCCTGACCTGCTTGGAAAAGCGGGTGCGCCTGTTCTGGTTGTCGAGGGAGAGAAAACCGCCAATAAAGCCGCTCTTGCGGAAAGCTGGCAGGGCTATGCTGTGACAACCTCATCTGGTGGGGCAGAAGGGGCACACAAAAGCGATTGGAGCCCGCTGGCAGGCAGAGAGGTACTGATAGCCCCTGACAATGACATCGCCGGGCAGGCTTACGCTCATGCCGTGGCAGAGTTAGCCAGGCAAGCAGGGGCACTGACAGTCCAGATCATCCGGTGGCCTGATTATTTTCCTAAAGGGTGGGATATTGCCGATGCCCTGCCAGTCCCTGAAGAGAAGCAAGTAACAGGGAGGGCGGCATAATGGCTGATTTGCCTGATGATTTAGTGCAGGCCGGTGCCATAGTCGAAGAGGCTCTAAGCGCTGGATACCTTCCAGATGATAGCTTTATGGCAGAGCTCATGCGTAAAGTTGCCAATCAAGAGCTAACAAACGAACAGGCCCTAGAGCACACCATAAACCGTCATCCAGACTTACAGGGTGTCTTTCGCTTTAATGAACTGACACTGCAATACGTCATCACCAAAGAGCTGCCACAGCTCTCATCCGTTTCTTTGCCCGTTGCCCATGCGGGCAGTTTTCCCATCCTGCTAGAAAAGTACCATGTCCAGCTACTCGGTGCGTGGATGCGCCGCTTTGGCCTGAAAGCTAACAAGGACACGCTGGAAGCCCTTGTGATGGTGAGTGCCAACCATCACACCTATAACCCCATCAGGGCTTATCTGGAGGGCTTGCAGTGGGATGGCACAGAACGTCTTTCCAGCTTATGGGCGCGTTCTTTCTCTTTGGAGAATACGGCTTACCTGCAAGAGATTGGCAGGCGCTGGATGGTGGCAGCCATTGGCCGGGCTCTGGCTACAGGGCATAAGCCCTACAAGTTCGACTGGCTGCCCGTTCTGATAGGCGGACAGGGAAACGGGAAAAGCACTTTCTCTGCCATTCTCTTTGGAGAGTGGAATAAAGAAGGCTTGCCCGCCAATCTGGCAGACAAGGACGCCAAGCAGGAACTGCAAGGCGTTTGGGGGGTAGAGCTATCGGAATTAACGTCTCTAAGGCGTTCAGAGAATGAGGCTATCAAAGCCTTTCTGAGTGCTATGGTAGATAAGTATCGTCCTAGCTATGGGCGTACATTGCAGACTTATCCACGCCGATGCGTCTTTATTGGCACGACCAATGAGGAAGAGTTTCTGACAGACGGAACAGGTAACCGCCGCTTCATGCCTATCAATATAGGCTCACACTGCCTTGACTTTGGCTGGCTGGCAGAAAACAGGGACCAGCTTTGGGCAGAGGCTTACCGGCTTTTTTGTAAGTCCCCCGCCTTTGAGACTTGCGAGCCCTTAGACCTGAAAGAAGAAATCGAACGGATCAGACGGGAAAGCATGGTCAGCGACATTCTGGAAGAATCTGTCATTAACCTCATCAAGGGCGATACCCTGCCCGATGCAGACGGTAAAGGGGGCTTTACGGTAGCCAGCATCATCAGAGCGCTTTCGTTGCCTATGACCCGTGCAATGGAAATGAGAGTTTCTAATATCCTACGTAATTTAGGGGGTGAGAAACAGCGGCAACGGATAGGCAAAGGACGCTTCTATATCTGGCAATTCAACCATATGGTTGCGGACTGAAAGACAGCATCACGTCTTCCAAGCCGTTAAAGGGCAGGGCGATCCTTCGTTCTGTCCTTTTTTTTGTGCATTTATTAGGCTGTCTTAATATTAACTTTCTGTAACTGATTATTTTTTTATATATTTTACTTAAAAAGGTTAGGCCAGTTAGACCAGTTAGGACAGCCTTAGAGAAAGCTGGCTTATAGCTGACCTAACATTGGCCTAACTGGTCTAATCTTTTAATATTTGCATATTTTTGGCCTAATGTTGTCCCAACGTTGGGACAGGGCTACAGCCAGCAGAAAACTGCCTTTTTTTCTGCATGGTCCAACTGGCCTAACCTTCTTGAATTAGATTCAAATAAAGATATATTAAGGGCGTTTTGGTAACGTTTCAGTTTGGTTCCTCGTTGTAAGGCTCTAACCATCCTATTTTAGGTCTTGCCTTTCTTACTGTTTTATTGCAGGCGCGTGCGCGCACGTACTGTTCACCCAAGCATATGATGAACTTATTCCAACTGATTTTTTGATCGTGATGTGATGCCCGGCGTTCTGCCCTTGCGCGCGTGTACTGTTTAAATGCCCCATCTCAGAGCGTGCATGAGCCTGTTGGTTTTGTCGGATGTAGGCACTGCCACTTGATAAAAAATCATCAACAATCAAAAGGCGGGCTGGTCTTGCGCGTGTGTGGACGTGTCCATTCTGTCCAGATAAGCGGATAGATTCACGGCCTTGTAAAAGGCGGTCTTTCCCCTCTATTGTTACATGTAACGGGAGGAAGCTATGGCATCGACAACCAGAAGTCATGAACGTGTCCGCAAGCATCGGGAAGTGATGAAGCGGGCCGGTATGCGCCCTGTTCAACTTTGGGTGCCTGATACAAGGCGTCCTGATTTCACCCGCGAAGCATCGCGACAAGCGCGGTTGATACGGGCTTGCGATGAAAAGCAGGGCGATGATCTGGCTTTCTCTGAGCTGGCCGCTGCCCAGATTGAGGGCTGGGAATGAGGCGGGGCGATCTGGTCACGGTTGCCTTGCAGGGAGACCTTGGCAAGCCTCGTCCAGCTCTAATTATTCAGGCAGACAGCTACCATGAGACGGCCAGTGTCGTTATTTTGCCCGTAACAAGCACCATACAGGACGCCCCCTTGTTGCGGCTGACAGTAGAGCCAGATGGCGTTAATGGTCTGAAGAAGATGTCCAGCATCATGATTGATAAGCCATCGACCATACAGCGCGGGAAAGTAGGCCCTGCGTTTGGGCGGCTTCATGATTATCAGATGGTGGAGATTACGCGTCTGTTGGCTGTATTTCTGGGAATGGCCTAGGGCATTTCCCGCGTGGTGCTCTCACATGTGGGAGGCGGTTACGCTTCAGGGACAGAATCGGAAACTGTCATGCGTTTGCATGAAGTATGGTCTAAAGTAAGGACTGGAAAAGAGGTTTTCCCCAAAAGGCGCAGGAAACTGCCATTTTTTGAGGTGCTTATGGCGGATGGGGTGGAAGCCATTCATTCCGGAAGAATAGTAAGTAATTCCTAATTTTTTGAGAGGATTTCCTTTTTGAGGCCCCCAGCGAGGCCCCCAAATTATTCTCGTGGAATTGAAGCCCCCATACACTTCCACCACCCATTTTGAGGGACGAAGCAGGGTTTCAGGGATTTTTCCCCCAGCAGGCCGCATTTTCCCGCAGGGCATAATCGAGATCAGCCACTTGAATACGGATGTTTTTCAGCTCAGGGTGGGCGATCAGCTCGGCATAGGCTCCGTGCTGCTGCTCAACTGTGGGCGTCCGCAGATTCAGGCACTGCTGGCGGATGCGGACCTCACTGCACCCACCTAGTAGGGCGATGCCACAGGCCAGAACCAGAGTGCATGGGATGTACAGCCAGAGCGGGCTTTCCTTTTTCATCACTGGCCCTCCTTTCCGTCCCTCAGCTTTGCCAGCAGCTCGTCATCCGTCTGAGGCGCACTGGCTGCGGCCTCGTTCATGCGGGCCATGGTGGCGTTCTGGGCATTGGCCTCAGTCACGTTCTGCTGTTCAGACCGTACACGGGCTGCGTTTCGTCCGGCCCGGTACAGAACCCAGCCAAACAGGGTGAGGGCGGCGATTGTCGCCACCCCCAAACCAGCATAGATATACATCATGCTGCAGAACTGACCTGCGCTGCATTCGGCACAGGCTTCTTCTCTTTCAGAGCAGCCAGCACATCATGGATGCCCCCTTCCACTTCGGATAGCCCACTCTCGACACGGCTGATGCCAGCGAAGAGGGCGGAGGTGTCAAAGCGGTCTGTCAGAAGGGGAGCGGCCTCGTCGGCAATACCGCCAAGAATGGTGGAGGCCAGATGCAGCCGTGTTTTGGTTTTCACGCTCTCGCTGTCGCCCATTGCGGCCTCAATGAGGGAGAACAGTCCGTCAATGACGGAGGCGGGGGAACTGTTGTCAGTCATGGTATGATATTCCCGTATAGATGAAGAAGCCGCTCGGAAGGCGGCTTTCAGATGGAGATTACAGTGGGGTGTCATGGCCTCCAGCCATAGAGACTGATGTCTTGGCTGGGGAAAACGGCCCAGATGCGATGGACTCCCGTTGGAGAATGCGGCACCTGTGCCGTGACAACATCAACATTTCCGTTCCGAGATTTGGGCACGGTCAGTTTCGCAAGCAGCGGGCCATCCTGACGGTCAATGTGGAACTCCATGGTGCTGCCATACTGGCTGTAGGTAACCGCATCCAAAGATGTGACGCCCTGCTGTCCGAAGTCGATATTGTCCCAGTAGATACCCCGGCCACAGCAGCCGTGTACGATGGCAGAAACCTGTCCGCCCATGCCGTTGGGGAACCATGTCGGCGTGCCCCCACGGATGAAGTCAGGAGCCGTGCCGTCCAGTGTCCAGTCTACCCGGTTTTTCAGGTTCCCGCTTTCCACCCAAGCGATTCCGCTCGTCTTGAGGGACGGAATGGTGAAGGTTGCTGTATAGCTGCTGTTTCCCGGGCCGGAGGTTCCGACGCTGTAGGAAATGCGCTGTGGGAAGCCATGATTGTAGTCCGGTGCGGCAAACCATGCCTGACCTGTGGGCTTGTTCCCATAAAGCTGCATGGTGATCTTGATGTTTTTCTGCTCTTCCGGGTTGTGCTTGCCATCAGGGTCATCAATCCGGTCATTGGCCAGTCCGACAAGATTGGTCAGGGAGAGGCCTCCTGCCACTCCGGCGTGCTCCCACGGGTGGTAGTAGATTTTCCCGGGGTTACCCAAGGCAGAACCGATGTCATGCCCTGCACTGTCTGAAATTGTGACAATGTCTGGCGTGCTGAGGGAAGGTCCTCGCAGAAGATCACGGAATCCCACGAACCAGTTGTAGTAATCCGCCAGGAATTGCTGGAGGTCGGGCTTCATTTTCAGAGAAGGCCGTGGAAAGAAGGGGCCGGGGATGAGGTGGTCGATGTCGCCCAGCATCAGCTCGGACGCCCCTGAGACGGCAACCTGTCCCAGCATCAGCTCGATGCCGGGGCTGCTGGCCGGGCACGCCTTCTGACCATTGTCATCTTCCGGGTTGCAGTAGTTCACGTCGCTGTTCAGAGCATGCGAGGGATCCAGCGATTTGGACATGACCTGCTCAGGATAATAGGCCACGATGAGGGGACGGCTGGTCCATTCGTGTATCTGCTCCATCAGCCCGTTGAAGGAAGCAAAAGAGGCATGATCCTCAAACTCCGGGTGAGGCTCGATATAGAGGTTGCAGCTGTTCCCCCTCACAGCCTCATCCTGAAGATCCCATGCTGAAACCTGATTGATGTCAGTACAGGCCCCGGTGGCCGCCTGTACGTGGTTGGCAAAAACGGCCAGATAATGGCCGAAATCGTCAATGATCCGCCCCTTTGCATCGAAGGGGGTGATTTTGCTGTCGGGCGCACCGAGGGTGTCCAGATGGACCCCGTCAAAGCCCCAGCCCTTCAGGGCGGCGAGATATTGGCTGGTAATCCATTTCTGCCAGCGGCCATTGGCCGGGTTTTCCTGTACGATCCCGTTGATGGACCATCCCCAGTCTTTCCAGTTTCCGCCGACGCTGATCTGGTCGGCAATCGTGCATGTGCCCTTCAGGCCGCATTGGTTCTGGAAGGCCCCCATGCCGATGGTGACGTTGGGGTTCTGGGATGGCCAATCCATATAGGCCCCGTTCCAGAGGGTATAGAGCTGGGAGAAGATGCCATAATGGTGGAAAGCTTCGATCAGTCCTGCCGTTTCCTTACGGGTGACGGTGACGTTCTGGAGGTTCTGCCACGAAGAGGCATCCGTGTAGGGAGCATCATGCCGGTAGCCCCAGTCATAGAACTGGACGGTGTTGATATGATACTGCGCCATGTTGCGGGCGATGGCTTCGTAATCCGTGACGGACTGCATGGCCTGCGGATCCACGAATCCCTCGATGGGGTCATCCTGGGCACGGTCGGCCACATTGATGGCCCCGCTGGCGACATCAATCGGACTGGAAGAAGAACTTCCCGTGCCAGAACAGGTAGCCATGCCGGGATCATTGTTTTTCAGGGCGTTGATGGAGAGCTGGTAGCCCTTGGCCGCCAGTGAAGGAACCGTCACGAAGAATGAGGCTGTCTGGCTGGCCCCGCTGGAAAGGCTGATGGTCTGGCTGGTACTCTGCCCATCAGATGGAAGAGCCTGCCCTCGGGAGCAGAGGGCAAGGCTCAGCCTGCCATTGAAGCTGGAGCCCGTGTCATTGGCCAAGTCAATGCTTATGGAGGCTCTGTCCCCGGCGTGATAGAAGGCCCGGTCGTCGGTCACCCGTTTGATGAGCGGGCCGTTAAGAGAGCCTGCATGGGCTGTTCCCAGTCCCATAAGCAGGGACCCTACGAATAGAGGTAATTTTTTCATCAGTCGTTATCCTCAATCTGGTACCACCCGGTAAGGCTGAAGGATGCGGCATTTTCCACATCTTCGTCCGTCACGACGTTGGTTGGTTCGCCAGTATTCTGATTTTTGAAGAAGGAAACCGTGTCGGTGCTCAGCAGGGCATGCAGGGGTTGGCCATCCGTATTGATCCCTGTGGCATTGGCCACGGTCACCCCAAACAGGGCGCCACCCAGAGCAGGCTGGGGCAGACCGGTCATGGTCATGGGGCCTGTCGAGGTGCCTTTGAAAATCATGTTGCAGGTGGCCCACCAGTCGCAGTGGTTGCCGATTATGCGGTATCCGCCCGTTTTGCTGCTGGTGGACTGGTTTTCGTCCCTGCTGCCAAAGGCGACGGTCGGGGTGAAGCTCTGCCAGGTTCCGTCATCCCTGAATGAAGTATTGTCATCAGTCACGGTGTGTCCTTTCCTGTGAAAGTGATTGAGATGAGAAGCTGGTCAGCGGGGCTGGCTATGCCCTGCTTTGACATGGTTGGCGGCCCAACCGATGTTGAGGGCCAGTGCAGAGATGCACCGATAGGGGAGCACCCAGCGGGAGCCGGCAGCGGGCGGCCGGACAAACACGGTCACCAGATTGCAGGCGACGATGGCGGAGGCGGCGTAGGGCCACCATGCCGCCGGGAGGGTGTCGAGAAGGGTATCGAGATCCATTTCTGTCTCCAGGCATGAAAAAGCCGCCCGGAGGCGGCCATGAATACGAAACAGGGAGATGCGAGTTTCGTATAAAGGAGGAAAAGGCTGGAAAGGTTTCGTCTCAGTCTTCGATGCGGGACGGGAGCTTCGGCCAGTGCCCATAGATGCGCTGGCTGGCTGCCAGCTCTTTCAGAGCCTCCAGATAGGCCCTTGTCTGCGGGCCGCCACGGTTCTGGAGATCCACCAGTACCAGAGCCGGATATTTCCGCATTTCATTCTGCGCATCCGTGCTGATCTGGCGCTGCCCTGTCGTGTAAACCTGATCGGTGTCGGTCGGGTCGCCCAGGTTGATGAAGTCGCCGTTCCCGGCATTGACAATCTGATCTGCCATTTACTGTCCTTTCAAGAATCCGATGATGACAAAGGTCATGAACTCGGTTGTCCAGCCCGGCCAGCCGCCGGGATGGCGGTAGGTGAGGCCTGTTTTCGTGACGGAAACCCAGCCCGGAGATCCCCCGGCGCTTCCGTCATAAGGGGCGATACCTGATCCGCTCTGAAAATCAGAGGCGTTCAGGTCGGCCCCCTGTACCCGGACGTATGGAACGTCCAGAAACTCGATGCCGTCAGGGAAGGTGAGGCTGCCCTGATTCCCTGCTCCACCACCAGAACGGACCGTCATGAACAGGACTGTCGGCTGCTTTTTCTTGAAGCCCGTCCCGTCATCGTAATATCCGATCATATTGATGGCCGTGGTACCGCCTGATGGTGCCTCCGTTCCCCCGCCAGAGGGGAGGGCCGCCACCGTCTTCTCAACCGCTCCGACCCGGTTGCTGAGAG
The DNA here is from genome assembly GCF_023337645.1 of Parasaccharibacter sp. TMW2.1890. NCBI lineage: Bacteria > Pseudomonadati > Pseudomonadota > Alphaproteobacteria > Acetobacterales > Acetobacteraceae > Parasaccharibacter > Parasaccharibacter sp. TMW2.1890. Next base: position 1,018,867 of record NZ_NWUV01000001.1, on the reverse strand, counting down.
CCGCATCCGCATCAGAGCGGGTCTGCGCCTCCGCTTTCAGGTCGTCCTGCGATGCCAGACCGGATATCCGCTGCGAAAGCGCATCATCGGCATCCTGACGCTCCCTCTTCTCAGACGAGACCGCCTGTGTAAGGGCTGCGGTCGTGGCATAGGCAGATAGGTCTGGCGTTTTCCCTCCACCGAGGGAAGACACAGGGAACAGCCCCGCCTGTCCGTCCTGCATACCCAGTACCGTATCGTCAGGCTGAGGTGTGTTCAGGGAAGGCAGGCTGCCAATGCTGACACGGCCGCCCTCTGTCGTGACTGTCTGGCTGCTCATAGTGTGAGTATCCTCCCGTCTGGCAGGGTGAGATTGGGGGGCTGCACTGCGGCCCCAGCGGGCGGGGTCAGGCTGGCCCGCACGCCATCCACGGAGCCACCATCATCCAGAACCGTGACCTGCACAGTGCGGACGTACCGGCGGCCCGTGCTGGTCTCCAGTGTCAGGGTGACGGCCTGCTGCCCCGCCGTGCCGCCCTGTAGCCCGATTGTGGCCCTGTCAGGGGACAGGGAGGACCAGAGGAGGGTCAGGCCGGTACTGTCCGGCACGTCCACGGTCAGGCGGATGACTGTTTCGCCCTGATCGCAGCAGAAGGGTGCCAGATAGAGGCTGTAATCCAGCGCATCGCCCCGGCTTTTGGCTGGCCACCCCTGAACTGTTGCTGCCGGTGCCGGATAGAGAGACCGGGTGGCGCAGGGCGTCACGATGCCCTCGCTGTGCCCTGTGACGGGGCCGGGGGCAATATGGCAGCAACCTGATCGACCAGCGCCCCATAAGGGTTCTGGCCGTTCTCAAAGCGGATGATGGCCCGCATCAGGCCAGCAATCAGGACGGGTGTCGGCAGGCCGAGCGTCGCATCAGGCTCGACCCCCAGAGCGTGCGCCACGCCCCGGATGTAAGCCGCCGTGTTGTTCTCAGCCGGAGGGGCCCACTTGCTGATGATGCCCGTTACCGTGTCGATGCTGTCACGCTGGATGTAGCGACACAGCTGGTCACGCAGGGCATCCAGCCCAGCTTCTGGCGTGGGGAAGCGGGCGAAGCGGGGCGTGATGCCCGGGCCAGCAGGCTCCAGAACGGCGCCGGGCTGATGGGCGAAGTTGAGGTTGCCGGGGTTGTTGTTGCGGATGCCACGGGGCAGCCGTGTGGGTGTCTGGGCCATGTCAGCCTCCGAAGAAGTGGGGGTAGAGCGTGTGGATGATCTGGTACAGGCCGACAGCAACGCCGCCGCCGATGGCAGCCCCGCCCGATATGGCGGCCGTGACGATTCTCGACCGGGAAGAGTTGGTGTCACGTATCTGGTTGCTCAGGGCGGCAATGCCCGCACGGAACTCCACGGCCAGATTGTCGATCTTGTTGCTGAGCTTTGTGAGGTCTTCATCATGACGTTCCTGCACCGCTTCGAGTGCAGCCACACGTTCATGAAGAGACAGACTGACCGGGTTTATCCCCGGCGTATTGTCGTTCATCGCTTCCTCTAAGTATAAAAAAACCGCCCCATGGGCGGTTGTTCATTGTCTCGCTTGTCTGGCGGATCAGGTGGTCGGATCAGCCGGAGCTGTAGGCAGTGTGGTGCTCGTGGTGTCCGTGCCGTTGATGATGGCCTGCAATGCCTGGACATAGGCTCGCATTTTGGGGCCAAAGGTTTCCCCCATTGCCACCACCATGGCCGCCCGCTGCTGCACCCTCTGCATGGCGGACCCTGCCTGATCTTTCAGGGGCGGTGTATAAACAGGCTGGGGGCACGGTACGATCTGGCCGTCCGGGGTGAGCCCCAGGTTGCTGATGTCGCTGGGCGTCACCAGCGGCGGCCATGCATTGTCACTCATTCCCTGAATCTGCACAGACGCATAATCACTGGTCTGTGGCGGCGGAGGATTTTCACTGTCGTAACGGTCCCAACCGACGATCTGCCGGGTCTGCTGTGGGTTGGCATCGGCTTTGACAATGACGGTATAGATGATGGTGGGCATTAAGTAGCTCCGATTGCGATATAGTAAATGGTGCAGGGTGTGGTTTCGTTGACGATCCCGCTGCCGTTCCAGTAGTTCAGTGACAGCTGAAAACCGTTACGGTTCGGCGAGCCGGATATCTGAGGAAACCTGATGCGCCCGGAGCCACCATCCGTCCCGCAGACGACGACAGTGACATTGTCGTCTGTGTAAGCCTGCGGGAACTGAACCAGTGTCCCGTGGACGACGTTCTGGGCCACCCCGTATTTGATCGGGGACAGCCCGTTTTTCAGCAGGAATTGAGAATAATCCAGTGTCAGGGCTGTTTTATAGATTGGAGCCTCTCGATCACCGAGCAGCATCAGGACAGAGTTGTCCGCCCCGTTGAGATGAATCGCAAAAACCGGTTTGTCTTGCGGCCCCATCCATGCGGTGCCAGACACGAATTCCGTAAGATCCGTTTTCAGGGCGACATTCTCAGGAATGTCCGCCGCTTTCCCGGGCGGCAGTTCCAGGGTGACGGGCGTGACGTTTCCGTTTTCGTCCTGACCGAGTACGGTGGCCGTGCTGGGCTGGCCCGGCGTGACGGGTGTCTGTGATACGAGTTTCATTCAGAACCTCAGCAGAAGAGAGAGAATTTGTTGAGAAGCAATCCGTTTTTTCCAGAAACGGATAGGGCCATCCCGAACGCATCATCTGGCGGCAGGATCAGGCTGGAGAGATAGACCTGACTGTTGATGATGATTTCGACCGTGCTGGCGTCGAACAGGATGGAAACGCTGTACAGAAGGGCATCGGGGAGGGGGGCGGTCCGGTCCCTGACCCATTCAGCCTGCATCTCGGCCTGATTCTCGGACGGAACCGGGCCAGACCCGGACCGGGCACGGGAGAGCGTGACCGTGCGCTTCTGCATGTCGAAGGTCAGGGCCGTCTGGTTATCAGCTTTCCCGCCAGCGCAGAACGTGAATGTCACGCTGTCAGGGAAGTCGGTCCCCGTCAGGGGGAGGAAGGAAAAATCTACCCGCCAGCACACGCCCGGGTTGGTGATGCCGGGCGACCATGAGGCAGAGGGGGCGAGCCGGATGTTCTGATAGTCGGTGGCAGTCTCATACGCTTTTTCCTGCGCCTCAAGAAAGTCCATTCTCAGCCCGTAGCCGTCCGCCTCCCGGGCGAGGCCGAGCTTTGTCACTACCGTCTGGTTCCCGAGGAACCCCTTTGTCGGCAGCTTCCCGGCATAGGTCCAGTTCCCCATCCACGCCCAGCAGTACACGTCTCCGTCATGCGGGGAGAGGGCCTGAGCGTAAAAATCATGCCCGTGATTGATGAGCCGGGGCGTGGGACTGTCCGGCGTGAACGATTTCCCGTTCCATGTTCCGATCAGATAGCCGCAGGTAGAATATGGCTGGCCGTCCCACGTTTTCAGGGAGAAGGCTAGCAGCCATTTACTCGTGCCGTCATCCGCCGTCATGGGCAGGAGGTCGGGCGTCTCGATCTGTTGCCAGTCTGACAGGTCGATCAGGGACAGGAACGTCCAGTTTTTCGTGTCTGGAGAGCCGTAGAAGGCGATGCCCCGTCCTACGGTCAACTTCATGACCCACTGGTCAGACACGTCATCCCAGTCCACACGGGGATCCCTGAAGTCCATGCCCGGCGCATGGACGATGTCACCCTCCTCGGGGTTGTTCAGGACGATGCCGTCATAGACAGGTGCCAGACCGAGGGCAGGGGCGATGAAGCGGGCCTGTGACTGGTCGGGGTGCCCCGGATCACCGGCGGGGACGGAAACGATGTAGATCACGGCTCCTGCGCCGTACCCTGCTGTCCCCCTTTCATCTATGAACGCACAGCCGCCCCACATGTCCGGGGCCGGGAGGTCCGCCGTATAGAAGGGGATGCGGTTGACAATCCATGTGTTCAGGTCCGGTGATACGACCTCGAGCCATGTCCTGAGGCTGTTGTCGTAATTCTCGAATGTCAGAACCCATGCCCGGAATAATCCGACGTTCCCGTCCCAGATAAATCGGGTCGGGTCGTTAACCCATGGGCGCAGGTCCTGCTTTTCATTGCCTAGGCTGCCGATCAGGCTGCTGGGTAACGAATAGGATTCAGTCAATTCATGACGAGGATTGTACGGCTCTGCGGTGACGTGCAGGGCTGGCAGGTATCGGGACGCCGCCTGCCCCTGCCCGGAGCGTATGAGATCACCCAGGCTGGTCTCCGGGTTCCAGATGGCGGTCATAATTCAACTCCAAATTTTCTCAGGGCAACGGCCACTTTCTGCTGAAAACGGGCCTCTTTCTGACGGGCGCTAGCCCACTGCTGCCGCTGGAGCAGTTTTGCCGTCAGTTCCAGTTTTTCATTCAGGAAGAAGGCGTCTCCGTACCTGTCCAGTGTCACGCCCTGAAGCGAGGTGGGGAAAGGTGACGTTCCGCTGCCGCCACCTCCGCCATTCTGGATGGCCTTCTGGAAGGAAGGGAGGTCCAGCTTCATCCATGTAGGGTTGCCTGCGCCGGGGGCAGTGCTGTTCTGGTCCTGCAGGGAGATCCAGTAAACGGCGGCGTCTGTTCCGTCGCAGACGATGGACCCTTTCCTGTAGGCGGAGGGAGACTGCGCCACCTCCTGCGAGAACTGTCCCAGATAGCCCGCCTGCATCATGCGGCGATACAGGGCGGCGGTCATGTTCAGGGAAATCAGGTCTCCGCTCTGGAAGGGTAGCGGTGTCGTGCCTTCCTGTCCCCGCCAGACGGTGAAGGTGTCGCCATTGCGCTGCACGCAGTAGACAATCTCATAATGTCGGCTGTTGCTGGCGGAGACGAGCGTCAGGGCGATGGCATCCCCCGGTGCCGCCGGGCTGGGGAACTCCGCCCCCGTGCCGCTGGCAGCGATGAGGGCCGTATCGCCGACAGTGATGTTGCGGGCCAGTATGGTCCGCACACGGTTGGAAAACTGGAACATCACCGGCCTTCTTTCACATCGTAGGAATAGGTTGGCGGGACCGAAAGAACGCCCCGCTGGATGAGGACGGGCAGGGCGGCGATGAGCGTGCCGTCTGCCAGCCCGGCGGTGACCGTGATGGTCACGGTGCGGCCTGAGATGGCGATGCTGACGGGCAGGGTGCTGTTAAAACGCCATGCGTGGCCCTGCTCCCCGGTCAGGAAGCGCAGGACACGCTTCTTCAGCCATGGGATGGAGAACTGGCAGCCGTCCCCTTTGTGGTAATTCCACGTTAAGGCACGCTTGAAGATGTCGTCAGACACGAAGGTGCCGCCAGTGGTCATGAAGGTGTCCGTGTCATCGATGGCCAGGGCATTGAGCAAGGCCGTGTCGATGGCCCCGCTGGCATCTGCCAGATCGACATAGCCGATGCGGTACCGTCGCTGGCCATAGAGGCAGTAGGCGGCGTAATCCAGCAGGCCTCCCGTGATGCTGGAGCGCATGTAGAGGGGCAGGATGTGGTCATCCATCCATGTCAGCGTGCCCTGCGCCATGAGGTTGTATGCTTCGAACAGGGCCACGATGTCGGCATCATCGCTGAACTGCTGGTACGGATAGGCGGGAGCTGTCAGTTCTGTGGTCATGTCACTCCCTCACGAGGCTGATCTGGTCCGGGCTGGTGACGAGGTAGCTCTGCGGGTCGCAGGCGATGATGACGCTGTCCGTCGCCGGGCTGGCCAGCACGTCATCAAGGAACACGTCAAAGCGCAGGCTGGAGATGACCGCTCCCGGCATGATCTGGAGCAGCGTGGCCTCCACGATCGTGCCCAGCTGGAGGGTGGAGAGGGGTGCCCCCATCGTCAGGCCGTTGATGTAATTGGAAAGTGGCGGCCCGCATATCTGGGTCGCCGTCGCATCATCCACGACATTGCCGGAGGTGATGCCCCAGTGGGCCACCAGCCTCACCTTCTGCTGGAGGGGCCGGATGAAGCGGACGGGGTAGCTGTCCACGCCATCAATGGCCACGGCCTCCATGTTGCGGGGGTTGGTTTCCACCACGCCATCGCCGGAATGCTGCGGGGCACTGGTGGTGTCCACCGGTATGGAGAAACGGCTGGCATCCAGCACGGTGGCGGTGAATGTGCCGTTGATGGCCGTTGCGCCGTTCTCCCCGCTGATGGTGACCTGCTGGCCGTCCGTCAGGCCGTGCGTCAGCGTGGTCGTGATGACGCAGGGATTGCCATTCGTGATGCTGGCGATGGTGTTCGTGCTGCCCTGAAGGCTGACCAGATCGAAGCAGCTTTCATAGATGGCTCCGGCAATCTGGGCCGGGTCACCGCCATCCACCATCACGCTGTAGCCTGCTCCGGAGGTGAGGGACACGCCGATGGAGCGGGGGATCACGTTCGGCACGTTCAGCAGGCGGGAGCGGATGAAGCCCGGCGTGCCCTGCACGGTACGCATCCCGGTCTGGAGGATGCGGGCACGGTAGGCACTGTCTGTCTCGGCCCCTGTGCCCGGCGTGCCCTTCTGCGGGTTGGTGACGGTGAGGTGCGTGCCTTCCTTCGTGCCAGTCACGACTGTGGTGATGCTGTTCTCCGGGATGATGGTCGTGCCCGGCGTGGTGGAGAGGACATAGATGTTCACCAGCACGCCGCCGGAGGGAATGGTGGCACCTTCCTGTGTCTCATAGGTGTAGATTCCGTCCGATACCTGAAAGCCGGATGCCAGATACAGACCCGGCGGCCCCGTGAAGGTCACATAAGCGGAGGGATTGGCTCCAGCTCCTCTTTTGACGCCATAGACTTCCCCGAACTCATCCAGCAGGGAGGGCGTGGCGTTCAGAGGGGAGACGCTGTTGATGGTGTCCACCTTGGCCTGGTCGATCTGGGCGAGGGCACCGATGGCTGTGCTGGCCATGTCCTCCACCAGAGAGCCGGGGAGGTTGGTGGTCACGCCCGGGCTGAGCTGCGTGGCAAGCTGGACGAGCTGATCCCGCAGGGTTTGCGGGGCTGTGGGTTGGACGCCGCTGTTCTGTAATGTGGTCAGCAGGCCGGGATACTGGTCTTCCAGCAGGGCAATCTGGGCGGTGCCGATGTCGATGGTCGCCATGGGGATCTCCGGGCATGAAAAAACCCGCCGGAAGGGCGGGCAGCATGAGGAACGGCAGGGTGCGGATGGTCAGCTCCACGGCCCTGTCTGGCTGTAATCCTGACTGAAGGACTGTCGGGCACTGGAATGGAGCGTGCCATCATTGAGAAGGATGGAGATGTCGTACATGGGGTCCGCTCCATCGCCGCCATCCCTCCGGGTGATCTGGAGGCTGGGGAAGATGTCCCGGAAGCGGCGTTGGGTGAGGTTCAGGTAATAGTCGGGCCAGACACGGGAGACGAGGGTCTGCTGCACGGGGATGCCCCAGTCCGCCCAGAAGGGGCTTTCGCCAAGCTGGAGCAGCAGGGCGTTCTGGAGCCATGCAATATTGCCCTGGTCGCTGGATGTTGGCTTCCATACCCGGCTGCCATCCGGCTGGTGAACACGGGTCCATACGCGCATCGGGTGTTCCTTTCGTTCGTTGAGCAATAAAAAACCCTCCCGGTGAGGGGAGGGGGTGTTGATAAGTATAAGCATTCAGCAGACGGATATTATTTTTATAATCATATCTTCATACCCAATTATGAGCCGCTGATTGAGATGCTGTCACGTTATGAATAACCATATTGAATAGAGGTTACATTTATTCATAACTTTTTCTTTCACATAAGATTGATTCAAGAGATAATTAGAAGATTTCTATTATATTTCAAAAGCAGTAAAAATAAATACTTTCATTGATTTTTTAGGATTTTTTTTAGATATTTTCTCCATCTCATCTTCCAATAATTTGTCTCCGTCATTATTTTCTGTTTCTTTTTTTGTTCCATGTCATGTTCCCATTCTATTTTATATTCCTTATAAAAATTAGGATTTTTTTTAGATATTTTCTCCATCTCATCTTTCAATACTTTGTCTCCGTCATTATTTTCTGTTTCTTTTTTTTGTTCCATGTCATGTTCCCATTCTTTATTTTTTTTATTTTCTTGTTCCATCTCATTTTCCCATTCTATTTTATATTCCTTATAAAAATAAGGCGGTTCCGGATTTTTGTCGCTACTAAATAATTTTAAATCTGGAAGTTCTATTTCATGATAATTCAAATACTTTTCTAGATATTCGCGGAGCTGAGAGCAATCCTGTTCCTCCGGAGTTTTTAAAAATTTTTTCTCAATTTTAAACAGCTCTTTTTGATCATCATCCCTACAGGTATCTATTACTAGAATAGGGTAAGGATTATTATTAACAACCCCTTTAAGAGATTCTTGTTTTATAAATGTTATGTTATGATAAAACCCAGTAACATTTTTTCCTTCGATACATTTACATACGAGAACACCCAATCCAGGGGAAATTGTGAAATTATTTTCGGAAGAAAATTTAGATATCCTGAATCCAGCATCTATCCCCTTTCCCAAAAAATCAAATTTTGATGGATCTTTGTCAACTTCTTCTTCTAGTTCCTCGGATACAACACTTTCGTTTGAAGTATCCTTTAGAGATATGCTACAATTCGGTGTAGGGAACGATGCAACCCAAGCATTACCTTTTGTGCTTAAACCACCACTCATTTCTTTGCTATTTTTAAGCGTATTCCCATATTCTATTAACGCTTCAATAAAAGCGATCATACATGCTGATAAGTGGATCAAGCTCTGCAAAGAACAACAAAATAAAATTTCATCTCCAATTGTTTTCCATAATTTAGGGTAAGCTTCTCTTTCCGCGTCATCGAGCCGGATTTCGCAGCATTTTTCATTTTTTGTAATATTTCTATATTGTCTTTCTAATGTAGAGGGGAATTCCTTATAAAAAGTTTGAAAAATCTTCACCCATTGTTTATTGCTTTTACTTTTATTTTTTAGCTGAGTAGATCCGACAAGGTCGACAGATAAGAATAATCTAACGCGATATTCTGGGAATTCATTTGGCATAATGTTTCTCATTTAATCCTAAGACTTTAAAAGATCTAGGGAATTAGCCCTAACAGATGCTGCGGCAGAACTAACCTTAAAAAAGTCTGCTGTTTTCGTAAGATCATCCCCGTTTGTTTTATAAACTTCGGCAAATTTAGTTGCTGGCATTAATAGGGCTGCAGCAAACCAATTAGCTTCCCATTCCGCACGCATGGCTTCTTCATTTTTTTCATCAACATATCTCGTTGCATACATAGAAGTAGAAGGATTTCCTTCCAGAGAATTTTCTAGGTGAAGAAAAAGATGCCCTAACTCATGAGCTATTGTAAATCTATCACGAAGCAAGGAAGTAAAAGGAGAGAGGTATATAGTAAAATCATTGCGTGACCTCGCTATAAGAGATCCACTATTGCTAGTATTTTCTCCCGTTGATCCTATTACTATCTTTCCACCAGCTTTTATGACAGCATGTTGTATATCATCGCCGTATGAAAGGTTTAGATATTCTCTTGCAATAACTTCAGCATATTTCTCAATAGTTTCACGGGAAGCACGGAGAGGGCGCGGAGGAACCATGTTCTCGTGGCCCCCATCCGAGAAAAATGTATCTTCTGCACCCGACATCTTTGCATCTCCAACTAGGGACAAACCACGTTATAAACGAATCACCCGAGTAAGTCTTCCTAGTACGTTTATCTACAACAAGGCGCACTAAATTCCATAGCTTATAGTGTCAATGCTGGCTTCTCAAAAAGCTGGCCTGCTTTCCACGGCCTTCCGGCTATGACGCTTGTCGAGAGGTTTTGGCGAAAGCTTTCATTGCGTGTTGTCAGATATGTTTAGGTAACGTCAACGACTGGTTCCGAAATTCGGAACCAGTTAAGGTTCATCCTTACACGTGTGGGAATATACGGGTTTAATCAAAAAATTTAGCAGCTAAATTCCCGGTTCTGCCCAAACTTGTCCCGCTAGGGCGGGGAGTAACGGGGTGGGCTGAACTTTGAGCACACCCCTTTCGGTCCATCCCCGCAAAGGCGGGGAACACTTCGACAACTTCACGCAGGCCGGTGATCTGCTCGGGTCATCCCCACGTGCGTGGGGAACACTCTTCCAGTCTAGTCCTGTTTTCGTCAGGGGAGAAGCCGGACCCTAAATAACCCCACCTGTTGGGGCACCATTGTTGCCGTTGCTGTGTTCATGCGTCTTGTACGGCTGGCCGTTGATGACCAGCTCCCCGCTGATCTCCACCCGACCGCCGGAGAGCGTCACAGTGGCGGAGCCGGTGGAGAGGGTGGCATGGTCTTCGGTCAGGCGCAGGGCGGATTGGCCATTGAGGCGGTCGAGTATCTCCACACCTGCCACGCCGTACATGTGCAGCGTATCATCATCCAGAGCCTCCCACTGGGCATTGGTCAGGGGCAGGAAGACGCAGGAGCCAAGATTGAGCGGGACATCCCTTGGTGTGGGACGGCGTGTGCCCAGCCCCGTCATCTGGCCCAGCGCAGCATTGGCACTGAGGACAACGCCTTTGCATCCGGGCTGGATGGGTGTGCGGACATACTCGCTCTCCGCCACAGGAACACGGAAGGGAGGTGGGGCAGGGTTACTGCTGACCTCCAGCCGCACCAGGGCAATCCGGCCCCGCATACCGGTCACAGTCGCCGGGAACGCCTTGCCATTATGTTCGTTCACGGAGCGGGCATGAGACCGGGCCAGACGGGGCAGCCAGTCAGCGGGTGGGGTTTTGCGGAAGGCGGTCATTGGCTTGCGCTTTCTTTCTGATAGGCCGGCCAGCAGTGGAAGGTCGTGGCCCACTGCTGCCCGTCTGGGGAGCGGAACTGCCCCAGATGCGTGATGCGCCCCACATAGAAGTTGCCGGAGAACAGGCTGCGGCTCTTGGGCACATACAGGGCGTCCGTCCCGCTGCCGCCAATCACGCCGTAGGCGTTGCTGCCCACGTTGGGGAGCTGGACAATATCGCCAACCTGAATATCCCCCCGCATGGGGCAGGTGAAGGAGATGTCCACCGGCCCGTTCCATGAGGGCTGGCCGATCAATTCTTCAAACCTGATCGGGATAGGGTGCATCCGCCGGGCCTGATTCATCACCCGGAAGGCGTCGCCCTGCGCCGTGATGAGGATTTCGGACCCTGTCTGCTGGTACCAGAACTTCCCGATTGCCACGCACAAATCCTTGAATGTCCTGTATATCCCGAAACCATCTTCTGAGCAGGGGATAGGCCCTTTCTCATCAATGATGATCTTGTAGGTCGGGTTGACGTGGCTCAGGGCCGTCCGTACCGCCGTGACAAGATCGCCGCCCTGCGTGCAGTGGAACTGGTAGTTATCGACAGGCGGCTGCGTGGCGTCATGCGGGTGCAGCTCCGGCGCAATCTGGGCGGCCTGATGGTCGGGTGGGATCACATAATTGGCGACGTATAGCGTCAGGCTGAGGTCCGTCCCCACCCAGTTGCCAACAGACCCCCGGACAGTACCACGCAGTATCTCGCCAATCTGTTTGGGGTTGGAGAGAGGAAGACCCCGCCCCATGCCAGCCTGTAGTGAGACCGTCTTCCCGACCAGATTGGACGCCTGATTGATCGTGGAAATATCCACACCACGGATCGTGATGGCCGCATCCCCGCCGCCTTCCTCAAACGTGGTCAGGCTGGTCTGGGTGATCTGGAACTGAATGTCCAGCGCACCGGGGTCAAACTGGTCCGTGGAGGTGCCGGGGACAAAGCCCGGGCCGTTGTTGGAGCGTCGGACGTAGGAGCAGAGGAGAAAGGGAGGCTGGACGTGTTCTTTTCTGAGATCAAGCCGTTGGCTGTTCTGCCGTTTTTCTGTCTGTGTACGGTCGGACACTGAGAGGCGATAGAAGCGCACGGGGGATATTCCTTTCGTTGAGCAATAAAAAACCCTCCCGGTGAGGGGAGGGTTGAATAAGCAACATTTGTAATCTATAGTTTACAAATGTGGGAGATCAGACAGACATCATCTTTCCGGGACTGGCTGGCAAAGCTGAAAGACCAGCGGGCCATAGCGAAGATCAAGGCTCGCCTTACGCTCATGCAGGCCGGTTCATTCGGGGATGTCAAACCGTGCGGTGGCGGTGTCTCTGAAAGTCGGATTCACTATGGGCCAGGCTATCGTCTTTACTTTGTGCAGAGGGGAAGCGTGCTGGTCATCATGCTGGGCGGTGGAACGAAGCGGACACAACCCAGGGATATTCAGCAGGCCAAGGATATTGCCGTGCAGTTGGAGGGGCAGTTATGAGCAAAAAAATCGAACTCACCACATTTGATGCCGTTGAAGCTGCAAAAGACCCCGCCGTGCAGATCGAACTGCTCAATATGGCGTGGGAGGATGGAAACAGCGAAGCCATCACACATGCGCTTTCTGTCATCGCAAAGGCCCGTGGCATGTCCGCTACGGCTGAGGAAGCAGGTATTACCCGCCCTGCACTCTATAAAGCTCTCTCTGAAAAGGGTAATCCCAGCCTTTCCAGCCTGCTCGGCATCATGCGTGCGCTGGGCGTGAAAGCTGATTTCCATCTGGCGTAGAAAAGGGCACCCGCTAAGGTGCCCCAATCCCCGCTAAGGCGGGGAACACTCCGAGGCTCTGACAGCACAGGAGACCGGCGGCTGGTCATCCCCACGTGCGTGGGGAACACGGAAGACGAAATCGAACTTATGAGGTTTATATCGGTTCATCCCCACGTGCGTGGGGAACACTCTTCCAGTCTAGTCCTGTTTCCTCCAACTGGGGAAGAAGGGGGGTATGCCCAGATTTGGACAGCCCCCCAGAATGGTCAGGTTGTCTCTCCCGCCGCCCGTCTGATTTCAGAGACGAAATCGCTATATTCATCGTTCTGGTTGTTGATAATCAGGCGCACGAGGCCAGCCAGAGGAACACCGGCGTTTTCTCTGTCGGGGATGCTGTCTTCCACGACAGAGAGGGCGGATATCAGGTTGTCCCAGTTCTGCTGCACGTAGCGGCAGGTGGAGAGCAGCCGCTCAAGACGTGCCTCTGGTGTGGTGGCCGTAAAGGCGTTGCTCATGCTACACCCCCTTCACCTTCCAGAGCCTCCAGAATGGACGGATACCACCGCCACTGCTGCACTGTCCCTTCCGCATGGGCTTTCGTCTGGTCCTCAAGGCGGGCGTAAGCGCGGCCTTTCTCGGTAGGTGTCCAGACGATGCGGCCTTTATGGTCTCGGCTGTCGGTCTGGTAGCCGCAGCTTTTCAGCAGCAGGTTTGCGCCCCGTGCGTTGGTACCGAAGTGCTGGCCGATTTCCGTGGCGTTCAGGGTGCGGGCCTGAACAGGAGCGGGCTGGCTTACCGCCTCCCAGCCATACGCCTTGGCAACATCGATGCCGGTTTGGGCTTTTGCTGTGGCCAGGGCTTTCAGGCGGGCCAGCCCGACTTCCATGCCCATCTGCTTGTTGAATCGTAGCGCAGCACTGAAAGCCAGTCGGGCTCGGCGCAGGGGCAGGGTGGTGTCCACGTTGCGGGAGGAGCGGGGTATCTTCCCCTGCATCAGATCGTCAAACGCCCGGATAACATGCAGGTGGAAAGCTGGGCTGATCCACATGGCATAGGCATAGACCAATTCCTTGCAGACGTAGGTGCCGCCGTTTTTACCTTCAATCGTCACTAGTGGGGAAACTGTGCAATTTTGCATAGTTTCAATTTCCTCAACCAATTCCTTGGTTTTTGCTGCCCTAAACCATTGTGCGGGGGCATCCTTTGGGTTGCCTCCGGAGGCTCGGTGGCAGTCATTCAAACGATAGCGACCCTCGGCATCCTGTCTGATTTTGGTGGAAGCGATTGTCAGTGTTGTGGTACTACTCATCTCAAGGTGTTCCTTTCGAGGTTCATTGTTCAGAGGCGTTGGAACTTGCTTGGTGGCTTTCCAACGCCTTTTTTGTTTCCACATCCTCCTTGTATCTTTCGACACAAAAGGAGATTTGCCCGCTGAGACTGCGCTTGTTGTAAGCGGCATCCCTGCGTGTCCAGTCCAGAAGTTCGCTATCAAGCCAAACCCTGAATTGCGCTAGTTTGGGTTTTGTCATTATCCTTCTTTCTTGTCTGTCCCACCGTGGGACGGTTTATCTGTCACACGGTGGGGCTATTGTAGTCAAGAAAAAAAGTGGAGTACCGTGTGACATGGCTAAAAGAGATGACCCACAGTTCCGCATCCGGCTTCCCGCAGACCTCAAGAAGAAGATTGAGGAAAGCGCAAAGGCCTTTGGAAGATCATTGAATACCGAGATTGAACAACGTCTTGATTTTACGTTCAATGCTCTAAGAGAAGGCTTGACGTCTGACTTAAAGTATGTCGAGCAAGAGGTGGCTATGGCGGAGAAGGAACTGAGAATAGCTGAGGCTGTGTATGAGGATGCTATAAATAGTAATGCAGATTCTGTAGAGAAATCTATAGCCCGTTATGAAGTAAAGAAAGCATTAGAGAATTTAAAGATGAGTAAACGTATGCAGTCAGAAGCGATATCTATGATGATAGAGGGGGCATATCAATCTACCCTCCCTGATGGTTATAAATTTGTTGCCAAATATATGTCAGGAGACGATGAAAAGTAGTAAATTTACTTTTCATCGTCACTTGGTTGAGAGTAGTGGATTAAGCTTAGTCGTTGAACGTGAAATCGTAGTGCCATAGATGAGGCTGTCCCTGTGGATCAGGAGATGGCTCTCCTTTCCAACAGGCTATATTAACAAAATCAAGTACAGCATTGTCGTATAGTTCTGTGAAGTGGTTGTTTTTTTTCTTCTTCACCACGGTGCAATTCCGATTACGCCTGTATCCGTCTGAGTCCTCATATATTTCACAACGGGCGTCCACATGTCCTTCTACGTTATCCTCCTGTGCCTCCTGAGGCCAGTCAGGATAAGTGATCCTCGCACACGCTGGCCCCTCCTGTTTCGGGGCTGCCGGAATATCCAGCAGCGCGAACGCATCGACTTGTTTCCCAGCGTCGTCATAGCCGCCATCGTGAAACACACCGAGGATTTTGCCCGGCGGGATGAGGACGCAGCGGGCATCCTGAATTACCCGGTTTTCGCTCTCGGCTGCCTCCTCAAAGAAACGGTAGTGGCTGCGGAGGTAGGACTGGCACTCTGGCAGCGTATTGGCGGGCAGGGTGGAGAAGTCGTAGCCCACCGGGGTTCCGCCCTGCGGGTTGTAGCCCTGCTGGAGCCTGTTGCGGGCCAGATAGAACTCCCGGTTGGGCGTATTGGGTGGCAGGGTGTACCGCTCGTCTCCCGGTGCCAGTACGGAGCGTGTGTAGCTGGGCGGGTTGCCGGGCTGTGTCGCTGGGCCCCAGAGAAGGAAGATGAGAGCGAGCGTACCGGACATGAGAGAACCCTTTACTGCGTGACTTCAAATGCCTGATCGTCCTCACGGAATATCAGCCTGGCGGACGAAATCGAGCCGGTCAGGTTGATGTCGTAATTCCGTGGTGAACCAATCAACGGGCGAAAGAGTAGCGTGTTTTCTGCGCTGTCCTCAACCTTCAGATACCACCGCTGGCCCGCCATGTTCCACCATGTAGAGATGGTATAGAGCCGCCCGGCGGCATCACTGAACTGCGCCCGGAAGGGCGGCGCACTGTTCTCGTCCGGCGTGAAGGGGATGATTGTGTCAGGCATGGTGGGGTTCCTTTTTTATGTTATCCTCCTGAGGGAGGAAGAAACAGTTAGGTGGTTCTGAATCCTTAAAATCAATAGTCATCAGGGGCCGAAGGAGGAAATGGCATGAAAGTCAAAATAGAAGTCAAAAAGGACGAAATAAATTTTTCGAAATATCCATCACTTAAGTGTTCAGTAATTAACGATCCAAAAGGATGGTATGAACGTGTGAGATCTACGAATATAACTCAAGGATTTGTTCAGTATAATGGTGATGATCATATATATGAATTTGTTCTTCGTGGTTTGACAGACGAAGAGGCTGCTTACTTGAAATTGGCCATAGAAGAACAGGGTCGATCGGTTACATAATTCTTTGAACCTGACAGGAAATAGTCGTCTTTTCTGGTGGTTAGGGCTTCTCAAATAACCCCCAGCCCGGAGAGCGGTCCTTCCAGCAGGTTTCCGCTGCCGGTGCTGCCCCAGCCGCCCAGGCCGGGCATCCCGCCGGAGAGCTTCTTCATCAGCGTGCCCTGCTTCTGTACGGCCTCATCGGCCTGTGTCAGGGGCCGTGTGAAATCGAGCTGGAACTGGCTGCTGGGCTGTGTCTCCGGGCTGGGGGAGGTGTCCACCATGCGGCTCAGAAGCATGTTGGTGTAGATCTGGCCCGGCGTGATGACCACGAACTCCCCGCCCATCGTGACGTGTTTGTTCAGCACGGCGGAGAGGGCCTGTAGCGTGGCCAGCTTCGTCACCATGGCACCGGGGCCGTTGGGCGGGCAGCGCATCTGCATGGAGACGGCCAGAGGCCTGTTCACCACCGCATTGGCCGCCAGTGTCTGGTTGGCAAAGGGGTAGGTCGCCACGTCATTGTCCACCAGCGTGGATCCGCTGAGCTGGTTCCATGTACACCACATGTTGTCCAGATCAGGCAGGTTCAGCCTGCCGGAGAGGCCCCCGGCGATCAGCCCGTTCACGGTGGCGACGGCTTCGGTATAGAGCAGGATGGGCACGGTGCCGCCCAGCTTCTCGGCCACGCCGCCCGTCAGCAGGATGGGGGATATTTCGTAGCCCAGCTTGAGGACCGTCCGGCCCACGCTGTTGAGGATGCCGCCGATGCTCATAGGACTGCTCCCTGTCGTGCCGCCACGGACAGGTCCTGCCCGCTGTAATTCTCGATGCGGATGATGGTGCTGTTCTGGAGGTTGTTCATGACCCGGGGGATGTAGTCACGGGTTTCCTTTTTCAGGCCGTCCCGCCATCTGTCTCCCTGCTGGCGGATGTCTGCGTCCAGATTGCCCGGCCCCCAGTTATAGGCGGCCAACGCTTTTTCCGTGTCGTGGTATCGGTCCAGAAGCTGGCGCAGGTACTTCCGGCCGATCTGCCATGACTGCCGGGGGTCAAACGGGTTCGTTCCGCCCAGGCTGTGGAATGTCTTCGGCATGATCTGGAGCAGGCCCTGCGCTCCCGCCGGGCTGACAGCGTTTGGATCTCCGTGGCTCTCCGCCATCGCCACGGCCCCGGTGAGGCGGTCGAGGTCCGCATCGGAGGTGATGGAAGGGGCCGTGGCCCGGCGGATGGAGCCGGGGTTGTGGTGCGCCATGTCGAACGTGTCATTCGTCCCCAGCTCGTGCGGGATGAGGCCTGCGATGATGGCACCGGCAGGGCCAGCCATGCGTAACAGGGGGCTGGCCACGCTTCTTCCCAGCAACGCCCCGCCGAGCTTCGGCAGGGCCTTCAGTCCGACGCCTTTGAGAAGGGACGGCCCCAGAGCGGCGGCGATGGCCCCGACCAGTGCGCCGTTCCCGCCGGTCAGGCTGTCCAGATTACCGGCAGCCTTTGCGGCGGAGAGGGCGAGGTCGTCCAGATGCTCCTGCGCCTTCTCGGCCCCCTGCGTCATGCCCGCCACCACGGGGGCGAGGGTGTTCAGCTTCGTGGCCGTCCATTCATCATGACGTCGGCCGACATTGAGGGAGGCTTCCTGATGGCGGCGCAGGACGTCATCAGAGACCTGATTGCGCCGGGCGTTCTGCTCCACCGTGCCGGGGATGGCATTGACCTCATCCGCACCGGTACGGCCCAGAAGATCAGCCGTCTCGACCAGATCACCCAGCTGCATCCCCTCGAAGACCTGCCGTTCTGCCGGTCCCTGATGGGCGTTGCGGAACTGGCGCAGGGCCGGGACGAGGGAGGCGAGGATCTTTGACGGGTCATTGCTGGAGGTATCCACCCCGATGGCCTGCAATCTGGCAGCTTCGGCTCCGTCCCGTGTGGCTTCCACGGCGTGCTGGAGCAGGGCACCATTAGGGTCATACGGTTCCAGATTGCGCTGCCATGCCGTGTAGTGCCCGGCATCCATGCCTGCCATCCTGGCCTGTGTGCGCAGGTCCGTGCCCTGCTGGGCGAGGCTGCCGGCGGCATTGAGGGCCTTGACCAGCCCGGCGGCAGCGGCTCCGGCGATGCCCAGCCTGCCAATGGGGCTTTTGGCGAACTTCATCGCCGCATTGATGTTCTCTCTCTGGTGCCGTCCGGCTTCAAGGGTCAGGCGGATGCGGTCCCGCAGGCGGGTGTTCTGCCGGTTCTCGGCATCTTCGCCCCGGTTTTCTTCAAAGGTGGCGTCCCGGCTGGCCTTGGCAATGGCCTTGCGGGTCCTGAGTTCTTCCTTCAGGGCCCTGTTCTGGCCGGAGCCGCTATCCACCTCATCCAGAGCTTTCTGGAGTTCCGCACCGGATTCCTTTAGCAGGTCCCGATATTCCCGCACGGAGGCCAGATAGGTCTGGAAGGCACTGTCATTGACCTGAATGTCTATGATGCTGGTCTGGCTAGCCATGTCGGTTCATCCATGCCCGGTACTGGGCGGCGTTCTCAAAGGGACTGTCCTCGCCCATCAGCTGCCGGAAGGCAGGGCCGGTCAGCCAGTCGAGGACGGTGGCGATGATACCCCCTCCGTCCCGCCAGTAGGCGCGCCCCTCTGCGAGGTCGCAGCGGAAGCGGCGTACTCCGTAGCGTTCAATGAGGAAGCGGCCACAGTGCGCAGCGAGAGCATCAGGCGAAAGACGATCTGCCGTCTCGCCCGTGGCAGGAGGCGGGAGCCGAGCGTAAAAAAAACGAGGATGTTCTCCAGCTCGTCCCGTTCATCCTCATTGATCCAGCCTCGTTGCAGGGCTGTGCCCAGCGGGACGGGGCCGAAGCCGTCATCACCCATCGGGCCGATGTAGGAGGCATTGCGCCGCAGCTCGGCCAGAAAGGCCCGGTGCTTCTCCTGTTCCTCCGGGCCGCTCTGGCGGGCGATGTCGGCGAGCGCATGGGCGGCCACGGCCCCCCCGGCGGTGATGCCGAGGTCTTCGGCCTCCAGGCGGCTCCATGTCCGGGCCAGCAGGGACCAGCAGGACGAGAAGGCTTCTCTGGAGAGGGGCGGGCAGAGGACAGTGCCTTTCCCATCCCCCACGGGCACGACGAGGTTCAGGGCCTCGTTGATGCTGACCTCGTTCATGCGGCCTCCCACAGGTCGCCATTGACGACCTCATACCCGGCCAGCGTGACATTCCAGCGGACCTGCGTGCCGTTCAGGGCCTCTTCCGGGCGGGACATGATGTAGCAGTTGCGGATGGTCCGGCGGGGCATGGCGGAGCTGTCGCTGATGATGCTGATCTCACCCAGGGCCGTGTTCTTCAGTATCTGGTTGTAATAGGCCGTGGCGAGGCTCTGGCTGCGTACCAGATTGATGACGATGTTGATGTTCTGTTTGGCTGCCTGAGATCCAACCCGGCCCGTCATCGTGTCCAGCAGGTCCGTGACATTCCCTTCCGGCTGGATCTCTATGCCCTCCGGCGTCAGGAAATCAGACGTGACGTTCAGTGCGCTGTTGGAGGGGATGATGATGGAGCCACGCAGGCGGTTGAGCATCCCCTGCGGGGTATTGGGGCTGATGGACATGGGTTAAACCCCCGTGCTGGTGGTGTCTGTGGTGGCAGCGACGCTCTGCCCGCTGAAATCCACGGCAAGGTTGAAGATAAGGGAGATGAAGCCCCGTGGCGTGGTGATGGTGGCTGCGATGCCGCTGTAGTCGCCTGCCGTGTAGGATGCTGGGTTCTGCGTGACATACTGGGCGAATGGCGTGGCGGTGATGCTGTAGCCGGTCACGCAGCCTGCGGCTTCGCCACCGCCCAGTGTCTGCTCGGCCCGTGCCGTGATGCGGTCGATGCCGTTCTGGTCATAGACGAGGGGACGGATGCCCGGTTGGCTGTCCTCGATGAGCAGGTTGGCCAGCTGAAGTTCCAGATTGATGGCAGCCCAGTCGGCCCCATACCATTCTGACATGGGGTCGCCATTGATGAAGTTGCCCCAGAACAGGATGGTGCCATCCACGCCGCCCTCCCGGGACGTGCCGGGGAAGCTGATGTTTGAGGCCTTCATGCTGGCGAAGGCGGGGCCGTTCCCGGCCTCGGCCCATGCCGTTATGCCCGTCAGGAAGCGGAAGTTCATCGGGGCCAGACGGTTGACCGGGCCGGGTCGGGCGGAGAGGAACTGAGCACAGACGGCGGCAGCCAGATGCTCGCCGGTCTGGCTGGCTCCGGCGGCCTCCGCACCATAGAAGACGGCCTTGGAGGGGCTGGCTGTCAGGCTGACGGCATCATCCTTTCCACCGCAGAGGAAGAAGTAGATACGGGCATTGTTGCCGCCCTGGTTGCCCAGAAAGGCAGGCAGCCTGTCGTCCATCTTCTGGGAGCCACGGGGGAGGACATAGCTGTAGAAGGTGAGCGGGTTGCTGGCGATGAAGCTGCCCAGCCCGTCCGCAATGGCCTTCGTGCCACCCAGCTCCAGCACCCAGACACCGGATGAGGAGTTTGCGAACCATGAGGCCACCATGGCCTGAAGTTCCTGCGTGGCACTGGAGGGCGTGGCCGCCGGGCTGCCAGCCTGTGCCGTGCTGGAGGCTTCGGCATTACCGGATGCAGCGGTGGTCTGGGCCGGGGGCAGGAGGGCCGTCAGGTCGGCAGCCTCGGAGAGGAAGGATAGCGTCCCGGTGGCGGTGTTCGTGCCGCCCAGCGAGACGAGAACCCCTTTCTGCTGGAGCAGGCTGGGGGCTGCGCCTCGGACGACGTTTTCATTGATGGTGACAATCTGGGGCATTAGGAAGACCTCGTGAGGGTAGGTGTGACATGGCGGATGAGTTGCAGGGCCGTGTCCCGCAGGGCGGTCTGGCTGTACATCACGTCCAGCTCGATGGTCTTGCTCATGGCCAGTGCGTTGATCTCGGCACTCGCCTGCTTCTCATCCCGGATATGCGGGCTGTTGATGATGCCCAGCCGGTCATCATTCAGCAGTGCCCAGTGCAGGATGCGGCGCGGGTCCAGCGTGCCCATGCTGACGGCTCTGCCGCCATCTGGTGCATTATGGACCGCCACATAGGGCGGGGGCTGGTTGTCCGGTACGGCGAAAGAGGGGAAGACGGGCACGCCAGACGGCCATGGGCACCAGTCCAGGGCGACTGACCCCAGCATGGGGAGGGCCAGAAAGAGGGCGAGGCTGGAACTCGTGACCGGCTCCATCTTCTGGAGCATGGACGCACTGTCGATGAACTGGCTCTGAAAGGCTGGTGTGACGGTACTGCCCAGATAATGGAACAGACCTGCCTGACTGTACCGGCTGGAGCGGGAGCTGATGGCAAAGCGAACCCCCTCGAAATCCCCGATCCAGATCGTGTCCAGGGCGAGGTCATGGAAAGGATGGACCTCCGTCTTGGTGGTCAGCACGATGCTGCTCTGGTCGTAGGCCTGGTCCTCTGTCAGTTCATTGCCGGTGGTGACGTGGATGGCTCCCTGTACGTCCTGCGTTTCCCCTGTAGAGACCCAGAACACGAACCCGTCCACCGGCAGCACGGTGCGCTGATACCGGGTGAAGCGGACGGTCTGGCCGTAGGAGATGTCGCCGAGACCCGCCGCCAGAGCATTGGCCAGAGGCGTTCCGGTCGTGCGGGTGATTTCGTCCAGGGAGGGCATGGTAACAGTCCTTACTCAGCCCAGCCCCTGACGCTGCCCAGCAGGACGCCGGTATCGACAAAGGAGGGGCGGCGGTCACCAACGGGGCGGGCACGTTCGCCTTTGGGCAGTTTCTTCTGTGCCTTGAGGAAAGCGGCTTTCTGGCCCGGTGAAATGTTGTTCAGGCCTGACTTGAAGCGGTGATTGATGCCCATGAGGGCGGCCCGTGTCGGCACCGTGCCCGGCCCGAGGTCCAGACGCTCGATCTGGCCGGTGGCGATGGCCTGCTGGAGGCGGTGCGCCAGATCGGCCGCCACACGTTCCAGAGGTAGGACCACGTCCTCATCGCTGACAAGGGCAGAGGTAGCAGCTCCGGCCATAGCCTCGGCAATCTGCCCGTTGATCCACTCCGCATTGGCCGCCACGAAGCCGGAGAAGATGCCGTATTCCTGCTCCAGTATCTCGGCCAGCTTGGACGTGGTGAGGGGATCACCCTTGCCGTCGCCATGCACCTGCTCGATCACGCCCAGATGGATTTTGTGGATTTTCATGCCCATCCCCAGACGCTTCCGTACTGCTGCATGATGGAGAGATAGAACTGCCCGTAGGGGTTCTTCATGGCGTCCAGATCAGCCAGGGAGAGGTTCTTCAGGCTGTCGGGGATCATCCAGCTCTGGGAGGTGCCGTTGTCGCTGCTGGACTGGATGAGGCCCGGCGTGGTGCTGTTCATGCCCAGCTGTTCCCGTACCTTGGCCCAGTAGCCCGGTGGCGTGCTGCTGGCCGTGTCCTGGGCGAACTTGAGAAGGTAGGAGGCCGCCAGATTGTACACGCAGTCCGTGTACAGGGAGCCATCAATCAGCCGCAGGTCACGGATGACGAGATCATTGGCCAGACGGAAGACCATGCCCAGCACGCCATCAGGAGGGACGGCCCCGCCGGGCACCTGCATGATGTCCCGCACGAAGGTCTGAAATCCCTCCAGTGTTGGTGTGCTGTCATCCGGCATGGTCACTCTCCGTCAGCGTGATACGTTTCCTTAGAGAAGGAAGAGGGGGCCGTGTCACTGTCGGACTGTGTGGAGATTTCCACATCAAGCGAGCGTGTACGGTTGCGCCGCCCTTTGGTTTTGGCGATGGTCTGCCCGGCGATCTGTTCGGCAGAGGCCCGGCGGTTGCGGGCACCTTCCGCCTTCAGCTTCTCGTGATTGTCCTGCACGCCATCGGCCAGGGCCTGAAAATCTACGGGGCGATCTTCGGAATAGACCAGTCCCCGGTAGGTCGGGTTCCGCAGGGCGTCCCGGCTGTTGCAGAAGCCGAAGGCCCGATGCTGGTGGATGATGTCCCGCACATCTTCAGGGTCCAGATCATCAATGACGATCTGCGCCCCGGGCCGGATGGTCACACGGCTGGGATTATCCACTCGGTCGCCGGGCCTGCGGAAGGTGAAAATGTGCGTCTGGTTGGTTGGATTTCCGACAAAGAGCTTCATGGATTGATCCTCAATGATGGAGAGGGGAGAGGCCATGCCCCTCCGCCTCGTCATGGCTCTTACGAGCCTGTCTTGGCTGCCGTGCCGCTGCTGGCCGTGCTGGCGGTCTGTGTTGCCTGCGCTGCCTGGGCGGTGTTCAGGGAGAACTCGTTGCCGTCCGCCACCGGGATGGAGAGGATGGCCGTGGCCTCACCACGCAGGGACCAGCCGGAGGTGACCGTCATGAAGCTCACCGTGTCCGTCCCCTCGGCCCCGATGGGGCCGGAGATCTCGGCGGGCACCTCACGGTCCACGAACAGGGCATTGCAGGCCCGCTCATCAGGCTGGAACTCGTCGCCAAACACGTTGGTGTCAAACTGTCTCTGTGCGTCCATGTCGGGCAGTTCCGGGATGGTCAGGATGACCGCATCCGTACCGCCCTCGCCACGGCCCCGCAGCGTGTCGTCCGGCGCAAACTGCACATCCACGTTGGAGGCCTTCATCACGTCGATGATGGACTGGATGATGGACGCTGAACCGGCACCGGGACGCTGGTAGGATGTCAGCTCCACGATGCGGGAGGCCAGAAGGCCCAGCACACGCTGCGGGGCAAGGAAGACGACCCGTACCGGCGGTCCGCCTGCATTGTACTGGGCGGAGATGCCCAGCAGGTTGCAGGCGTTCAGGCGGCCCGTAACGGCCCGTAGAAACGCCTGCAATGCCTGACCGGGGTCGTAGTCATCCAGCGTGGTCTTGCCGTTGCTGTCGGCCTGTAACCGCTCCCGCACGGTGCCGGAGGCACTGTTGATGAGACCCTCGCCATTCTGTGGATTGAAGCCGAACAGGGCGGCGTCACGCAGGAGCTGGAAATGGGCCTGACGCATGGCCATGGTGTAGGCACTGGCCAGGGAGATGTTCCAGCTGGAAGCGGCGTTGAGGTCTTCACGGGAATAGGCGACACGCACCTTCTGCTCGTAAGCCGGGGTGGTGATGTAGTCCGCCTTGATGCTGACGCTGGGCAGCTCGTTGTAGCCTGTCTGGCTACCCTTTGCGAGGGTGCGGAGGTCCAGCACCGGGACATAGACGGCCTTTGCGCCTTCGGTCAGCTTTACATCCGGCCCGTCACCGGGAAAGAGCCGCATGAAGCCGGAGCGGACGGCATTATTGAGCAAGAAGCGGGGAGAGGTGAATGACGGATTGACCGTCATCCGGGCAGGAGCAATCAGTGCCATGGGCGTATCCTTTCAGAGCGTCAGAGCTGGATGAGGACGAGAACGGAACTGGCCTTCGGGTCGTCCGAGCGCAGCCAGTTGAGGGTGCCTTCCGTCTGGTCGTAGTTCACCAGAAGGCCCCCGGTTTCATAGACCTCCAGCAGGCGCACCGGGATGGTGGAGCCGCCGCTGCCTGCCACCAGACGCTGGTTCTGGAAGTCCCAGCCGAAGGATCCGTTGGTCAGCTGCCCGACCTGATTCAGCAGGGCCGGGTCAGCCGGGACGGGCACCCGCACGTTGGAGCCAAAGCGGGCGAAGCCGATGGAATTGCCGGGGAAGGCCTGCGGGGCACGGCTGGATGGCGTGATGACCATATGGTTGGCATGGTCGTACAGTGCAAAGCCGGTGATGTCCGTAGTGGAAGTAGCCCGCTTGAGGGCGGACCCCATGCGGCCATTGTTGGGGGATGTGCCGCTGTTGACGCTGGCCCCCATGCCCGGGATGCGCCCGATACGTTCGGAGACGGCGACGCCGCCCCACATGGGCAGGGTTTCTTCCTGATCGACATAGCCGATGGAGAGGCGGTAGCGGGCTGCCGGGTCGGCCACCATGAGGCCCTGAATGGCCCCGGTCGTGGAGCTGTTGAACAGGCCGGAAGCCTGTGTCGTGGCGTAAGGGGAGAAAGAAGGCGTATTTGCCATGATGAGAAATCCTTATCAGGCCATGAAGCTGCCGAAGGCGCCACGGAAGCCGCCCCGGTAATCAGTGCGGGTGTGGCCGGTCTCGCTGCGCTGGCGCACGGCGGTGAGGGGCTGCTTGCTGTCGTACTTCACTGGGCGTTGGGCGGCTGCCTGGGCGTCCTTGTGGATCTGTCGTGCCGCTACGGCGAAGACCTCTGGCGGCAGTTTGGAGAGGTCCGTGCCCTTCCAGTCCTCGGAGTGGGGCTGGAGGAGGGCGGCACAGCGGCGCTTGTAGCCGGTGGCCGTCTCGCCGGGGATGTAGCGGGGCGTCTTCAGGCCCAGCGGCTGGGCCACGGCATCCGTATGGGCTTCTGTCTCGCTGATCTCGTTGTGCTCCTCATCGGAAAGGGGGCGAGTGCTGGCCTTCAGTTCATCCAGCTCCTTCCGGCGTTCGGCATCCCGGCGGTCCATCTCGGCCAGACGCTCACGGGTTTCTCGCTCGGCATCCGTTTCGGCCTTCACATAGTCAGCCGGGTTGCCGCCGCAGTCTGCCACGCACTGGGCAATGGCCTTGTCATCGCAGCCATTGGCCCGCATGTTCTCGACCATCCGGGCCATCTGTTCGGGGGGCATCGTCATGTCCTTGCGTTCCACTGTCCCGGTGGCCGGGCCTTCCAGAGCATCCTTTCGGTCCTTTTCGGTCTGGGCTTCCACGGCTTTCTCAGCCTGACCCTTGCCGCCTTCCGTGCTGTCCTTGCGGTCACGGCGGTCCTTCAGGGCGTCATTGGCGATCTTTTCCAGAGCGTCAGCCAGTTTTTCCTTGTCCTCCGGAGCTTCAGAGCTGGTCTGCGGGAGCGGCTCGCCGGGGATGTGATTGGAGGGCATGTCACCTTCGCCATCATGCTTGGCGATGTCCTTGCCAATCTTCATGAGCTGCTGGGCGAGTTCCTTTTCATCCGGCCCCTTTTCTTCACCATCCGTGCGGGCGGTGGCTGCCCCTTCGATCAGCCCCTTGAGCTTGTCCAGCTGCTCCAGCAGCGAGGCGAACAGGGCAGAGCTTTCCTTGTTGCCCTTGTCTTCGGCGTCTTTGCGTCCATCCGTGCAACGCTGTGTCAGCGCATCGCAGGTGGAACGCATGGCGACATTCAGATCAGCCATGTGCGTGTCTCCATCTTGTCGTGAAAGTGAGGAATCAATCCCCGTGGGTGGCCCGTACTTGTCCCAGACACCAGCTGAGACGATGGCGAGGTGGTCAGGGTGGAAGGGTGCCCCCTCCACCAGCAGGGTAGTGCCGTCCTGCCCCAGAGGGCGGCTGACGCTGTCCTTGCCCGTCAGCACGCCCGGCGAGGTGGACCACTGTTCATCTGTCAGGGCTTGTGCCACGGCTCGGTTCTGGATGCGGACGACGGCCCAGAGTGCATCCCCTTTGATGTAAGGCAGGACGACCTGGCCGACTGACCGCTCCCGGTAGAAGGCATCCGTGATGACGGGTGTTTCTTCGGGGTGTTCCAGAACAACCGGCATCCCCTGGCAGGCCTGCATGACCTCGGGGGTGAGCCAGTCATCCCGGCTGCGATAGGCGTATTCCTGCCGGTCTCCACCCCTGTAGGCCCAGCCCGTCCCGCTGATGCGCATGGCAAAGAGCGTGACGTTCATGAACCGCTGGGGGCTGGCATAGATGCCGTCCGCCATCTTCTGGCAGATGCCGCCCATGTTCATGGTGAAACGGTCCAGCACGTCCGCCGTGCCGGGGAACAGGGGCGATGGCAGCCTGTTGCCTGCGAACCAGCCCCAGCCCGTATGTTCCTCATTCAGGCGGGGCGTGAACTCCTCATCCAGCTGCACGGCATAGGCCAAGAAATCGCCCGGACCGTCTCTGCGGGGCATCTGGACGGACCAGAGCGTCCTGCCCTCTGGAGCAGTGCCGATCTTCTCCACCGCCTCACGGGCAGCGGTTTCCGGCGGGGTTTCGCCGTTCTCGCTCTTGCCCGCCACGATGCCCCATGTGCCATCAGCCCGCTTAAGTAGCAGCACACGCCCGGCGGCGGCATAGACAATACCGGCGGCAGTAACGGAGGGCATGGTGGTGTCTTTCTGTTCGTGAACCGTGCAGCGGAAATGCTCCGGCGGCAGGAGGGGGATAATCTCTGGCTCATGACCGTCTTGACGGGAGACGGCCCTGCGGCCCATATTCAGTGGCGGAGCAGGTGAATTGTCGCCTTGCCGGTCCCCATCCGGTCCTTGTGGGGGCACGGTCTGTACAACCTCATGCCCATGACCGGAACGGGCATCAGGAGGATGCGACGGTTCTCCCGTCCACTGCGAGTCCTCCGCCTGCTTCTGCAGTTTCTTCACGTCCCGCCATTTCCCACGATAGGCCGTTGTGACCGAGTAGTGGTCACCGTTCTCGTGCAGCCTTAGCGGTGTAAGGGGCGTCCTGGCATTGGAGCTTTCCTTCTCCGGCTTCTGTGCCAGAATACGGGAACCACGTCGCCGATCTTCCACATCAATGTCATGGTGGTTGACTATGTGCCCGGCGAAGTCCAAGGCGTCACGGAAGCCTTTGTCCCGCAGTTCCTGCCCATGACGAAACTCGATGTGTCGTCTGCCAAACCCTGATCCAGCAGGGTGGGTGGTATCCTGCATTCCTTCCCGCAACACGACAGGGACATGAGTGTTTCTGTCATGGGGGTGGTGGATTTCCCCCAGCACGATAGGGCGGGACAGTCCCGGCTGGGTGCGGGTATCATAACCTCCCGGGCCGATGTTCCATGCCTTGTCTCCATAAGCTGGTGGGTTGGCATCTTCCTTCTCCAGCCGGTCCAGCAACCTGCCGTGCCGCTTCTGAAGCTCCTTATGTTGGGCACCATCTTCGCTGACCCACCGCCCATATTCATCCCGTGGGCGGTCGTCACTGGAAGGCATGGTGATCTCCTATGGTTTTCCCAACGCCCTGCGGGCCTTTTCTGTCAGCATGTCGTCGGGAAGCTGGTCGAGGTGGTAGAGGTAGCGGCCCCGGCAGGAACAGAAGGGCAGCTCTCCGAAGCCGTCCATGTCCTCGTAGATACCGGCCCCTTTTGTGATGAGGCCCTGCCTGTAGGCCCAGCCATCCCGTAGGACGTAGATTTTTCCGTCACGGGCCAGATGTTCCTTGCGATGGTTGTAGTTTGGCCGCCCGGCGTTGGCATCCCACACCACGGCGATGGCTTTGTTGTCCGAGGCCACAAGGTAATTGATGTTGCTGTTCAGCTTGGCCGTCTGGTCGATGATGACCCGCCGCCGCTCGAAAGGTTGGGACCGCACAGGCCTGGCGATGTCCGCCTTGATCTCCCGTACCTTCTCCTGCGTCACCCGTCCGGGGTTTTGTGCCGTGGCCCAGCCGGAGAAGCGTTGCAGGGTGCGCTCGATCGCCTGCGTGCGGTTCAGGGTGATGAGGTCGGCGGCGGCCTGTATCCGGCGGGAGAGTTCCCGCTGGAGGGTAGGTGACAGCTTCCTGACGGTATAGGCAGGGACGCCCTGCCGCCGGGCCAGAACACCCCCTGTGACCTGCTGTGAGTACGCCTTGCGGAGGGTGCGGCGGATCTCATCTTCCAGAAGGTGAGGCGAGCCTGTGGCGGTTTCCGCTGCCCGGCGCAGGGCACGCACCCACTTCTGCACCCGTGTCTTGCTGTCATACCCATGCGTCCGCAGGTCGGCCACAGCTTCCACCAGAACCTGCTGGAAGGAGGGAGAACGGGGCGGCATGGGGGAGACTCCGGGTAATAAAAAACCCTCTCGGTGAGGGGAGGGTTTGCAGTTACAGGTACGGTTTTTCATCTGCCGGTTGCATGCCGTTTGTTGCTATCATAATATGATAGCATGAAAGCCAGCCAGAAACGCCTTCTTCAAGCCATTTTCGCCACCCCAACCAGCGCAACGCTGGTCTGGACGGATATTGAAGCTCTGCTGGTCAGTCTTGGCTGTGAAGTGGAAGAAGGTAAAGGGTCGGCCATTAAGATTTTCCACGGGGAGCACTATCTGTTTCTGCACAGGCCCCACCCCAAGAAGGAGGCTAAACGATACCAGGTGCGGGAAGTGAAGGCGTTCCTCAAGGACATGGGAGTATTACCCTAGGAAGTGTGACGAGGCATTTAGGCTTCTCACTGGAAAGGTTAAGGAAAGGACCTCCCGAATGAGCGCAATGAATTACCGGGGCTATCATGCCCGTATCACCTTTGAGGCAGATGACGGCGTGTTTGTGGGGCGTCTCGCAGGCATCCGTGACCGTATCCTGTTCGAAGGGGAAAGCGTTGACGAACTGAAGCAGGCTTTCAGGGACGCTGTGGACGATTACCTTGAGACATGCGCAGCCCGGGGCAAGGAACCCCAGAAGCCCTATAGTGGCCGTATGATGCTCCGTATTGACCCGGAGAGACATGCGAAAGCCGCTCTGGCCGCTGAACTCGCTGGCCTCAGCCTGACAAAATGGGTTGAGCGTGCCATCGATCATGAGGCAGACGTAGCGTAGAAAAGGGCACTCGCTAAGGTGCCCCAATCCCCACGTGGGTGGGGAACATTCTTCCAGTCTAGTCCTGTTTTCCGTTCATTGTGGAGGGATAGAGACAGGATCGCCGGGCGGTACGGCTCTCACTGAATCCGTATCTATATCCAGCTCTCCGACGAACAGACTGTCGCCGGTGTTGTTGATGTTCGTCTGGACGAACTCCAGCAGGCTGGCCATGCCGTCGGGGCTGTTCTGGACCATGGGATAGAGCAGGCGGGCCGTGTCCAGAATGATGCGATATTTCTTCTCCGTGGTCTCGAAGGCTTCCGCATCCTCAGTCTCGGAGGGCCAGCGGGCCGTGAATGAATCCCGCCATTCCCGGAAGATGGTCTCGTCGCTTTTTCCTGCGTATTCTTCCGGGTGCTTCTGCCGCATGGCCCGGATGAAGCCGGGGTCCCACGCCCGGCGCATCGTCACCGTGTCGCAGAAGCCATAGGCGGAGCGGAGCCACCGACGGCGGCCTGCGATGTAGCTGGCAATCTGCTTGGCGTCCTCCGTGCCTTCACCAAAGCCCTGTGCCAGTGTCTGGCTCTTGAGTATCTGGGCGGGCATGGTGGCAGCGGCGGCGATATCCTCGATGATGGACTGCCGGACACCGGAGAGGGAGCCATCCACATTCATCAGGTTCAGGGATGAGATGTCTTCATCCTTGTCAATCGTGATGACATTCTCGTTGCCGCTGATGCGCAGCTTTTCGGCCTTGAGGGTGGAGAAGACCTGCATCATCCGGTTGGCGGTGCTGCTGGCCTGCCGGACCTTGGCGATCAGCACCCCGGCCTTGTGCGCCACCTGATTGTTGGCGACCTGTGTCTCCAGATAGGAGCGCAGGGGGTAGATGCACCGGCGGAAGGAGGACCGGCCAGAATAGCCATAGGTCGAGCCTTCATAGTCCAGATATTCCGGCCCTTCATTCTGGAGGACCACAAACCGGCCCTTGCAGTAGGTACGCCCGCCCACCGTGACGGCAGGAGGCGGCTTGAGGAAGTCCGGGCTGTTGGGGTTCTGCTCCATCACCAGCGACCCGGCGGCGTTGAGCGGGTCCACGACGTTGAAGTAGATGTCGAGCTGGTGCAGCCTCTCCAGAGGCAGGGTCTGGTCGGTCGGGACGGGTTCGCCCGTTGCCGGGTCCACCGCTCCGAAGATCAGGACAGCCAGCCCATAGACCCGGGCCTTGGTGCCAAGCTGGGCGATGACCTCATCGCAGCCATTATACTCCCAGTGACGCAGGAACTCTCTGGCCGGTTCATCATCCGGGGCTGCATCCACACGGATCTCTCTGGCCTCACCCAGGGCCATGTCCACCGGCATACCGGCAATCTTCGCCCCCAGCGGATGAGAAGTGTAGATCAGCTTGCACAGCTCATAGCCGGGGGCATGGCCGGGGAGGATGTCCTCGCCCATCATGGCCTTCCACAGGGCATTACGGCCATAGTCGCCATCGCTTGCCATCGGTCATACTCCCATGTTGTCGCCCAGCCCCACGGCAATGCCGTAACAGAAGCAGTCCAGCAGGTCGTCCGCCCGGCGCAGGGCGTCCTTGTCATTCAGCCGGAAGCCGAACACCTGAGACAGGAAGTGGTTTTTGCTCTGCCCCCGGAAGATGCTGGTCCTGTTGAAGGCAGGCTCCGCAATCCTGATGAGGCCCTGCTGCACGGGCGTGGAGACATCCAGTGCCCGCTGGTCCTTGCCCATGCTGGTCAGTTTGCTGTCGATGGCATGGACGTTCATGCCACGCCGCTGAAGCTGGGGAATGATGACCGCTCCGGCGGCCTTGTCCTCGATATGCAGCCCGATGCTGCCATGCCGGGCACCGGTGGCCCGGGCCAGCTCTTCCAGCCGGGCCATGACGGTCGGTGTCCAGTCTTCCAGCAGGGCACCTTCCACCTCGACCAGCTCCCAGTCCAGCACCAGCAGCGGGCTGGCCCGGTTGAACCTGTCCAGGGCGAAATAGGCCACGCCCGTGCCGTCATTGCCCTGTCCGCCCTTCAGTGTCGTGTCCATGACGGCATAGACACAGTCGCAGGCGGCAGGCAGGGGCAGGGGGGCGTCATCCAGCAGCGCATGGGAGAGGCTGAAGAAGGCCTGCCCGTAACGGCGATAGTCGCCTTCCCAGATGTGCTTGTAGTTCCCCGGGTCATGGTTCAGGCAGCGCAATCGTTCCTCATTCAGGACAGCCGGAAACCATGGATTGTCCGACCAGTTGACCTGCCTGATGAAGGCGTTGTCGGCCTCCAGAAGCGTGTCACGCAGCACTTCAATTGGTGCACCTTCTTCCAGCGGGTTCCATGTAAACCAGACTTCGGAGCCGGGTTTGCGGATGGTGGGCAGAAGGAGATCAATTGAGTCCTGGCTGATGGTCTGTCCTTCTTCCACCCAGGCGATGTCCACGCCTTCGGTGGATTTGATCGATTGGCTGTTCCGGGCCAATCCCTTGAACAGGAACTCGCTGTCATTATGGGCACGGATGGTCGTTTCCAGTACCGTGAAATAGCGGCTCAGCCCCAGATCGTTGATCTGTTCGGCCAGCAGCTTCATCACGCTGTCAGCGATGCTGTTCTGGAACTCACGGCAGCAGAGGATGCGCAGCTTCTGTGTGGCAGCCAGACAGACCAGAACCCGGGCGACTGTCCATGATTTTCCTGAGCCACGGCCACCATGATACATCCGGTAGCGGTAGGGATGGGCGAAATTGCCGAAGACCTCAGGTATCTTTACAGGCGTCCGTGTAGTCACTCTTGCTGCCTCCCGGGACGGTCTCCATCACCAACACGGGGCCTTGCAGGGGCGTGCCACCGGGGCCGGAAATCTCTTGCGTGGCGGTGGCCTTGCCGTATCCACGGTCCAGCAGCTCCTTTGCGGCGGCAATGCGGGCCGTGTCGCTGTCTGCGGACATGAGCAGTTGAGCGAGTGCCTGGATGGCCGCCGGGCCATGCTCACGAGCCAGCTCCCTGATTTCGGCAGTGACTTTGTTGGGGGTGCCTTTCTTTCGGCCGGAGCCGGGTGTTTTGCCACGCTTGGTGGCGGTACCTTTCTTTGAGGGGGGTTTTGAGGTATCACTTGTCACTGGACAGTCTTTCTCTAATCCTACCTATTTTAGGGAATGCGCCCTGATGGTTTCTGCACTGTCGGCTTCCAGTACGGCGGGTATGATCCCGCAGGCGGCACAGCGGCCTTGTGGCATGATGATATGGCCCCTGTTCGTGCAGTTGTGACGTGACCGCCAGAGATGGAAGAAGGCCCAGCGGAAGATGGCCCTAACCATATCGGTGATGCGGTATGGCTGGCCCACCGGGGCGTTGGCGGCTGGCATCCTCATCCTGCCGAATTGCCAGCTCACGGGTCACAGCCTTATCAATGCGCTGGAGGAGAACATCGGGAGTCGTGGCCCGCATGGGGTAAAGGCAGTGAACGTTCACGACGCCCGGCACGCAGCGGATCACGTCACCCAGACGCAACCCCATCTGGATCGTGCCGAACCATGAGGGATGGATGTCGGCCCGATGGCGGGGCAGAGGCCCCTTCACGATACGCACCAGCACGACCCGGCTGCCCCGTCGCCGCACCACAATGCCTAGATCGGAGCGGGTGGACACAATACACCCCCGCTCGATCCGGGTTGCGGACTGAGGGCAGGGGCGGCGCATGGTGTATCCTGAATTGTTCTGACTGGCTGTTTTCTGCCAATAAAAAAGCCGTGCATCCCATTGGGGTACACGGCTAACGATCATGCCAATTTTATACATTTATCCGGCAGTGGCTGTCAAGCCGTGCCGGGGGCGGTTGAGCATTTTTTCTCCCCGGGCAATCAGTTTCCTCATGCTGGGCTGGGCCAGTCCAAACTCTCTGCAGAGTACGGGGAGAGAAGGGCATGCCCTGTAGCAGCGGGCCGCATGTATGGCCTGCCCGGCGTTTGCTTTACGCTGTCTGGACCAGAAATCATGTAGGGACAGCAGAGCAGCCTCGCAGGCTTCTGTTGCTTTCTGCCGCTGTTGTCTCTCTTGTAGTTCCGGCCAGTGTGACCGCCCGATGCTTGAGAATGACCAGCCATGAGCGAGCATCTGGACCAGCAGCATATGTGCCTCCTGCCCGGCGTGACGGCAGAACGCTCTTATGGGTAGCCACTTCTGCCCCCGCAGGGCGTTGAAAGTGAAGACATTCCCGGGGATCGCCGGGCTGCCGCTGTTCTTCATCTCGTCGCAATATCCGTTTACGGCCAGTTCCCAGTCCGCAATCCATCGGTGTGCCTCTGCAATAACCTCATCTCCCACCCGGGGTCGCAGTGCCTCCAGGGTGTTGGAACGCCGCCGCCTCCTGCCATGAGTTTCCCAGTCCGGTTTGTTCATTCGCTCTCTGGTCGGTCCTGCCATTGTGCTGCCTGTCCTACTGTATTATAAAAAACCCTGTTCCTGACAGAAGAGAACAGCACCCAGCCGCCCGGTTTCCTCGCCGGGCGGCTTTTTCTTTCAGCGTCTCAGTCCAGATCACACGGCTGGTCATGCGTAGGTCCTCCCGTAACTGTCCCGACGCTCCACTTCATCCAGAGACGCATAAGCAGCGGGGGCCTGCTGCCGGAGCAGCGTTAGGGCAGAATGGCGGGCCTCGTCAGGGTTCGTGCCACGCTCTTCGCCCAGCGAGCGGAACCCATCAGCCACGGCTTCCCGGAACCTGTCCAGCCAGAGCCTTTCATCCAGCGGGATCGAGCCATCGCCACGGGGGCGGGAATGGCTGATTTTCTCCTGCTCCCACCGCTGCTTCTGCGCTGCCAGCACTGGCTCAACATGTCGCTCCAGAGCGGCGCACAGCTCAGCGGCGCAAGGGAAGAATTTGAACTGGCGGCGGCAGAACCGGATTGAGTCCGATGTCCATGCGGCGTCTGGAAGATCAGCTTCCGCCATTACCTCGACGAGCTCCGCCCAGAACACAGCACGTCCCCGCTCGTCCATCTCCCTGAACTCAACCGAGTGGGTTAGGTAGGACGACAGCTTGGTCAGCCATGACCCGATCTGACGGTTCCGACGCTGTTGCTGGGCTCGGGCGACATCTGGGGAAAATTCAACAATTTCAGACATTTTCAGCTCCGGTAACGGCGCATCAGCGCCTTGTCTTCTGGGCTCAGTTCAGGGATTTCAACGTCAGTGAAACTGTCCGCAAACCCTGCAAACGGGTCACGTGGCGGACGGGTGTTGCGCTGCTGTCGAGCCGGGAACGGGGTGACGTTCCCGGTACCCGGAAACCGCTGTTGTTGGCGGTCTGCGCTGCGACGGCACCATGTCCGCCACGTGGCGGCCCAATCCAGTTTCACCCCGCCGGCCCCCGGCTTGGAGTGCCAGTAGTCCCGGAAATCCTCGGCCTCTCGCTGCGGGTCGAGGTTGCGCTCGTTGGCGTAGTCGATCAGCTCCTGGGAAGGCTGCCAGTCGTCCGGCAGCCGGTGGCCTCGTTTCGAGGCAGTCGATTTTTTCGGCTGGGGGGTAGGGGGGATAGTATGGCTGTTAATGGTATTTAACTGGCTGTTATGTGGACCGGCATCTGGTGCCGGTTGGGCGGCATGACGTGCCGGTGTGGCGGCATCTGGTGCCGGTTCTTTTTTGGTGGCACGATATGCCGGTTTTTCGGAACGTGGTGCCGCTTTCCCGGCATCTGGTGCCGGTTGGGCGGCATGACGTGCCATGTTCAGGCGAACGCCGTTACGGGTGAATTTGCTGGATTTTTCTAGCAGCCCGGCGTCAATCAGCTCTGATCTGGCCTTCCTCACAGCCCGGTCGGAGAGGCCCGTTGCGTTGCATATGCTCTGTATCGATGGGAACGCCTCTCCATCCTCGTTGGCGTGTGTAGCCAGAACAAGAAGTACATGTTTTTGTGTGGGAGTAGCTTGTACTTCCATCGCCCATTTCATTGTGGCGTAGCTCATGGCAAGGCCTCCAGTTCGGTGATCGTGACCACCGTTTTCTGTTCGCACAGACGGCATTTCACAGCGTGGTATTCAGCTGTCAGATGGCCAGGGCTGTCATCCACGATGATACCCAGCCCACGCTTATTTCTCTGGCGACCGCCCTTGCCCATGACTGGCGTTGTCAGGCAGTCGATGAGCTGCTTCCCGCCGCCTACCAGATTGTCGTAGTCAGGCGTCCCCACGCTGTGCCGTTCGATAACGACACGGGCTTTCTGGAACGGCTCAGGCGGCAGCCCTGGTGACCCGCCGATCTGTTCCAGTATCGTGCCCCTGATAGCTGCCTGCTGGCGCTTTCTGACGCTCCAGTGCGCCCGCAGAGAGCGGTTCAGAAGCGGGTAGGGTGCGGGAAGGACGAAACTGATCTGTCTCACCGGAACCTCCCTTTCTCATCACGTCTCCGGCGTGCGAGGGCATCGTCCCGCTGGGCACGCAGACGGCAGTTTTGGGCCAGTAGAGCATCCCTGTCCTCCGCCAGTTTCCGACTGTAGGCCATCTCGGTGAACAGACGCTCTTCTACACCGCTGAGGGCCAGTTTCAGGGCGCAATTTTCAGCCCGTATCCGGTCACGGCGGGGTACGATAAAATCCAGAATACTCATAGCCCCAGAGCCCTCCGGTAGGTCTCCACGAGGGTTTCCTGTTCCTCCACCTCAGCCGGTTCCTGCTTGCGCAGCTTGATGATCTGCTTGATGGCCTTGACATCAAACCCGGCGGACTTGGCCTCCGTGAACACGTCCCGGATGTCAGCCCCCAGGGCCTTGCGCTCATCTTCCAGACGCTCCACCCGGTCGATGATGGAGCGTAGACGGTCAGCGGCGATCCCGCCTACGTTGTTGGCTGTTTCGTTCATTTTGTTCTCCATCAGAACGGCACTTCGTCATCGAGCGGCTGGCTGCTGCCGCCATACCCGTACCCGGCGGCATCGCTCATGGAAGTCCCGCTCTGGTAACGCTGGGTGCTGTTGGATTGTGTGGGCTGTTGACGGTCACGATTGGCGGATGCCAGAAGCTCGATTTCGCCTTGGAAGCCTGAGATGACCACTTCGATCGAGTGCCGTTTGTTGCCATCCCGATCGGTCCATTCCCTGTTGGCTAGAGGCCCTTCCACACGGATGAGGTCGCCCTTGCGGCAGTAACGGTCAACGACTTCTACCGTTGCCCCCCATACGACCACGGGAGCCCAGAACGATGATTTTTTTTCGTTCCCATCCTTGTCTTTCCAGTCTCTGGAACAGCAGACCCTCATATTGGCGACCTTTGTTCCATTCTGGGTTGTGCGGATCTCTGGGTCGGCACCAAGGCGGCCAGTTCCGCACCAAAAATTTTTGTTGCGAGCCATTACCGAGCCTCTTTCTGTGCTGTGGCGTATGAATTACCACGAGCAATGCTGCCGATTGTTGAGTAGGAGATGTCCATTTTTTCTGCGATCAGAGAGCGTGGGACCCCGGCATTTAAACGGCGCATCACTTCCTGAACCTGCCATGCGGTCAGGTGTCTCCTGTTGCCGCCAGCCGTTCTTCCTTTTGATTTGCAGTCGGCCATATTCTCGCTTCGTGTCCCCACGAATAGATGTTCTGGATTGACGCACCAGCGGTTGTCACATGCGTGGCAAACATCCATCCCTGCTGGGATATCGCCGCAGAAGAGGGAGTATGACCGTCTATGTGCGGTGGTGTTCTTCCCTTTTATATTGAGGTTCCCGTAGCCGTTTCCTTTGCCGCCGCCCTTCCATGCCCAGCATTTCGTGTGGTCGAACCCGTGAGTTTCCACGTTGCGCAGAAAAATGATTATTGGATTGCGCGCTGATATTTTGTGCTTTTGGACGTAGTCGGACGCCTTTTGGTTTCCGCTCATGGTGCGCTCCTCTGGGTGGATGACAGGGCGTCTTGAATTTTCCCTACGGTTCTCAGGGTTGGCGTAGTCTTCCCTGAACGCCACCTGTCCAAAACAGACCGTGCAATGCCTGCTCGTCTTGCCAGCTCGTTCAGGGAAAGATTTTTCTCCTGAGCGAGGGCTACAATCTGGGGGTAAGTGATTAGATCCATATAAGCTTAGTAAGCTTTTATGCTTACAATGTAAATGCTTTTTTGCTTGTTTCATTTTTGCATATATCGGAGCAAAAAAGCTTATGGCTGATTTATCGACACGCACCCGCCAAAAGGCTTGGATTGATCATATTGCCCAGCTTTCCGGGCATAGTTACTCCCGCATAGCCAAAGAGTGTCATCTTGCTCAGACTACGGTCAGCCGTTTCATGGATGATGCTCAGAGCAGCAATGCGTTATCTGCCCGCACTGAGGAAAAGATAAAGGCCAGATATGCCTCTTTGCTGGCTGGTAACGAAGATAAACCACCCGTCAGTGACATGGCTCATCCCAAGCAAAGCCAGCTAGACGGCACTTATGGGCTGGTGCGGATCCCTGAGTATGATGTGCAGGCTGCGGCTGGCGCAGGGCTGGAGGTGCCTGATTTGCAGGATGCCTCCAGGATATGGACGCTGCCCAGAAGTGCGCTGGCAGGCGTCCGGGCCACATCGCTCAACAATCTGGCCATCGTCACGGTAGCAGGTGAGTCCATGATCCCGGATTATCTTCCGGGAGAGAAAGTCCTTGTGGATGTGGGGGACCGGACCGTTTCGCATGACGGGGCCTACATCATCCACAATCGCTACGGTCTGGTGGTGAAGATGGTCCAGATCATCCCAGGCTCATCCCCTGAGCAGGACGTCCTCCGCATCATCAGCAAGAACCCTGACTATTCCCCGTATGACCAGCCCGTGGCGGATGTGATGATACAGGGCCGGGTCGTGGGGAAGTGGGTGTGGAAGTGATTGGATTGATGTCCAGCTGATAGCATTTACACTAGGCAAAGGTTTTATAAAAAATGTCGAATAAAGATTCGTTATCTAAGCTTATGAACGGGAAATCTATCGAACCCTTTATAAGGCACATTCGTTTTCCTAAGTATAGGAACTTAAAAGAAGATACAAAAATTGTTTTTTCTTATCCGATAACGGCAATAGTCGGGAGAAACGGAACGAATAAAAGTTCGGTATTAAAAGCACTCTATGGAAGCCCTCGTGGCTACAGCGTTGGTACCTATTGGTTCTCAACATCCATAGACCCTATTCCTGACGGAGATGATAATCCAAGCTGTTTTATATATGGGTATAAAAAAGATGGTAAAACGATAGAAGTTATTTATCAGCGTACAAGAAGGGACAATGATCCAAATTATTGGGAATCGCATCGGCCATCTCCAAAGTATGGCTTACCCACCCAGGAAAAAAGAAATCCTCCTATAGATAAGAATGTTTGTTATATAGATTTTAGACATTCGTTAAGTGCATTTGACAAATTTTTTTATTCACCACCTTCTGATGATATTTCTGAGTTGAAAAAACGCTCTCTAAAAATTGCAAAAGCCTCCAAATGGTTGAAAGAGGCTATGGATAGCAAAAAGAAAAGTAATCTCTACTATAACGTAGAAAGGATTTTAGATAGGATAAACATGTGCCTGGATGAGGATTCTGTTAAATGCATATCAGAAATACTCGGATGCGATTATAGTGAAATTCATATAATTAAACACTTTTATTTTGCTGATTCTGATTATTCCATAAAGGGTTTTACGGTTAGGCTGTGTAGAGAGGGACTGAAATATTCAGAGGCTTTTGCAGGGAGTGGAGAATTTGCAGTCGTATTTTTGGTTTGGAGGATAATGAACACAAAAGATCGCTCTCTAATACTTCTCGATGAGCCAGAGGTTTCACTGCATCCTGCAGCTCAGAAGCGTATGTTTCGTTTCTTAGAGAGACAGGTTCT
Organism: Parasaccharibacter sp. TMW2.1890; assembly: GCF_023337645.1. NCBI lineage: Bacteria > Pseudomonadati > Pseudomonadota > Alphaproteobacteria > Acetobacterales > Acetobacteraceae > Parasaccharibacter > Parasaccharibacter sp. TMW2.1890. The sequence goes on along the minus strand of NZ_NWUV01000001.1, from coordinate 979,637 downwards.
CCGCAGGAAACATCAGGTCGTGTTAACAACACATTCTCCGGAGTTTATCAAGTACCTGCCTCAGAAAGCGATCAAGTTATTGACACTTGATAAAGATGACAGGGTTCATCTTCATGCACAGTCTAATCATTGCGAGGAAGTATTTTGTGATATTGGACATGATTCCGGGAAGATCTATAAAATATTTGTAGAGGATAAAGCGGCTCAGCTTATTGTCAATATATGTATTAAAAGATATTTTTCTTATTTTTCAGAAAAAATAGATGTTATTCCGCTCGGCGGAGCAGATGATATTCTGAAGCATAATCTTCCCCGCGCATCCATATCACAAGAAGGGAATATTCTTTTTCTTCTGGATGGTGATCAACGTAGAGGAGAGTGGCCTGCGTCTGGAAACGTAACAGACAATGATCTGGAAGCAACTGTACATAATCTTTTAAAAGGTGAGCCGAAATTCAAGTGTGGAAAGGTTGCACAGGATGTTAAAATGAATCATCTGAGAAATCTTCTCTCCTACGGGAGAGAAGTTGTTGATTATCTTCCAGGCAACACTCCAGAAGAGTGGATATTAAGGGAGCTATGGGCATCTGGGGAGCATTCCTACTTTCTGGCAGATAAGGAATTTCCCGATGCTTTAGCTGATCCAAAGGCGACCATCGATAAGATTGCCAAGCGTATAATGACGCAAGCTGTAACGGCTTCGAATATCAATACGGTTATCGATATGATGATAACCCGTATCCCGCATGAGTGGGCTGGTTGGAATGATATTAAGAGTATTATTAATTCATTTATAAAAAGGTATGAAGAGGGGATGTAAGTGTCCATTTTATCAGTGGTGGATTTTTTTTGTGGCTGTGGAGGAACAAGTGCAGGTTTCAGGAATGCTGGGGCGCGCATTTTGGGTGGGGTTGATTGCGATAAAGATGCAGGAGCCACCTATCAGAAAAACTTTCCAGAGGCCTTTTTCATTGAAAGGCAGATAGAAGAAATTGATCCAGCTGATATTGTGGAGCGATTGGCTAATGTTGAAGGAAAAATTCTTTTTTCCGGATGTGCTCCATGCCAGCCATTCTCTAAACAGAACAGGCATCAAAAAAAGGATGATAAAAGGAAGAATCTTTTATCTGATTTTGGCAGAATGGTTTCTTTCTGTAAGCCAGACTTTGTTTTTGTAGAAAATGTTCCGGGTATACAAAAATTGAAAGAAGATGGACCGTTCCCTGACTTTTTGAATTTGCTGAAAAAATTGGGGTATGAGGTTTCTTATGATGTCGTGTCAGCTGCATTTTACGGTGTCCCTCAAGATCGAAAACGTCTGGTTCTCCTTGCAGCACGAGGCAGGAAGCCTGTCTTCCCGATAAAGAAAGAGAAAATGACAACCGTGAGGGATTGGATATCTGATTTACCAGAATTGGTCGCTGGGAGTACTGATCCTACTGACCCTCACCATCAAGCATCTGCACTTTCTATAATAAATCTTAAGAGAATACAGGCTACTCCTGAAGGAGGCGGTCGTAAATCCTGGCCTGAAGAGTTGCGACTTGCATGTCATAAGACATACAATGGCCACTCGGATGTATATGGACGTCTTTCTTGGGATGAGCCATCGTCTGTTTTGACAACTCGTTGCATTAGTTATTCTAATGGACGCTTTGGGCATCCTGAACAGGATAGAGCACTAAGCGTACGTGAAGCAGCCTGTTTACAGACTTTCCCAAGGAATTATGATTTTTGTGGGAGCCCCTTTTCTAAGGCACGTCAGATAGGGAATGCGGTGCCACCGCTCATGGCGGAGAAATTCGCAAGGGTTTTTTTGGAGATGTAGAGACACTGCTTTGGTAATGACCGCCCTTCGGGGCGGTTTTTTTGTGTTTGCGGGAGAGGGTAGCTTAGAAAGAAAATAAGCATAAAAGCTTCAAATATGCATTGACGATATAAGCAAAAAAGCTTATCAGTAACCTCACACCACACAGACACGGAGGTGATGAGGTGGATAACAACAGGAACGCAGCCCTGTCCCGGCTGAGGATGGCCCATGACGAGCTGGAGATCGTGTCAGAGGGGACCGGCCTGACGATCAGCGAGCGCAACGAGCTGACGAACGCTATGCTGGCCCTCGATAACCTGATCGACAGCCTGACCTACCCATATGAGCGGAACGAGCCGATCACGGAGGCGTCGTTCCCGGCGATCGGGCCTTTCAACACGGCGGCACTTTCCGAGGTTCTGGCTGGCCTTTCAGTCCGCGCGGGGAATGAGCCATGAGCATTGATCAGAACTTGCTCGAATGTCAGAAAACCCACGCCAAGGTCGGTATCGTAGCGATGAGAAACCTGCTGGGCGATGGGGGCAAAGAAGATGTCCTTTATGTGCTTAAGGGAATCATTTCTCTCCTGGAGGAGATACCCGTCTCTGACGATAAATCCGGGGCAATCAATGAACTGCTGGGTGATGCGCGTGAGAATCTCGAGATCGCCCACTCTATGATGGGAGGCGGAGAATGAGCCTTATCTCCGAGCAGATCACCCATCAGAACCGTCCGACTGACAACGGCCTGCTGGAGCGGGTTGAACGAGACCGTCATCCGTCGTCATTCGCCCTGCTGGCCCTTATCAGCCGTGTAGCGGATATTCTGGAAAAGAATGGCACTCTCAATGAGCGGGTGGAGGATGAGACATGGATTGCGTTCGACGCTCTCGACAAGCTGCGGGGGCGGCTGAGTACCATTCTCTACGAAGATGAGACGGGAATTACTGCTGAGGATCAGCGGCGTGACAAAATATATGCCTATTACGACATGCGCCATGCCGAGGCAGTTGGCAAGTAACGCCCGATAATACCAATTAAAACTGGGAGTTTTTGAGATGCTGAAAAATGCAAACGGGGAAAGTGCGTCTAATTGGCAGGATTGGCTGGCTTGTAATCCTGTCGATGAAGAGAAAGTTCGCAGCTTAAAATCTCAACTGACAGGCGGCCGTATTTCGTATCACAAGTTCATTTTGACAGGGCGCCCAGACCTTGCAGAGGGGTGCAACAAGAGGGCTATGCGGGCTCTGGATGAATTGATCGAGATGGGGGCGTTGTGATGGAAACGATCACCCAGCCTGGAATCTACGATCTGACCAATGAGCAGTATCATGCGGATCCGTGCCCAGAACCCAGTCTGTCTAATTCTGTTGCCAAGGTACTGCTAAACCAGAGCCCACTTCATGCCCGGTTCAACCACCCACGGTTGAACAAGGAGCGCCCGACATTCGAGCCTACCCTAGCCATGCAGAAAGGGTCCGCCCTGCATCGTATGATACTGGGTAAAGGCGCAGATATTGCGGCACTGCCTTTCAATGATTATCGCAGCAATGCGGCCCGGGAGGCTCGGGATGAGGCTCAGCAGGCGGGGAAGATCGTGCTGTTGGAGGCTGATTATGTGGCAATCCGTGAATGCGCTGATGCGGCACGGAAACAGCTGAGGCAGCGTGAGGATTGTGCCGCTTTTTTTGGCCCAGGGCGGTCGGAGGCGGCAATCGTATGGCGGGAGCAGGATATCTGGTGCCGGGGGATGGTTGATTTCCTTCCAGATGATCGAAGGGCGCCATTGTTCGACCTGAAAGGCACCACGAAAAGCGCATCACCTCAGGAATGGAGCCGTTCCCTCGCAAGGGATTATCGGACACAGGATAGGTTTTATGCTCGTGGCGTAAAGGCAATTAGGGGCATTACTCCAGAGCCAATGAGGTTCATCGTAGTGGAAATGAATGCCCCTTACGCCGTGTCTGTTCTGACGCCGGCTCCAAGCCTTCGTCATGTCGCTGATGAAAATGTCACCCGTGCAATCCGTATCTGGGGGGAGTGCATGAAGAGTGGCGAATGGCCCGGATATCCTCACATGGCACACGTCGAGGCCCCAGCGTGGCTCATCAATGAGCAAGAAGAGCAAGAAATCAGGGATGACATTCTTGCAGAGTTTGGAGATCCAACATGAGTTTCACGATTAAACCAGCCGTTCGGGAAAAGATTGGCCTTCTCTTCGGCATTGCAGGGGCTTCTGGATCGGGAAAGACATTTTCAGCCCTGACGCTGGCTGAGGGGATCAAGGGCAAGGATGGGAAGATCGCCGTTATTGATACGGAAGCGGGTCGTGCCCTTCATTATGCGCCACGTCCTGGAGAGAGGGCTGATCCGACCAAAGGGACGTTTGATTTTCTTCATCTGGACTTTCAGCCCCCATTTGAACCCATGCGCTACATTGCGGCAATACGTGCGGCTGAGGAAGCCGGGGCAACGGTTATTGTGATCGACAGCATGAGCCATGAGTGGGATGGCGAAGGCGGTTGTTCTGATATGGCCGAGGCGGCCGCTCTAGCGGCGGCTACTGACCGCAATGGCCATATCCAGCAGTGGAAAGTAGAAGCCATGACGGCCCCAAGCTGGAAAAAGCCCAAACAACAGCACAAACGCATGATGGCACGGCTGATCCAGACCAGAACCCACCTTATTTTCTGCCTGCGGGCGCAAGAGAAAATCAAGTTTGAGAAGGTGATGAACCCTCAGACGGGTCGGGAACGTAATGAGATAAGGCAGATGGGATTCCAGCCTATCTGTGAAAAGTCTTTCATGTTCGAACTTTCTGGCTCCATGACCATGCACCCTGAAACTCCAGGGCAGCCCCGATATGACCTGCCTCGCAAGCTAAACCATGAGTTGCAGACCATATTCCCTGAGGGCAAGCGAATTATAGCAGAGCAGGGCGCTCGCCTGAAAAATTGGGCCGAAACAGGGGCTGATAGGCCTCCAGAAGACAAAAACATGATGACAGCCCGTGAGATGATCGAGGCCGTGCAGGACGCTACCACGGTAGAAGACCTCAAAAAACTTACCAGTGAGGATGAGTTCAAGAAAAGGCGTGAGTGGCTGAAAGCAAACCGCCAGCATGTATCCGAGAAAATAGAACGTGCTGTCTCCGAGGCTCTGGCTCGCTTCGAGGCAATGGATGAGGAGATGTCGGTGTGACGGCCCTCATCATCATCCTGCTAACCCTGTCTCACCTAGGTGTGGGCATCCTCTGGCGGATCAGCCTTCTGAGAACGAGCAACGGATACCGCCCCGGCCTGACCAGTGCCGTGGTGTGCTTGATACTCTGGCCTCTGATCGGGGCCGCTGAACTGAATGAATGGGTGAAGGAGAAAATAGCGTGAGCGAGACAGTCATAAACATAACCGAAGAGCTGATGCAGCGCTGCTCCCTATGGAGCATGGGCAGTAATCGCACCGTTTTATTTTATCCGTACAAGATGTCGGTCGTGTTCTGGAAGAAGTGGAGGCGGGGATGAGTATTTGGCCAGAAGGCTACGACGATATTATCGATGAATTGTCAGAGGAACCACCTAAAGAGTGCCCGTTTTGCGCAGGGGTCCCCCTCCCTAATTTCCAGAGTGACGAAATGTTTATGGAATGTTCATGTAAAGCGCAGGGACCGAGCAAACATTCCTTCAAAGAGGCGTTAGAGGCATGGAACACCAGAGCGGGGGAGAAGGAATGAGCAAAATGGCCCCTCTGATGACGAAAGAGGAAGTGGCTGAGTACCTTGGTATCAGCAAATCTACGCTGGAAAGGCATGTCCGTCAGGGGAAATTCCCTGACGGCTTCCGTCTCAAGAATGGCCATCTCCGCTGGACGCAGGAGGCAGTTCTGACGGAGGTGGAGAAAATGCGGGCCGGGACGGAATCTGTGTGAGTGCAGAGGCAGGAGCGCATTTTTCGAGAAGGAGGTCAGCCCATTCCTGGGCGATTTCCTTTCTTTTCTCCAGATGCAGGGACCGATTGTACGCCGCTTCGACTTTGTCTTTTGAGACATGGGCTAACATCAGGTCGATTACATAGCGATCTTCTGGCCGCCTTTCATTCATAATCGAAGAGAAAGACGAACGGAACCCGTGCGGGACGTGACGCCCGGCGTATCCGTTCCTCTTTAAGATCATCGACAGGGCCATGTCGCTCATCGGCTTTTTAGGTGAGCGGACAGCAGCGAACACATAAGGAGCATGGCCCGTGAATGGTCTCACGGCATCTAGAACATCCAAAGCCTGCCTACTGAGCGGCACGATGTGGGACCTCTTCATCTTCATTCGTTCGGCTGGTATCTCCCACACATCGCAATTCAGCTCTGACCAGAGCATGCCCCTGATTTCCCCCGAACGGGTCGCCGTGAGGGCCAGAAAGCGCAGGGCCAGCAGAGAGACGGGATATGCGGCCACGCCGTCAAGGTGAGCCATCATCTCCTGTAGTTCAGGCAGATTCGTGATGGCACTCTGGCGCCCTTTCGGTACCTTCTTGAGGATGGCCCTCAGTGGGGCCGCAGGGTCGGTCTGGGCCAGCCCGCAGGCAATCCCGTACAGAAACACGGCACTGATACGCTGGCAGACCCGATGCGCCGTTTCGATGGCCCGCTGAGCCTCCACTCGTTTCAGGAGAGCCAAAACCATCGGAGACGTAATCTCATTGAGAGGCACGTTGCCGATTGCCGGATAGACGTACCGTTCCAGGCTACTCACCACGTCAGAGTGGTGCTTGACGGATCTCCATGTCGGAGCCGTATGCTCGATCCATCGCTCTGCTACCCGGCGGAATGCGCCTTCATCGTTCGCAGCGGAGGCCTTCTTCTGTTTCTGTGTCAGGCCGGGGTCGATACCGGCTCGCAGCTCTGTACGGGCGGCCTCCTTTGCCTGCCGAGCCTCGGACAAGCTGACTTCCGGGTATGCTCCGAATGAGAGCTTGCGCTCTTTTCCCCCGATCCTGTATTTCAAGTGCCAGTGTTTCGAGCCGTTGGGCCGGACCAGAAGATAAAGCCCTTGGCTGTCCGCCATTTTGTAAGGTTTTTCCTTACCCTTGGCGTTTCTGATTTCCGTATTTGTCAGCATGGTGTCTCGCCGGAAAATGAGGCCCCCATATAGGCCCCCAAATTGATGCGCTGCGGTGCGTTATGATGCGCCGTAGTGAATAGGTATATCAGAAAGAAATGGCAGATTTCTGCGGGTTTTGGCAATGCTTGAATAGGTTTGAAATATGTCTTGTGGCGGATGGGGTGGGATTCGAACCCACGGTACGCTTCCACGCACGCTGGTTTTCAAGACCAGTTCCTTAAACCGCTCGGACACCCATCCGTTCTGCCTTCCCATGGAGAAGGCAGGCACGGCCCCTGATACTGATTCACCCGTTGGGCGTCAAGCTGTGAAGCTGCGCCCGTTTCAAAAGGATGGGGCCAGACATTACTCTCCATCTTCTCTCAGTGTTGCGAATTTCGCCTTCATGGTCGCATTCCCCCGTGTGAGCCGCTTGATCGTGACGTCCTGCGCCTTGTCGTTGGCCAGACGCAGGTTGTTGTCTGACTTCAGGAGATTGTCCTTGATCTTCTGAAGATGGGAGATGGATTTGTCTATCTCTTCAACGGCTGTGTTGAACTGTTTGTGTGCGAGGTCATAGTTGCGGGCGAAGCCGGTCTTGAACGTCTCCAGCTTCTCCTCAAAGTTGGTCACGTCGATATTCTGCTGGCGTGTCAGTTCCAGCTCCCGCTTGTAGGTCAGCGCATTGGTGGAGGCATTGCGGAGCAGGGAGATGATCTGAAGGAAGAACTGCGGGCGGATGACGTACATCTTCGGGTAGCGGTGGGACACGTCCACGATGCCCGTATTGTACAGTTCGCTCTCGGGTTCCAGCAGGGAGACAAGCACGGCATATTCGCATTTCTTCTCCGTGCGGTCCTTGTCCAGTTCTTTCAGGAAGTCTTCATTCTTCTTTTTGGTGGCGGTGCTGTCAGCCTCGTTCTTCATCTCGAACATGATGGAGATGATTTCCGTTCCGCCTTCATCCGCATCCCGGAAGATGTAGTCCCCCTTGCTGCCGGAGCGGGCGTCATTGTCCTTCTCGAAATAGGCCCGTGGGAAAGCCATCGCCCGTGCCCGGTTGAACTCCACCTCGCAATGCTGCTCCAGCGTCTCACCGACCATCTTGGTAGAGAGGCGGGCCTTCATGTCTTTCAGCCGTTCGATGTGGTCATCACGGTCCTTCAGCTGAAGTTCGTAATGCTCCTTCAGCTGGGAGGCGGCGAGAGTATTTTTCAGCTCCATCTCTTTCAGTGTGTTTTGCAGGGTGTCCCGCTCCTTCTGGACAGCCTCAACCGCTTTCGTGACGGCCAGTTCCTTTTCCGCCGTACCGGCAGCCAGTCGGGCCTGAAGCTGATGGATCTCCGTCTCCCTGGCCTGCACGGCTTCCTGCAGCTGGGCTTTCCTTTCAGCTTCAGCAAGACGGGTGGCCGTCTGCTGGTCCGTTTCGTGTCGTTCAATCTGACTTTTCAGGGCCTGTATTTCAGCATCACGGGCATGGAGGGCCTGGTGCATTTCCTGCTCATGGGCAAATTTTGCCCGTTCTGCGGCAAGCTGCTCTTCCCGTGCTGCCGCTTCCAGTTTTTCCTGTACCTGCCGGGCAAACTCCTTGTCCCGCACCTGTTTGACGATGTCGGCATAGCCTGCATTGTCGAGTGAAAATGATTTATGGCAGTGGGGGCAGGTGATGTCGTGTGTGGTCATGATGGAAACTCTTTCAGGATTGTGGAAGGTAGTTGGGAGACAGTTTTCTGATAGTTGGAGAGAAGGGAAGCAGGCCGGCTCATTACGGAGTGGCCTTGCTTGATCCCCGCAAGGGCGGGGAACACATTTTTAATGGAACCAATAAGGTGATCAGCTATCGGTTCATCCCCGCAAGGGCGAGGATTGGATTGTTTGTAATCTAATTTTGCTGGATGACAAGAGATTCCTTATAAACTGATCAGCTATCTTGTTATTTTATGGATAAAAGGAGGCAGATAGAAACGGTAGGGTAAAAAAGTGAGCTGAGGGCAGTTATCCTGCCTTCTGCCGAGACGGGAAAAGCTTGACGGAACTCCAGAGAGGCCGTAAAGGCGTAGGAAGTTTACGGACACGTCACTCCGCGAGGGTTCGCGCAGTGGCGCGTTTGTCATGGAATTAAGGATAGCCCGTGTTCGAGCAGCTCTCTGGCAGAATGTCGAAAGTTTTCGAAGGTCTTTCCCGCGGGGAGAGGCTTTCGGAGGGTGACGTCACCGAGGCCATGCGCGAGGTCCGTCTGGCCATGCTGGAGGCCGACGTGGCCCTGCCGGTGGTGCGTAGCTTCGTCAGCAAGGTGAAGGAACGTGCTGTCGGCGGTGAGGTGCTGGATGGCGTCTCGCCCGGTCAGGCCGTGGCGAAGATCGTCAATGATGCGCTGATCGAGGCTCTGGGTGGTGCTGGTGCGGTGCCGCTGAACCTGTCGGCTCCGGCTCCAATTCCTTATCTTCTGGTCGGCCTTCAGGGGGCGGGCAAGACCACGACTGCCGGCAAGCTGGCCCTCCGTCTCGCCAGCCGTGAGCGGAAGAAGGTGCTGCTCGCCAGTCTGGACGTGCAGCGTCCGGCGGCCCAGCTCCAGCTTCAGCAGATCGCCGAGCAGGTGGGCGGACGCACGAACGGGCTGGTCACCTCCCTGCCGATCGAACAGGGGCAGGGGCCTGTCGAGATCGCCCGCCGTGCGCTGGATGCAGGGCGCCGTGAAGGCTTCGACATCGTCATTCTCGACACCGCAGGGCGTCTGGCCATTGACGAGGCCCTGATGGATGAGGTCCGTCAGGTCCGTGACGTGGCGAAGCCTGTGGAGACGCTGCTGGTCGTCGATGCCATGACCGGGCAGGACGCCGTCAATACCGCACAGTCCTTCAAGGACCAGATCGGCCTGACCGGCGTCATCATGAGCCGCATGGATGGTGATGCCCGTGGTGGTGCCGCCCTCTCCATGAAGGCCGTGACAGGAGAGCCCATCAAGTTCACCGGGTCCGGTGAGAAGATGGAGGCTCTCGAAGAGTTTCATCCCGAGCGTGTTGCCGGGCGCATTCTGGGGCTGGGCGATGTCGCCGGGCTGGTGGAAAAGGCGTCCGAGCAGCTCGATCAGGAAGAAGGTGAGCGTGTTGCCAAGCGGATGCTCGCCGGCAAGTTTGATCTGAATGACTATGTCTCGCAGATCAATCAGATCAATCGCCTTGGCTCCATTTCCGGCATTCTTGGCATGCTGCCGGGCATGGGCAAGCTGAAGGATAAGCTGGCGGGGAAGGATCTGGACACGTCCATCTTCAACCGTCACAAGGCGATCATTTCCTCCATGACAGCGCAGGAGCGCAGCGCACCGGAGATCATCAAGGCGTCACGCAAGAAGCGTATCGCCCTTGGGTCCGGCACGAGCGTTCCGGAGGTCAACCGGCTGCTCAAGCAGTTCAGTGAGATGTCCACCATGATGAAGCGGCTCAACAAGATGGGCGGCCTGTCTGGTCTGATGCGTGGCATGGGGGGTGCCGGTGGTCTGGGCGATATGTTCAAGGGGATGGGAGGTCCGGGAGGCCGTCCACCTTTTGGCTGAGTGTCCTCTTGGCTGTCTGTCTTTTTGTAATGTTCTGATGATGCAGGAGTTGTTATGAGCCTGAAGATCCGTCTGTCCCGCGCAGGTGCGAAGAAGCGTCCGTACTACCACATCGTGGTTGCCGACAGCCGCAGCCCGCGTGATGGCCGCTTTGTTGAGAAGGTGGGTGCCTACAACCCGATGCTGCCGTCCGACCACGCCGACCGCGTGCGCCTGAATGACGAGCGCATCAAGCACTGGCTGGAGCAGGGTGCCCAGGCAACCGACCGTGTGGCCCGTTTCCTCGGCCATGCCGGTCTGGCACCGAAGCCGGCCTTCCGTGAGCAGCCCAAGAAGTCTGCTCCGAAGAAGAAGGCCCAGGAGCGTGCTGCCAAGGCTGCTGAAGCCGCCAAGGCAGCCGAGGCCTGATCAGGCCTGAGCGGGAGATTTCTTCTTGTCACACCGTCCTTCACATCAGGATGTTCTGGTCGCCACGATAGGGCGTCCGCATGGCGTGCGGGGGCTCGTGCGCCTGCACCCGGCAACGGAGCATCCCGAGACGCTCGAGGAACTCGGGCCTCTTCATGATGAGACGGGCAGCGTGTGGCAGATACGCTGGAAGGCACCGGGCATTGCTGCCGTCCTGGGACAGGACGGACAGCCCCTGCCGGACCGGACGGCGGCAGAAAAGCTGGTGAACCGTAAGCTCTATGTTGCCCGTGAGGCTCTGCCGGAGGTGGAAGAGGACGAGTTCTATCATATCGACCTGATCGGTATGGAAGCCGTCCTTGCTTCCGGGGAGACTGTGGGGCGTGTTGTCAGTGTCCATGACTATGGGGCTGGCACCAGTCTGGAGCTGGAAGCGGGGCAGCTGATTCCTTTCACCATGGCCTGCGTGCCGGAGGTGGACATGAAGGCGAAACGCCTCGTGGTCGTCCCGCCGGAAGCTGTGGAAGTGGAAGGGGATCTGGCTGGTGAGGTGGAAGTCCGCTCATGACATGGCAGGCTGACATCCTGACCCTCTTCCCGGAGATGTTCCCCGGTCCGCTGGGCTGCTCCCTTGCAGGGCGTGCCCTGGAGCGGAACCTGTGGGCCTGTAGAACGCATGACCTCCGTCCGTTCGGACGGGGGGTGCACAAGGCCCTGGATGATGCGCCATTTGGCGGGGGCGCAGGGATGGTCATGCGGCCGGACGTGCTGGATGACGCCCTGACCAGCGTGAGGCAGACAGATGATGGCCGCCCGGTGATCTATCCGACACCACGGGGCCATCGTCTGGAGCAGAAGGACATTGCACGGTACGTTCAGGGAGAGGGCGTCGTCATTCTCTGTGGACGGTTTGAAGGGGTTGATGAGCGGGTGCTGGAGAAACATGCGGTCGAACAGGTCTGCATGGGGGATTTTGTCCTCTCCGGGGGAGAAATACCGGCACTGGCACTCCTTGATGGCTGTGTGAGACTTCTGCCGGGTGTGATGGGGTCAGCCCTGAGCGGGGAGGAGGAAAGCTTCTCTGCCGGACTGCTGGAATACCCCCAGTACACGCGGCCTGCCACATGGGAGGGGAGGGATGTCCCGCCCGTCCTGCTTTCTGGCAATCATGGGGAGATCGCCCGCTGGCGAGATGAGAAATCCATCGCTGTGACCCGTACACGTCGCCCGGACCTCTGGGCCATGTATGAACAGCAGCAACAGAGTTGAGTTTTTTTTCGGGAGTTTGAAGCATGAACATCATTCAGCAGTACGAGGCGCGCGAAATGGAGCGTCTTTCCGCCATTCGCAGCGTTCCTGAATTCGCCGCCGGTGATACCGTGCGTGTTGGCGTGCGCGTTGTTGAAGGTACACGCGAACGTGTACAGGTCTTCGAGGGTGTGGTGATTGCCCGCTCAAACCGTGGCCTGGGCAGCAGCTTCACGGTGCGCAAGGTCTCCAACGGTGAGGGTGTGGAGCGTGTTTTCCCGCTTTTCTCCCCGACGATTGCTGATATTACGGTTGTTCGCCGTGGTAAGGTCCGTCGTGCGAAGCTATACTACCTCCGTGGCCGCTCCGGTAAGTCCGCCCGTATTGCCGAGCGTCCGCGTGATGTCAAAAAGGAGGGCTGATTTTCAGCTCTCATAAGGAGATGAGAGAGAATGCAGAATCCGGTTACCCCTAGAACTTTGTATGACAAGATCTGGGACGATCATGTGGTGAAAGCCCTTGAGGACGGAACGAGCCTTCTCTACATCGACCGCCACCTCCTCCATGAGGTGACCAGCCCGCAGGCCTTCGAGAGTCTGCGGGCCGCAGGGCGCCCGGTGCGGCGTCCTGATGCCACGATGGCCGTGGCAGACCACAACGTCCCGACCTCCGACCGCTCCCAGCCGGTGGAAGATCCGCAGAGCCGCCTCCAGATCGAAACGCTGGAAGCGAACGTCAAGGAGTTCGGCGTTCCCTATTTCCCATTGCGGTCCCGCCAGCAGGGCATCGTGCATGTTGTCGGACCGGAGCAGGGCGTCTCCCTGCCGGGCATGACGATCGTCTGTGGAGACAGTCATACTTCCACGCATGGGGCCTTTGGCTCGCTGGCGTTCGGCATTGGCACGTCCGAGGTGGAACATGTCCTGGCCACCCAGACCCTGCTCCAGAAGCGCAGCAAGAACATGCGCGTGCGAGTCGAGGGTGAGATTGCTCCCGGCGTGACAGCCAAGGACATCATGCTCAGCATCATCGGCCGTATCGGTACGGCAGGCGGCACCGGTCATGTGATCGAGTTTGCCGGCTCGGCCATTCGCAAGCTGGACATGGCCGGACGCATGACGCTCTGCAACATGTCCATCGAGGCTGGTGCCCGTGCCGGTATGGTGGCCCCTGATGAGACGACGTTTGAGTATGTCAGGGGGCGTCCTTTTGCGCCGCAGGGTGAGGCTTTCGAGCAGGCCGTGGCGTACTGGAAGACCCTCGCCACGGATGAAGGTGCCCACTTTGATGAGGAAGTGGTGCTGGATGCTGCCGAGATCAGCCCGTCCGTCACATGGGGCACCAGCCCCGAGGATGTCCTGCCCATTACCGGCACCGTGCCTCGTCCCGAAGATTTTGCCGACCCGGCCAAGGCCGAGCGCATCCGCCGCACACTGGCCTATATGGGGCTGGAAGCGGGTCAGAAGATTGCCGGTACGCCGGTGGATGTCGTTTTCATCGGGTCCTGCACGAACAGCCGCATTGAGGACCTCCGGGCTGCTGCGGCCGTGCTGAAAGGCCGCAAGGTGGCAGACGGCGTACGGGCTATGGTCGTGCCGGGTTCCGGTCTGGTCCGTCATGCGGCGGAGCAGGAAGGGCTGGACAGGATTTTCCGTGATGCCGGTTTTGAATGGCGTGAGGCGGGCTGCTCCATGTGTCTGGGCATGAATCCCGACAGGTTGAGTGCCGGGCAGCGTTCTGCTTCCACTTCCAACCGTAATTTTGAGGGGCGTCAGGGGCCGGATGGCCGCACCCATCTCTGTTCTCCGACAATGGCTGCTGCGGCTGCCGTGACGGGGACACTGTGCGATGCACGGGACCTGCTGGAGCCGACAATGGCAGAAGGAGCCGCCTGATCATGGAAAAATTCACCCGTCTGACAAGCGTTGCTGCCGCCCTGCCACAGGAGAACGTGGATACGGACCAGATCATCCCGGCCCGTTTCCTCAAGACCATCCGCCGAACAGGCCTGGGCGAGCATCTTTTTGCAGGCCAGCGTTACGATGCTGATGGCCGGGAAAATCCGGACTTCGTGCTCAACAAGCCGGCCTATCGCAAGGCCGGCATCCTGATCACGCTGGATAATCTTGGCTGCGGGTCATCCCGTGAGCACGCCCCCTGGGCCTTGCTGGATTTCGGCATACGCTGTGTGATCGCTCCCAGCTTTGCGGACATTTTTTACAACAACTGTTTCAAGAACGGCATCCTGCCGATCCGTCTTCCCCGTGAGCAGTGTCTTGCCCTGATGGAGGATGCCAGCCACGGCGAGAATGCCCGCCTGACGGTTGATCTGGAAAAGCAGGAAATCCATCGCCCGGATGGTGAGGTCGTGTCTTTCGAGATGGACCCGTTCCGTCGCCAGGTTCTTCTGGAAGGGCTGGATGATGTGGCCCAGACACTGAAGAACCATGAGCAGGCCATCCGTGAGTTCGAGGCCCGTCCATCCCGTGCCTGGGTGCCGTCCACGAAACAGCCGGGTCGCCCGCAGAGTGTCATTGGTAGCAAGGGAGAGCAGGCATGAGCGCAAGACAGAAAATCCTGCTGCTGCCGGGTGACGGCATCGGCCCGGAGATCATGGAGCAGGCCGTCAGGATCATCGACTGGCTGAAGGCCGAACGTGGCCTCGATGTTGACCTGTCGGAAGACCTCGTCGGTGGGGCCTCATTGGCGAAGCATGATGTGCCCATCCGGGATGAGGTGATCGCCAAGGCCAAGGCTGCTGATGCCGTACTGTTCGGCTCTGTCGGTGATCCTGCGTGGAAGGACGTGCCGTTTGACCGTCGGCCGGAGGTGGCCATCCTGCGCCTCCGCAAGGAGCTGAACCTGTACGCCAACCTGCGTCCGGCCAAGCTGTTCGACCCGCTGCTTTCCGCCTCTGCGCTGAAGCCGGACGTCGTGCGTGGGCTGGACCTGATGATCGTACGGGAGACGGTCGGTGGCGTCTATTTCGGGGAGCCTCGTGGAATCGAGACCCTGCCGGATGGCACGAAGCGTGGCGTGAATACGGAAGTCTATACGACCGCCGAGATCGAACGTGTGGCCCGTGTGGCTTTCGACCTCGCCCGTCTGCGCAGTGGCCGTGTCTGCTCCGTGGAGAAAGGCAACGTCATGGAGAGCGGCCTGCTCTGGCGTGAGGTGGTCACGGACCTGCACAAGCGTGAGTATTCCGATGTGACGCTGACGCACATGCTGGCGGATAACTGCGCCATGCAGCTCGTGCGTGATCCTCGCCAGTTTGACGTGATGGTCACGGGCAACCTCTTTGGCGATCTTCTGTCAGACCTCGCCTCCATGCTGACCGGGTCTCTGGGGATGCTGCCTTCTGCCACGCTGGGCACGCCGGAAGGGTCGGACAGGCAGGCTGCCCTGTATGAGCCGATTCATGGCAGTGCGCCGGATATTGCCGGGAAGGGCATTGCCAATCCGCTGGCGCAGATCCTGTCTCTGGCCATGATGCTGCGTTACTCGCTGGATCGTGGTGCGGATTCCGAGCTGATCGAGCAGGCCGTTTCCAACGTTCTGGCTTCCGGGCTGCGGACGGCGGACATCGCTGCTGCTGGTGAGAGCCGTGTCAGCACGGCGGAGATGGGAGAAGCCGTGCTGAAGGAACTTCAGAAACTCGCCTGATCTCCGGGTGATTGTGCTATGAACTGCCATGCGCCCGCCTGTGTCTCACGGGCGGGCGTTTTTTTGAGATGTAAGAGGAACGACATGTCACTCGCTGCCGAACGGATGGGGCGTATCCTGCCAAGCCAGACCATCGCCATCACGCAGAAGGCCAGAGCCCTGAAAGCAGAAGGGCGGGATGTCATCAGCCTGTCTGCTGGTGAGCCGGATTTTGATACGCCTGATTTCATCAAGAAGGCAGCGATCGAGGCCCTCCAGCGTGGCGAGACGAAATATACCGACGTTGCCGGCACGCCGGCTCTCCGCAAGGCCGTGGCAGAACGGCTGAATGCTGATTTCGGTCTGGATTACCGGCCGGAGGAAATCTGCGTGTCCACGGGTGGCAAGCAGGTCATCTATAATGCGATGGTGGCAACGCTGAATGCGGGGGACGAGGTTGTCATCCCCGCTCCGGCCTGGGTGTCCTACCCGGACATCGTGCAGCTGGCGGATGGCAAGCCGGTCATCGTGCCGACCACGCCCGAGACGGGCTTCCGCCTGACAGCCGAACAGCTCCGCAGGGCCATCACGCCCCGGACCCGCTGGCTGGTGCTGAATTCTCCCTGCAATCCGACAGGCAGTGCCTATTCCCGGGATGAGCTGAAGGCCCTGACGGATGTCCTGCTGGAGCATCCGCAGGTCTGGATTCTGACGGACGACATTTATGCGAAGTTGACCTATGAGGGGCGGGAAGCCTGCACGGTCGTGCAGGTGGAACCCCGCCTGCGGGAACGGACCCTGACGATGAATGGCGTCAGCAAGGCCTATGCCATGACGGGCTGGCGCATCGGCTTTTCTGCCGCCCCCGTATCCCTGACAAAGGAGCTGATCAAGCTGCAGGGGCAGAGTACAAGCAATGCCTGCTCCATCGCCCAGGCCGCCGCTCTGGCTGCCGTGTCCGGTCCGCAGGATTTCATTGGCGAGATGGTGGCTGTTTATCAGAAGCGGCGTGATCTCGTGGTGGATGCCCTTTCTGCGGTTCCGGGTCTCTCCTGTGCCCGGCCGGAAGGGGCTTTTTATGTGTTCGTGTCCGTACAGCAGCTTCTGGGCAGGCGCACGGCAGGCGGGCATGTGCTGGAAAGTGACGAAGATTTCGTCAAGGCCATGCTGGAGGAGGTCGGGGTGGCCGCCGTTCATGGCACGGCCTTCCTGCTGCCGGGTTATTTCCGGGTGTCCTACGCCACCAGCACGGAGCTTCTGGAAGAAGCCTGCCGCCGCATTGCCCGTTTCTGTGGAGGGCTGGCCTGATGTTCAGACCGTCCCGGCGTCTCGCCACATTGCCCACGCCAGCGACGATCGCCATGGCGGCCCGTGCCCGTGAACTGAAAGCGCAGGGCAAACCGGTCATTTCTCTGGCTCTGGGGCAGCCTGATTTTCCATCTCCTGCGGCGGCTCTTGATGGAGCCGTGGCGGAAGTGAAGGCTGGCCATACCGGCTATCCGCCCATTCCGGGGCAGAAGCCGCTGCTGGAGGCCGTTGCCGGGAAGTTCCGGCGGGATAACGGGCTGGACGTCTCGCTGGACCAGCTCATGGTCTGTAATGGTGGCAAGCAGGCCATTTTCAATGCGTTCATGGCCTCGCTTGATGATGGGGATGAGGTCATCGTTCCAGCACCATACTGGGTCAGCTATCCGCTCATTGCCCGGATGTTCGGTGGCGTGCCGGTGGAGATTGCCTGCCGGGAGGAAGACGGTTTCCGGCCCCAGGCCGAGGCCATCCGCAAGGCCATCACGCCTCGGACCCGCTGGCTCGTGCTGAATTTCCCCAACAATCCGACCGGTGCCATTCTGGAGCGGGACGATCTGGAGGCCATTGCCGCCGTCCTGCGGGAAGCTCCGCATGTCATGGTAATGAGCGACGAGATTTATGAGCACCTGACCTTTGATGGCAGGCATCATCTCTCCCTGCTCAATGTCGCTCCGGACCTTGCCGACCGTATCCTCATCATCAATGGCATGAGCAAGGCTTATGCCATGACAGGCTGGCGGGTCGGGTTTGCCTGCGGCCCGGTGCCTCTCATCAGGGCGATGATCAAGGTGCAGGGCAATACGACATCAGGCATCTGCACGCTGGCACAGGGTGGTTCCGTGGCAGCCCTGAAAGAGGATATTGCCGGGGTTCAGGCCATGCGTGAGACCTACGAACGGCGGCGTGGGCTTGTGATTGATGCCTTGCGGCGAATCGAGGGGCTGAGCTGTGCCCTGCCGCAGGGTGCTTTTTATGCCTATCCGGGGCTGTCTGCCCTGATCGGGCGGAAATCTGCCGGGGGGCGTCTGCTGAGTGATGACGTGGCCTTTGCGGAGGCCCTGCTGGAGGAGGCTCACGTGGCAACCGTGCCGGGTTCAGCCTTCGGCTATGGGCCGCATCTGCGCCTGTCCTTTGCGGCGTCTGACGAAGAACTGGAAGAAGCCTGCCGGCGGTTGGCAGGCTTCGTGCAGGGAATCACGGACTGACAGAGACGGGGGCCATGTCTGCTGCTGGCAAAGAATGGCCCCCCTCCGTTTTCAGGGACGCTGGTTCCACTCATTCAGCAGGGTGATGACGGATTGCGGAGCCATCTGGCGGGCCGAACCGAGGGCGAGGGTGCCGTCAGGGTTCAGCAGGCGGCCCTGGGGTGTGAGGATCAGGACCGTCGGGACGGCCTTGATGGTCACGCCATACTGCTGGGCCAGCTCCATGTTGGTATCAAGATGCCCGACATTGACGGGGACGATTACGAAGTGCTCGTCCAGCCACTGGCTGACGGAGGGAACGGCGAAGATGCCTGCAAGAATGCGGCAGTCCGGGCACCAGTTCCCTCCGAAATCCAGAAGGACACGCCGGTTGGTTCTGGCGGCGGTCAGGAAGGCTTCATGAACCTGTCTGGCGGCCAGGTCAGCTGGCGGGTAAGGCTCATGGGCGGGAGTGATGGTGGTCATTCTGCTGATGTCTGGCAGGGGAGCGGGTGCTGTTGGGGCTGGGCTGGCACCTTGCGCAACACCGGAGGAGAGGAGAAGGCCCATACCGGCAAGAGCCAGGGCGGAGTGGTAAAAACGCATGATCTCTCCTGAGACAGTGGGTTTGTGAAGAATTCGTTCCCTATTGTTAGCGGCAAGGTAACAACAGGACGTTAAACAGAGGGGGGACGCCGAGCTTTTCTTGATAAGCCATGAGGTCATGAATTAGGGTAGAACCTTGGGTTTGATAAGGCGATGGTGTGCTTGTGGTGAGACGGAAACGGCCAATTTTTTATACTGCTTCCCGCAAGGAGGTTTCAGTCCTTTCGACATTGGGGCGGATGGTCGTTCTGCTTGGGCTTACCTGTGGCCTGCTGCTGGTGGTCAGGTTCTACCAGCCTGCAACCCGTCTCATGCAACATGCTGTCAGCACGGCATTGTGGCAGCGGCTTTATGGTCTGTTTCATGTCGAAACGGCCTTGGGGCGTGAGCAGCTGATCCTGATCGGAATCGTCCTTTCCTGTTTCCTGCTTGCCCTGCTGATACAGCTTCTGGCCCTGTGGCTCATGAATCGGGTCCGCCGCCGTTAGGAGCCTTTCAGTGGAGAACGGATGAAGGCGGCCGAAGCGACGCAGAGCCACGAGAGGATAAGTAGCGTCCCCCCTGTCGGAGCCAGCCGTGCCGGGAACAGGATCCCGAAGGCATGCAGCGTGACAGGGATGCTGAACAGGCTGGTCCCCAGTGCCAGACCCGTGCAGCCGAAGGCGAGGCGTTGCGGGTGGAGGTAGCGGCTGGCCGGTGTCAGGGCACAGAGGGCGATGCCGTGCCAGAGGGCAATATCAGCAGCCATGTGCATCATGCTTCTGCCATTGGGGACAGGAAAGACCGTATCTGGCAGATGCGTGGCTGCGGCCTGACAGGCAACGGCCAGACTGGCATAGAGGGCTCCGAGACTGAACAGGCCTCTCAGCAGGAAGGCTGTTCGGGAAGAAATTGCCCTGTCATGATTCTGCATATTGATTATAACCCGGCTGAAAAGGAGATGCGGGCATTGTCTCAGCTGCCCGAGAGGATGAGAAGGGGGAACGTCGTATGAAATTTCGTTTTGTGGTTTGTGCAGGGCTGCTGTCTCTGGGGGGGTGTGGTCTCACGCCGCCTTCAGCTCCGCGGGTTCCGCCTTTGCCAAAGGGGCCTGTCACGCCCGTACCGAAGCTGGCTGCCGATGATGCCGTGCTGTTGCAGCAGATCAACCTGCGTGCTGCCTATATGAAGGCTGCGACCGATCTGGCTGCGTTGCATAGTGGTGATGAGCTCATCAAGGGGTTTGCGGCCCAACAGTCCAAGGATTACGACAAACTGCATGCTGATGCCCAGAAGGTAGCAACAGCCCATACGCTTTTATTGGTCGAGACGCAGTCTGGCATACAGCAGAAGCGTCTGGCCACGCTGGGCCGGTCATACGGGCGGCCTTTTGACAGGGCTCTGCTTTATGCGTTGACCCATGCTTCCACGGCACGGGAGAGGGCTGCGCTGGCACAGGCTAAAAAAAGTGGCAGCACGGCAGACATGAAAAGTCTGGCAGGAACAGCGCTGGACCTTCTAAACCGCAGCCAGGAACAGGGCCTGGGTCTGATTCGCCGGTGACGCACTTTGGCGTCATGGGGGCTGATGCGCCCTCCTGTAATATGGCAGAAATTTGTCATATTTTTGACGTTTTATTGATGGTGTGTTAAAGGGCTAGTATTGAGAGTAGAAGACCTATCCTGATATCTTTCTGTACAAATGCCGTACCGGTTCTTGTCTTCCTGAGAGCAGGTGATGCTCCTGATGTACAGGAAAAAGGAAGAGGTTTTTCTGTTGTGACATATCATCAGGATCGACGAACCAGGACATGCAGAACGATTCGCCTTTGACTGAGAATTCTCTTCGCAAGGCTCTGGAAAAAATGGGGGGCGGGCCAGCTGCCGTAGAGGCCGGAGATGGGGCACCGGGCCATGGTTACAGGGGCCATTCGGCGCCCCGTGGCCGATCTGCTCAGCAGGTGGGGCGCCGCCGTCGTTTTTCCGGGGATGATACGGTTGTTGTGGAGCATCAGTCACTGGGGCGCCCTACGCAGAAGAGGGCTGCGAATCGTGTGATGGCTGCCTCAGAGGCCGGGCAGGAGCAGGAAAGGCTGAAGCAGAGCCTGCAAAGGGAAAGGCGTCGGGTTCATGATGTAGAGGCTGAGCTTGCTACGTTGAACAAGCGGATTCAGGCCGTGAATACCCAGATGACACATCTGCGCCTCCAGGTGGAGGAAGGCAGGAAGGCTCTCCAGCAGCGTGATGAGAGCATCCTGCGCCTGCGGGCCGAGCTGCATCAGGCCCGGGAGCATCAGGCACGTCGTGCTGCCAGCCCGACCAGGGCAAAGTCAGCCGCCCCTGCGGAGGTGGATGACGAGGGCCAGAAACCTGTGCAATGGTGGGCGGACTGATCAACCATGCCATGATGACTGCACGTTCTTCTGCCATGGCTGGGTTTCCGGCAGCCGGAATGGGGGCAGCGATGGTCGACAGGATATGGCACGGGGGGGAATGGCAGACGGCACATCCCCTCAAGATCGTTCATGTTGGGGACTTTTTTTTCAGCCTGAAGAAAAAGGCGCCGACCCAGTTCAGTGTGGGGGGGAAACTCTCCAATGGCCTGATACGGAATGGCCATCACGTCATCAATTTTCCTTACAGGGATGTTGCACGCTCCGGTGGCTGGTTTGGCAGCCGCAAGATGGGCCGCCATCATCTTTTCCGGGCGCTGAAGGAATTCGTGGCGTTCAGTGCGCCTGACATTCTTCTGCTGGGGCATGGGTACATGATTCCCCCTTTCGTCATTGAGGAGCTGCGTCAGCAGCAGCCCGGCATGACAGTGGTGCAGTGGAATGTTGATGCCCTGTTCGTGGAGAGCAATGCCAAAGACTTTGCGGCCCGGCATCAGGTGGTGGATGCCAGTTTCATCTCCACGGCGGGGCCGGTTGTCCGGCAGGTGGTAGGGGAGAAGGGGCATGTTGGGTATCTTCCCAACCCGGTGGATCGCAGTGTCGAACGGGGACAGGCTTTTGCGCTGTCATATCCGGAAGCGGATGTTTTCTATTCCTGCGGGAATCCAGCCCGGTTGCGGACCATTTGTGGACGGGACTGGAATATGGAGGAATTTTGCGAGACGCTGGAGGAGCGTCTGCCTCCATCGGTGCGTTTTGCCTATGCGGGGGTCCGTCGGCAGCCTTATGTCAGTGGAGCTGCTTATTCCCTTTTGCTGGAGCAGACAGCGATGGGGCTGAATATCAGTCGCAGGGCAGATTATTATCTCTACAGTTCAGACCGTCTTGCACAGATGATCGGCAACGGCCAGCTTGTCTTCATGGAGCGGCAGACAGGTTTCGACCGTATCTTCTCTGATCAGGAGATGGCCTTCTTCAGCAGTCTTGATGAACTGGTGGAGCTTGTCAGCCAGTACCACAAGGCGCCGACCCTTCGTAAGGATGCCGCCCGGGCGGGATGGCAGCGCTATCATGCCCTTTTCAATGAGTGCGCCGTGGCCGATTATATCATCGGCCAGACGCTGGGCACCCTGCCGGAAGAAGCCCATGCGTGGCGTCATTTGACCAACCTGTGAGGGAGAGGATTCCGGTTTCAGGAATTTTGTGTGATCCTGAAATCGGAGAACAGGGCTGTCCATCCGGCCAGCTCTTCCTCTTTTGAGCAGGTGTCCGGTGTTTTTGTGTTGGCGAAGATCATGCGCTGATCGGCGGTGGTAGCATCACCGAAATTGACGAACATGACCTTGAAGTCCAGCGCAGGATAGCGGGCAGCCAAGGCCTCTACCAGAGCTGTGAAATTGGCAGTGGCTGTATGGGCAGGACGATGCTGTCCGCCATAAAGATGACCATCCCGCCAGCTGCGGATGAACAGCACACGCCGGGACTGCCGGCAGAGCGCGTCAATTTCCTGGATCATGCCATGGAAACGGTGCCGTAAAAGAGGCAGCTGCTCATGGAATTTTTCTACGCTGGCCGGTTCTTCTTCCGGCTTGTCCAAACAGTTGTGGTAGGTGATCAGCGTGTCCCGGCAGCGCAGGGCCTTGTGATGGCCATAGAGGCAGTTGGTGGAAAGCAGCCCGGCAAAACTGTTCTGGAAGAGTGAGACCAGAGTGTGGAATGGCACAAGAAACTGGTCGAAAAGACCAGGGCCAGGGCGGCCGAAGTATCTGTTGAGGGCCTGATTGACTGTCTCATCCCCACCCAGAGAGATGATGCTGTCAAACTGCAGGCTTTCTCCGCCCGGTTCGGGAGAGGGGCGTGAAAGAGCTGCGGCGATTTCTTCACGGAACTCGAACATCTGCTCGTCGGTCCGCCAAGGGTGGCGGTAGAGCGGTTCATGGCGGATGGCATCATGGATGGCCTGGTTCCTCATGGCCAGCTCATGATTGCCGTGGCTGTGGGAGGGAAGGGTGTTCAACCCGCCTCTCAGATAGAAGAGCTGGCCACGTTCCGGGCTGAGGTGCTGTGCCAGGCCACCATAGCCTGCCCGGAGAAAACGCTGGGTGTGTTCAACATGCTCTTCCCCGTATTTCTCGAACCGGACATCCAGATACCCAACGTGGGACAGGGCCTTTGCGTGATAGCCAACACAGAAGGCCTGATGCATGGGGGCAATGAAAGGATCCTCTGGCGTGCCGCTGCCGGAGGAAATGTCATTGTCGATCTCTATGGTGATTTCCGGCATGAAATTGATGTGGCCATAGCGTTCGATGGCCTCAATCCAGGGCAGCTCCCAGCCGAAGACGGTAGGGAAGCAGTCATCCTCCAGGATAAGGATCCAGTCGCACCGTTTTTCTTCCTTGAGGTACCAGAGGACACGGTTGCGGTTCCACGAGATGCCCTTGTTGCGCCCGGTGACACAGGGAACATTCAGCTCCTTCAGCATGTCGGGCGTACCATCGGTGGAGCCATCATCCGCAACGACAAATTCGAATGTCGTGCGGGTATGACGGCGGATGCTGGCGATGACCTCCTTCAGGATGTCCTTGCGGTTATAGGTAATGATGCCGATGCCCAGTTTCCCGGCCATGAAATGCCTCGCCAGTCTGTCATTGAGTGAAAGGGAAGATGAAACCTGCTGTACCGGGTACCGGGGCCCTAGGGAAAGGCCCTCAGCACATCCCCGAGCAGCCGCCGGAAATCTTCTGCGTATGGGCCATCCCATCCTGTCCATGGTTTGGGGAAGCCGGAGAAATGCACGGCAAAGGGATTGGCCAGCCCGTCATCGTAAATTTTCTTCCACTCTGCCGGGAGGGTCTCACTGGCCTCGACACAGCCCGGCCCCCAGCAGACATTCCAGTTCTGGTGGATGAAATGGACCTTGCCATAGAAGATGCGGTTGAGGATGTCCTGGTCGCTCATCCAGAACAGAGTGCTGCACAGGTGGCCACATTCCTCCGCCTGCGCCTGGCTGATCTCGGCAATGTTGAAGACAAGAACGCCATTCTGGAAGTAATTGTTCGAGTCCAGCACACCAAGGGCCCCGCAGTGATAGTCCACCAGCGGGGGCCCCCCAGCAATGGCCTGCGGCAGGCGGAAACCGTTGGTCTGGGCCGGGATGAGGAGCAGGTCCCGCGTTGCACCGATCTGCGCCGTGGCGGGGATGCTGTAATAAAGCAGGCTGGGGCAGGCCCGCAGCAGTATGTCATCGCTCAGATAGACAATGCGGGAAAAGTTGGCGAACAGGGTTGGCACAGCAAGGCTGTAGAATGTCGTGCGGTCTGTCGTGTCGAGATAGGCCGGGTTGTATGTCTGCATCCATTCGGAGACATCCACGAAGTGGATCTGGGAGCGTCTGCCATCAAAAAGACGCCGGCCTGCTGTCATGGTTTCCTCCGGCAGGCCCTCATGCAGCATGTAGAGGGCAAGCCTCACTCCTGGCAGAAGGTTGTTGATCCCGGAGAGGATGGTAGCATACGCATTGGGTGCACTGTGCTCTGTCAGAGGCAAAGCGACAGGAATGAATTCTGCAGGTGGTGGAAGAACGGTTTGCATAAACAGGCCAGATTATTTAACAGACTCCTGTAGATAATAGGAGCATCCTGAAGGGTAGGCAACATGATGCTGGAAGGGCATGGGGTGGTAAAGGTGGCTTTTCATTATCTGGAGACAGCACATCAGGGTTGGCTGGCTGTCCGGCGCAAGGATCATGGAATCTGCCATGTCCGTTCCGACGAGATGACACGCCGGGATGAGGATGGTGAACCTCTTTATGTTCCCCTGCTGGCGATGACGCTCTCCGACCAGCCAGATTACGTCTTTCTTGTCATGGGCCCGGAAGGTGGGGAGCCTCCGCTCCTCTGGATCAGGCATTTCTCTTACAGGGGGGCCGTGCTGCCCTTCCGCCGTGTCGATATCGTGGGGCATGAGGGGCGCATAGGACTGCGGAACCTCCTGCGGTCCAGCCTGTGCTGTACAGCCCAGCCCTGGAACAGCCAGGGAGGTGTCAATGAGTTTCTTGGGGACTGCAGCCATCTGATGGGCTGGGAGCAGTTCCAGCTGCATGAGGTTGCGGCAACAGAGGAACTGCAACGCCTGGGCGAGGACATGGCTGCCCATTTCAGGATGTTCCCTTCAGCGGATGATCTGGAGCAGCTGATAGACACATATGAGGGGAGCCATCTGATCTGGCTGCTGGATGCCATGATGCCGGTGGCGGCCTGGTCTGCTGTCCGTGAGGTGGGGCAGAGGCTGCTGGAGCGGCCTTCTCTGCGTGAGGCCCTGCTCCGTCAGGCGGGGAGCAGTCCGTGGAGGGATGGCTGGCAGTGTCTTGCCCGTTGGCTTGAGGACAGGGAGAGCTATCCTGCAGCCGAACGGGGCTGCCCGCTGGGGGATGACGTGCTGACATGGGGGCAGGCGGACGCACCGGCTGGCTTCATCCATGCGACCCTGCATGCGGCCCGGGCCAGCGTGAAGCCACGCAAGCGGGTCTGCATGATGTCCACGATCCGTAATGAAGGCATCTATGTTCTGGAATGGATCGCCTATCATCGGAGCATAGGGGTCGAGCATTTCTTCATTTACAGCAACGACAACAATGATCGCTCGGACCTGCTTCTGAAGGCCCTGCATGATGAGGGGGTCATCACCTTCATCGAGAATCCCGTCCAGCCAGGGATGTCCGCCCAGACGAAGGCTTACGGGCACGGGTTGAACGTGCTGCCGAACATTCTGGATTATGAGTGGTGCTTCATTCTGGATGGAGATGAGTTCATCACGCTGGCACCATCCTACCGGACGGTGGGTGAGTATCTTCAGGGCTTCTCCCGCTGGGAAAGTGATGCCATCGCCCTGAACTGGAAGTTCGTGGCTTCCGAGGTCAACCGGGATGGGCTGGCGGACCTGGTCCGGCCGTTGACACAGCGGAATCGTGACATTGTCTCCCGTGGTGGGATCGGTGAGGGCTGGCGGCTGGTCAAATCTGCCGTGCGGCCCGGTCGGGCCATACAGTCCCGGCCGCATCATCCGGTCTGGCTGCAGGCAGACAGATTCACATACAGACTGTCAGATGGGTCCATTCACAGTTACCGCAATCCGCCCCCCGGCATCGGGGCGGACCCTGCTTTTGCTGACGGCGGTCATTACGAAGATATTTACATCTCCCATTACTACTACAAGTCGATCATTGAATGGGTCTGGAAATATGCCCGGAACAGCGGGCTGGACGGTGCCATGTCCTTCGGTGTGGAGCGGTACGCCGACTATTGGGCCAATGCCTTCATCTGCCAGATGAATGACCCGCATGAGGGGCAGAATGAAAATGTCCTGAACCGTGCTGATGGACTGCTGGAAGAAATGGTGAAGCTGCGGAGCATCACCGCCATCGCACAGGCCGAGAACATCGTGCGCGAAACCTGGCAGGAGCGGCTCCTGGCCCTGCTGGACATGGTGGAGGAAGCTGACGTGGCCTCCCGCCTGAAGGAGGAGTGGCGTTATGTCCTTGATCCTCTGGCGGAGGAGCGGCTTGGCAGCATTCCGCTGCATCAGGTGTAACAGGGAAGGGCCCTCCAGGACTTGGAGGGCCCTTTGTTCATGGGGCGTGCAGGGGGCTGCCTGTCTGGCGCCAGTTACTGCACATGCTCGTGGAATTGCGCTGCACGCAGGTGGCTGCGGTTATAGTCCAGTTCGCTGTGATTCAGCTGAAGGCCGATCTCCATGGAGTAGGGGCTGATCTGCGGATTGTTGCCTGTCGGCACATCAATGAACCGCAGTGGCGTGCTGCTGTGGCTGACAGAGACGGTTGGAGGCAGCTTCACTGTTTCGGTAAAGACTTTTTTGTCCACGATGGCCCCATCCTGAAGGATGGCCACGAAATAGGGAACCGTCACACTGTCGCTGCTGGTGGCAGGGCCACGCTCCAGCTGGAGGTTCAGGCTGACACGAACACGGGTCATGGGCCGTTTCTGTGCATCCTGCGGGCCAGTACGGCAGTCTCCCTGAACACCCAGAATGTGGGTGGAGGTCAGGCGGTGGGCGGCATCAAGCCCTTTTCCATCATAAGTGATGCGGTCCGCCACCTGGCCGGGAACATCGAACCTGGGGCAGGCCGGAGCGAAGGTATGG
This sequence comes from Parasaccharibacter sp. TMW2.1890, assembly GCF_023337645.1. Lineage (NCBI taxonomy): Bacteria > Pseudomonadati > Pseudomonadota > Alphaproteobacteria > Acetobacterales > Acetobacteraceae > Parasaccharibacter > Parasaccharibacter sp. TMW2.1890. The sequence goes on along the minus strand of NZ_NWUV01000001.1, from coordinate 952,255 downwards.
GTGGTATCCGCCTCCTCGCACCCGCTGAGAAAACCAGCCAGCATGAGGGAGCCGAGGCCCGCTGCAAGGCGGGGAAAGATGCGGGATGAGGGGGAGAATGCAGGCATCGGACTCAGAAAACTCCACAAGAAAATGGCGCAGGACATTGCAGCAGACGGCAATACGGACGATATAGAGGCCCAGAATGGTGGTGCAGGATAGCCCATGACCTTGCATGGAGCACCACCGGACCGTTCAATATCGTATCGTTCATCGCCTGCCTGGGGAAGATTATGTCAGAACAGACGACGCCTGTAACCTCCAACTCTGCCGTCCCCGGAGCAGATTCGGCCACTGGCAAGCCGCCACTGAAGATTCTGCTGGCTGGACCACGCGGTTTCTGTGCCGGGGTGGATCGTGCCATTCGGGTGGTCGAGGAGGCTCTGCGCCGTTATGGGGCACCCGTCTATGTCCGCCATGAGATCGTGCATAATCGCACTGTCGTGGAAGGGCTGGAAGCCAAAGGTGCCATCTTTGTCGAGGAGCTGGATGAGGTGCCAGAGGATGGTCACGTCGTGTTTTCAGCCCACGGCGTGCCCAAATCCGTTCCGGCAGAGGCGCAGCGCCGCAATCTGCTGTACCTGGATGCGACATGCCCGCTTGTCTCCAAAGTGCATCGTGAGGCTGAGCGTCATTTCGCTGGGGGTGGCCCGGAGCAGCGCCATATCCTGATGATCGGTCATGCCGGGCATCCTGAGGTGGTCGGCACCATGGGGCAGCTGCCGCCAGGGGCTGTTACGCTGATCAATGATGCGAAAGAAGCGGCCGAGGTCCAGCCGAAGGACGTGGACCGTCTGGCCTTCATCACGCAGACGACCCTGTCCGTCGATGACACGGCAGAAATCGTGGACATCCTGCGGTCCCGTTTTCCCAACATCGTGGGGCCCCGCCGGGAGGACATCTGCTACGCCACGACAAACCGTCAGATGGCCGTGAAGGAACTGGCTGCGGAGTGTGATCTGGTCATCGTCATCGGCTCACCGAATTCTTCCAACTCGCAGCGTCTGCGGGAGGTGGCCGAGCGGTCTCTGGCCAAGCGGGCCCTGCTGGTACCAAAGGTTTCCGACATGGACTGGAATGAGCTGGAGGGTGTCAGGACGCTGGGCATGAGTGCCGGTGCGTCCGCTCCGGAGAGCCTTGTGCAGGAAATGATAGAGCAGCTTTCTGCCCGTTATGACGTGACAATCGAGGAGCGTATCGTGAAGGAGGAAAACATCAATTTCCGCCTTCCCCATCCGCTTTCGGATGCGGTCTGATCGCTCATGGCGGTTTATACGGACCTCCATGAAGGGGACTTGCGGGGCTTCCTGTCACTTTATGACATAGGGGAGCTTCGCTCTTTCACCGGGATTGCGGAAGGAATAGAGAACAGCAATTTTCTGGTGAAAACCACTCAGGGGCGCTTCATCCTGACGCTGTTTGAAAAACGCATGAAACCGGAGGAGCTCCCGTGGTTTCTTGGGCTGATGGCGCACCTGGCGGGAGAGGGGATAGCCTGTCCACAGCCTGTCGTGGCGAAAGACGGGGTGGCTCTGCGCCAGCTGGCAGGTCGGCCTGCCATTCTGGTCAGTTTTCTGGAGGGGCAGTCTCTGGAGGTGGTAACCCCGCAGGCCTGTGAGCAGGTCGGGCGGAGTCTGGCACGTCTGCATGAAGCCGGGCTGGGTTACAGGGCCGAGAGGGCCAATGCTCTGGCACCGGAAGGTTGGGTTGAGCTGTTCTCCCGGTGTACGGATGGTGGTGATGAGGCGGTGAAAGCCCTGATGGCGGAGGTCCGCACAGCTCTTTCAGCGCTTGTGGCAGCGTGGCCGGAGGCCGGGTCCCTGCCTCGTGGGCAGATTCATGCTGACCTGTTCATGGATAATGTCTTTTTCCAGAATGGTCATCTCTCTGGCATCATTGATTTCTATTTCGCCTGTACGGACTTTCTTGCTTATGACCTGGCCATCTGTCTGAATGCCTGGTGTTTTGAGGACGAACGTCATTACCGGGAGGACAGGGCTGAGGCACTTTTGCGCGGGTATGAACAGGTTCGCCCGCTGAATGCTGCCGAACATCAGGCCCTGCCGATTCTGTGCCAGGGAGCGGCCATGCGGTTTCTGCTTACACGTCTGTATGATTGGGTGCACACGCCAGAGGGGGCTTTGGTAACCAAAAAAGACCCTTGGGCCTATCAGAGACGGTTGCATCATTTCCGGAAGGCAGGCCATGTCTGACAGGGCGGAGAAAGGGGACGCAGCTCCCAGCACGCAGGTGGATATCTGGACGGATGGAGGCTGCAAGCCCAATCCTGGGCCAGGTGGCTGGGGTATCCTGTTCCGTTGTCAGGGTCATGAGCGCACCATGAAAGGCGGGGCGGCGGAAACGACCAACAACCGCATGGAGCTTACGGCGGCTGCCGTTGCTCTGGAAACGCTGACACGCCCCTGTGTGGTCAATCTTTACACGGACAGTGAGTACCTGCGGAATGGCATCACCCGGTGGCATACGGGCTGGGTACGGCGCAACTGGCGCAATGCATCGGGAGACCCTGTGGCCAACATGGATTTGTGGCGGCGTATCCTGGAGGCAGCCAAGCGGCATCAGGTGGACTGGCACTGGGTAAAAGGTCATTCCGGGCATGCAGAAAATGATCTGGTCGATCAGCTGGCGACTGAAGGGCGGGAAGAGCTGGAAGCCGGTTCTGCTGCCGGGGATTGACGGTATTCGGAAGATTCTTGCCGAGAAATCTTTTCTGGGGCTTTACCTGCCGGGGGAGATTGGCTAGACAGGCTCCAGCTGATCCCGAATAGCTCAGTTGGTAGAGCAAGCGACTGTTAATCGCTGGGTCGTAGGTTCGAGTCCTACTTCGGGAGCCAGCCTTTCATTCAGGTCCGGGCCATATGGCTGCGGGCCTTTTCTGTATCCGGAGCGGATACGGGTGAAATTATTTTCTAATTTGCTGAAAAAAGGGGCTTTACCTGCCGGAGGAGATTGGCTAGATAGGCTCCAGCTGATCCCGAATAGCTCAGTTGGTAGAGCAAGCGACTGTTAATCGCTGGGTCGTAGGTTCGAGTCCTACTTCGGGAGCCAGCCTTTCATTCAGGTCCGGGCCGTATGGCTGCGGGCCTTTTTCATGCTTCCCATAAAATAAAACAGCATGTTGTGGTTCTGCCAGTTTCTGTCTTATCGTATGATAGGGGCGTGGAATAATGCATGATTGAAGGGCACGAACAGAGCATGACAGGCACCGTACAGACGCAGGGTTCGCAGAGCATCAATTATGCGACGGTGACATGGGACCAGCTGCATCGGGATGCCCGCCTTCTGGCCACGGAGCTGATGCGCAAATATCGTCCGTTTCGTGGCATTGTGGCCATCACGAGGGGAGGGCTGATTCCAGCGGCCATTCTGGGGCGGGAGCTGGGATGCCGTCTGATCGAGAGCGTGTCTGTCGTCAGTTATGCAGGTGAGGAAGGAACCCAGCAGGAACCAAAGCTGCTGAAAGCCCCGGAAGCCGCAGGTGATGGGGAAGGGTTCCTGATCGTGGATGATCTTGTGGATTCGGGGGTGACGGCCCGTTATGTGCGGGAGATGCTGCCCAAAGCTGTTTTTGCCTGTTTGTATGCCAAGCCGGATGGGCGGCCCTGTACCGATCATTTCGTGACAGAAGTGCCGCAGGATACGTGGGTTCTCTTCCCATGGGACATGGCGCCGCAGTTTGTTGCGCCGCTGAACCGCAGTCACAAGGCGTAATTTTTTGAAAAAACACTTTTTTCATGCAAGAAAGTCCCTTGCCTGTACGGTGAAGTCCCTTTAAGAAGGCATCACGTCGTCGGGGCGTGGCGCAGCCTGGTAGCGCGCCTGTTTTGGGTACAGGAGGCCCCCGGTTCGAGTCCGGGCGCCCCGACCACGTCATGCAGCAAGGCAGGAGCGCCCTTAGCTCAGCTGGATAGAGCAACAGCCTTCTAAGCTGTGGGTCGCTGGTTCGAATCCAGCAGGGCGCACCATTATGCCGCCTTGTAGTGTCGCTCCGTTGCAGAGTAGTCTCCCTATAAAATATCCGTTGGGCTCATGTAGTTCTGGCCTGTCGCCTGCATGCAGGTGCGGGTGGTGGATGTGCGTTACATAGTAAAATCTGTCCATAATGTGCTTCTGGCTGCCCTGAAGAGGAAGCGGGACGTGATGGTGCGTAAGCATATTGTTATCTGGAGAAGAGATGGAGGTGCGAGGGAAGGTTGAAGCAGGGACGTGGTGGTCTATTATCATTATGTTTTTTTTATTTAGTACATTATTCTTTACTGTTTTTTGTTAACAAATTTCTTTCATGAAAGGGGATGTTTACATTTTTTCTGCCCTGTTATAACTTGCTTCATAACCTGATGTAATGAGGTGTTACCATGAGTGAGAATCGTTTGCAGCGTCTTTGGGTCATGGACTGGTTCGGTCATGTGATCGATCAGCCTTCAGAGGGTGGTCCACTGATCCGCGATTATCTTTCTCCGGGGGCTTATCCGGACACGTTTGTATTGTCTTCCTGGCCGCTGAAAACGCCGGCCCGTGTCATGTTCCGCCATACGTCGAGCGTTGCCCAGAACCTGCCGGATGCCCAGTTTGTGGCTGCAGGTGAGAATCTGGTCGCTCTTGAAGACCAGGATTCCGGCACGTTCTTCTCGATCAATCCGCGCAATAACGATACACACTGGAATTCTCCGGCTGTTTATGACTGGGAGCGCTTCATCCTTCTGACCAAGGAGATGCTGGATGGCTTTGCCGTCCTCCAGGATCGTTCTTATGGTGAGGTGCAGATGAGCGGGCATCCGGTTCCTGCTCTGGTATGGCCTTCCGTTGCTGAGAATATCGGCAATTTCGCCTGGCTGGGTGGGTTTGCATTCTCCATCACGCGCAATCTGGAGAATCTGGCCAAGATTGGTGCGACTGCGCCGGGTAAATCTGTGGATGTGACCCTGGTCAGCCCGCATGGTGATATTGCCAAGCTGTCCATTGTTCGTTCAGAGAAAGAACTGTAAGAAATTTCGTCCCATCCCTCCTGCGAGGGATGGGATTTTTACGTTAGACAGAACTGTCATTTGCGAGCCAGAGAGTTTCAGGCGAAGAAATTTCAAGTGGATTTGATGCTGTTTTTGGGGAAATGAGTGATGTCCGGGGACGTTTTGCCTTACTCATTTGATAAAGTCTGGTTCATGGACTGTTTCGGGCACGTTTTGTGCTATACGCCGTATCGTAAGGTGCTGGCGCGGGTTCCGTTACAGGGTTCTTTTCTGAGTGGGTTCGTGTCAGGTCCCTGTCCTTTTCCTAATAATTTCATACCGCAGTGGCGTAATATTTTTAACAGCCTAGTTGAGTTGCCTCCGTTCAGGATATGCCCACAGGATGGGGGGCTGGTAGCCTTACATAATGAAAAGACAGGTCACTACCTCAGCATAAATCCGTCGAACAACAAGACCGCTTTTTCTCCGGTTATCGCCGACTGGGAGCTGTTCTGCCCTCTTCAGTACGATGTTTATGTGGGGCTGCTCGTTGTTACGGACCCCGGCATGGCCGAGATTTTCTGTGAAAATGACGAACGGGAGGTTTCGGGGCTTTATTTTCTGGGGCCGGGTGACAATAAGCCGTTTGTTGCCAGTTTTGATAGAAAACGCATTGGTTTTCTGGAGAACCTTTCTACATTTGCGAGAATAGGTCGCCTGAAAAAGGGAGAGACTGCAAAGTTTCTTTTCAGGGGATTTATATCCGGGAAAGAGTACACCATGCGCATCACGCGCCTTAAAGAGATAGCGTTCTGAGGGGCATCATGTTTGTTTCCCGCTACAATACTTATCTGGCCGTTATCGATCGTGAGATCGTACAGAAATTTTTATGCACCTATTACGAGGATGATGCCCCACCGGCTGCAACAGAAGACGATATTGAGGCTGCGGGGTTTGAGGTTCATCGGCAGGTTGTTACGCGCGTTGGATTTTACAGGAAGGGGCAGGGCTACCTTTCTGCCAGACCGGATCTGTCCAACGGGTACAGCAATGTCATGCAGGATCGTGAGACGTTTCGTCTGATTGATCCTTCAATCCTGCCACCTCCTGTGCCGGAAATGCCAGAAGAAGCCCACATTGCTCACAAAATCCACCAGATTGGCATTTTCCCCAAAGAACCGGGCGTCTATCCGGAAGCATTCATAGAGAACAGAAATAACATTGTCGCCCTGAATCAGAATTATACATTCTATTTCTGGTCGGAAGGTGGCTATTATGACATCGAGGAATTCATACAGAAGCACTATGGTGAGGAAATACTGAAATATTACAGGGCTATAAGTCCTGATTATCTGGCTGCCAGAGCTGACTTTTTCCGCTACCTGTGCCTGTACGCCATCGGTGGCGTGTATCTCGATCTAAAAACCGCCATGTCATATCCTTTGGACTTGGTCGTGAGGCCGGAAGACCGGTTTCTGCTGTCATTCTGGTGCCATGGTGCCCGTCCGCATACGGAAATCGAGCACATCCCGTATGGCGAGTACGAACAGTATTACATCATCTGTGCCGCAGGTCATCCGCTGATGCGCCGTATCATACAGCAGGTCCTGTGCAGTATTGCCCTCTACAAACGTCCCATTCATGGGACAGGGGCTTATGGCATCCTGCGGGTTACAGGGCCTCTGCTTTATTCAATGATCGTGCATGAATACCGTGACCGGTATGAAGATATTGTGAGGCAGATTCACAGTTTCTCCAACGGGATCGAATATACCATCTTTGATGATAACATGGCCCATCATGAACATGTGGGGAAGGATACGCATTACAGCCGGAGGGAGTCGAACATCATCAACTCCGAGATGCTGATCTGATCCCTGTGTGACGATGTGATGTAGAGGAGATGGTGCCCGTGACGATGATTCAACCTGTGCGCCGTATTTCCAGAGGCCTGCGGATGCTGCTGGCCGGGATTGGCCTTTCTCTTTCATTTTGCGGTGGCGTGACGGGCGCCAGAGCCGATGATTACTCCCTGTCATCTCAGGACAGCATTTTCTTGAGTGATCTGGAGCATCGAACCTTCAACTGGTTCTGGGAGACGGCCAATCCTAGGAATGGTCTGGTGCCGGACCGTGCTCCCCTGCCACATGGGGCTGCCAGTATTGCCAGTGTAGGATTTGGTCTGACAGCTTATGGTATTGGGGTAGAGCGGGGTTATATCACACGGCAGCAGGCCGTGGAGCGGACCCTCCTGACCTTGCGGTTTCTGGCGGCGTTGCCACAGGGTGATGAGGCCAGCGGTACGGCAGGAACCCACGGCTTCTTCTATCATTTTCTGGACCCGGAGACGGGGCTGCGGGTGGCAGACTGGTCGGAGCTATCCAGCATAGATACGGCACTGCTGATGGGCGGTGTTCTGTTTGCACAGTCCTATTATGACAGGTCCGACAGGCAGGAAGCTGAAATCCGGACACTGGCCGAGACATTATACGGTCGGGTGGACTGGCAGTGGATGACCGGTGGCAAAAGCCCTTGGCTGAGCATGGGGTGGATGCCGCCGGGTCATTTCCTGTCTTCACAGTGGACAGGATATAATGAAGGGCTGATGCTGTACCTGCTGGCTCTTGGGTCTCCGACACATGCCCTGCCTGCTGAAACATGGGACCGCTGGACGGAAACTCACAAGGGGCAGCAGGGGAGTTTTTATGGGCGTGACCTGCTCAATTTTGCTCCCCTGTTCGGGCATCAGTATAGTGAATGTTGGGTAGATTTCCGCGATATTCTGGATAAGGCAAGTCGGCAGCGTGGTTATAACTACTTCCAGAACAGCCAGAGAGCGGTCTACGCACAGCGGGAGTATGCCCGCCAGAATCCGGGACATTGGAAGGATTATGGTTCAGACATCTGGGGGTTGACGGCTTCGGATGGGCCGGGGGATGCCTACAGGGATGTTGATGGTCAGCGGCGTCATTTTCTGGCGTACAGCGCCCGTGGGGCCGGACGGGATTATGTGTTGGATGACGGCACGATTGCGCCTACGGCAGCAGGTGGGTCTGTAGCTTTTGCGCCAGAAATTGCCTTGCCGGCACTTCAGGCCATGAAGGCCCGATACGGCAGTCGGGTTTATAACCAGTACGGTTTTCTTGATGCATTCAATCCCAGTTTTTCTGATGGGAAGGACGGTTTCTGGGTTGATGGTCAGCAGCTGGGGATTGACCAGGGGCCCATCCTGCTGATGACCGAAAACCTTCGTAGCGGGCTGGTCTGGAATGTCATGAAGAAGAACCCGTTCCTGCAAAGGGGACTTCAGCAGGCAGGATTTGAAAAACGTTAGTCCGCCCTGTCAGACGAGTTTTATGGACTCTTCCAGCAGGGAGGAGGCTGATAGTAGCCTGATCCCTGCTGAGGCCTGCTGTATGATGAAGGTTTCAAATCCAGCCCGTACAGCATGACGGGCTGAGGCCAGAACGCAGACATCCAGTGCTACGCCGCACAGAAAAACCCGTGTGACGCCAAGGCCGTTCAGCAGGTCTGTCAGGCCAGTGCTGCGTCCGCTATCGTCATGAAAAGCAGAGTTTGAGTCCGCATCGGTTGCTGTTCCTTTGCGGATGATATGGGTAATGCGTCGCTGGTCCAGCCCCCCTACCAGAGCAGCGCCGTCTGTCCCGGCAATGCAATGGGCAGGCCATGGGCCGTTCTGCTCTTTGAAGGAACAATGGCCCATGGGGTGCCAATCCTGGGAAGCGACGACGGCCCTGAAATTCAGATGGCTGAGGCCATTGATGGCGTGCAGAAGGTCATGCCCGCCGGGAACGGGGAGGGCGCCGCCGGGCATGAAGTCATTCTGCATGTCGATGATCAGCAGTGCATCTTGGGCGCTTATGCCATGAGGCAGCAGGATGTGGCTGTTCATGCTTTGCCAGAGGGTTTCATACGGGTGACCAGAAGCTGGTTGATGCGGAAACGTTCGACATCCACCACCTCAAAACGGAAACCGGCCACCTCGACACGGTCTGCCTTGCGGGCCATACGGCGCAGACGATGGGTGATGAAACCGGCAATGGTGTCAAACTCGGAATTGTCATGGAAGAGGGGGATATCCAGCTCCCGGATAACATCCAGAATGGGAGCGGCTCCGTCGATGAGCCATGAATCAGCATCACGGCGGACGATGGCCTGCTCTTCAAAAGGATTGGCCAGTCCATCCATCAGGGCACCCATGATGTCTTTGTACGTGATCAGTCCGACAACCAGCCCATATTCATTGAAGATGAGCGCGAAACCGGCGCCATGCGTATCAAATTGGGCCAGTGTCTCCCACAGGTTCAGCGTATCGGGCAGGGAGAGGACATCCCGGCGCATGTTGAATATCTGTTTGGGAGGGGCCTTCTGCGGGTCGGTCAGTGTGGTGGGTTCATCAACAACAGCGACCAACACATCTTCCGCACGGATGGAGCCGACAACCCTGTCCAGCGATCCATCGCAGAACGGGTAACGGGAATAGGGGCGGACCCGCACCTTGTCGCGCTGGCTCTCCAGACTTTCATTGACATCCAGATAAACGATTTCGTCCCGAGGTGTCATTGCAGATGTCACGGAACGGTTTTGCAGGGCCATGACATTCTGGATCATCTGATGTTCCTGCTCCAGAAGAACGCCGGAGGCCGTGCCTGCGGCAAGAATGGCCCGGAGATCTTCTGGCGTGACGGCCTCTACCGTGGCCGTGGCCGGGATGCGCAGCAACCTCAGTATCAGGTCGGCAATATGGGAGAAAAGCCATACGGCTGGATAGAGGAGCTTGAGGATGAGGGCAGGGAACCAGCCTACGGCCAGAGCAATCCTGTCCGGTGCGTTCATGGCCGTGCGCTTTGGCAGAAGGTCAGCAAAGAGAACGAACAGCCCGGTGACAAGGATGAAGGAGCTGAAAGAGCCGACCTTGTCTGCCAGAGGTGCCGACAGGCCCAGATGGTGCAGGCCCTCGGCGAAAGGTTCACTCAGCAGGGCATCTCCCACCACACCGCCCAGAATACCGACGGCATTGAGGCAGATCTGTATGGCTGTCATGACCTGCCCGCTATTGCGTCGGAGGCGCAGAAAAGCGCGGGCCCTTTTGTCGCCTTCTTCAGCCAGGGCACGCATGCGGGTTTCCCGTGCTGCGGCGAATGAGATTTCAGACAGGGAGATGAGAATGGAGACACCGATGAGTACGACCGTAACGAGGAGGCCGACAATCAGCATGATGAAGGGATGATGACTGGATGATGTGGTGGGCATGCGTTCTCTCTATGGCCACCCCGCCAGGGCCAAGGCGGCAATTATCGGCGGCATGATAATGCAGTTGGGGCAGGTTTCAATTGCTTTGTGTGAGGAGGATGGAAAATAAATTTATCATGCCGGGTTAGTAACGTTCAAAAATCCTGTCTCTTCTGCAGGGGGCAGACCATTTTGAGGAAGCATCTTGGAAATTATTACGAAACCCTTTATAAGATCGAAGGTTTGATTCAATGAGGTTGTGATGAGTACCTTTCCAATAGTTGTTTCATTTGACAAAAAATATTTGATACCGGCTCTTGTCACAATCAAGTCCATACTTGACCATTGCTCAGATACCAGCAGGATCGAGTTTTTTGTTTTATATCGGAATCTCGATACGACACTCATACGGCTCACAGAACAGGTTGTTGCCTCTTTTGGAAGCGTCATATCATTCATTGACTGTTCGTCTTTCATGGAAAGCCTGAATTTTGCCAATAATGAAAATCGGCCACTGGAGACTTATGTTCCTTTATTCATCCCGACGATTTTCAAGGGATATGAGAAGGTTCTGAGCATTGATGTTGACATGCTGGTGCGGGATGATGTGTTGAAAATCATCAACGAGATCCCTCAGAATAAAAAATTGGGAGGGGTTCGCTGTCTGATCCGTAATCATAGAAAATATGAAGATTTTGGAGATTTCAATAAATTCAGCCGTAACATGCTGGGAATAAACAACCCTTATTTTTATGTGAATAGCGGTCTCATTCTCTTCAATATGGACGCCATAACAGATGCAGATGCAGCCTACTGCATAGAGTGCATCAAGAAGAAATGGCTTTTTTATGATGAGTCAATACTCAATCATGTCTTTAAAGATTCTCTTCATCATTTCAGCCAGAGCTGGAACCTTTATGCAGAATATCTTCATACAAATTATCTTGAGTTTGAATATAGTATGCAGGAGCAGGTGAAGAAGGCGCAGGAGGATGCGTCAATTATCCATTATGTCGCTGATACCAAGCCCTGGGATCATCCGGCTCCTGACACGACTGATAAATACAGGCTGGAATATCGTGCCCTGGTGGCGGTGGTGAAGGATGAAATCAGGAATATCTTGCCCAGGACCATCTGTGGCGTCATGTGGAACAGGGTCGACAGAGCCTGACGGATGAATCCGGGGCTTATGTGAAGGGGAAAATTGGGGCGGTCCGGTCCGCAGGTATCTGTCAGTGTCCCGCCCCTCAGGGGGGGGCGGGACACTGTTTTATTCAGGGCTGGCAGCCCAGCGTATCCATGTATTCTTTCATCCGTTCTACTTTCTCTTCTGAAGAGAAGCCCCAGAAATGAACGAGGCCCAGACGCCTGTTATGTGCAGGGCCCTGATAGGCGGTGAATGACGTCAGGGCATTGGAATTGACCCCGTTCGTCTTGATGGCCAGATAGTTATAGGCCTCCTGGTCGGCCCAGCCATTGAATGAGCGCCCGAATTTGAAGACCAGATTGGTAACCAGATGGCGGATCTCATTGATGAAACGGCGGATTGTATCACTTTCCGTATTGGGGAAAAGGATTGTTCCCCCGTTGATGCCTGGTGTGAAGCGCCCCGGAATATCATCCATCGAGAACAGGGAGGATCCCACTGGAATGTGGGATTGTATCGGATGGAATTCTTCAGCCGGCGAACATATCTTGCCGCTTGAAAGACCACGGATCAGCAGGGGTTCCAGAGGATTGTCTATGATGATGTCCGGGTCCAGATACAGGAGCGGCTGATAACCTGCAAAAGTTTCCTTGTCCGTTATTTCGTATTTGGAGCAGACAAAGGAAAGGAAGTCCTGTGGGTACAGGTTGTGAATGATGAGGTTATCCGTATATTCTTTTTTCCCTTCAAAAAGATTGTCTATGTAGGCTTGGTCCTTGTCTGTCATGAGGATGATCGGCCCGGTGAATTTCCCCATTTTCCGCAGTGAGACAACGCACATCTTGCATTGCTGCATGACGGATTCTTTATTGTAAGCCGTGATATAGACGGCAGGATTGTAGAAATAGAGCGTTTCACGCTTCCATCCGTCAAAATAGAGCGTGATGTTGTATTTGTTCCAGTATCTGAAAAGCTGATACCGCATGTCGACATCAAAATGGTTGATCTTCAGTTTGAAGACGTCAACAGCCTCGATGTCTTTCCCATCAATGATTGTCTGTGTTTTGGGAATGACCCACCTGTTGGTGAGGAGGTGCCTCAGTATGTCAATTTCTCTCTGCGAAAGCAGCAGGAAGCCTTCCCAGAAGGAGGGATGTTCCCTGGAAAAAGAAAGTGTATGACAGTCAAAGCACAGGAAAAGCCCGTTCTTGTCCCGCAGGTTCCAGACACGGACGTCAGAATTGAAGGTTATTTCGATATCATCGACATGATAGGGGGCAATCTCTTCGCCCTGTGGGATGAATGTATAATTTGCGCCGACATCATCTTCGTGAAGTTCAAGAGCGAAAGCGTCGGTAGGGAAGTGGTCCTCCAGTTTGGAGCAATAAAGGGCTTTACTTGTGGCATCCTGTCGAACGATCTGGAAATCCCATGTTAGAAAATACCTTTTTTCACCCACTGTGTTAACCTCCGGAAACTCTTGGCGAAATTCCATATAGAAGGGACCTGTAGGAAAGTCTATCCATTTGATGTTATTTTAAATAAGTATTAGGCATAAATCATAAATAAGAAAATAACTTTTTCTTGAGTAAATAAAATACAAGAAATTTTCATGTAAGGCATTTTTCGCAATTTGATAAAAATGAAATAGATTTATAATAAAATAATTAATAGTTTAATCAAAATTTTAACTTTTTTCACTTCATATTTCACCGTTGTAGCAGGCTTTATTTTTATTGTACTTTGCAAGCCTGCCACTTGATGTCTGCTTCAGTCTGTCTCGGCCAGCCCGACCATGCCGCGCCACCCCATTTCATCAAGCGTGCGAATGTTCAGCTCGTGGGCTTTTTTGGCTTTGGAGCCAGCTTTTTCTCCCAGTACGACCAGTGTCGTGCGACGGGAGACGCTGTCTGTCACCTGTGCGCCCAGACGTTCGGCAATGGCCTTGGCTTCGGCTCGGGACATGGTGGTGAGAGACCCCGTGAACACCATGACCTGACCAGCCAGAGGCGCTGGACCCTCATCATCAGCATCAGGACCGGTCTCCTCGCTGATGGTCAGGGAGGGGGTGAGATCATCCAGCGCAGCTCGGTTATGTTCCTCATCGAAGAAGGCGGCAACTTCTTCAGCAATGGCAGGGCCGATGCCCATGATGGCACTCAGGGCGGTCCGTTCTTCGCTTTCGGGCCTGATGGCTGCCAGCATCGCCGCATGCCAGACGGGAAAGCTCTGGTAGTGGCGGGCCAGAAGCTGGGCATTGCGCTCGCCAATGCGCCGGATGCCGAGCGCGTAGATGAAGCGGGGGAGGCTGATGGTCCGGCGGTCCTCAATGGCCTGAAGCAGGTTGTCGACCGACTGTGTCCCCCAGCCTTCCAGTTTCTGGAGGCGGTCCCGATGCTCGTGCAGGCGGAAAATGTCTCCCGGCCGCTGGACAAGCCCGAGGTCATGAAAACTGCGGATGCTGCGCTCTCCCAGCCCGTCAATGTCAAACGCTTTGCGGGAGACGAAATGGATGAGCCTCTCGACCGTCTGGGCCGGGCAGGTCAGGCCCCCGGAGCAGCGGCGGACCGCTTCATCGCCGATGCGTTCGGCATGGGCGTGGCAGACGGGGCAGTGATCGGGAAAATGGAAGGGGGCGGCCCTGTCCTGCCGGTCTGCATCCACGACGCCCAGTACCTGCGGGATGACATCCCCGGCCCGCTGGATGCGCACGAGGTCGCCGGGGCGGACATCCAGACGGCGGATTTCATCTTCATTATGCAGGGTGGCCCGGGATACGATGACACCGCCGACATTGATGGGTTCCAGATGCGCCACGGGGGTGAGGGCACCAGTCCGCCCCACCTGAATTTCAATCTCATTCAGTCGGGTGATGGCCTGTTCCGCCGGGAACTTCCATGCAATGGCCCAACGAGGGGCACGGCCTACAAAACCAAGGCGTGTCTGAAGGTCTATGGCGTCAATCTTGAAGACGATGCCATCAATGTCATAATCAAGGTCAGGCCGTTCCCTGGCCAGGGTCTCCACATAGGCAGGCACGTCACTGGCATGGTTTATGGCCCGGGAGAGTGGATTGACAGTGAATCCCCATGTTTTCAGCTGGTCCAGCCAGTCCGAATGGGTCTTGACGGTTATGCCGGTATTGTAACCCAGCCCGTAGGCGAACAGCCCCAGAGGGCGGCGGGCTGTGACAGAGGCGTCCAGCTGGCGGAGCGACCCGGCTGCGGCATTGCGTGGATTGGCAAAGGGCTTTTCGCCCCGCTCTTCCTGCTGTCTGTTGAGAGCCAGGAAGTCGGCCCGGCTCATGAAGATTTCGCCCCGGATTTCCAGCAGGTCAGGAAAAGGAGCGGGCAGGGTCTGGGGAATGGAGCTGATGGTCCGCACGTTGGCGGTGACATCCTCACCCGTCGTGCCATCGCCCCGGGTCGTGGCAACCGTCAGCTGGCCTTTTTCGTAGGTCAGGCTGATGGAAAGGCCGTCAATCTTGGGTTCGGCCACAAATTTCAGCCCGTCCGTCTGGGCCTCGTCAAGCCCGAGAAACCGGCCGATCCGGCTGACGAACTGGGTGAACTCCTCCTCGCTGAAGACGTTGTCCAGCGAGAGCATGGGGGCACGGTGCTTCACCTTGCCAAAGGCCGGATTGGGAGCAGCTCCGACCTGTGAGGAGACACCATCCCTGCGCTTCAGTTCCGGATGGCGGGCCTCCAGCATGATCAGCTCCAGCCGGGCATTGTCATACTCGGCATCGGAGACTTCGGGGTTGTCCTGTCCATGATAGGCCTCGTTCCAGCGGGCGATCTTTTCTTCCAGTTCGGCATGACGCTGGGCGGGGGTGGGGGTTCCGGTCATTTTTCTGCAGGTCCAAGAAGGCTGTCTGCCGCAGCACGGGCGGCATCGGTTACGGTGTCGCCAGCGAGCATGCGGGCCAGCTCCTCACGGCGTTCCTCATCTGTCAGCGGGGTGGCACTGGTCTGTGTCTGGTTGTTGACGACCTGCTTGGCAATGCGGAGCTGATGGTCTCCATAGGCCGCCACCTGCGGGCTGTGGGTGATGGCCAGCACCTGGACATCCCGTGCCACACGGTTCAGGCGTTCGCCAATGGCCGAGGCCGTGGCTCCGCCGACACCGGAATCCACTTCGTCGAAGACCAGCGTCGTGAGGGAAGAGCGGCCCGCCAGCACGACCTTGAGGGCCAGCATGAGGCGGGAGAGTTCCCCGCCGGATGCCACCTTGCCGAGCGGTCCCGGTGGCTGGCCGGGATTGGCGGCGATGAGGAAGGCCACTTGTTCCATGCCATGGCGGTTCCACTGCTCGGCAGGCAGAGGGGCCAGCTCGACGATGAAACGTGCCCGCTCCAGCTTGAGGGGGACCAGCTCGGCCATGACCCGTTTCTCGATCTGACGGGCGGCCTTGCTGCGGGCCGCACCCAGTTCCTGCGCAGCGGCTTCATAGGCGGCCCGGCTCTCACGGACCTGATCTTCCAGCCGGGCCAGGGCCTCTGCGCTGGAATCAATGCTGGCCAGCCGCTGGTTCAGCGTCTCGAGGAAGGAGGGCAGTTCACTGACGCTGATCTTGTGCTTGCGGGCTTCGGCCCTCAGGGTGAAAAGCCGTTCTTCCGTCTCTTCCAGCAGGCGGAAATCTACCGTGGTATCGACGGCCAGACGGGAGAGCAGGGTTTCGGCCTCGGCCAGATATTCCTCGGCCTTTTCCAGGGCCGTAAGGGCTTCCTGTGCCTGTTCCTGCTGGGCGGAGGGTGTTTCCTGCTCCTCGCTCTGTGCCCGGTCCAGTGGGGAGGGAAGCAGCCGGGAAAGGGCACGGTTGGCCGAACGGAGGGCATTGGCCGGTGTGGACGTCCGGCGGTCCCGGGGGGTCAGTTCGGCAAGGGCGGCAGCAACGGCCTCGCCCCGGCGTTCATCCTGCTGGAGCCGGACCCGCAGGGCGGCAAGCTCGTCCTCCTCGCCTTCTCGGGGAGCAAGGGCAGTAAGGTCTTCCGTGATCTGCCGCAGCCAGTCTTCTTCCTTGCTGGCCTCTTCAACATCCTTCCGGGCCTTGTTCAGGCTGCGCAGGGCGTTCTGCCAGTCATCCCAGCAGCGGGCGACCTGCTGGCGGAGCTGCTGTGGCACACCAAAAGCATCCAGAAGGGTCTGGTGGGCACTCTGGTTTGCCAGTCCCATCTGCTCATGCTGGCCCTGTATCTCCACGAGCAGCGAGGCCACTTCCCGCAGGACACTGATGCCGATGGGCTGGTCGCAGATATAGGCACGGGAGCGCCCCTCTTTCGTGACGATCCGCCGCAATACCAGAGGTTCGCCTTCTTCGATGGAGGCGATGTCCTTGTTGTGAAGCAGGCCATAGACGGGATGCCCCTTGTGCAGCTCGAAAACGGCCGTCACGCTGCTCTGGGTCGCTCCAGCACGGATGATGCGGCTGCTGGTCCGCTCCCCCAGGGCGAGGCCGAGACTGTCCAGCAGGATGGACTTGCCAGCCCCGGTTTCTCCCGTCAGGGCTGTCAGACCACCATGGAAGGGGAGGTCCAGTTTTTCTATCAGAACGACATCACGGATGGAGAGATGTGTCAGCATGGGTGCAGCCTCCAGAACCGGCAGAAGCAGTCGGATTGGGCTTCTGTTGTGGTTTGCAGAAAATGCGGTGTCCGATAGTCAGAAAGAAACAGGCCCAGTGCAAGAGGCTGCACGGGCCGGACAAGGGCAAACGATGTGAAGTCGGAAGATTCCGGCTCCACATGCTGCTTTTCAGTAATGGTTACGGCATGCAGGTCACAATATCCCAGAGGGGGCTACCGTGTTTTCTTTCCGCCAGCCTGCTGGTTGGCGCCTGGGGCTGCCGTTGATGGTACCGGGGGAATCTCGACGGAGGCCACCGGCGCCGACTGTGTTGTGGACACAGGCTGCACGATGACGGAATCCGGGGAGACAGGTGCCTTGGCCTGCACAGGCGGTGCCGCACCGTCACGGTGTTTTCTTGAGCGCCTCTCATGCTTTTTCTGGGCATGGGACGGCTTGGGCAGCTGCGGCGTGAGCTGATGGTTGTATTTCAGCTTGTTGTAGGCGAGGCGGTACCAGCGGCTGTCAGGCGCATTATAGCCGAGGACAGCTGCTGCCTGACGGGCTTCATCAGGCAATCCCAGGGCCAGATTGACCTCAACCAGACGTTCCAGCGCTTCCGGCACATGGTTGGTGGTCTGGAAGTCCTGGATGACCCGCTGGTAACGGCCATAAGCTGCCTGATAGTCTTTTTCCCGCTGATAGTAACGGCCCACATACATTTCCTTGCCGGCCAGATGGTCACGGCAGAGGTCGATCTTCAGCTGGGCATCCCGGGCGTAAGAGGTCTGGGGGAAGCGGGTGATGACTTCCTGAAGAGCATCCATGGCTTCCAGCGTGCCGAGCTGGTCACGGGACACATCACCGATCTGCTCATAATAGCACAGGCCCCGCAGATAGTAGGCGTAGGCAGCATCCGGGCTTGTAGGGTGGAGCTGGAGATAGCGCTCCAGCTGCTGGACGGACAGCGCATACTCACCCTGAAGGTAGTAAGCGTAGCCTTCCATCAGTTCGGCACTGCCCGTATAGCCGGAATAGGGGAAATTCTGCTGGAGAAGCTCGAATTCACTGCTGGCCAGCTTGTAATGCCCGCCATGAAGAGCGTCGATCCCGTAGTTGTAGAGGGTCTCGGCATCCGCCGTGCGTGGCAGCTTTGCCTGTATGTCGGCGTCGGAGCTGGAGCAGCCCGAAAGAAGGGCAAGTCCGAGCAATGCCGGGGCCCCAAGGGCGGGGAGACGGAAACGGGATGGGATCATGTGGAATTTCAGGATGCTGCTGACCATGATTTTCTTATAGCATGGGAGTGTTCAGGGGAAAGGGGGTTCTTGCTCTCTGGTCTGATATTCTCAGCCGGGAGAGGGCATGACAGGCGGGCTGCCATCGGAGAACCGCCAGTTTTCGGTGGACGCAAAAAGAGCATGCAGAAGCTGGCTGTTCAGCGCATGGCCTGTCCTGTGTCCCTCAAAACGGGCTGAAAGCCGGAACCCGGTACAGTACAGGTCGCCTACCGTGTCCAGCATCTTGTGGCGGACACATTCATTATCGAACCGTAGTCCGCCGGGGTTCAGGACACGATCATGCTGGATGACCAGCGCATTGTCGAGTGATCCGCCTAATGCCAGTCCCTGCGCCTGGAGGGCGTCAATATCCTGATGGTTTACGAAGGTCCGGCAGGGAGCGATTTCTTGGGCGAATGTCTCTTGGGACAAGACCATCTGGAACGACTGCTGCCCGATGGCAGGGGCGGGGAAGTCGATGTCGACGGAGAGGTCGAGTGTGTCGGCCTGATGGGCGGGGAGAAGGCTGGCATGAGCACCGTGTCGCCCTTCCACATGAACTGGGCGAAGCACTTCAATGCTGCGGCGGGGGGCCGCCTGGCCGCTGCGGCCAGCTTCCTCAAGAAGAGACATGAATCTTCTGGAGCATCCATCCAGAATGGGTAGTTCCGGCCCATCCAGCTGGATCAGAAGGTTGTCCACTTCGCAGGCATGAAGAGCAGCCATGAGATGCTCTATGGTAGCGACTGTCAGCCCCGGTGTAAGGGGAGAAGCGGCCACCGTGGCCAGAGGGCTGGAAATGATGCAGTCATGCGTCAGGCGGAAGGCGGGGGTGTCTGCCATATCCAGCCGCTGGAGCCTGATGCCTGTCTCCGGCGCTGCCGGGACAAGGCGGACCGTGGCAGGCCTGCCACTGTGGAGGCCCCACCCCTGGCAATGGACGGCCTGCTCCAGTGTGGTCTGTGCCTGCTGTAGGTGGGCTGTATTCTGGAGGGGCGGCTGATGAGGCCGACAGCATGTGGTCTCTGGCATGAGGGCAGGTGCTCGGGCATGGGCGACCTTACCCGGTGAGGCAGGACGCTTTCCCCCATGGGGGAGGTGGATGAAGCCCCCTGCCCGCAGGGGAACCGGGGGCTTTAATCAGACCCGGTTACTTCGGGCCACGGCGCAGATAGGTGGGAATGCTCAGCTCGTCATCCTCGGCAGGTGGGGTGACGCTGTCATGCTGCGGTTTCCGCTCATCAGTCGCAGCGTGTGTATCCCGGCGCTCCTGTTCTGGCGAAGGACGGGTACGGAAGAAGCGGCTGAACAGCCCACCGCCCGTTTGCCCGGTCTCCTCCCGTGGGCGGATCGGCTCCGATACCGTGGGGGCAGAAGCCTGCTGGTTCGGGCCGAGATGAGGGTCGTAATTGGGAAGAGGCGATGCCTCCTCGGCTGGCTGGCCTGCTCCTTCGGGGGCAGGGTCGTGTTCCGGGGCTTCTTCGTTTTGCCCGGTGTCTCCCGCGGAGGCAGTTGGATGCTCTGCTGCCTGGCCCGTGTCCGGTGTGTGAGCCACGGTTTCAGCGGGGGCATGAGGCTGGACTTCGACCGGTTCCTCCTCGGAGGCTTCATGGCGTCTCCGGCCATTCAGCCCCGTGGCGATCACGGAAACCTGCACCTTGCCTTTCATGTTCTCATTGACGACGAAACCGCTGTTGATTTCTTCGTCTTCGCAGTTTGCCGTCTCACGGATGAGATTCATGATCTGGTTATAGGCCAGCAGGCTCATGTCCGGACCGAGCGTGACGTTGACAAGAAGCGCCCGTGCCCCGGCAATGGTGGTTTCCTCCAGCAGCGGGTTGGAAATGGCCCGCTCGGCGGCGGTGATGGCCCAGTCTTCACCATCTTCCTCGGCCGATGCCATGCCAATGCCCATCATGGCCTTGCCCATGCCACTCATGACGGTACGGACATCGGCAAAGTCAAGATTCTGATACCCGGCTTCCACCATCAGGTCCGTCACGCTGCGGACACCACTGTACAGGACGTCATCCGCCATGGCGAAGGCTTCGACCAGCGAGGTTGTCAGCGAGGCGCTGCCGAAGAGGTTCTGGTTGGGGATGACCAGCAGCGTGTCCACGTATTTTTCCAGCTCGGCAATACCGGCTGCGGCAGCCCGGCTACGGCGGGAGCCTTCAAAATCGAAGGGTTTGGAGACGACGCCGATTGTCAGGGCACCGACTTCATGGGCGATCCGTGCCACGACGGGGGCTGCTCCCGTGCCGGTGCCGCCACCCATTCCGGCCGTGACGAATACGAGATCAACCCCTTCCAGATGCTGGCGGATTTCATCTTCTACTTCTTCGGCTGACTGGCGGCCGACTTCCGGCTTGGCTCCGGCCCCCAGACCACGCGTGAGGGTCGGGCCGAGCTGGAGGCGCGTTTCAGCCTTGGAGAGAGCCAGCTGCTGGGCATCGGTGTTGGCGGCGATGAAAGTCACGCCTCGCAGCTTGCCGTCGATCATGTTGTTGACGGCGTTGACCCCGCCACCACCAACCCCGATGACAGTGATGCGCGGGGGACTGACAGCACTAACACCAGGGGTCGTTGGGGTCAGGTTCAGTGACATAACGGTCTCGCTTCGGCCAGGGTGGACATTATAGATTGGTCTTTGGAAGACAGATTTACGGGCAGGGTAGCATCTGGAGAGAAATATGTAATGCTAAATATCGGGTATTGTGCCTGTTTATGACTTCCGGCGCAGGAAATTGGCAAAGCGCCAGGCAATGCCCCGTGGGGCTGCTTCATGTTCCGCAAGGCAGAAGCGGTCTCTGGCCCCGGCTGCCCAGGCGAGAAGACCGGCGGCGGTGGAGAATCCCGCCCATATGGAGGGATGATCCGATTCCGGCAGTCCCCGTATGGTGGCTGGAGACCGGACCTGCACAGGCCGGTTCAGGATCTCGGCAGCCACGGCATCAATGCCGTTCAGCAGGGCGCCACCGCCCGTCAGGATGACACGTCCCTCCGCCGGGCGCCCGAGGCCGGCACCGTCCAGCTCGTAGCGGAGCATTTCTAGCGTTTCCTCGACACGGGGAGCGATGGCCCGGACCAGATCGGCCCGGGTGATCTGCCGGACAATGTTGCGATGTGAGACAGGCAGGGCGATGGGAATGGATGTGTCATCAGCCGAGGCATAGGCGACCCCGTAAAGGGTTTTGAGCCGTTCTGCTGTTTCAAGCTGGATGGACAGGGATTGAGCAATGTCCCGGGTGATGTGATCGCCGCCAACCCTGATATGCCGTGTATAGAGCACCCGCCCACGGGCGAAGACGGCAAGGGTTGTCGTGCCCGCTCCCATGTCAACGACGGTCACCCCGAGGTCACGCTCATCATGGTCCAGCACAGCAAGGCCGGAGGCAATGGGGTTGGACAGCAGGTCCACGGCCCGCAGCTCGGCCTTGCGCAGGACAGCATCCAGCGTGTGGAGGGCACTCGTCTGGGCATCCACGATGTGGAACTTGCCCACCAGTCTCTCGCAGCGCTGCCCGCAGGGGTTGAGGACCGTGAGGGTCTCATCGATATTGAAACCCAGCGGCATGGCCTGGACGATCCTGCGGTCATGCTCGGTTGCCTCGTGGCGGGCCTGCCCGTAGAGGTGGAGAATGTCGTCCTCGGTCACCTCACGCCCGTTGGAGGCCAGAAAGGTATCCACGTGATAGCTGCGGGGGGTTCCGCAGGCGAGATTGACGGTCACATCCCTGATGCGGCGGCTGATTTTCCGTTCGGCATCGCCCACTGTCGCCCGGATGACACGCTCCAGCTGGATGGTGTCCACGATGGCCCCGGAATTCACTCCTTCGGAGCGTCGCCAGCCCCAGCTCAGGACACGCAGACCACCATTTTTCAGTCCCTGGCCAATCAGGCAGGTGGTTTTGGTGGAGCCAATGTCCAGAACGGCTTTGAGCCCCGGCGTCCAGACAAAGCCCTGCTGTTCTTCTGACGGGAGAATGGGAAGAACGGCCCGCTTCTGCTGGGGAGCGGGCGGATAATGCCGGGACGGTGAAACGGAACGGGACATAGGGATCAGTTTTCAGATGGCGGCGTTGCAGGCGGAGCCTCCTGATCGGCTCCCTGAGGCGTGGCAGGGTGAATGACCATACGGTCGGATAGCCGCATGTCAATGGTTTTCAGGGGGCGGTCCAGGAGCTGGTAATCGTTCTGGTAATCATGCAGACGGGAGAGAGCGGCGCTTTCTGCTCCCTCCGGGAGCATGAGGGTCGTACCGTTCTGCATGAGGATGTTCCAGCGCCGCTGCCCGATGCGGATGAGGGCCAGCGTATGGCTGTTGATATCGGGAAACTGGTCGAGCAGGGTGATGATGGCATTTGCCTCCAGGTTGGCACCTGCGCCGACAACAAGGGGAAGCTTGCGGAAGACCGAACTGTTTTTGGCTGTCAGTTCCTGACGTGAGACAGTGTCTCCTTTCTGGTTGATAAGGACGAAATGGCCTTCCATCTGCCAGATGGCGATGGGATTCTTTTCCTCCACGGTGATGTTGATCGTGTCCGGCAGGTGGCGCTCGACCGTGGAATGCTCGATGAAAGGCAGCTCATCAATGCGCTGGCGTGCCGCCTCTACGGAAAAGCTGAAAAGCGAGTGGTTCAGGCCTGTCCCCAGCGCCTCCATGATGTCGCTCTCATCCGTCAGGCGCCGCCCCGTGATGACGATGTGCTGGATCTTCAGCGGGTCCAGCGCAGACAGGCGGGTGCGCAGGCTGTCTGCCAGCCTGTGTCCCCCCTGGCTGCTCCAGGCCAGCCAGCCAGCTCCAGCCATCAGGAAACAGACGAGCCCCAGAATGCTGAGCCGCCGCAGGATGGCCTTCTGCCGCTGCCAGAAGAGGGACATGCTGGAGGGGCGGTCCCCGTAAGGGTCCACGGGGGCCTGGGGGCGTTTCCTGAAGAAGGACATCATGGGCCGTCAGCGGGCTCAGGCTGGGGCACTGGATGGAGGGAGAGGGACTCTGCCCGCCCCAGGGCATCCATCACCAGCCAGTGGCAGAGCAGGGGATAGCTCACCCCACGGGCGGCGGCCTGTTCTGGCAGCAGGGATGTGGCCGTCATGCCCGGCTGGGTGTTGACCTCCAGAATGACGAGTTCGCCCTTATCACCATCATAGCGGTAGTCGGTCCGGCTGGCGCCCCGGCATCCCAGTGCCTGATGGGCCCTCCGGGCCAGTGTGAGGGCCTGGTCCGTGATGTCTGCTGGCAGGGGAGCGGGGATGACATGGCGGGAGCCATTGGCCTGATATTTGGCCGCAAAATCGTAGAAACCACCGCTCTCTGGCGTGAGGATTTCCGTAACGGCGAGGGCCTCGTCGCCCAGTACCGCAACGGTCAGCTCACGCCCGGGGATGAAACGCTCGGCCAGAATCTGGGGGCCGAAGGTCCATGACCCGGCAATGGCATGGCGTTTTGCGGCATCATCTTCATGGAGAATATGGACACCGACGGATGAGCCTTCCGCCACGGGCTTCAGAACGTAGGGGGCCGGCAGGGGGGCCCGTTCCTTCAGTTCGTCTGGCGTGATGAGGCAGCCTTCTGCAACGGGGAGACCGGCGGCCTGAAGGGCCATGCGGGTGCTGGCCTTGTTCATGGCGATGGCAGAAGCCAGAATCCCGGAATGGGTATAGGGCAGGCCCAGCCATTCCAGAACGCCCTGAATGGCCCCGTCTTCCCCGCCAGGACCGTGCAGGGCATTGAAGACGGCATCCGGTTTGCAGGCTTTCAGGGCCTCGATGGTGGCGGTGATGTCCGGCCCGGCATCAATGGCATGGACATGGTGCCCGGCCTGCTTCAGGGCCTCCATGACGGCCCTGCCGCTGGACAGGCTGACGCTGCGCTCGCTGGAGGTTCCTCCCATCAGAACGGCGATGGAAAGAGGTGTGGGTGTGGGAAGAATGGTCTTGTCTGTCATGCCCGGATGTTTCCTTGTCAGGAAGGGGAGGCGGGAGAAAGGGGACGGCCCAGCCGTCTGATCTCCCAGTGCAGGGTGATGCCGCTGCTGTCCAGCACACGGGCACGGACCATCTCGCCCAGCTCTTCCAGCTCCGTGCTGGTGGCGTCGCCCGTATTGAGCATGAAATTGCAGTGCTTCTCGCTGATCTGTGCGCCACCGTGCCGCAGCCCCCGGCATCCGGCGGCATCGATCAGCTCCCAGGCCCTGTGCCCTTCGGGGTTGCGGAAGGTGGAGCCGCCTGTCCGGGCCCGCAGGGGCTGGCTGGCCTCACGGCTGGCCCGCATTTCCTGCATTGTCTGCTGGATGGTGGCGGGGTCTTCCGCACCGTGGGCTTTCAGGCGGGCACGCAGCACGATGCTGCCTTCCGGCAGGGAGCTGTGACGGTACCGCATCTCCAGTGCCGGGGCGGGCAGACGCTGGATGGTGCCCTCACGGGTGAGGATTTCCACCCAGTCGAGCAGGGTGGAGAGGTCACCCCCATAGGCTCCGGCATTCATGCAGACAGCCCCACCAATGGAGCCGGGAATGGTGGAGAGGAAGGCGAAACCGGCCATGCCTGCCTGCGCTGCCGTTTCCGCCACGCTGCTGTCTAGTGCGGCGGCTCCAGCGATCAGCCCGTCTCCATCCGTTTCAATGTTGGCAAAGCCACCGGCCAGACGGATGGTCAGCCCGGGCAGCCCTCCATCACGGATGATGACGTTTGAGCAGGCTCCAAGGACCGTCACGGGCAGGTCGGGCGGGCACTGGCGCAGGGCCGTGGCGAGGTCTTCGGCATCCTGCGGCACGAAGAGCCAGTCGGCGGCCCCGCCCGTGCGGAACCAGCTGCGGGCGGCCAGCGGGGCCTGTTCCTTCAGCCGTCCCCGTGCCTGCTGGAAAGGTGCAGCCGTGGTCATGGTGCGTCCTTTCTGAGGCTGTCCAGCTGCTCGGGGAGAGCCTGTGCCCAGTGGGTGATGGACCCCGCCCCCAGACAGAGGACATAGTCACCCGGCACGGCCACGTCGGCGATGACGCTGGCCAGATCATCCGGCGAGGCGAGGGACAGGACATGGCGGTGCCCACGGTCCCGCAGCCCTTCGACGAGCTGATCCCGTCCGATGCCCTCGATCGGGTTTTCTCCGGCGGCATAAACGTCCGCCACGATGACGGTGTCCGCATCATTCATGCAGGTGCAGAAATCATTGAACAGCGCACTGAGGCGGGAATAACGGTGCGGCTGGATGACGGCAATGACATGCCCGGCACCGGCCTGCCGGGCCGCTTTCAGCACGGCGGCGATCTCGACGGGATGATGGCCGTAATCATCAATGATCTTCACGTCATTCCATGTGCCGGTCAGGGTGAAGCGACGCTGCACGCCCCGGAAGCCGCCAAGCGCATCGGCGATGACATGATCGGGGATTTCCATTTCCTGCGCCACGGCGATGGCCGCCACGGCATTGAGGACATTGTGGTGCCCGAACATGGGCAGATGGAACGGGCCGGCCAGACGCTGGCTGCTGGTCGTCCGGTCCGTGATGGTGACGTTGAAGGTCACGCCCTGGCTGTCCGTGCCGGTGATTTCCGCCCGGACATCCGCCTGCGGGCTGAAACCATAGGTGACGACGCGGTGATCGGAGAGCTGGGGGATCATCTGCTGCACCCGGGGATGATCCACGCAAAGGACGGCGAAGCCGTAGAAGGGAATGTTGGAGACGAACTGCCGGTATCCGGCCTCCATCGCCTCATCGGAGCCCCAGTGATCCAGATGCTCGGGGTCCATGTTGGTGACAACGGCAATGATGGCAGGGAGACGGAGGAAGGAGCCATCGCTCTCATCCGCTTCCACGACCATCCAGTCGCCGGACCCCATGCGGGTATTCGTGCCGTAGGCCTCGATGATGCCACCATTGATGACGGTCGGGTCCAGCTTGGCCTGTTCCAGCACGCAGGCCACGAGGCTGGTCGTGGTGGTCTTGCCGTGTGTCCCCCCGATGGCCACGGCCCAGCGCAGGCGCATCAGCTCTGCCAGCATCTCCGCCCGCCGGACGACGGGGATGAGCCGGGCACGGGCGGCCATGACCTCCGGATTGTCCCGTTTTACGGCGGTGGAGATGACGACGACCCGTGCTTCCCCCAGATTGGCCTCATCATGGCCGATATGAACGTGGATGCCTGATTTCCGCAGACGCTTCACGTTGGCATTCTCGGCAATGTCGGACCCCTGAACCTTGTAGCCGAGCATGTGCAGCACCTCGGCAATGCCGGACATGCCGATGCCGCCAATGCCAACGAAGTGGATCAGACCAAGGTTGAGAGGTAATGCACGCATCAGGGGAACTCCGGCGGGGGTGGGATGAAGGGAGGGCAGATAATCAGGCTTTGATGGTCGTTTCAACCAGATCAGCCAGTTTTTCGGCAGCACGGCGCTGCTGGAGATTGCGGGCGCCTTCCGCAGCCCGTGCCAGCTCGTCAGGATGGCTGAAGAGGTGGGTCAGATGCGTGCAGAGTGCTGATGAGGAGAAGTCACGCTGCCGGACCATCCAGCCACCACCGGCCCGTTCCATTGCCTGTGCGTTGACACCCTGCTCATCAGAGGCGGCAATGGGCAGCGGGACAAGGATGGAAGGGCGGCCTGCCATGGCCAGCTCCGCAATGGATGAACCACCGGCCCGCCCGATGACGAGATGGGCTTTCTTCAGTTCAGCTGCCACATCCTCGATGAAAGGCGTGACCGTGGCCTTTATGCCGACCTGCGCATAGATGCCGGACAGGGCAGGGACCATCTCCTCATGGGCCTGCTGGGTCACATGCAGCCGGGTCCGCAGCCCAGGGGGCAGGTTGCACAGGGCCTGCGGCACGATGGAGCTGAAAATCTGCGCCCCCAGTGATCCACCCCAGACAAGCAGATGGATCGGCTCCTCGCTGAACAGGCTTGGGCTGACATAGGGTTCATCAGCCAGAGCTTCGATGGCAGGGCGGACTGGCATCCCTGTCTGCATGACCTTCCGGCCTGCGGGCAGACGGGCCACCCGGGGGTAGGATGTGGCAATGGCATCGCTGAACCGGGCGAGGAGGGCATTGGCCTGCCCGAGGATGGCATTGCCTTCATGGATGATGAGGGCAGGGCGTTTACCCAGACGCAGGCGACTGCCGAGAAGGGGAGGAATGGAAGGATAGCCGCCAAAGCCGACTACGGCGGCGGGCCGGTATCTGGCAACAATCTGACGCCCGCCAAGGCAGCTCCAGAGAAGCTGGCCGATCCCCCTGAGTTTGTCGATGGGCTTTTTACCAGCCACGCCACTGCTTTTGAGGACATGGCGGGGGCTGTCCGCAAATACGCTCAGTCCGGCCCTGCTGTTGCGGGCATCCGTTACGAGGATGGTCTGGTGACCACGGCGCTGGAGTTCTGCCCCCAGTGCCTCAGCCGGGAAGAAGTGCCCCCCGGTACCGCCGGCGGCAATGAGAATTGGTGCTTGTTTCATCAGATGTGATCCTTCCGGGATGACATGGTCAGACGTGGGGCTGTTTCAGCAGGGGATGGCGGCGGCGTAAAGGGGCCTTCCTCTACACGGTGGCGGGTCAGTGCCAGGGCCATGCCGATGGTCAGGGCAACGGAAAGGGCCGAGCTGCCCCCGTAGGAGATGAAAGGCAGTGTCATGCCCTTTGTGGGGATCAGATGCAGGGAGGAGCCCATGTTGACAAAGGCCTGAAGGCCGAAGCCGGTGATCAGGCCGCTGGCAGAGAGAATGATGTAGGGTTTCTTTTCTTCCAGCAGGCGGTTGAGAGTGGAAAAAACCAGCATGGTGAAAACGGCAATGATGAACAGGCACATCACGAAGCCATATTCCTCTCCGGCAACGGAGAAGACGAAGTCGGCATGGGCATCGGGCAGCAGGTCCTTCACCCGGCCTTCACCCGGTCCCCGGCCCAGCAGTCCCCCATTGCCAAAAGCCCGCATGGAGGTATCGATCTGGTAATGGTCCCCCACATCAGGATGCAGGAAGCGCTGCACGCGGGAATGGACGTGCTCGAACACCATATAGGCTATCCCGAACGCTCCAAGCGCTGCCGAGACCAGTATGCCGAATACGATGATGGGCAGGCCGTCGATGAAGAGCTGGGTGATGAAGACCATGCTGATGACCGAGAGCATCCCGATATCCGGCTGGGCCTGAAGCAGGGCTGCAATGACGAGATAGACCCCGCATGCCACCAGTCGCCCCGGGAACCGCCAGCCATTGGAAAGTCTCAGCGTGTGACGGAGGCTCAGCAGCAGGCCGGTCACGACGGCAAAGCAGGGTTTCAGGAATTCAGAAGGCTGGACGGACATGAGGGGCAGGGCGATCCAGCGTCTGGCCCCCTTGATCTCCATGCCGTGAACAAGCGTCATGAATGTGGCGCCCAGCGCCACGATCCCCCCCATGACGGCAATCCGCCCGATCGTGCGGGGGGTCAGCCGGGATGTCACGACGACGACGGCACTGGCAAGGGCCAGAAAGACCACCTGCTTGAGGATGAACATGTTCCGGGAGGCCCCGATGCGGTGAGCCACGGCGGGGCTGGCAGCCAGCATGAGGATGTACCCCAGGGCGACCAGTATTCCGACGCAGCTCAGGCTGACATGATCAAGGCTACGCCACCACTGGGCCTTCCGGGAGCTGTCTGACCTGTCGGAGAGTGCCATGATGTTTCAGTCCTCCCCGCAGAGGCTGCGGGCCAGTGTGGCAAAGGCCGTTCCCCGTTCCTCGAAATTGCGGAACTGGTCAAAACTGGCACAGGCCGGGGACAGGAGTATGGGCATGGCCTCGTGTGTCCGGGCATGGTCCCAGGCGGCCCGTGTTGCCTGCTCCAGCGTTTCGCTGATCTCGAAAGGAACATCATGGGCTGTCAGGGTTCTGGCCAGCAATGGGGCATCCTGCCCGATGAGGAAGGCACGGCGCACATGGCCGAACAGTGGTGCCAGACTTTCGATTCCTCCTTCTTTGGCCATGCCTCCGGCAATCCAGAGGCTTTTGGGGAAGGCTTTTAGTGCATGGTAGCTGGCTTCCGCATTTGTGGCCTTGCTGTCGTTGATGAAGCTGATTCCATCAGCCTGCGCCACGAGCTGGAGGCGATGGTCCAGCCCGGTGAAGCTTCTGATGCCCTCGGCAATCTGTTCCTCGGAGAGGCCAAGATGGCGGGCGATGGCCCGGCAGGTCTCTATGTTCTGGGCATTGTGCTGTCCAGGCAGAAAGGGGGCGTCTGTTTCTGGAACAGGCTGGGTGATCGAGAGTGTCCGTACCGTCACGCCCTGCCGCTCAAGCTGCTGGTGCAGTCCGTCCGCCCAGGAGGCCTTTTCGCCCAGAATGGCAAGGTCGCCTGCGGTCATGTTGTCAAAGACATGCGCCTTGGCATCCAGATAGCCCTGCATGGAGCCGTGCCTGTCCAGATGGTCCGGTGTCAGGTTGAGCAGGGCAGCGGCACAGGCGTGATAGTCCTTCAGCCGTTCCAGCATGTAGGACGACATTTCAATGACATAGACGCCGTCATCCCCCAGAGCGGGCAGGGCGAGAGAGGCCGTGCCAAAATTGCCGCCACAGCAGGCCGGGATGCCGGCCTGTGTGAGAATGTGGGTCAGCAGGGCCGTGGTCGTGGATTTGCCATTTGTACCCGTGATGGAGACGAACCGCGCGCGTGATCCTGCCTTGCGAGCTACCTGCCAGAGCAGTTCTGCATCGGAGAGGATCGGCACATGCTGCTCCCGTGCCAGCAGGGCAGCAGGGTGTGGCCGGGGCAGATGGTGCGGGATGCCCGGCGAGAGGATCAGGGCATCCATGCCGGTGAGGTCAGTCAGGGGCGCCAGGGTCAGGCGGGGATGTGAGGACAGGGGAGCTGGGAGCTCCGGCCTGCTGTCATCCCAGGCCTGTACGGTTGCTCCCATATCCAGCAGGGCCTGCACGACGGCAGCACCGTTGCGGCCCAGCCCGCAGACAGCATGATGCTGCCCGGTCAGGAGTGTTGCAGGCCATTTCTGGGGGGGAGGAAAGGGCAGGACAGTCATCAGCGCAGCTTCAGTGTGGCCAGACCACACAGCCCCAGAATGATGGCAATGATCCAGAAACGGACGACAATTTTCGGCTCCTGCCAGCCTTTCTTCTCAAAATGATGGTGCAGCGGTGCCATGAGGAAGATGCGCTTCCCCGTGCGGCGGAACCAGAAGACCTGGATGATGACGGAGATCGTTTCCACCACGAACAGGCCCCCCACGAGGCAGAGCACCAGCTCATGCTTCACAGCCACGGCCACGGCCCCCAGGGCACCGCCCAGTGCCAGAGACCCGGTGTCTCCCATGAAGACCTCTGCCGGTGGAGCATTGAACCAGAGAAAACCCAGTCCGGCTCCGATCAGGGCGGCGCAGAAGATGCTCAGCTCCCCCGTGCCGGGAACATGATGGAGCTGGAGATAGTCGGCAAAGACATGGTTGCCGACCAGATAGGCGATCAGGGCGAAGACGAGGGCGGCGATGATGGAGGGCACCGTGGCCAGCCCGTCCAGCCCGTCCGTCAGGTTCACGGCATTGCCGAAACCCGTGATCGTCACCATGGCGAAGAGCGGGAAAATGTAGCCCAGATGCAGCACGAAGGTCTTGGCGAAAGGAAAGGCCACGGCATTGCGCAGGTCCGGTGGTGTCAGGGCTTCCATGGCAATCCCGGCAAGGCATGAGATCAGGAATTCCCCGCCCAGCCGTATTTTTTTGGAGACCCCTTTGCTGTTGCCCTTGGCCAGTTTGAGATAGTCATCCGCAAAGCCTATGGCGCCAAACCCCAAGGTCGTGAGGAGAACAGCCCAGACAAACCCGTCAAACAGGTCCGCCCAGAGCAGGGTGGAGCAGGTCAGGGAAAACAGGATGAGACCACCGCCCATGGTGGGGGTACCGGCTTTCTCCAGTATATGCCGTTCCGGCCCGAGGGTCCGTATGGGCTGCCCTTGCCGCTGGATGCGTTTGAGCTGGGCAATGAAGGGCTTGCCGAGCAGCAGGGAGATCACCAGTGCTGTCAGGCAGGCGCATCCGGCCCGGAAGGTCATGTAATGCAGCAGGTTGAGAAGGCCGCCATGGGAGGAAGAAGGTGCAGCAAGAAGGTTGAAGAGCATCAGGCGGACTCTGGGGCGTGTGTGGTGGTGGACATGGGCTGCTCCAGCAGCGCAATGAGGGCACGCATGTTACTGCCCAGGCTTCCCTTCACGAGCAGCACATCCCCTTTTTGCAGGGCAGGGTGCAGCAGGGAGGCAAGCTGGACTGAATTTTCAGCATATCCTCCCTGTAGGGAAGGAGGAAGGGCCTCGTAAAGGGATTTCATGTGCGGGCCGCAACAGAATGTCAGAATGTCATGCTTCATTAATGGTTCAGCCAGAGCCCGGTGTTCGGCTTCGGCAAACTGGCCCAGCTCCCTGATGTCGCCCAGGGCGGCCAGATGGCGTCTGGCGGGCATGAGGGCGAGCGTGTCCAGGGCTGCACGGACACTGGGGCCGGAGGCATTGTAGCTCTCATCCAGCAGGGTGATGCCGCCGGGCAACAGGCGCTGCTGGCCCCGTCCGGCTTCCGGCTGGAAATGGCGCAGGGCCTCGGCTCCGGCTTTCGGGTCCAGCCCCAGCGCAGCGATGGCCCCAAGAGCCAATGCGGCATTGCGGGCCAGATGGGGGCCGGGGGCCGCCAGCCTCACGTCGGTGTCGCCCCGTGGTGTGGTCAGATGGAACTGGCTGCCGTCTGCCGTGCAGGTGAGGTCTGTTATCCGGATGGTGGCGCTGGTTGTCACGCCTGCCTGCCAGAGCGAAACACCTGTCGGCAGGGCCTGTTTCAGGCGGGCAAGTCCCTGTGAGGCCTCCGGGCAGAGGGCCGTGCCGGATGACGGAAGGGCGGCAAAGAGGGCCGCCTTTTCGTCCGCAATGGCGTCGATGCTGCCCATATGCCCCAGATGGGCGCTGCCAATGGTGGTTATGAGGCCAATATCCGGGCGTATCTGGGCGGCGAGCGGGGCGATCTCGCCGGGGTGGTTCATGCCCACCTCGCTGATGCAGAAGGCGGCTTCTTCTGGCAGGCGGGCGAGTGTCAGAGGCACGCCCCAGTGGTTGTTGAAGGACGCCACGGAAGCATGGACCTGCCCGTAAGGTGCAAGAGCCGTGGCCAGCATGTTCTTGGTGGTTGTTTTTCCCACGCTGCCTGTAACGGCGATGACCCTGCCGCTGAACTGTGCCCGCCTGTAGCGGCCCAGAGCCTCCAGCCCTTGCATGGTGTCATCGACCTTCAACAGGCGGGGATCATCCGTCAGACCGGCCGTGCTGATGGCGGCCTCGTCATGGGCCATCACGCAGCTGGCTCCAGCCTCCAGGGCCTGCCTCAGATAGCGGTGTCCGTCTGAATTATGACCGATCAGGGCGATGAAGAGGTCACCGTGTTTCAGGGTGCGGGTATCGATGCAGACGCCGTGGACCTTCACGTCACCGGCAAGCTGTCCTCCCGTGGCGGCCTGAAGGTCCTTGCGGGTCCAGAGGATGGTTGTATCGGGCATCAGGCAAGCTCCCTGGCGAGTGCGGCCGTGATGGTACGGTCATCGAACGGATGTATTTCCCCCTTGATGATCTGGCCTGTTTCATGCCCTTTCCCGGCGATGAGCAGGACATCGCCTTTCTTCAGACCTTCCAGAGCGGTACGGATGGCCTGCCGACGGTCGCCAATTTCTTGTGCCTGCGGGGCTGTGGCGAGAATTTCGGCCCGGATGGTGGCCGGGTCCTCGCTGCGGGGGTTGTCATCCGTGATGATGACTTCATCGGCCAGATGGGCGGCGATCTGTCCCATGAGAGGGCGCTTGCCCCTGTCACGGTCCCCGCCCGCACCGAAGACCACGACCAGCCGCCCGCTGGTGTGGGGACGCAGGCTGAGCAGGACGTGCTCCAGCGCATCCGGCGTGTGAGCATAATCCACGTAGGCGCAGGCTCCATTTGGCAGGTGGGCGACCGGCTCACAACGGCCGGGCACGCCCTTCAGGTGCGGCAGGAGGGCAATGATGGATTCAGCTTCTTCATCCCGTTCCCAGCAGAGGGCGGCAGCCAGCAGGGCATTTTCTGCCTGAAAACGTCCCGGGAGTGGAAAGTGGAGTGCGGGCAGGGTACGGCCATGCAGCTGGAGTGTCAGGTCCATGCCCTGCGGGGTGGGTGTGGCCTCAAGAATTCGGATGGTCTCGCCTGTTGTGCCAATCGTGCGGAGGTCCAGTTTCCGGCGGGTGGCAATGTCACGGAGGGCCTCTCTGCTTTCGGCATCCATGTCGCTGTTGATGACGGCCCGGCCCCCTTCGGGCAGCAGCGTTTCAAAGAGATGCAGCTTGGCCTGCCGGTAGGCTTCCAGCGTGTGGTGATAGTCCAGATGGTCTCGGGTCAGGTTGGAAAAAGCGGCGGCCGTGATGGCAACGCCGTCCAGCCGGTGCTGCTGGAGGCCATGGGATGAGGCCTCCAGCGCTACATGGGTGATGCCATGCACCTGCAGGGCTGCCAGAGTGTTGGCAAGGGTGACGGCATCCGGTGTGGTCAGGGGGGGGAGTGATGGCAATGCCACGTCACTGATGAGCCCCAGAGTACCGAGGCTTGCAGCCTTCTGGTGACGCAGCTGGCAGAGTTGGCGGAAGAAATCTGCCGTGCTGCTTTTGCCGTTTGTTCCCGTGATGGCGGCAATATGGTCAGGCTGGGCCCCTGCCAGCAGTGCAGCAGACCGGGCCAGGAAACGGGCCGGGTCGGGCAGGGTGATGATGAGGGCCGTGTGGCCGTTTTCCGTCTGCTCTGGCAGATGATGCTGGCCTGGGGAAGCGGCGAGGACGATTGCGGCTGCCCCTTCTGCGATGGCCAGAGGAATGAAGGTCCGTCCGTCCTGTTTCGTGCCCTTCAGCGCCACGAAGAGGCAGCCGGGGCGAGCTTCCCGGCTATCGGCGGTGATGCTGGAAATGTCCGGGTCTCTGGTGAGGTCTCTGGCAAGACCATGATGGCGGAGCAGGGAGGACAGTTTCATGACGGAGACCTTTGAGAAGGGGCGGTGAGGGTTCAGTGGCTGTGATGGGCCCCGTGTTTGGTGGCCAGTCGGTTGACGGTGACAGCCCCGGGGTCATTGCCCGGGCCGAGTGGATGGCGGACACCGGGGGGGACGGGCGGAGAGAGAGACAGGGCGAGCTGGTCGTCAACCTGCTGGGCTTTGGTTGGCTCCAGCGGGAAGAGGCCCAGCATGGGGGCGGTGCGTGTCACGATTCTGGAAAATGTCGGAGCAGCAATCCAGCCAGCAGTCGTCCAGCCATGTGTTTCTGCCGTCCCTTGTGGGGCATCCAGCATGACATAAAGGGCATATTTGGGATCATTCATAGGGAACATGCCTGTAAAGGCCGTGATGTTGACATGTTTCAGATACCCCCCGTGGGCGCCGATCTTTTCTGCCGTCCCGGTCTTTCCACCAACGATGTAGCCGGGGCTTTCCGCTTTTTTCCCGATGCCCTTGGTAACGACGAGGCGCAGGATTCGGCGGAGCAGCTCTGAATTCTTGGTGGAGATCAGATGCGGCCCCTTCTGCTCTTCCGCCATGACGACATCATCATTGAGATGCTCACGGGCCAGCAGGGTGGGTGTGACAAGATACCCCCCGTTGCCGGTACAGGCGGTCCCGCGGACAATGGCCAGCGGCGATTCTGCCACGCCATGGCCAAAGCCGACCGTCATGACCGTGGTTTCGCCCCAATTCTTGAGGGACGGGACCAGCGGGCGTCCTGCCTCGGGCAGCTCAACGGGAACACGGTCCAGAAATCCCATGTTTTTCAGCCATTCATGCTGGCGATCCCGCCCGACATCCAGGGCGATATGGGCTGAGGCCGGGTTGGAGGAATAGGCCATGACAGAGGGCAGCGCCAGCCACGGGGCGAAGTGGTCCGTCTTGAGGTCGGAAATCTTGAAGCGGCCGACATGGATGGGAATGGTGGAGAACTGGTCCCAGGGGTGGGCCACGCCAAGCTCCAACGCCATGGCGGCTGTCTGAAGTTTGAAGGTGGACCCTGGTTCATACATGCCGGTAACGGCCCGGTTGAATCGGGCATCGTCTGCCGCATGGGCAAAATCGTTGGCGTCATAATCGGGGAGACTGACCATGGCCAGGATTTCCCCGGTATGGACGTCCATCAGGATGGCGGAAGCCCCTATGGCCCGGAAACGCAGCTTGGCGTCATTCAGCTCGTCCCGCACGGCAGCCTGCACGCGGGCATCGATGGAAAGACGGAGCGGTGCATGGTCTCCCAGAAGGCGCTGGTTGAAGAATTTCTCCACCCCGGCAATGCCATGATTGTCAATGTCAACGCTACCAAGGAT
The DNA here is from genome assembly GCF_023337645.1 of Parasaccharibacter sp. TMW2.1890. NCBI lineage: Bacteria > Pseudomonadati > Pseudomonadota > Alphaproteobacteria > Acetobacterales > Acetobacteraceae > Parasaccharibacter > Parasaccharibacter sp. TMW2.1890. The sequence goes on along the minus strand of NZ_NWUV01000001.1, from coordinate 916,669 downwards.
CTGCGCTGCCACGTTCCCCAGAGGATAATGGCGCTGCTCGCCATTTTCGAAATAGATGCCGGGGATGCCAAGATTGTTGATGGCCAGCTCGTCTGTCGGGGCGATGTTGCGGGCGAGGTAGACGAACTGTTTTTTCTGTTTCAGGCGGCGGATGGTCTCTGCCATGTTGAGGTTGGGCAGGATCGTATGGAGGCTTCGGGCAACATCTTCAGGCTCGATGATTTCCATGGGATTGGCATAGACCTGCACGACAGGCAGCGACAGTGCCAGAGGCTGCCCATTCCGGTCCACGATGCTGGCCCGTCTGATGTTGGGTAGGACGAAACCATTGCCTGCCATGGCTTTGGGGTCCGGATGGGGGATGTCCGGTATGGTGCTGCCGACCTGGTTGGGCAGAGGGGCCATGGGGGCCAGAATGGTTGCAAACAGTGCCTTTATGGCCACGCCACCATAAAGGAACAGGAAACCCATGCCGAGATAGACCAGCCTGTTGCGGCTTTTTTCCAGCCAGCTCATGGGGTTTCGTCTGCGTTCGTCCCACCGGGCCCACAGACGTCTCAACAGGGACGGCTTTCCGGGTGGCCCGTCCTTATGGTCTGATCCAGGCTGGTTGGTCTTGCGGGACGGTCTGGAGGCCATGGGGCACGGGCTCGGCATAGGAAAGGAAGGAACACAGGCGGAAGCCGCCAAAGGGTCAGTCTGTCAGAGGAACAGGGGGCGGAAGAGGGGCAGGCTCGTCTGCCGGGGCCGAGACTGTGTGGATTCCGCTCATGTGGCCGTGCTTGGCAGACTGGTGGACAGGGTGCCAGGCCACATCCTCCGTGGGTTCGCTGCGGGAATGGTCGGGCACGGCATGGGCCTTCCTGCGGGTCTGGCCCGTCGCACTATCCGTCGGGGCATGGAGACGATGCCGGGGCATGGCGTCTCCATCCGACCCGCTCAGGAGTGCCAGGCTTCGCTCAAGCTGGCGGTCTGCTTCACCCGTGTCATCCTTGTGGATGCGAGGATGGGAGGGTCTGCGTTCTGCGTGGTCGGTACTGGCCACGACATCACGTACTGGCCGGGGCGTTGTGGCAGGCGCCGCCATGGCCTGATGTGCCGGGGCCGTGAGGGATGCCAGCTCTCTCTGGGCCTGTCCCCGCCCCGGGGCCATGGGGATGATGCGATGATCAATGGCGGGAAGACGCTTCCGCAGGTCTGCCAGCTGCACGAACTGCGTGGGGTCGACCTGGCTCATCTCCGGCAGAACCCGCTGCGCCAGGGCGCTGAGCCGGTCCGGCTGGTTCAGCAGAGCCCACTGGGTGCGCAGAATGGCTGTCTGCTGCTGGATGCGGCGGGTATCTTCAATGGTTTTCCTGATATCCTGGTTTAGTACGAGGGTTTCATGCTTCTTCGTGTAGAGGAAGAGGCCGGAACCAGCCGCCATGACGGCACAGAGCAGGGTGACAAAACGGATCATGCGGAAGCTCCATGAGCGGGAAGGCGTCGCAGGGCACGCAGGCGTGCGCTGCGGGAGCGGGGGTTGAGATTCAGTTCCTGATCGGACGGTGTACGGGGCCGTGTATGCAGGAGTTCAAAAGACGGGGCTTCTGTCTGCTGCATGGCAAGAGGGGTATGACGGGATGGACCAGCCATGCGGCCAGCCAGCCGGGCGAGGGCCCGTTTCGTCATGCGGTCCTCCAGCGAATGGAAGGTCACGATGCAGAAGATGCCGCCCGGTGCGAGGAGGCCCGGTGCGGTTTCCAGCGTACGTTCCAGTTCGCCCAGCTCATCATTCACGGCAATGCGGATCGCCTGGAAACTGCGGGTAGCAGGGTCGAAATTGGGACGTTCTTTCGGGACGGCTTTGCGGATGATGTCGGCCAGCTGCCCCGTCGTCTGGATCGGGCCGCTCTGGCGGGCCTCGATGATGGCCCGGGCGACACGGCGGGAGCGGCGTTCTTCTCCATAATGGTAGAGGATGTCGGCGAGAGCCTGCTCTTTCTCACCATTGACGATATCCGCCGCACTCAGGCCATCGGTGCTCATGCGCATGTCCAGCGGGCCATCATGACGGAAGGAAAATCCCCGCTCTTCCTGATCCAGCTGGAAGGAGGACACGCCGAGATCCAGCACGATCCCATTGAAGGGACCATGATGACCGGCCAGCTCTTTCATGGCGCTGAAGGTTCCCTGGTGGAGATGCAGCCGCCCCTCCGAGGCTGCCACGAGAGGCTGCCCGCGTTTTATGGCATCGGGGTCACGGTCAATCGCATGGACAGTGCAGGAGGCCGAGCGGAGCAGGGCCCGGCTGTAGCCACCCCCGCCGAAGGTGCCATCCAGATACACGCCTCCATCCTGCGGGGCCAGTGTGTCCAGCACTTCTGGCAGCATGACAGGGAAGTGTCCCTCCCGCTGCATGTCCTCAGCAATCTGATGGGCGTGGGTCACGGTGCGGTCTTCTCCCTGTTTTCGGAGCGTTTACGCTGGCCGAGTTCCCGTGTGCGGCTGCGAGCCTGCCTGCGGCGTTCTTCGGCAAGGCTGGGATTCCATATCTGGAACACACGCCCCAGCCCCATGAAGCTGACATCATCTTCCAGTCCGGCATGGTCTTTCAGGGAGCGGGGGAGGCTGACACGGCCTTCCCTGTCGCAGTCCAGCGGGTAGGCATCGGCATAGAGGCTGGTCGCCAGGTCATCATGGTCGGCCGAGAAGGGGTCATACTCATCAAGAGCGCCGGAAAAAGCGAAAAAGGCAGAGGCGGACCAGCATTCCAGGCAGTCATGAAGGTGGGATGGCCTGATGATCATCAGGGCCTCTCCGGGGCGGGCCTGTTCCCGCAGGGCATTCCGGAATGGTGAGGGAATGGAAATGCGTCCTTTGGCATCAACACGGCTGGCATGGGTACCGAGAAACATGGTCATGGTCTGCAATGTCCCTCCTTCCCTGCCTGCCATGGTGGACACATGTCCGCACCTTCATAGTGGGATTTCATGGGGTATCATGGGATTTTATGGGACGTCAAAGTTTTATTATAAAAAATGGCACAGGGATGCGGTTTTATTGTGTAGATATGGGCAGGGGTGTCTTTTTGTTAATAAAGTAAATAATTGGTATATTCTTCATTGCCATCATGGAAGCGGGGCAGGTGGGCAGAATGGCTGGAAGAGGATGGCAGTGAAGAGGCTTGGCCCTGTACGTCAGCCTTGTGTGTCGGAGCGTCATGAAGGCTCTGGTTGCAGTATCCAGATGCCGTTTTCTGGGGGGGCTTGCAGTAATGAAGGGGCCAGATGGTCTGTAAGCCGGGTTCTGTCCTGCCTCATACATGGTGAGGCGGGGCGATCATTCCTCTGGGATGTGTTTTGCAACACACCTCACGCAACCAACCCGAATGACAGGGCAGGACCCCTCAGCCACGGATGTGGCCCGTCATTCCTATTCGGTCTTGCTCCCGGTGGGGTTTACCATGACCGCCGCTGTTGCCAGCCGCGCGGTGCGCTCTTACCGCACCGTTTCACCCTTGTCCGCATTTTCCCACCATGACGGGGAGAAAACCGGCGGACGGTACTGTTTCTGTGGCACTGTCCCTGGGGTCACCCCCGCCGGCCGTTAGCCGGCACCGTCTTCCTGTGGAGCCCGGACTTTCCTCCATGTCCCGCAGGGGACACAGCGATCGCCCGACCATCTGGCTGGGGGCGTTATGCCGCTTGCCGTGTGGCGGGTCAAGCGGCGGTGGCAGGGAGGGCCGTTCAGGGGGTGAGGGGATGATACATGTCAGGTGAACCTGCGTCGGTCATGATGCTCTGGCCAGCACGGTCTACCCGGACATGGAAGAGAAGCTCTGCTGATGGCGTGTCGCCGGGGCAGCCATTCCCATGCCGTCCCAGGACGTCGATCGTGGGGGTGTTCACACTGCCATCACCATTGACGACCATGACAAGGCAGCGCCGGGGCAGAGGGGTCAGCCCCTTGCGGGTGATGATGGTCCGCAGATGTTCGACAAGGGCGGTATTATCGAACCAGCTCAGCTTGCTGAAGGTGAACTGGTCATAGAGGTTGTCCAGCACACCAGTCCTGACGAACAGGAACATGAGCAGGAAGGTCGGGACCAGCACGACAAGCCGTCGGATGATGTGCTGCTTCAGGGAGCGGGGTGGCCTCGGGCGGCGGCGGCCGAGACGGGGAGGGGTTGTTGGTTCGGTCATGATGGGTCTGCCCCGTGGTCATGGTGGAGACTGCGATGCCTGAACAGGCAAAACCGCCCTGCCGGCAGGGGCAGGGCGGTCTGTGAAGCCGTATGCGGATAGGCCGGTCCTGATCCGGGGAGGATCAGTCTGCCATGTCCTCGTGCCAGGCATCGCCCGTCGTGGCGATGAAGCGGCGTGCTTCTTCCGGCCCGTAGGACCCGGCGGCGTAATGGGCCATCGGAACCTTGTTGGCGGCCCATGTTTTCAGTGTCGGTTCGACCCATGCCCATGCGGCTTCCACTTCATCACGACGGATGAAGAGGGCCGGATAGCCACGGACGGCATCCAGCATGAGGCGCTCGTAGGAATCCGGAATGAGGGAGCCGTCGGCCGGAGCGAATTTGCCGGACATGGTGCCGTGCTGAAGCTCAAACCCGGCGGCAGAAGGGTTCTTGATGTTCAGGGCCAGCCCGAAACCTTCATCCGGCTGGAGGCGGATGACCAGGCGGTTGGTGGCGGCAGAGGTGCCAAACAGGGCGGAAGCAGACTTCCGGAACGTCACCACGACTTCGCTCACCTTTTTGGTCGAACGCTTGGCTGTGCGGATGTAGAAAGGAACATCTTTCCAGCGTGGTGTATCGACATAGGCCCGCATGACGGCGTAGGTCTCGGTGTGGCTGTCTTCGCCCAGCTCTTCCAGATAGCCCGGAACGGGTTTGCCGTTCATGTCCCCTTTGACGTACTGGGCACGGACCGTCTCGCTGGCCACCTTGTCCTCCGGGATGGGACGCAGGGCCTTCAGAACGTTCACCTTGGCATCACGGACAGTATCTGCCTCAAGGTCAGCCGGGGCTTCCATGGCGCAGAGGCTGAGGACCTGGAGCAGATGGTTCTGGATCATGTCCCGCAGGGCCCCGGATGTGTCGTAATAGGCAGCACGGCCTTCCACGCCCACGGTCTCGGCGGCGGTGATCTGGATGCTCTGGATGTGCTCGGCAGACCAGACGGCGCTGAAGAGCGGGTTGGCAAAGCGCAGGGCGATGATGTCCTGCACGGTTTCCTTGCCCAGATAATGGTCGATGCGGAAAATCTGCCCTTCTTCGAAGAAGCGGCTCACACCGTCATTGATGGCTCTGGCGGAGGCACTGTCTGTACCGATTGGTTTTTCCAGCACGACACGGGAGTGCGGGGTGATGAAACCGAAACGGTGGAGGTTTTCGCTGATGGCCTCGAAGAGCTGCGGGGCTGTGGAATAATAGAAGACACGGATGCGGTCGGCCGGTGACTGGTCCAGAACAGCCTTCAGCTCATCCCAGTTATGGTCGCTCTTCGTGCCGTCCAGCGTGACGTAATGAATTTTCTTGAGGAAACGCTCGATCAGCGCCTCATCCCTGTGCTGGGCGGGGAGGAAGGTTTCCAGAGCCTCACGGGCACGGGTGATGTAGTCCTCGCGGGACAGTGAGGAGCGGGCAGTCCCGATGATGCGGGCTTCTTCTGGAACATGTCCGATGCGGAGCTGGTTGTAGAGAGCTGGAAGCAGTTTGCGCATCGTCAGATCGCCCGTGGCGCCGAAGATGACGTAGTCAAACGGTGCGGTCTGCTGAGAGTGGGCCATGGTGAGGCGTACCTTTTCTGTCTGGAAACTCGGGTGAGGCATCAGTCTGCCTCCGGTCTTGTTTCTGACCTCCTTTTAGAGCCTGTCCGATGTCCCGTTCAAGCCATAACAGGATGGATGGAAGAGCGGCCGGGAGCGGGGGCGTGCTTCAGGTCATGCAGGCAGGGCGGCAGGTGGCAGGATGCTGCGGAAGGACGTGACGGCAGAGGATTGGGCCTTATGTAATGGCATGTTCACATTTGCGTTTTTCCGTCTTTGTGGCTTTTCTGGCAGTGAATATGGGCTGTCTGTCATTCATATGGGCGGGAAGGGGAAGTGCCTTTCCGCTGGATGGTATTGACCACGGCCATGAGGGAGCGATAAGCCGCCCAGAAGAACCGGCATCCGGGCAGATTTGAGGAGTATGGTGTATGGATATGGGAAATGGTGATGAAGGTGCCGTAACAGGCGGCATTGCGGTTGATCGTCTGCGGTCCATTATTGACCGTGTCGAACGTCTGGAAGAAGAGCGCAAGGCACTTGGGTCTGACATCCGCGATGTGTTCACGGAGGCAAAATCGGCCGGGTTTGATGTCAAGGTCATCAAACAGCTGATCAAGCTGCGCAAGCAGGAGCCTGCCGAGGTGGAGGAGCAGGAGACCCTGCTGGACATCTACCGCCGTGCGCTGGGCATGTAAGCAGATCACGTCTCTGACGTATGGAGAAAAGAGAGCCTTTCCCTTCTGGTTCCTGGGGCCAGAGGGGAAAGGCTTTTTTGCGTGTCTGATGGTCAGTCGGGGAGCGTCAGATGGGTTTTGCAGGCCTGCTGGAGGACGGTGATGAAGTGATGGATGAGCGGTGGCTGCTCCCCCGTCCGTATGCCGATGGCCAGCGTGGCATGAGGGGCGGGGCGGGCGATCCTGTGGAAGGTCACGCCGCCTGTATGGAGCTGGTGGAGCGACTGGGGAACGATGGAGACCCCCAGCCCGGCAGCCACAAGTGGGATGGTCCCGGCAATCTGGGGGGCCTGTTGCCCGAGGGATGGGGTAACACCGGCGTCCCGGTAGGCCGCCAGGATGGCATCAAAGAAGCCTGGCCCCAGCTCACGGGGGAAGATGATGAGTGGTTCCGTCGCCAGGCGGCTGAGATGTATTTCCGGCAGGCTGGTGAAGGGGTGGCCTTTGGGCAGGGCGATCAATGTTGGCTCATCCAGCAGGGGGATGACCTTCACGTTGGCCTGATCTGGCACGGGAGGGCGCAGGATCGTGATGTCCATGCGATAGGAGAGCAGGGCTTCGCAGAGGGCGGGAGTATTGCTTTCTTCCAGGGACAGGGTCACGCCCGGTGCAATTGTGCTGAACTGCCGGATGGCAAAGGGGATGCTGGGCAGCAGCGGTACGGCTCCGGCCAGCCCGATGCGGAGGTGGCCTTTCTTGCCCTGGGCCAGCCCGTGGGCATCTTCAATGAACTGGCGGCGCAGGTCGAGGATCAGCCGTGCATGGGGCAGGAGGGTCAGCCCGGCTTCTGTCAGGTTTACCCCACGAGGCTGGCGGCGAAAGAGTGACACGCCCAGAGAGCTCTCCAGGCGACGGATCTGCTGGCTGAGTGGTGGCTGTTCCATGCCCAGTTTTTCAGCCGCTTTGGTGATGTTGCCGGTTTCGGCGATGGTGACGAAATAGCGGAAATGTCGGATATCCATGACCCATATATAAAATGTATGGAGACAATGGGAACTATATATTTGTCTGAATTCATCTCCTGCCCTACAGAAAGGACCATTCACAACACAGGGGGCAATATGACTCGACCTTCAGGTGTAAAACCAAACCGTCTTTTCCAGACATCCACGATGGCAGCTCTGCTGGACGCTGTTTACGATGGTGAAATGACGTTGGGTGAGCTGGTCCAGCATGGTGATTTCGGCCTGGGGACGTTTGATGCCCTGGATGGCGAAATGATTGTGACGGAAGGTGAGGTCCGCCAGTTCCGCTCCGAGGGGATTGCCTCCGGTACGACAGCGGACATGAAAACGCCTTTCGCCTGTGTGACCTATTTCGAGCCGGAAAAGACGGTCACCATCGACCGGCCGATGGGTAAAGAGGAGTTCGAGGAGCTTGTCGACGGGCTGATCGACAATCCCAATCTTTTCGGGGCTGTCCGTTTTACGGGTGAGTTCGAGAAGGTCGATACCCGGACCGTTTTCTGCCAGCACAAGCCCTATCCGGGGATGCTGGAAGTGGTGGCCAAGCAGCCTACCTTCAGCATGGGAGAGATTAGCGGGGTGATGCTGGGTTTCCGTACGCCGCCCTACATGCAGGGGATCAATGTGGCAGGGTATCACCTCCATGTTCTCAGCGATGACCGCAAGCATGGCGGCCATGTGACGAATTATCGTGTGAAATCCGGCAAGCTGGAAGTTGCCCGCATGTCCGATCTGGAGATTTCTCTGCCGAAGACGGAAGAATTTGCCAAGGCAGACCTTCAGCCCGCTGGCCTGCATGAGGCCATCCGCACGGCAGAGGGTGGCTGAGGGGCCGGTCGCTCTCTTCGGTCACATTATGATTACACGGCCCGTCTGGTATTTTCAGGGCGGGCATGATCAGGAAAAAACATCATGACACAGAAAAAATCTCACAAGGCAGCACAGACAGCCGCCGATCTGATCGTCCGCAATCTTGAGGCTCATGGCGTTGATCACATTGTTGGCATCCCGGGTGCCAAGATCGACCGTCTTTTCGAGGCGCTGGAAGACTCTCCCATTCGTACGATCGTTGCCCGGCATGAGCAGAATGCCGTCTTCATGGCCGGAGGTATCGGCCGCATCACGGGGCGGGCTGGTGTGGCCATTGCCACATCAGGCCCGGGTGTGTCCAATCTGGCAACGGGTCTGGCCACGGCAACGTCCGAAGGTGACCCGGTACTGACGATCGGTGGAGCTGTCGGTCGTGCCGACCTGCTGAAGCTGACCCATCAGAGCATGGATACGGTCAGCATGCTGCGCCCGGTGACGAAGTACAGCGCCGAGATCGGTGCTCCAGCGGCCACGTCGGAGGTCATCGGCAATGCGTTCCGTGCGGCTGAGAGCCCCCGTCAGGGTGGCGTGTTCGTCAGCGTACCGATGGATGTCCTGAATTCCGAGATCACGGAAGATTATCCGGTGATGGGCAACCGTAATGCCGTCAAGGCCGGTCCTGCACCGGAAGACGTCATCAAGGAGGCTGCCGCTGCCCTGAAGAAGGCCAAGAAGCCGGTCGTCCTGCTGGGCATGAAGGCCAGCAAGCCGGAGAATGCAGAGGCCATCCGTGCTTTCGTCAAGCAGACGAACCTTCCGGTTGTTGGTACCTATCAGGCTGCTGGCGCTGTTTCCAAGGATCTGGTCTCCCGTTTCGGTGGCCGTGTCGGTCTCTTCCACAACCAGTATGGTGATTACCTGCTGGATGAGGCTGATCTGGTCGTGGCCATCGGTTACAACCCGATCGAATATGATCCGTGCCTGTGGAACAAGAAATCAGCCCGCCCGATCATCAATATCGATGTTGTTCCGGCCCAGCTGGACAATGCTTTCAATCCCGAGATCGAGCTGATCGGCTCCATCGCCCTGAGCGTGCAGCACCTGACCAGGGAGACAGGCGCCCTGACATCCGGCGCTGCGCTGGACAAGATTCTGGAGGTTTATCGTGCCTCCCAGAAATCTGCCTTTGCCAAGGCCAAGAGCACCCAGCAGGGGATGCTCCATCCGCTTGAGATCATCAAGGTGATGGAAGATTTCGTGGCGCAGGACATCACGATCTGTCTGGACATGGGGTCCTTCCACATCTGGCATGCCCGTTTCCTTGAGGTCTTCCGTGCCCGCCAGATGCTGATCAGCAATGGCCAGCAGACGATGGGCGTGGCTCTTCCATGGGCCATGTCTGCCAGCATCGTGAATCCGGCCCAGAAGGTCATTTCCGTCTCCGGTGACGGCAGTTTCATGATGTCCTCCATGGACCTTGAGACCGCCGTTCGCCTGAAGAGCAACCTGATCCACATCATCTGGGTGGACCAGCACTTCAACATGGTCCGTATTCAGGAAGAGAAGAAGTACGGGCGTGATGCTGCCGTGGCCTTCGGCCCGATCGACTTTGCTGCTTTTGCCCGTTCTTTTGGCGCCAAGGGCATCAACGTCAATAGTGTGGACAGCCTGAAGGCTGCCCTGCGTGAAGGAATGGAAACGCAGGGACCGGTGGTCATCGCCGTGCCGGTTGATTATGCCGACAACCCGGCCCTGATGAACCCTCTGCCGGAGCTGAGCAAATAAGATAGCTCGCACTTCTGCTGAAGCAGAAGGGTGGATGAGGAGAGGGGCGTCATGGACGCCCCTTTTTTCTGAGGGTTATTCAATTAATTGATAATAAGTATCATTTTAAAAAATTGTATTTCTTCTATTTAAATGAGATTTTTTGCAGTAGAGATTGTCAGTCACGTTTTGTTTTATTGTTGAGTAGGTGATATTTTTTTATAAGCGCCCATTATGAAGATAGGTTTATTTATTCCCTGTTACATGGATGCCTTCTATCCCCAGACGGGTATTGCCACGCTGGAATTGCTGGAAAAGCTGGGGCAGGAAGTTGAGTATCCCATGGACCAGACCTGTTGTGGTCAGCCCATGGCGAATTCCGGGTGCAACCGTGATGCCAAAGAGACGGAAGCTCTCTTTATCCGCAATTTCTCGAAATATGATGTGATTGTCTCCCCCTCAGGGAGTTGCGTGCATCATATCCGGGACAATTTTGATGCCATTGAGCAGACGGATGAGGTCCGGCATGTGCGCAAGAACACATATGAGCTTGTCGAGTTCATTCATGATGTTCTGAAGGTGCGTGAATTCCCGTGGGCGGAGTTCCCTCACAAGGTCGGGCTGCATAACAGCTGCGCCACATTGCGGTCCCTGCGGACGGCCAGCATGTCCGAGCTGGGCGAGCCTTTTTTCTCCAAACCCAAGACCCTTCTTTCCGCCGTGAAGGGCATTTCCTTTGCTGCACCACGACGCCCGGATGAATGTTGTGGCTTCGGTGGCACCTATTCCGTGACGGAAGAGGCCGTCTCTGCCCGCATGGGGTTGGACAAGGTGACGGATCATCATGATGCCGGTGCGGAGTATATCGTCTCTGCCGACACGTCCTGCATGATGCACCAGCAGGGCTGCGCCGAGCGTAATGGCGTGCCCATCCGCTTCATCCATATTGCTGAAATTCTGAATGGAGCGAGGGCATGAGCAACAGACCGGTCCCTCACGCCAAACTGGCGGCGGAGTTTCTGGAGGATGAGCCGCATCGTCACTTTCATGATGAACGCTTGTGGGACATGCGCCAGAAGCGTGACGAGCAGATGCACATCATGCCGGAATGGCAGGAGCTGCGCGAGCAGGCATCCCGGCTGAAGGAACATACGCTGGCCCATCTGCCCCAGTATCTGGAGCAGTTTGAGGAGAATGCCCGCCGCAATGGCATCCATGTCCACTGGGCCAGGGATGGTGCGGAACATAACCGCATCGTGGAGAAGATTCTCAAGGATCACGGCCACTCATCCATCATCAAGAGCAAGTCGATGATTACCGATGAGTGCGAGATGCGGGAGTATCTGGAGCCAAAGGGCGTCAGCGTGACGGAGACGGACCTTGGCGAACGCATCCAGCAGCTGGACAACCAGCTGCCCAGCCATGTGGTCGTTCCGGCTGTCCAGAAGCTGACAACGGATGTGGCGAAGACCTTCGCCAAATATTACAATACCGACCCGAACATTGATGACCCGCACGCTCTGGCGGAGGCGCAGCGCAATGCGGCCCGTCCGGTCCTGCTGAGTGGCGATACGGGCATGACGGGAGGCAACTTTCTTGTGGCGGAGACGGGCAGCTTTGTCGTCTGCACCAATGAGGGGAATGCGGACCTCAGTGCCAATCTGCCCAACCTGCATATTGCCACGCTGGGGATTGAACGTCTGGTCCCCCGCATGGCGGACCTTGGCGTGTTCATCCGCCTTCTGTCCCGCAGTGCGCTCGGCTCACCGATCACCCAGTACACGACCCATTTCCGCAGGCCGAAGAAGGGCGGGGAGATGCATGTCATCCTCGTGGATAATGGCCGGTCCGAACGGCTGGGGATGGATGATTTCTGGACCTCTCTGAAGTGCATCCGCTGTGGGGCCTGCATGAATACCTGCCCGGTCTATCGCCGGTCTGGTGGGCAGTCTTACGGGTCCGTCTATTCCGGGCCGATCGGGGCGATCATTGACCCGACCTTCAACGCCAGAAAATTCAGCACGCTGCCCTTTGCCTCCACGATGAATGGAAGCTGTACCAATGTCTGTCCGGTCAAGATCGACATCCACGAGCAGCTCTATAAATGGCGGCGTGTTCTGGCAGAACGGCATGAAATTCCGTTCGTCAAACGGGAGATCATGAAGATGGCGGGGCGGCTGCTGGCCCAGCCGGCCATGTACCGTCTGGCCATCAGCGGGACGGAAGTGGCCCTGAAGACCATGCCCCGTTTCGTGCTGTACAATTATCTGAATCCGTGGGGCAAACATCGGGAGCTGCCTCATCCGGTGAAGGAGACATTCCACAGCTGGTACAAGAAAAACCGTCTGAACAGGACCAAGGCACAGCATGAGGAGACACAGGCATGAGTGATGAGACGATGAGTGCCCGTGATGTCATCATGCAGCGTCTGAAGGAAAAGAAGTCTCCGCAGGAAGGGGCCTATCCGTTGCCGCCTGTCGTGACATTGGGGGATCAGGATGCCAGCCCGGAACGGTTCGAGGCCAGTCTGGCCCTGATGGGCGGCAGGATGCTCTCCTTGCAGGATGGGGAAGGGGTCGAGCAGGCCATCAGGCGTGCGTTCCCGGGGATGCGCAATCTCTGCACTGCCGTACCGGAGGTGGAAGGGACGCTGCGGATTGAAGACCTGGAAACGCACGAACAGGCCGACACGGTGGATGTGATGGTCGTGCGGGCTGCTTTTGGTGTGGCGGAAACTGGTGGCGTCTTCCTGAGTGAGGTGGAGCTGAAAGACCATCTGGCCGATGTCCACCTGGCGCAGCATCTGATCGTCCTGCTCTCGAAGGATGAGCTGGTGGGCAACATGCACAATGCCTATCAGCAACGTTCCGAGTTTCGGACGGCAGGGTATGGCGTGCTGATGAGTGGCCCTTCCGCCACGGCGGACATTCAAGGCGTCCTGATCCGTGGGGCGCAGGGTGTGAGGAGCCTGTCTGTCATCTGGGCCTGACGGCTTCCGGGAACAGGATACAGAAAAGGCCGTGCGATACTATGTCGCACGGCCCTTTTTATTGGGGGGACTTAGAGAGACCTTCGTTGCGGGAGGCCGTTACACGGTCCTGAAGATGGCGCAGCAGTTCCGGCAGGCCGTCCCGGCTGACGCCTGAAAGTAGGTGAACTTCTGCACCAGAAGCAGCTTCTAGAGCAGCCTTTCGCTCCTCGATTTCTTCCGGCAGCAGGGCGTCACATTTGTTCAGGACGAGAACCTCCGGCTTGGCTGCCAGCCCCTCATCATAGGCCTTCAGTTCCTTACGGATGAGCTTCCAGTTTTGGACGCAGTTTTCATCCGTCCCATCAACCAGATGGATCAGGACGGCACAGCGTTCCACATGGCCGAGGAAGCGGTCACCCAGACCCGTTCCTTCGCTGGCACCTTCAATGAGGCCGGGAATGTCGGCAATGACGAATTCTTCCACGGCATTGAGGCGCACGACGCCAAGCTGTGGATGCAGGGTCGTGAAGGGATAGTCCGCAATCTTGGGGCGGGCACGGGAGGCCACCGAGAGCAGGGTGGACTTGCCCGCATTGGGCAGGCCGACAAGCCCGACATCGGCAATCAGCTTCAGCCGGAGCCAGACCCAGCGTTCCTCCCCGGGGAAGCCCTTGTCGGCCCGGCGTGGGGCACGGTTGGTGCTGCTCTTGTAATGGGCGTTGCCCAGGCCACCATCGCCACCCTGACAGAGCAGGACGGTCTTGTTTTCCTCATCAAGGTCCGCCAGCAGGGTCTCACGGTCTTCATCGAAGATCTGCGTGCCGATGGGAACATCAATGATGACATCATCCGCTCCCGCCCCGGTCCTGTTGGAGCCAGCCCCGTTACCACCCTTGCGGGCACGGAAGTGCTGCGTATAGCGGAAGTCGATCAGCGTGTTGAGGCTCGGCACGGCACGGAAATAGATGTGGCCACCCCGGCCACCGTCACCGCCATCCGGCCCACCGAATTCGATGTATTTTTCCCGGCGGAAGGCGACAACGCCATCTCCTCCATCACCGGAGCGGACATAGATTTTGGCTTGGTCAAGAAACTTCATGGGAAGGCCGCCACAGCAAGGGGGAGGGGAAAGGGACAGGAAGAAAAAAGGCCGGCACCACTGATGGAGCCGACCCTTCTTCATGCTCTGTGCCCGTCAGGGCAGGCAGAGTGCGTTATTCGGCAGCTTCTGCCAGGGCAACGGAAACGTGTACCTTGCCACCAGCACGACGCTGGAAGCGCACGCGGCCATCAACCAGTGAGAAGAGGGTGTGGTCACGCCCCATGCCAACGTTCTCACCCGGGTGCACCTTGGTGCCACGCTGACGGATGATGATGTTGCCGGCGATGACGCTCTGGCCACCGAACTTCTTCACACCAAGACGGCGGCCCGCACTGTCGCGTCCGTTACGGCTGGAACCACCTGCTTTTTTTTGTGCCATGACTGTGTCTCCTTAGGAACGGGCGAAATTACGCAGCGTTGATTGCGGTAATGCGCAGAACGGTGACCGGCTGACGATGGCCGTTCTTGCGGCGGCTGTTCTGACGGCGGCGCTTCTTGAAGATGATGACGGTCGGCAGACGGTCCTGTGCGACGACCTCGGCGGTCACGCTGGCACCCTCGACCAGAGGGGCACCGATCTTCGTGCCAGCCTCACCACCGACCATCAGAACGTCGGAGAAGGTGACTGTGCTGCCAGCCTCGGCATCCAGCTTCTCAACCTTCAGGATGGCGTCCTTGGCGACGCGGTACTGTTTCCCGCCCGTGCGGATGACTGCAAACATGCAAAACTCTCTTTATGTTACCGAAGCCTCTGGCCGTATTCCTTCCTTTCTGCAAAAGGAGGATGGCCTGCTCGCTTTTTGTCATTGGTTCAGACGGTGCCCCGCCAGCAGCGGAAAACCGTAGGAACAGAGGGGTTCTGTACTGCTTTTCTCCTGCACCGTCAATAAAAAAGCAGGATTTGTGGCGGGCAGGCGGGATGGAAGAGGGCTGCCTCTTGCCAATCCTGTAAAATCCCGCCATAACACCGGCCATCAGCTGGTGATGGTGGGCGCTGCCCCTGTTCCATCCCAGTTCCCCGGAGAGGTGCCAGAGTGGTCGATTGGGGCGGTCTCGAAAACCGTTGAGCGTGCAAGCGTTCCGAGGGTTCGAATCCCTCTCTCTCCGCCATGATGATCGTTCTCTTTGCATGTAAACTTTCGGTGCCGGGTGTTGTTCACCGGCAGGCTGGCCTGTGGCCTGATAGCCCGTTAGTTTGATACCCCGTAAGATATGGACTGCCTCCTTCAGACTGGTTTACGGAGGTCATGGTCCCAAACCGGGGCCTTTGGGAGGGAGCAACATGCAGATATCCGTACTGGTGATCGGTACCGTCGCCATGGCTATCGTGGCGTTTCTGGCGGCCGGGTTGGGGTATCTGCTGGCCATGAGGCGGGCTGGGTTGAAGATATCTGATCTTGCCATGCAGGTCCGGCAGATGGAGGTGGCTTTCCAGCAGGCCAGTGACCGGAATGACAGGGACGGAGCGGAGCTTGCCCAGCTCAGGAGCAGGCTTCATGACACGGAGCTTGCGGAGAATACAGCCCGCACGCAGCTGCGCAATGCCCATGAGACGGTCCAGCGGCTGGATGCGGCCCTGACGGAACGGGGCGCACAGTATGAGGCCCTCCTCCAGAAATATGGCATGCTGGAAAAAGAGCATGTGGAAATCAGGACGACGCTGGAGCGGAAAGAGGAACATTTCCGGGAGCAGATGCAGCAGCTTGGCGAAGCCAGGCAGTCGCTGGGGAAAGAGTTCGAAAATCTGGCCAACAGGATATTCGAGGAAAAAGGTAAAACCTTTGCCGATGCCAGTCAGGTCAGTCTGTCGTCCATGCTGAAGCCGTTCCGGGAGCAGATCGAAGGGTTTCAGAAGCGGGTCAACGAGGTGCATGATGCGTCTCTCCAGGGGAACAGCACCCTCAATGCGGAGATCAGGAAGGTTCTGGAGATCGGCCTGAAGATGAGTCAGGAGGCCACCAACCTGACATCAGCCCTGAAGGGGGATTCCCAGCAGCGTGGTGCCTGGGGGGAGGCGCAGCTTCGCCGGACCCTGGAGATGAGCGGTCTTGTGGAAGAAGCCCATTATGAGGTCCAGAGTTCCTTCCGGGATGCGGAGGGGCGGCAGAAACAGACGGACTATCTGATCCGGCTGCCCGAAGGCAAACACATCATCATCGACAGCAAGGTGTCACTGAATGCCTATGACCGGGCCGTGGCGGCGGAGAGCCAGACGGAGCATGAGGCCGCTCTCAGGGAGCATGTGAAATCCGTCCGCCGGCACATGGATGATCTGGCCTCCAAGGATTACACGAACCTGATTGGAATGCGCAGTCCCGGTTTTGTCCTCATGTTCATGCCGATCGAGCCGGCCTACATCAGTGCCCTGAAGGCGGACCGGGACCTGTTTGACTATGGGTACAGGAAGGGCATCGTGCTGGTGTCCCACACGACACTCATTCCCATCCTGCGGACGGTCGCCAATCTGTGGATGATCGAACGGAGCAACCGGGAAGCCCGTGAGATCAGCGAGAGGGCGGGGGACATCTACAATTCGGTATGCCTTGTGGCCGAAAGGCTGAATAAGCTGGGCGGAAGCCTGAACACGGCAAGCAACCATTACAACAGTGCCGTCAGGGCCTTGGCCGGGCAGCAGGGGCTGTATGGCCGGGTGGACCGTTTCAGGCAGCTTTCAGCCAAGGTCAGCAAGGACCTGCCCCGGCTGGAGGCCCAGCACATGGATTTTGAAACGGAACGTCTCGGTCTGATCGTGGAACCGGTGGAAGACGGCACCGGGCAGCCGGTACCGGCGACCGGTGCCTGAGCACGCCGCCCTTACTGGAAGAGGGACAGGATGTTCTGGGACTGCCCGTTGGCGATGGACAGGGACTTGATGCCAAGGGACTGTTTGGTCTGGAGAGATGTCAGTTTGGCAGACTCGGCAGACATGTCAGCATCCGTCAGCGCACCGGATGCCGCCGTGAGGGAATCGGACGATTTCTGGCCGTAGGCACTCATGGATTCGATGAGCTGCTGGTTGGCGCCAAGGTCGGATGTGACGTTGGTCATCGCCTGGATGGCGTTCTGCGTGATCTGGATCATTCTGGGAAGACGCTGGGCCGTGGCCGCCGCATTAAAACCATCGCTGATGCGGGCACCGTCAGGAGTGGCCGTCAGGAAGTTGTTCACGGTGGGGTCTTCCCCAGGCATTGCGCTGCCAGGTGTCATGCCGAACAGTTCCGTCATGATGTGGCCGATCCCGTAACCGGTCGTGAGGCCGATCATGTAACCGTAGCTGTTCAGTGTCTGCGTGTCTCCCTGGAGGCTGGTGACAAAGGTCAGGCTGTTGGAGGTAATGCCCATTCCGTCCCCCGTGCCGCTCAGCGTGCCGCCGGAAAGAAGATTGACGCCTTTCACCGTGGCGTTTCGGGCGATGGTGTCGATGCTCTTCATGTAACCTGTCAGCTCTTTGTTGAGCTGGCCGAGAGATGATTCATTGCCGATGTTGTTGCCAACGGTTGTCACGGCATTCTGGACATTCTGAAGAACCTTGATGATGCTGTTGGCCGCAGAGTTGGTAGCGCTGAGAACCTGGGAGGCATAGCTTAGCCCGTCATTGACAGCACTTTGTCCTGCAATGTCCCCGCCAATCTGGGAGGCAATGCCGAAAGCGGCTGGATTGTCGGAGGCATTCGCCACTTTCTTGCCAGTGGAAACAGCGTTTTCCGTGTGGGCCAGATCCGTCTGTGTCGTGTTCAGTGTTTCCAGGGCAGCCAAGGAAGACTGGTTGGTGTTGATGGAAAGACTCATGGCCCTTTCTCCCAGTTCATTAAGCGGAACCAACGGACATCTGCTGGCGGATGCAAGGAAACACGAAAATTTTACAAGCTTCTTAAATTTTGAATGAAAAATGGTTCTTCACTTGTTTTATGAAAGTCACATTAGAGCGCCATTAAGATTCATCATGTCGAGAGCTGATTGTTTATAATAGAGAAATATGAGTAATGTTTTAATTATATGAGATGGATTTCGTGGCGACATGTCGTGAAAATGGCATATGTGCATTTCAACTTCATGAGCCAAGGACCGTCAGGATGACATGGGTTTCTTCCGGTCCGGTATTGTGAAACCAGTGCTCCATGTCCACGAGAATAATGGCCATCCAGCTGGTGGCAGGTGAAAATGGCGCGGGCAGGCGGTGGATTCAGAGGACAGTTCTGTAAGTATCTGTTTCTGTCATTCTGTCTTTCATGGGGTTGTTCTGTTTTTTCATCGTGTCCATCGCACGAGTGTCTGCTTCTGTTCCCCCAGCCCTTCAATGCCAAGCCGCATTTCGTCACCTTCCTGCAACCACAGGGGCGGCTTGTGTCCCATCCCGACACCGGGCGGTGTTCCGGTGGCAATGATGTCGCCGGGCAGGAGCGTCATGTACCGGCTGAGATAGGCGATGATCTCACGGACAGAGAAGATCATGGTGGCTGTCGAGCCGTCCTGACGGCGGGTTCCGTTCACGTCCAGCCAGAGGCGCAGGTTCTGCGGATCAGCGATCTCATCAGCCGTGACAAGGAAGGGGCCGACAGGCCCGAAATTGTCGCTGCCCTTGCCCTTGTCCCATTGTGAGGACTGCATCTGGAAACTGCGTTCTGACACATCATTGACGATGCAGTAGCCTGCCACATGCTCCAGAGCCTTCGCTTCCGTCACATGGCGGGCTGTGCTGCCGATGACGATGCCCAGCTCGACCTCCCAGTCCACTTGTGAAGCATGGGGCGGGATGGGGATGTCGTCATGGGCACCGCAGAGGGCGGAAGGAGCTTTCAGAAAGACGATCGGTTCCTGCGGGATGGGGAGACCGGCCTCTTCGGCATGATCGGCATAGTTCAGGCCAATGCAGACGCATTTGGAGACATGGCTGATGGGTACGCCGAACCGGGGAGAGCCTTCCACGGCTGGCAGGGTCGCTGCATCAATGGCTGCCACCTGAGCAAGGGATTGTGGGGAGAGGCGCTCCGGCGTCAGGTCACTCCAGAGTCCCGAAAGGTCACGCAGTGTACCGGAACTGTCGATCAGTCCGGGCTTTTCAGAGCCGGGGCGGCCATAGCGGCAGAGTTTTGTCATGACGGGGTTTTTCCTGAGGGGTGCGGGGTGGTCATCCGCTCCAGTTTCTCAACGATTTTTCCGCATCGTTGCGTGAAGGCTTCCCGGCTGTAATGCTGTTCGATGTAACGTTTTGCAGCTTTGCCGTAGTCGTTCAGCAGGGCCGGGTTCTGAAAAATTTCTGCCAGCGTGTCGCAGAAGGTTTCAGGAATCCTGTCAGGTTGCAGCAGGAATCCTGTCTGACCGGGCTGGACGCTGTTGCGCATTTCCCCGACCGGTGTCGCCATGACAGGCAGGCTCATGTTCATGGCCTCATGGGCAGCCAGACACATGCCCTCATAACGTGAGGGCTGTGCGTAAAGCTGGAGCGTGCGGAGAAAGGCCGGAACATCCGTCTGGAAACCTTTCAGGGAGACGTGGTTTTCCAGCCCGTGCTGCCGGATGAGGGTTTCAAGCTCCGCCCGCTGGGGGCCATCGCCTGCAAAGGACAGGTGCACGAGGTCTGCCCACTGGGGATGACGTGCGCGGAACAGGGCCAGACCTTCGATGAGCAGGGGATAGTTTTTCACTTCATGCAGTCGCCCCGTGCTGCCGATGTGCAGAGGTGTCCCGCCATTCCAGTCCGGGGCCGGGTGGTTTTCGGGGGCGGCCACATAAAGAGGCCAGGACGTGATTTTCTCCGGCGGAATGTTCATTTTTTCCCGAAGGAAACGGGCCACATAAGCGGAATCTGCAACCCATAGCCGGGTAATGCGACGGCCTGCCGTGGTGGTGAAACGGATGCTGGCACTGTTCTTCCAGCTGACAACGGGAATATTGAGGAGTGCTCCGGCCAGCTGGCCCAGCAGTGTGGCCCGGCTTAGGGAGGTCCAGATGATGTCGGGCCGGTTCCGGCGGAGCAGGCGCAGGAGACGGATCAGCGTGAGGAAGAAACTGCGGCGCCGGCTGTCCAGAAGATGGTAGGGGATTCCGGCCTGTTCCAGATGGGGAGCTGCCCCCATGTCTCGAGGCTCGCAGGCGGTGACATCCACCTGATGGCCGAACTGTTCGAGGGTTTTTACGATATCCGGGATGGCAAATTCAGCCCCACCCGTTTCCAGGCTTGTGACAACATAATGGATCTTCATGGAGACGGCAGAACCTCGGACAAGGGCAGGGAGGCAGAAGTCTGGCTGCCCACAGGCAGGAGATCAAGCCCTTTGCGGGTGGCCTGCGTATGAATCCTCATCATGGGGCAGGGGGATGGGGCCTTCACCACGGAAGGGCTTGCTGGCATCCAGAAAATTCTCGTTTGTCCGCAAGGTGTGTTCGATCACCACAAGATGGGCCAGGGCACGGGTTATTTCCAGCCGGATGATGGCCTCATGGTCCTGTGTGTCCAGCTCACGCAGGCGGCGTATGGCGGCCCGGGTCAGGCGGGCTGCCCGGTCATGCCGGCGGGATGAGTGTTCAATGTAATAGAGAACCAGCGTGATGGGGCGGCGGGCGCTTTCCGGCAGATACTCACGGTTGAGCAACCCTCGCAGGCGGATGATGTTCAGCCCGAGTGTCAGGGTAGCCAGCGTACCCTGAATACCGGCCTCCACAAGGGGGGACAGGGTGGTGGCGTGGCTGAGAAGGCGAGAGAAGCGGTCCGTACTGTGGCCAATCCATGCGCTGATCTGCGGTGTGCTGCTCAGGCTGGCAAGATTGCGCAGTTCCCGCAGTGTGGCACGGCGCAGCCGGAATTCTTCGGCCTTGCGGTTGAAAGGCAGGATGCTGCGGAAGATCAGCACGGCCGTTACACCTGCAAGGATGATGGCGAGGTTGGTGTTGTAGAATTTCGTCTCGTCAATGACATGATGATTCTGGATGCCCAGCATCAGGGGCATCAGCAGGTTGAAGGCCGAGGCTGCCGGGGCTGTGGCGGGGTTGGCCCGGGCTAACCCTCCGATCATCATCACGCAGGACAGGATGAGCACCAGAGGTTCATATGTCGTGACCATGGGAATGAAGATGAAGCAGAGCAGCCAGGCCACGCACCAGCCTACCGCAAGCCCTTTGAGGAATTTGATTGTTCCCAGTACGGGGTCTTCCTTTGTGGCGAAAAGGCCGCAGATCAGGGCCGTGATGCTGATGAGTGTGTTGCCATTGGACCATGCCGTGATTTCATAAATGAAGGATGTGACCAGAATGGTCAGCGCCGCACGGAACCCGTTATTGAAGGCAAGTCGCCCGTCCCGGTGCGTATGGCGCTGGAACTGGAAATGGTCACCACGCACACTGTGTGTGCTGGCGTGATATTCCGTGATGGCTTCTTCCAGATCACCGATCAGATCCCCAAGGGATGAGAATAGAATACGTTCATCCAGTGCGGAATCAGTAATGATGGTGGTCTTGTCCCGTAGAGGGGTTAGTGGGCCAGAGGTGGAGATGATCTTTTGCCGGTGTGGGGTTGCATAACGGCGGCAGATGTCCCGGAGGTGCTGGAGCTCGGCGAGAAGTTCCGAGATTTCGGCTTCCTGGGGCAGGCGGCTGGAGAAGTCCTTCAGAAAATGCCGGAACGCCCGTGCCACCGTGTCAAAATCCTGATGGTTGGAGGAGAGCAGCTCCAACCGTGTGGCCATACCGAAACTGCGGGAGAGCAGGGCGGATACGGCGGCCAGGGCGGCACGGGCATGGTCGCCTTCATGACCATGCGCACCCATTTCCAGTTCCGCAAATTCGATCTGGTCGTTGATGGAGAGGATGGTGCCGAACAGCTTGCGGGCTTCTGTCAGGGCGCCGGTGTCCCTCTGGAGAATATGGTGGAGGGTGTCGGCCACCAGTGTTAGGGCCGATTCCAGTTTCTGCCGTATCTTGAGATGGGCTACACGGTCCTGGTTGAAGGCGAAGAGAAGCCCGATGAAGGCCTCACACAGCACGCCGAGGATGATGTAACTGGCACGGGATACGGCAAACATGAAGATGCTGCCCGTATGCGGGACGACATCCATGCAGATGATGGCGCAGGTGTAGCCGGAGAGAACCAGCGCATAGGAGCGGAAGTTGCTGACAAAGGTGGCCAGCCCGCTGCAGAGGCCAATCCACAGGGCAATGATCGGGAAAAACAGCCAGGGAGCCTGCGGATATATGCCGACGAAGATCAGGGCCGCCACACCGCCAGCCAATGTTCCTATGATGCGCCAACGGGCTTTGGAGAGGCTTTCTCCTCGTGTCAGCTGCGCTACGGACCAGACCGTCATGGGGGCCCAGATGGGACTGTCCAGCTCCAGCCAGAGAGCGATCCCCAGAGACAGACAGGCTGCAATGGTAGTCCGCAGGGCGAAGAGAAATCCATCCAGAGACGGGGTGAAGATCCAGTAGAAAAAGGACGGGGTCCTGAAGTTCAGAAAACGGGTGATCATTGCGCATCCAGTGGCTTTCAGGACGGGAGATTACTGCCCTTTACGCATGGATGCGAGGGGTCACACTTATAATTGAACAAAAATATCGGAATGATTTCAGAGGGAATATTTTTTTCATTATCATGGAATATTTCTCTTTTTTGTTTAAAGGAAAAATAGTAAAACTTTTCTGAAAATTCTGCTGAAGACTTGTAGCTGCAAAGGTTATTCAATGACGGACAATACTCAGGCTGAAGGAACTCAGACGGCCCCGAATGAAGAGCGCAGAAAGCTGCTGGAGCTGACGACTGATATTGTCGTCGCAAAGTTGACTGGTTCTGATGTCTCTGCTGACAGCCTGCCGGGACTGATCCGCCAGGTTTATGAGGCACTTGCCGGGCAGGGGGGAGAAAGCGGTGACGTGGCGGAGCAGACCCGGCAGCAGCCGGCCGTGCCCGTGCGCAAGTCCGTCTACCCTGATTATATCGTCTGTCTGGAAGACGGAAAGAAGCTGAAGATGCTGAAGCGGCACCTGAAGAGCACGTATGACATGACGCCGGACCAGTATCGGGAGAAGTGGGGTCTGCCTGCGGATTACCCGATGGTGGCGCCAGCCTATGCTGCACGGCGGTCCGAGCTGGCCAGAACGATTGGGCTCGGGCGTAATATTGGTGTCTCAGCCGAGAATAAACGGGATAATGGCAGTAAAAACTGAAACCGTTTATTAACATCAATCTGAAAAAAGCCGGGCGTAAACCCGGCTTTTTTCATAGTAGAGCATTTTTTCTTGACGTTTCTGGCGTCCTATTGTCACTCTTCGGAAGAATGATCAGTGACGGAGAGTTTGGATGACACGCTCGGAATTTGTCGCTTTACTGACCTCCCGCCTGGAGGGTGTTTCCAGAGATAAGGTTGATCAGGCTGTTGATGGGATATTTTCCCGTATCGCTTCTGGCCTTGCAGCAGGGAACAGGGCCGAACTGCGTGGCATAGGCAGTTTTGGAACACGCCAGCACACTGCCCACCAGGGACGGAACCCGAGAACGGGTCAGTCCGTGGCTGTTAGGGCGAAGCGTGTTCCTTTTTTCCGGGCTGGAAAAGACCTACGCGAGAGGGTCAATCAGCCGAAGAAATGAACGGCTCTGCGCTATGTGAGGGGGTTTCTTTCCCCGTACGGGCCGTATTGAGTTCTTCCAGCAGGAAGTCCCGGAAGACTGAAATCCTTTTGGAGCTTCTCAGCTCTTCCGGATAGACAAAGAACGCCTCTGCTAGCGGGCCGTGCACATCTGGGAGGATACGGACAAGGTTAGGATGGGCGGAAGCTGTGTAGAAGGGCAGGGTTCCGATGCCGTTGCCCTGCGCAATGGCCATGCCGACCGCCGCAATGTTGTTGACGGCAAGGCGGACCTTGGGGTGGAGGATGATTTTATCCTTCACGAGCCGTTCAATCAGCCAGTTTACATGGGGCAGGGGAAGGTGCCAGCCAGCAAAGCCGATCAGATTGTGGTCGGCTAGGTCCTTCAGCGTGGTGGGGGTGCCGTGCTCTTCCAGATACTCCCGGCTGGCATAGATGGGCATGTGAAAACTGGCCAGGTGACGTTGGATGAGGTCGGGCTGGGTGGGAGGATGGAGACGGATGGCGACATCAGCTTCCCGCATGCTCAGGTCAAGATCGGAATCCTCAAGCAGGAGCGTGACTTCCACATGGGGATGACGTTCCATGAAATGATGGAGACGGGGTGTCAGCCAAGAGAGGCCAAAGCCTGATGTGGTCGTGACCTTGATCTTCCCGGCCGCTTTCTCCCTGTTTTCACTCAGGAAAGCCTGGGTCAGGGCCAGTTTGGAGAAGACCTCCCGGGCCGTGCGGTGGAGCACCTCGCCCTGCTCGGTCAGGATAAGCCCACGGGCGTGGCGATGGAAGAGAGGTACGCCCAGTACGTCTTCCAGTGCAGAAATCTGCCGGGAGACAGCAGACTGGCTCAGGTTGAGACGATCACCGGCATGAGTGAAGGAGCCGGCTTCCGCCACGGTATGAAAGATACGGAGTTTGTCCCAGTCCATTTTCTGATTCCCGTACGCCCCTTCGCAATAATCATGGCCAGCTCTGCTCATAACGCCCCGCATCGTAACCTTAACCGTCTATCTATTTCATGAAAAATTCCCGAAAAGAAACGATCGGTCAAGGGCAGAATGCCTCTAAAGTTGGTTATATTTTCGTTAAATGAAGATGAAAGGCCATGAAAAGGATAGAGTTTAGTCCATTTTAGCTAGTGTTGACTGATAGAGGGCAGAGCATCTTTCAGCAAGGCGAAAATGAGAGATGGTCTGCCCCTGTGCAGGTCTGTCAGGCACCATATTTTTTTTCGGCAAGGTAACGTTCCGCTTCCAGAGCGGCCATGCAGCCCGTACCGGCAGCCGTGACAGCCTGACGGTACGTCTTGTCCTGAATGTCGCCGGCTGCGAAGATGCCGGGGATGGACGTTGAGGCAGTTCCCGGCTGGGTTGTGATGTAGCCTTCTTCATCACAGAGGACTTCATGCCGGAAGGGGCCTGTGCTGGGGCTGTGGCCGATGGCCACAAACACGCCATCCACGGCGAGACGCTCCGTTTTCGTGTTATCCTGCGTGTCTGTCAGCTCAAGGGCCGTCACGACGGCGGGTGAACCTTCACCGATGATTTCGCGGACAGCCCGGTTCCAGTGAACTTTGATCTTGGGATTGTCATGCAGGCGCTTCTGGAGGATGCGTTCGGCTTTCAGGCTGTCACGCCGGTGGATGAGATGCACGGTAGAGGCGTGGTGGGTCAGATAGAGGGCTTCTTCCACGGCCGTATTGCCCCCGCCTATGACGGCAACGTCCTTGCCGCGGTAGAAGAAGCCGTCGCAGGTTGCACAGGCAGACACGCCAGCACCCTGATATTTCTTTTCAGAATCGAGACCAAGCCACTTGGCCTGGGCGCCCGTGGCAATGACGACTGTACGTGCCAGGAACAGGTCGCCAGAATCCCCTTTCAGGTGGAAATAGCCTTCTGCATCAGGGCCCTGCTTGAGGGAGGCTTCCGTGATGAGGTCATAGAGCAGCTTCGTCCCGACATGTTCAGCCTGTTCCCGCATCTGTTCCATGAGCCATGGCCCCTGGACAGGCTGTGCAAAACCGGGAAAATTTTCGATTTCATCCGTGATGGTCAGCTGGCCACCGGGCTGCATGCCGGTAACCAGAAGAGGCTGCATGCCAGCCCGGGCGGCATAGATGGCTGCTGTATAGCCTGCCGGTCCGGCCCCGACGATCAGCATGTCGGTATGATGTGTCTCTGCCATTGAAAGCTCCGTGGTAAAGGGATCATCTTCCCGGCTACGGGGATGAGAGGAATGGTTTCGAAGGGGCGGGGTGATCTTAGGTCCGCTACGGGCTGGAGGATAACAGATATAGTATATGAAAGATTTCGGTAAAAATAATTATCTTGCGGAGAAACGAAATATTATTTCTCTTTTCCATGGGAAGAGTTTTCACATAAGAAAGATCAGTCTATACAGGCGGGGATAACCCCCTGCGGATGAGCCCGTTCCCCATCCGGGCCGCATGGGGGTTCTGTGAGCAGAGTTGCTGGAAACCATATGAGCATTGCAGACCTTGATGAGATTGACCGCAGTATCCTGGCGGAGCTCCAGCAGGATGGCCGTGTTACCAATGTGGAGCTGGCCCGACGGGTGGGAATTTCTGCGCCGCCCTGTCTGCGTCGTGTCAGGCGGCTGGAGGAGATGGGGCTCATCCAAGGCTATCATGCGACGCTGGCTCCGGCGATGCTGGGTTGGTCCATCACATTTTTTGTTCTGGTCGGGCTGGACAGCCAGAAAGGTGCCGTGCTGGCAGAGTTCGAGGCCCTGGTCGCAGAATGGCCGGAAACGCAGGAATGCCACATGATCCGGGGAGGGGAGGATTTCCTCCTCCGTCTCATGGCCCGGGATGCGGAACATCAGAATCGTCTGACACGGGACCTGATCGAGGTAACGCACGTCGTACGGGTACAGACTTTCCAGGTCATCAGGACAAGCTGTGAGAGAGCCGGCGTTCCGCTCTAGGAGCGGATCATGCTGAAACCTGTCCGCTTTTTCAGGTGCTGGATGCCATTGCATATCCTGTTCTGCTGTGCGGCTCTGGGGCTCATGGTGCGGCTTTTTCTGGCTGCTGAAGTACCTCTCATACCTGATGAGGCCTATTACTGGCTCTGGTCCCGCCATATGCAGGCAGGGTATCTGGACCATCCCTTTATGGTGGCGTTGTGGATTCGGCTGGGAACCCTCTTGTGGGGGGATACGCCGTTTGGCGTACGGTTCTGTGGTCTGGTCGGTTTTGTCTGTGCCAACATATGGCTTTTTCTGGCCGCCCGTCGTTTTTTCCCTTCTCGTGACAGGGTGGGGGGTCGGGCGATTCTGCTGTTGAATGTGACCCTGATGGCGTCTGTGGGGCTTGTTCCGGCCACGCCAGATGTCCCTCTGTTTGTTTTCCTTTGTCTGATGTTATGGGCTTTGTCTGGAGCCTTGCAGTCCCATGGGGCGGCAGCCTGTGGCTGGTGGGTGCTGTGCGGTATTGGTCTTGGTCTGGCAGCCGATTCCAAATACACGGCTCTTCTGCCGGGGCTCGGTCTGGCGGGGTTTGTTCTGTTTGGCGGCCGGGGGGCTTGGCGTATGGCCGGCCCCTGGTTGGGGGGAGGGGCAGCAGCCCTCATGGTGCTGCCAACCCTGGTCTGGAATGAAAGGCATGGCTGGGCGGGTCTGCTGAAACAGGGCGGACGGGCTTCGTACTGGCATCCTGAACGGGCCGGGCAGTTTCTGGGGGAACTGCTGGCGGGGCAGCTGGCCCTGTTGACCCCTTGGGTTGCTGTCCTGTGTTTCATGGGGCTATGGCGTGCCCGCCATGGGCAGCATGTGCTGTTGTGGCTGTCCGCTCCTGCGCTGCTGCTGTTTCTGGTGAATGTGACGGGAGAGCGTGTCCAGCCCAATTGGGTCTGGGTGCTGTATCCAGCCCTTATCCTGGCCGGGGCCGCTTATGCGGGTCGGCTCAGGGGAGCCTGTATGACGGGGGGCATCTGCACGGTTCTGGTCTATGCTCAGTGTCTGACGGGATGGTTGCCACTGCCCCCGCATATGGATCCCATCGCAAGGTTGGGGGCAGGTTGGAGTGATCTGGCAGCAGCGGTCGCAGAAGAGGCCGAAAAGGCAGGGATTTCATGTCTGGCAACGGACGATTATGCCCTGGCCTCAATTCTGGCGTTTCAGAAACCGCAAGGTCTTGCGGTGCTGGGAAAGGATTCCCGATGGGGCTATGTGGCAGGGCTTCCTCATGAGACGGTCAGGACGGTCCTGTATCTGAAGGATGGCCGGTATGGACCGGTGCCCGCAGGCGGCTGGGCCGTATGGCGGAAGGACAGGAAGCGGCCTGTAAGGGTTTATCTGCTGGAAAAACGGCACGACCTTTCCGGCTGGATCGTGCAGCGGCCTTGATGGGCGGCATGAAGGCAGACATGAAAAAAGCCATCCGAACATGGATGGCTTTCTCATTCGTACAAATACGAACAGGCTGACTTCAGAAGCCCTCGCGCTCCAGGCGCTTGCGCTCCATCTTGCGGGCGCGACGCACGGCCTCGGCAACCTCGCGGGCGCGGCGCTCGGATGGCTTTTCAAAGTGGCGACGGAGCTTCATCTCACGGAAGACGCCTTCGCGCTGCATTTTCTTCTTGAGGGCTTTCAGCGCCTGGTCAACATTATTATCACGAACGAGAACCTGCACGGTGTCGTCATCTCCTTTGGGGTTCTGATCCTTCCCGAGCGGTGTCTGTAGCATCACCCATTGAAGGACGCGGATCCGATTACAGTGTGAAGTGGCCTATCATACTCCAAAACGACAGACAATAGTTTCTGATGGGCATAAAGGGTGGAGGCCCTCTTTATCTGTGGATTATTTCGCCTGTCTGATGGTTCCTCATGGCTGGTGGGCGTATGGTGCATGTGGATGAGTGTGTGGTGAACAGGAGGAGGACGGGATGGGGGTACAGAATGACAGGCGTACCATGGTGGATGCGCACCTGTATCTGCGTGAAAATTCCATCAGGCAGTCCTTTGAGGGGCTCCTGGCCCTCTGGCGGTCCCTGTCCGCTGCTTGTGAAGGAGGGCTCGACTCTCACGGTCTGGGGCCTGCCCATTACCGGATCATGTTTTTTCTGGGCAGCCATGGCGGATTGCTGCCCAGTGAGCTGTGCAGGCGGCTTGGCATTACCAAACAGTCGCTGGGCCGGGCTCTTGGCGAGCTGAAAGCGAAAAAACTGGTCGAGCAGAAACAGGATGAAGGGGACCGGAGGAAGCGGCCCGTTTTTCTGACAGATGAGGGCAGACAGCTTGAGGCAGAACTTTTTGCTGCCATTCGCACTGTCCTGACACGGGCATACAGGCAGGTTGACGGAGCCGCTGTTGATGGGTTCCGCAGGGTCTTGCATGTTGCCGAATATGGCGGGCCGCTCTCGGAGGGGGGATAAGAAAAGGGGAGGAGCCGGACAAAGACTCTTCCCCTTCATGGAAAGGATTTTTCAGCCCGTTAGCCCGTCACCAGGCTGCTGGATGGATGGATCAGGGCATCGAGTTGCCGACGCCCCCATTGCCGGTGCCCTGGCCACTCATCGGGCCGGCACCCATGCCACCATTTCCCAGTCCGCCGAAGGTGCTGCCCATGCTGCTCATCGGGTTGTAGCGGCCCACATTGCCCAGCAGCTCCCGCAGAACAGAAATATGCGTGCCCGGTGTCGGTGTAGCTCCGCCTGCCATGGAGACACGGATGGCATCATGCCTGTCCAGCACGTTCATCTTGCGGAGAACGCCAGCATTGTCGAAATTCAGGACCAGGACCTGCTGCTTGTCCACAACCGGATGAGCCAGCGGCACGAGGTCCTTCGTCATGGAAATGTAGATCCATGTATTGTCATTGAAGGTTGCATGGGCTGTCGGAGAGCCCAGTATGCTCAGGGCATCATTCTGGGTGCTGGAGTTGAGGACCAGCTGGTCATAATCCAGTTTCTCGATCAGCGCCCCGCGCGGGATGGGCGGCGGGCTGATGGCCTCACAGCCGCTGAGCATCAGCACCCCACCGGCCAGAAGGCCTGTCCAGCAACGGCGTCGCAGCGCCATGAAGCGGGCCAGACGGGGGAAGGGGGAGCTCTTGTCCGGGGTGGAGGCAGTAGAGAAGCTGGTCATGAAGGGCAAACTGTCCTGATGATATGCGGGCAAGCCATACGTGCTCTTTCCGGTGCCTCAGAGAGGGCAGCATGTCAATCTTTTTCGTGGATTGTCGGGCTGTGGCTGTCCGGCAGCAGTTTAGGCTTGACTTCATGGCGTCAGCCCCTTCTGAAAGAGGCACCCTGGTAAATTATCGTGAGGTCATGATGTCATCTGGAGGCAGAGCAGACGCCGGAACACAGCCAGAAGAAAGGATTGCGCCAGAGTTCTCGCGCCGCATTCCACTGGCAAAGACGGGCCGCCCTCTTGAAGAGCATGTGGAGGCCAATGCTGAGGAGAGGGAAGGTCTGCGGAAGCGCTTTGGTCTTCTGTCTTTGAAGGAGCTGTCCTGCACTTTTGCGCTGAGGCGGGGGGCGGAGAATATCGTACTGGCGGAAGGTCATATCCGGGCGGAGGTGGAGCAGGCCTGCATCATCACGGGTGAACCGGTGAAAGAGGTGATCGACGAGCCGTTCAGTTTACGTTTCGTCCCGGTTTCCGAGATGCCTGATGAAGAGGATATCGATATTGAGGCTCTGCTTCAGGAAGATGCCGATGATGTTCCTTATGATGGCCGCATGATTGATCTGGGCGAGGCTGCGGCAGAACAGCTGGCCCTCTGCCTGACTCCTTATCCGCGGCGGGCAGGAGCAGGGCTGGAGCAGTTCGTGGAGGTCACACCGTCTGATGATGAGCTGGATGCACGGCCCGGCGCAGCCCGGGAAAATCCTTTTGACGTGCTGAAAAAACTCAGGAAGGAGCCGTGAAGGAGTGGTAATCTTTCCGCCTTTCTGGTAAAGGCAGGGAGTAAGGAGCGATGCCGTAGTGGCATTGATGCTTGCAGAGAGATGCTCTCTCTGCTAGAGCCCCACGCCTGAGCACCGTGGCTTATGGCGGTGGTGAAGACCTAATGAGATTTCTCTGGCTTGAGGCCGCGCCGTGCGGTAGCAGAAGCCGGATACGCAACCCAGTGAGAGGCAGATACCCATGGCCGTCCCTAAGAGAAAGACTACGCCGTCCCGTCGTGGCATGCGTCGCAGCCATCAGGCTCTTCGTGTTGAGGCGCATGCTGAATGCGCCAACTGTGGCGAGATGAAGCGCCCCCATCATGTGTGCAGCCATTGTGGCCATTATGATGGCCGTGAGGTTGTCAGTGCAGAGGGCCGTGCGCTGAAGACAGCCGTCCGCGCCTGATTGCCCGTATCCTGAGGGATACTGCCGCCCCGGGCTTCCGGTCCGGGGTTGCATTTTCGTGCATCCTGCCTGAGCAGGAAAAACAAGGAATTTCTGGGGGCTGCACTCATGACGGAGGCGTCTGGCGTCAGAGCTGAGGGTGGAGTCGAAAAGCAGGCTGCACAATCCCCGGCTCCTTTTACTCTGGCCGTTGATGCCATGGGGGGAGATAACGCCCCCGAGATCGTTCTTGCGGGACTGGAGATGACGGCCATCCGTCACCCGGACATCCGGATTCTTCTCATAGGTGATGAGAAGGTCCTGAACGCATCACTCGTAAATTATCCCAAACTTTCTGGAATCTGCACCGTGCGCCATGCGCCGGAAAGCATTCCCATGGAGATGAAACCCACTGCGGCGCTTCGCGTGCGGGGATCCTCCATGCGGGTCGCCATGGAGGCTGTTGCCTCTGGTGAGGCTCGTGGCGTCGTGTCCGCCGGGAACAGTGGTGCGATGCTTGCATTGGCAAAGATCATCGTAAAAGCCCTGCCCGGTATTTCTCGCCCGGCCATGGCGGCTGTCCAGCCATCCGCCCGTGGTGATGTCGTCATGCTCGATCTGGGTGCGAATATCGTATGCGATGCCCGCAATCTGGTCGAATTCGCCATCATGGGGGAGGCCTTCGCACAGGCGGCCCTGTCCCTCAAGGCGCCCAGCATCGGGCTGCTCAATGTTGGTTCGGAAGAGCTGAAGGGCGACGAACGCCTGAAGCAGGCTGCCGAGCGCCTTCGGGACAGTGTGTTGTCTGACCGTTTCCATGGTTTTGTGGAGGGGCATGACATTACCGCCGGTGTGACCGATGTTGTCGTGACGGATGGTTTTACGGGCAATGTGGCACTGAAGACTGGTGAAGGGGCGCTGAAGCTGGCTTTCGGGTTGCTCAGGAGCGTGTTCATGAGCAGCTGGCTGACCCGGATCGGTTATCTTCTGGTCCGCCCCGGTCTGCGCCGCATGAAGGAATGGATCGATCCCAGCCGCTATAATGGCGCCGTTTTTGTGGGGCTGAATGGCATCGTGGTGAAGTCACATGGTGGGGCAGATGCCGAGGGTTTCGCCTCTGCGGTGGATGTTGCCGTGGATGCGGTGGAAAACAGGCTGAATGACAAGATCCGCCATCGTCTGGATCAGCTCGGCATGTTGGGGCAGTCTGGAGAAAGCAGAGAGCAGGAGTGACGTCTTCCATGGCGCAGGATAAACAGGTCCGGGGAGCGGCAGCGGGTGCCCGTCTGACAGGTGTCGGCAGTGCCCTTCCGCAGCGTGCTTTCAGCAATGAGGAGCTGGCTGCCGAATTCAGACTTGATACGTCGGATGAGTGGATCAGGACCAGGACCGGAATCCGTCAGCGGCATATTGTGTCTGGCGATGAATCCGCCGTATCCCTTGCGCATCTGGCAGCCCAGCGGGCGCTGGAACATGCTGGCAGAACAGCAGATGATGTGGATGCCGTCATCGTGGCAACATCAACGCCGGATCAGGTATTCCCTTCCGTTGCCGTACGTGTTCAGGCGGCTCTGGGCATGGAACGTGGTTTCGGGTTTGACGTCAGCGCAGCCTGCTCTGGTTTCGTGTATGCGTTGACAGTGGCTGATTCCATGATCCGCTCCGGTCAGGTCAGGCGTGCCATGGTGATCGGTGTGGAGGTATTTTCCCGTCTTCTGGACTGGGAAGACCGTTCCACCTGTGTGCTGTTCGGGGATGGCGCTGGTGCGGTCCTGCTCGAGGCAGGCGCAGGTGAGGGAGAGGGTATCCTGTCCACGCATCTTCACGCAGATGGCCGCTTGGGTGATCTGCTCTATGTTGATGGTGCCGTTGGCTGTGCGTCTGGCAAGGTGGCGTTGAAAATGCATGGGCGGGAGGTGTTCCGTCATGCTGTCGTCAACCTTGCTGCTGCTGTTGATGAAGCGCTGGAGACAAACGGTCTCAAGGGCACGGACATCCAGTGGCTGGTGCCGCATCAGGCGAATCTGCGGATCATTGATGGCATGGCCAAGAAGCTTGCCCTGCCGTCGGATCGCGTCGTGGTGACGGTAGACAGGCACGCCAACACGTCGGCGGCATCAATCCCTCTTGCTCTGGATGAAGCGGTCCGGGATGGGCGGATCAGGCAGGGCGATCTGGTCCTCATGGAGGCCCTTGGTGGTGGCCTTACATGGGGGTCTGCTCTGGTGAGAATGTAAGGCCTTTCCAGGCGGAATCAGCGCTTCTGAAACTCCCCTGATTTATATGCAGGGGAGTTCGTTTTTTCAGTGTGCTAATCAGATGGCTCGTGATACCTTTTCCCATTATGGAGACAATTGCACGCGCTGATCTGATAGAGCTCCTCCAGGAGGAGCATGGCTTTTCCCGGCAGCAGGCTACCCTGTTTCTGGAGAAGATGTTTGAGTTGTTCATCCAGACTCTTGAGCAGGGCAAGTCGCTGAAGATCAGCGGCTTCGGTACGTTCGCTGTACGGGATAAAGCAACCCGTCTGGGGCGGAATCCCCTGACAGGGAAAGAGGCCATCATCTCGGCCCGGCGTGTGCCGTTCTTCCGGCCATCCCGTCTTCTGCGGGACAGCGTCAATGGCAGACCATCAGCTCAGGATGCCCATCAATGATGTCCACTGATTCATCTCAGCCTCAGCATGGGGGCTTGAGGACAGCCATCAGCGTTGCAGGGGAGCTGGGGCTGCCTCTGTACCGTCTGCATTCATGGGAAAGTCTTTATCCTGTTTTCAGGGTAAAGCAGGGTGAAGACGGGCAGAGTTATTACGATGAGCAGGCTGTCACGGTCGTGCGCAATATCGCCCGGCTCCTTTATCAGGATGGTGCCAGAAGCCATGAGGTTGTTCCATTGCTGAAGCGTGAGGGGATCATCAGTGATGGCACGCCGCTTTCCGTCTCGGGCGGGGCGGAGACAGCTGGTCACGGCGAAACCTCTTCACCTGACCAGCTGAAGGAGTTGCAGAAGGAAAACAGAACGCTCAGCGATCGTCTTGAGGAGTTTGGTCAGATTGCGCTCTCCCTCAAGACACTGGAAGATGAGAATGCTTCCCTGAAGGAAGCGCTGGAGCAGTCCCGGTCTGCCCCGCAGCCTCAGAAGGACGCAAAGGGTGGTTATGTTGCAGAGCTGGAAGAAGAGAATCTGGCTTTGCAGGAAACGGTTGAGCGTCTGACGGCGGAGACGGCCACGTATCAGCAGGCGGTTGCCGACGGGAAGGAGCAGCGGCTCCAGCTGGAGACGCTGCGATCAGAGCTTGCCGGGTTGCGGGCGGAGCGTGACAGGGCGTCGGCCCTGCATGAGGAGCTTGAGGCCGTACGGGCGGACATCAGGCGTCTTGAAACCGAGAACGGGGCGCTGCGTGCGGCTGGGCAGAAGCAGCGTGAAACGGAAGCCACTCAGGGACGTGTTCTGGAAGAGCGTAACGCCGAGTTGCAGAAAACTGTTGATCGCCTGATGGCTGAAGCCAGAGAGCATCAGAAAGAGGCAGAATCCCGGAAGGAACGTTTGAGCCAGCTGGAAGGGCTGCGGGTCAAGCTGGCCGACATGCAGGTCGAACATGGGCGGATACAGACCCTGAGCAGGGAGCTGGAAGAAGCCCGTGCTGAGGCAGAACGGTGCCGGGGGCTGGAAGCTGAAATCGAGACACTGCACAGGGCTGCCATGGAGCAGCAGACAGCGGGTCAGGCCAGACAGCAGGAACTGGAAAAGCAGGCTGTGTCTCTGCGGGAAACTGTTGATCGGCTGAAAGCTGACGCCAGAAAACAGGTGCTGGCAGAAGAAGCCAGGCGGAATGAGGTGCAGGCTCTTCAGGGGCAGTTGAAAACCCTGCAGGCAGAGCATGAGCAGGTGCAGACCTTGCAGTCGGAAGGCGCTGCCCAGCAGAAACAGCTTGCCAGTCGTCTGGAGGCTGTAGGGGCAGAGCGGCAGGAGCTTGTGCGGAAGCTGGAACAGTCTGTTCTGATCATGCAGTCCCTTGAGGATGAAAATGTCCGTCTCAAGCGTTCCCTGAAAGAGAGTGAGGAAAAATTGGCAGCACAGGCTGTCATCGTTGGCAGGGTGGAGCATCTTGAAGCGGAAAATGGCGAGCTGAAGCAGGCGCAGGCCGGGTTTGCCGGTGAGCGTGAACGCCATGCCGAGGCAGTGGAACGTATCCGTACCCTTGAGGGGGAAGGCGTTGTCCTGCAACAGAAGCTGACAGCCCAGGATATGGAAAACCGTCTCCAGGTCCGGCGGAAGGATGAGCTGGACAGGCTGCTGCATGATCTTCTCGGCGAGCTGGCCGAGATGAAAAAAAACCTTACCCTCTGAAAAAATATTAAAAAAAAGCCCCGGGCCATTGCAGGAATGGGCCGGGGCTGCTAGAGCTTCCTCACCGCAGGACGACGGGCAGTAGCGCAGTCTGGTAGCGCATCAGTCTGGGGGACTGGGGGTCGTGGGTTCGAATCCCGCCTGCCCGACCATCTCCTGCGGTTCACTCCCTCACAATATGTCCCGTACGCTGGCCAGAAACCTTGTTGCTGGTCCAGAGTGTCCAGAGCAGGTGCAGGGCTGCCATGATGGCTGGTCCGATGAACAGGCCCATCAGCTGCCATGTTTCCGCACCGCCCAGAATACCCATCAACACCCAGAGGAATGGGACTTTCGTGCTGCCGCCTATCAGGACAGGGCGAATGAAGTGGTCTGCCACGAACAGCACGACGGCACCAATCAGCCAGACGATGGCGGCAGCCAGCATGCTACCCTTGAAGGCGATCAGCAGGCATACGCCTGTCACGGCGATCCAGCCGAGCAGAGGGACCATGGCCGCAATGGCTGTCGCCAGCCCGAAGATGAGCGGCTGTGGGGCCCCGGCAACCACGTAGCACACGCCCATGATGGCCCCTTCACCCAGCCCGACCAGAACTAGGCCGGAAACCGTGCCATGAATGGAAGCAACAATCTGTCGTGCAAGGCTTTCTCCCTGCGCTCCGAAGAGACGCTGCGAGCCGATCATGCATTTCCGGATGATGCTGTCGCCATCCTTCAGCAGGAAGAAAAGTGTCAGCATGGAGAAGCCGAACAGGATTCCCCGGTGCAGGACTTCCGAACCGAACTGTTTGCCCACGGCCATGCCATGTCCCAGATTCAGGGAATGGAACAAATCGTTCAGGGCATCAGGATTGCTGAGATGCTCGGTCCAGAGGGCGGTGGCCGGTCCGGAAGCCACTGGCAGGCGGTCCAGCCAGGCGGGGGCCGGCAGCCCCTGATGGCGGATCGTATCAAGCCACAGGAAAGCCGAATGGATTTCGTCAGCCGTCTTGATGCTGATGAAGGAAACAGGGACGAGGAAGATCAGCGCCAGTACACCGGTAAAGAGCAGGGGAAGCCATATCGTGTGGCCGAACCGCCTTGTCGAGCGTTTGTATAGTGGCCAGAGGGCAATGGCGAAGATGCCGCCCCAGAGGAGGGCTGGCAGCATGTGTCTGAGTGTCCAGAGGGCTGCCAGCACGAAAAACAGTGCCAGAAAACCACGGGCCCGTTTCTGTAGGGTCTTGGAGGGCGGAGAGAGCCGCAGCGGTTGGGTGGTTCTGTGGTGTGGATGGGTCATGGTGCGTGGTGTCTCGGTCAGCGTGCCAGAATGGAATGAAGCAGCCACATCAGTGGGCTGGTCTGGAAAGGGTGGTCATGTGGGGTCACCCGTGTAAAGTTTCTGCCAGAATCAGACTATCCTGCTTATCGAACATCCCAAGTCGAAGGAAAAGGTCCAGAAGGACAAGATTAACGTTAAATTTGAAATCGTCTGTGTCCCGGACCAGCTGGAAGACGTTTTCGACAGGCATGAGATGGAAGGATTCCACTTCACCATCATTGGCCTGGGGAACGAAATCTTCCGGGAGCATGAGATCGTAACAGTAAAGCCGGTCGCGTCGCAGCCCCTCCGGACGTGTCATGGCGTAATGGAGCGTGCTGGCGTGGCGGGCGTGGCGGGCAAGGGCGGTGGGGATGGAGGCTTCTTCTCCGGCTTCCTTGACGAGTGTTTCCTCTGGGGTGAGGCCGCTGCTCATCCCGCCGGCAACCAGATGGTCGAGTTTGCCTGGGTCCAGCCGTTTCTGTGGGCTGCGGCGGGCAACCCAGAGGTGCAGCCCCGTTTTTTTCTGGACAAGGCCATTCATGTGGACACCAGAAGCTTCCACACCAAAAACCGGGATCAGAGCCCGGTCAATCTGCCCGATGATTGTTCCATCAGGTGAGCGGACATCAAACCATTCATGGAAGGGCACATAGCGTTCCTGCTCGGCCAGCATGTGGCTTATCTGGGACAGCCCTTGTCCATCGGGCAGGGTGATGTGCCCGTCCTCTATTTCCAGCAGGCCCATCTCGGCAGGAGCGGCCAGCCAGCCAAGGCAGGCAGGGTCGACCAGACCGATGGACAGGCCGTCATGCAGCAGGGGGATGCGCCCCGCCGGGAGGGTGACATTGCGGCACCGCTCAATATGGCGGAGAAAGGGAGAGGCAGCGGAGGACAGCATGGGTTCTCTCTGATGTTCATTCATGATGGCACGGAGGACGGACAGCAGCGGAGAGCCTGCCTGTCTCTGGGGCATCATTCAATTGGCAAAGGCTGGCAGGATGGGAAGGACCGTGTAAAAGCTCTCCCGGCAACAATGCCAGACATGGCAGCAGATCATCTATCAGGTTTTTATGACATCAACAAAGATCGGACACCTGCCTTTGCGGGCTTTCTGGCGGCTGGTTCGCCCGGCTTCCCTGAGGAGCTGGTTTCTGCGCTTCTTCTGTTCCTGTGTTCTGCTGGTCGTAGAGAGTGTGACGGCCGTTGCCACACCCTGGCTGTTCAGCGACATGGTGGCCCGGCTTTCGGGGAAGGAAGCGGTCATGGCGGCGGTCATGGCCCTGCTGGCGTCCTATACGGTCCTGCGCATGGCAGGTGCTCTGGCCGGGCCGTTGCGCAGCCTGCTCATGGTGCCGGTGAGGACGGCCCTGCGGGAGCGGATCAGCCTGCTGGGGCTGGAGCATGTCCATCAGCTGGGGGCCCGGTTCCATCAGCAGCGGCAGACAGGTGCGCTGACCCGTATCATCGATCGTGGCGCTGATGCTGCCAGCATGATCGTTGACATGACTTTCTCCAACGTCATGCCGAACCTTCTGGGGCTGGCCCTGACTTTTCTGGTCGTCTTGCGCGTTTTTGATGGCTGGTACCTAGTGCTGCTGTGTGCCACGCTGATCCTCTATTCCGCTGTTTCTTTCCTGTTTACCCGCTGGCGGATGCAGGCCAGACGGGAGCGCAATCAGGCGAACAACCATGCACATCGGCATCTGGTGGACAGTCTGCTCAATGCGGACATTGTCCGCATGTTCGGCAATGCCGCCCATGAATGCAGACGGCAGGAGGGGGCCTGGCAGGCGCTGCGCACGGCCGAGGCCCGTTTGCAGGGGCTTGTTGGAGGTTCCCAGGCCATTCGCAACAGTCTGATTGCCCTCGCCACGGCTGTATTGCTGGGGATGGCCATACGGGATATTCATGCGCATCGACTCGGTGTTGCACAATTCGTGTTGATGGGCACGTATCTCCGGAGTGTTTATGCCTCGGTCGGGGCGTTGAATTATGTCGGTGCAGGCTGGCGCAATGCCCGTGTCGACATGGAAGCCTATCTGGAGCTGATGGGGCTGGTACCAGAGATACAGTCTCCGCCAGCGCCTGTCCCCCTGCCTGCCGGACAGGCACATGGCGTGACGCTGGACATGCAGCATGTTTCTTTCGGATATGACCCGGAGCGGCTGATCCTGCGTCATGTCAGTTTCACGCTGGCGGCAGGGAAAATGCTCGCCATTGTCGGGCGGAGCGGGTCCGGAAAGTCCACAGTGGCGAAGCTCGTCAGCCGGCTGTATGACCCGCTGGAAGGAACCGTGCGAATGGAAGGTGTGCCACTTCCGGCACTGTCGCTTGATGCCCTGAGGGGGCAGATCGGCGTGGTGGCGCAGGAGACCTCACTCTTCAATGCCACGATTGCCGAGAATATTGCTTACGGGCGGGCAGGGGCCAGCATGGCGGAGGTCAGGCAGGCAGCCGAGGCGGCCCAGCTTGGTCCTTTTGTGGACAGTCTGCCGGACGGGTTCGATACACTGGTCGGTGAGCGGGGGGTGCGGCTGTCGGGCGGGGAGAGGCAGAGAATGGCGATTGCCCGTGTCATCCTGCGCAATCCCCGTCTGCTTGTGCTGGATGAAGCCACCAGTGCCCTGGACAGTCGGACGGAAGAGGCCATCCAGAAAGAGCTGGAGAGCCTTTCCTCTGGCAGGACAACGCTCGTGATCGCCCATCGTCTCTCCACGATACAGAGGGCAGACCATATCCTTGTGATGGAGAACGGAGAGGTGGTGGAAGAGGGAACCCATCGCCAGCTGTTGGAAAAAGGTGGCATTTATGCAGGAATGTGGAGATTGCAGGCAAGAAGGGGTTTCGTTGAAAGTCATTCGGATGTAGAGGGGTAGCGGGCTGCTTCTGTCGGTATGAAAGGCAGGAAAGACTTGACGTATCAGCGTCAGTAAGTCATAAGCCCGCCTTATTTACGGAACATGCAGGTCTGCCTTGCGGCCCTGCGTATCACAGTATCGAGGAAGTTCTATGTCTCGCCGTTGCCATGTCACGGGCAAAGGGGTACTGACGGGCAATAACGTCAGCCACGCCAACAACAAGTCCCGTCGCCGTTTCCTGCCGAATCTTCAGGAAGCCACGCTCCTGTCCGATATTCTCGAGGCTCCGGTGCGTATGCGCCTTTCCGCCAAGGGGATCCGTACGGTCGAGCATAATGGCGGGCTTGATTCCTTCCTGCTGGGCACACCGAACCGGAAACTGACGCCAGAAGCTCTGGTCATCAAGCGTCGCATCCTGCGTGTGCAGGAGCGCAAGGCTGCCCAGTCAGCTGCCTGATCAGGCAGCTGAAGCCCGTTCTCTCCGCAGGACGGGCGGCTGTTCCGGGGTGGCT
The DNA here is from genome assembly GCF_023337645.1 of Parasaccharibacter sp. TMW2.1890. Taxonomy (NCBI): domain Bacteria; kingdom Pseudomonadati; phylum Pseudomonadota; class Alphaproteobacteria; order Acetobacterales; family Acetobacteraceae; genus Parasaccharibacter; species Parasaccharibacter sp. TMW2.1890. The sequence goes on along the minus strand of NZ_NWUV01000001.1, from coordinate 876,662 downwards.
CTGCCGGGGTAGTCTGTTTTTCTGGTATTCATACAGGGCCTGATGAGGGTGCCCCGGCGCAGGCGGTGGCACCTTTCCTTGCATTTTGGAGGTTTCCCGTGACCGACGACAGCGTTCAGGGCGCGAAGTCCGCTCTCTCAAAGATTCGCAACATCGGTATTACCGCTCACATTGATGCCGGTAAGACGACAACAACAGAGCGTATGCTCTATTACACCGGTATGTCCCACCGTATCGGTGAAGTGCATGACGGGAACACCACAACCGACTACATGGAGCAGGAGCGTGAGCGCGGCATCACCATCACGTCTGCTGCCGTGACCTGCGAGTGGGACGGCCACCGCATCAACATCATCGACACCCCTGGCCATATCGACTTCAACATCGAGGTGAACCGTTCCCTCCGTGTGCTCGATGGCGCCATCTTCGTGATTGAAGGTGTGGCTGGCGTGCAGCCGCAGTCCGAGACCAACTGGCGTCTGGCTGACCGCTACAACGTGCCCCGCATCATCTTCATCAACAAGCTGGACCGTACCGGTGCCGACTTCGACTACGCCTTCAGCACACTGAAGGAGAAGCTGGACATCGTGGCCATCCCGCTTCAGCTGCCGATCGGCTCTGAAGAGAACATGGTCGGTGTGGTGGACCTGGTGGAAATGCGTGCCATCGTCTGGGAAGGCGGTGAGCTGGGCGCCAAGTTCCACTATGAAGAGATTCCGGCCGACATGAAGGAGCGTGCCGAGGAAGCCCGCCAGAACCTGCTCGATACCGCCCTGAGCGTCGATACCGCCGCCATGGAAGAGTATTTCGAGAAGGGTGAGGTGGATGTCGCAACCCTGAAACGCTGCATCAAGAAGGGCACCATCGCTGGTGAGTTCCGTCCTGTGCTGTGCGGTACGGCCTTCAAGAACAAGGGTGTGCAGCCGCTTCTGGATGCCGTGGTTGATTATCTGCCAGCACCGGACGAAGTCGAGGGCATCCGTATTGCTCCGCCGGAAGACAAGGAAGTTGACGAGAGCTTCCTGCCGATCATCCCGGTGGACCCGGAAGGTAAATTTGCTGGTCTGGCCTTCAAGATCATCTCCGACAAGTACGGTACACTAACCTTCGTCCGTGTCTATCGTGGCGTGCTGAACACGGGTGACACCGTATTGAATACCACCAAGGGCACGAAGGAACGCGTTGGCCGCATGTTCCAGATGCACGCTGACAAGCGTCAGGAAGTGAAGTCTGTTGGTGCTGGTGACATTGCTGCCTTCGTTGGTCTGAAAGATACCGTGACAGGTGACACGCTGGCCGATGCAGCTGATCCGGTCATTCTGGAGCGCATGCAGTTCCCGGTTCCGGTGATCGACATTTCTGTCGAGCCGAAGACCAAGGACGCCGTCGAGAAGATGACGCTGGCTCTCCAGAAGCTGACAGCCGAAGATCCGTCCCTGCATCTGCGGACAGACCAGGAAACGGGTCAGACCATTCTTTCCGGTATGGGTGAGCTGCATCTGGACATCATCGTGGACCGTCTGCGCCGTGAATATGGCGTTGATGCCAACATCGGTGCCCCGCAGGTTGCTTACCGTGAGACGATTACCCAGTCCCACACCGAGACCTACACCCACAAGAAGCAGTCTGGTGGTTCCGGTCAGTTCGCTGAGGTGAAGATCACCTTCGAGCCGCTGACGGAGAAGGGTGCCGAGGAGATTCTGTTCGAGAACAAGATCGTCGGTGGTGCCGTGCCGAAGGAATATATCCCGGCTGTCGAAAAGGGCGTGCGCATGCAGTCCACGACGGGTGTGCTGGCTGGCTTCGATACGGTGGGCTTCAAGTTCACTCTGGAAGACGGTAAGTACCACGACGTTGACTCTTCGGCTCTGGCCTTCGAAATCGCTGCCAAGGCCTGCTTCCGTGAAGGTATGAAGAAGGCCGGTCCGGTCATTCTGGAGCCGATCATGGATGTGGAGATCACCACGCCGAACGATCACGTCGGTGACGTGGTGGGTGACCTCAACCGTCGTCGTGGTATCATCCAGAACCAGGAGACCTCGGGTTCCACGGTTCTGATCCGCTCCCAGGTGCCGCTGAAGGAAATGTTCGGGTACATTTCCCATCTGCGTTCTGCCACGAAGGGCCGTGCGTCCTTCACCATGCAGTTCCACCACTACGAGCCGGTGCCTCGTAACGTGCAGGATGAGATCATCGCAGAGCGTAGCTGATACGTTCCCTGCTGACTGTTCTGTGAGGGAGGCCCTCCGCCAGCGTGCTGGCGGGGGGTTTTCTTTTTGCGTCTGCTTGACAGGTATTATGGGATCGTGTTTTTGAGAGGGAACGGTGATGGATTGCCACCGGGTTCCTTGTGGGCCGAACCGCCACCCGGTTGCCGGGGAAGGCTGATGATTCCTGCCAACAGAATCCCTCGCAGTGATCGGTGAGGGTGCGTTAGGGGGAATTTGTCATGTTGTTTTTCCAGAAAAGCGTTTCTTTTTTGTCCCGTCTGTTTCAGTGGTTCTGTGTACTGGTACCGCTGGCAGTTGTGGTGGGCAGTTTTTGCGCTCTTTTCCTTTGGATGCTGGAATGGGTGACGCAATACCGGTTTGACCATCCTGACATTCTCTATGGATTGCCTGTCGCCGGTGTGGCCGTGGCCCTGTCCTATTACTGGTGGGGCGGTCGTGCAGGAGGCGGTAATAATCTCATCCTTGATGAAATCCACAAACCTTCGGAAGGGGTACCGCTGCGCCTGGCCCCGCTTGTGTTCATCGGGACAGTGGTCAGTCACCTTTTTGGGGCATCCGTGGGGCGTGAAGGCACTGCCGTGCAGATGGGTGGAAGTCTGGCCAGCAGTTTTGCCCGACTGTTCCGGCTGGACAGCCGCAACACGAGCATTCTGCTGACAGCTGGTGTAGCCTCCGGCCTTGGCGCCGTGTATGGCACGCCCATCACGGGGGCGATCTTTGGTCTGGAGGTCCTGACCCTTGGTACGTTGGAGTATTCTGCTCTGCTGCCTGTGGCTGTCACGTCCATCATTGCGGACTGGACATGCCATCAATGGGGGATACATCATGCGGTCTATCCCGTTACATTCAGGGGATTGGCAGCTCCAGGGCAGACGCCTTTCCATGTTGATGCCCTGCTGTGGGTAAAGGTTGCTGTGGCGGCTGTGGCTTTCGGGTTTGCCAGCCGTGCCTTTGCAGAGGGTGTGTACAGGCTTGGTCCGGTCATCAAGAAAATCTGTCCGACACCCTGGTTGCAGCCAGCCATTGGCGGTCTCGTGACCATTCTGCTGGTCTGGCTGCTGGGAACACGGGATTATTTGGGCCTTGGTGTCGTGGCACCGGAGGCGGGCGGAGCGTCCATCGTCAACTTTTTCAGCACGACCCATTATGAGTGGAGCTGGCTGCTGAAGCTGGTTTTCACAGTCCTGGCTCTTGCCACAGGCTACAAGGGAGGAGAGGTTACGCCTCTATTCTTTGTAGGAGCTGGACTGGGAAATGCCCTTGCACCGGTGCTCGGTGTGCCTGGTGATCTTCTGGCCGGTGTGGGGATGGTGGCCGTGTTCGGTGGAGCCGTCAATACGCCTCTGGCCTGTACGGTCATGGGGGTGGAGCTGTTTGGTGGGACGAACATTGTCTATTACGCCACGGGCTGTTTCATCGCCTATCTCTGCTCAGGGCATACGGGGATTTACCTGTCCCAGAAAGTGGGGGTGCCCAAAATATGGCGACCTGATTTTGTCCCTGGTATAGCGCTGCGCCGTACGAGGGAAGGTATCTGGACAGAAGACTGAACGTCTCCAGAATGGATGGAGAGGAACGTGGGAAGAGTGTGGATCGTCTCCGTTTTGCAAGTCTGTGAGGATAGAAAAAGGGCCTCTTTCCACTGGGAAGGAGGCCCTTTTTCATGGTCGTGTTTCGCCTGATGGAGGAATGTCAGCCGAAGCAGTGATTGGCGTGCATGATGGCCACGCCGACCTCCCGGAGCAGGTCGAAGGCGTTTTGCAGTGGCTGGAATATCTCCCGATGCTCACGGGCAAAGCCCTGTGCCACAGCAGCGCCACCCGGTTCACCGAAATCGAGATCGGCAATGCTGGGGGCCGTGATGGGGAAGAGGTCATCCAGCAGGCGGAGAGCCCGTGGCACATCAAGACACAGGATGAGTGTCGTGATGGCTTCCCGTGTCAGAGTACCACGGGGACCGAAATAGGGGATGTGTGTTCCCAGGGTCCAGATGCGGTCCATCAGAGCAAAGCGGATGACGTGCAGGAGCTTTTCATCCACATCCATGCGAGGGGCTTCAGGCCATGCAGAGCGCAGGGCGATATCTTCCCTCTGGATGCGCCGGAACAGGGCCGGGACGCTCTTCCAGAATTCCAGCTCCTCAAGGTCACGGGCAATGTTGAGGAAATGGACCCGATCATCAGCATTGTCGCAGTCAGCAGCCCGGTTCAGCCATGTACCGGGGTCCAGCTGATGGATGGTGGCCCGGAGGACATCAAGGTCTGAATGGTTCAGAGCCTGGGAGGCAAAATCCATAAGCTGGCGGAAGCGGGGCGAGCTGTGACGCAACCGTTCAAACTGCTCTGTATGGCGGCGGGCAGCACTGCCGAGACCATGCAGGACATTGGCCCACCAGCCCAGCTGCTGGAGAATGGCATTGTTGGGGATGGCCCGGATCTGGCTTGGATGGGTTATGCGTGTTACCCGTGCTGTATCGGACTGACGTGCAGAGGGGCGGGAGCCGGTCTTGTCCACCAGCGCAGGGCCGAAGGCGCTGAGGAGGGCGGTATAGCCCGGGTCGTTCACCAGGTCACCCATCTTCAGGGCGATGGTGGAGAAGAAGTCCATGGCGAAATCGGGTTTGCTGAAAAGTGGATCATTCAGCTTGTCAGCCGCAATGGGCTCGCCCTGGGCTGCCACGAATTCAGCCAGCGTTGCAATGGTGGAGGCCGCCAGCCTGTCCGTACCGAAGGCGAGGTAGCCGTCCCCTCCCTGAAACGCAGCTTCAACCCGGCTTGCAATGCCCGCCTTGTGCAGCGCCTGCCTTGTGTTGGCCGGAGAGAAATATTCCAGACGCTCTTTCAGGCTGAAAGGATGGGCACCGCGGCCAATGCTTTCACCATGGGTATCGAACATGGTCAGGGCGATGTCTTCCAGCCCATGTTCTTTCATCAGCTCCAGTGTCCGCAGGCGCAGGCGTTCCACCATGGGGCCGGCCGCCAGCTGGCCGACATAACGCCCGGAATCCGAATAACCGAACTGGAGGGACAGGCGCCCATTGGCCCGGAGATAGGCCCGCCAGTGTGGTGAGCGGAAGGCTTCCTCCAGAATCTCGGCACCGTTCTCCAGAGCCGTTTCCGTTTCGAAGAGTGGGGAAATCTCGATCTGGTCATCACGGATGCCAAAGAGCCGGGCCAGCCACAGCGTGGCCAGCAGGGTGTAGCCGCTTTCCGTCTCGGCAATCAGGAAGCGGATGGGGGAGCCGGAATCCACATGTTTGAGGATCTGCGCCATCGTCATCATCAGGCGTGAGGCGGCACTGGGCTCTACCAGCAGGGCCCCGAAATCGATGGCCAGCGGCTTGAGGTCATCCATGGCGGCATCAATATGGGAGAGAAGCGCCCGACGATGGAAAGGCAGGGTCGGATCATCTGTCAGGCCCAGCCTTGTACGGGCCACGTTGTAAATCTGGGCTGCATTGAGGCGGGTATGGATGTGGGACAGTCCAAGCCCGTGATTGAGGAACCCCGTGCGCATGACATCCAGCCGATGGGCTTTTTCACCATCCAGCCGGGCTGCCTCCTCACGGAAGAGAGGGCGTAGCTCATCAGCATTGAGCAGGGCCGTTTCCCGCAGGTCGATGAGGACATGGGCGAAGCGGGCGATGTCTTCCGGTTTCATGGTCTGGCCGGGGACAGAGCGGGGGCAGATGTCACGCTGCTTTTGCGTGGCGGCAAGGGCTTCGGCCACACGCCGGCTCAGTACACCTTCTTTCAGCCCGATCTGTTCCAGTCCTTCAAGCAGACGTTCCAGCTGGGCAATCTTGAGGCCAAGACGGATGCGGATGGTGTCCCACCAGCCAATGTCATTGCGGCCATCCGTATCAAACCCGACCCAGCTGGCCAGCCGGACAGGGGCAGGGGTCATCTCGTTGGCTTCAGGCCAGCGGCGACGGGCTGTCTGGAGGATCTCCATGGTAAGGCTGTCCAGCGCATCCCGCCCACGGGTGATGGCAGCCAAGGCAAGAGACTGTTCTTCATCCAGTGTTGGAGGCGCACTGCGGCGATGCGTCGGCAGGGTGGGAACAGGGCAGGACGGATCCTCCGCCCGACGGGCCAGAAGTTCGTACACATCATTGGCCAGAGCGAAGGTGGGATGAGCGGTGAAGACAGCAGCAAAACCGGTGACGGAGAGGTCATCCGGTGTCCGTGCCTGTGCGACAAGCTGCTCGGCGACCTTGCGCAGCCGGGGCTCCGGCGGGCATTCGGCTCCGTCATGCTCCAGCCCTACATACCGGCGCAGGGCGTCGGCCCGGGTCATGAAGTTGCGGTCCCGTAACAGACGTACGGTCTGACCGATTGCTTCCAGACCATTTTCCGTACCTGCCTTTTTCGCAAGGGAAATGATCAGGTTGGAAAAATCATGCGGAGAGTATGTCAGCGCAGTGGTGCAGGATTCAATCAGTTCAGCAGGCGATGCGTCAGTCTGGGAGGCGCAATCTGGCATGGGGAACAGTCTCGCTTGTCTTGGTCTCATATGGGCCGGGAACGGTGTGGCTCCATCGCCGGCGTGATCGTTCCTGTATAGGCTCAATTGTGATAAAGCGCCAAGTCTTGTTAATAAGAAGTGCTTTCTGTTCGGCCTGCCTGAAGTTGGCAGGAGGGCGGCAACCAACGGTCATGCAGGAGGGCAGTCCATCGTCATGTTTCTTCCGGTGAGGAAAAACGGGGTCTCTCTCTGGGCAGGCCTGTTGCTGGTGGGGACGTCCGTGCTGGCTGTCATCAGCCGTCTGAGTGTCTGGCAGAAGCTGTTTGGCCCCTCACTCTGGCTGGAAATGCTGCGGGCTGGCAGCCAGGCGGGTGTCGTGGGGGGGCTTGCAGACTGGTTTGCCGTTACGGCCCTGTTCCGGCATCCTCTTGGGCTTCCCATACCGCATACGGCCATCCTGCCACAGAGAAAGGCCCAGCTGGGGGATGCGCTGGGCCGTTTCATGGCTGAGCATTTCCTGACAGAAGAAGAAATGCTGCGCCTGCTGGAAGGTGCTGATCTGCCAGCGGCCTTGGCCCGTCTTCTTCAGAAAAAGGAGACGGAAGAGGTTCTGCTGCGTCACCTTCGTGGTCTGGCCCCGGCGGTGCTGGAGCGCATCGGGGATGGACGGGGAGGCTCTTTTCTGGTCACCCTCTTTCCGACCCTAATGAAAAGGGATGACGTTACGGCACTTGTCATCCGTGCCCTGAGAGCCATGGTGGATGAGGATATCCATCAGGAAGTCTTTTCTTTCTTTCTGGCGCAGTTCAAGGAGTTGGTCAGCACGAAGGAGGATGACCTGCACCGGTTTGTGGAGAGGCGGGTGCGTGAGCAGGGGGGGCGGCTGGTTGGCTGGGCCATCGGGGCCTCGGTGGCCACGCAGGTGCTGACAGCCCTGAAGGCGGAGCTGGGCCGGGTGGACCCCATGGATTCCGATATCCGGCATGGGTTTACACGCTGGGTAAAACGGAAAATCCAGGATCTGGACGATGACCCGGAGAGCGCCCGTCAGCTCATGGGCAGCATCACGTCTTTTTTCGCACACGAGAGTGTGAAGGAATGGGGTGGCGGTTTGTGGCGGCGGCTCTGCCTGATGGTGGAGGAAGATAGTCGGCGGGATGATGGGTTGAGTACGCAGGCACTGCGGACTGCCTACCAGCAGCTGACGGGGACGCTCCTGCAAAGGACAGACCTGGCCAGCCAGCTGGACAGGGCGGTCCGGCAGGCTATCGTGAAATCCCTGCCGCAGATGCGGAAGAATGTAGCGGGGATGATTGCCCGTGTTATCGGACGCTGGGATGCCAAGAGCCTGTCAGTCCGGCTGGAGGCTGGTATCGGGAAAGATCTGGCCTATATTCGTGTCAATGGCACTGTCGTCGGCTTTGTGATAGGTGCCGTGCTGGAGGGGCTGCTTGTCTGTCTTGTTCCGTGATTGGGTATTTTTTAACAAAATATGAAAAACGCTTTATCCTGGCGGCACATAAGGCTTGACCATCGGGAAAATATGGGTCACTCCCTTGAATGGGGACCTATTGGGTCTTAAATAGAGAATCATTGATATAGGATGTAGGTTTTTCATTGTGCTGAGACTGTCCAAACTGGCTGATTATGCGACCGTTGTTCTCGTGCGTCTTGGTGTGCGTGGTGATCTGGCCACGGCAGCGTCTTTGGCGCAGGAGACGGGGGTGCCAGAGCCAACAGTTGCCAAACTGTTGAAAGGGCTGGCAGCAGGTGGGCTGGTTGTCTCTTTCCGTGGTGCCCGGGGCGGCTATCGCTTGGCCGAGGAGCTGGCCGACATCTCCGTGGCCCGGGTCATCAGCGTGGTGGATGGTCCCATCTGCGTGACAGCCTGCTGTGATGGCAAGGAATGTGCACATGGTGAGACCTGCGGTCTGTCCGGGCAGTGGGATATGGTCAATGCAGCGGTCCGGCAGGCCCTGGAGACCATCACTCTGGCCGATATGGCCAACCCCGATCTGAAATTCGATCCGTCCTCTGCCACATCGGTGGAAGTGACAATGCATAGGCCTGAGGAACAGGGAGAATGTCATGCCGGCTGTGTCAGAAACCCGTGAAGCGGTCGAGAAACTGGCAAAGTCCAATTACGAATGGGGCTTTGAGACCAATGTGGAGATGGACCTCGCCCCGAAGGGGCTGAATGAGGACATCGTCCGGCTGATTTCTGCCCGCAAGAAAGAGCCGCAGTGGATGCTGGACTGGCGGCTGAAGGCCTTCCGTGCCTGGCAGGACATGAGCGAACCGGACTGGGCGAAGATCAAGCATCCGCCGATCGACTATCAGGACGCCCATTACTTCGCCCAGCCGAAGAAGAAATCAGGCCCGAAGAGCCTTGATGAGGTCGATCCCGAACTGCTCAGGACATATGAGAAGCTCGGCATCCCCCTGCATGAGCAGGAAATGCTGGCCGGCGTGGAAGGGGCAGGGCAGAAGACACCCGTTGCTGTTGATGCGGTGTTTGACAGCGTGTCCGTGGCCACGACCTTCCGCAAGACCCTGGCCGAGGCCGGGGTGATTTTCTGCCCGATTTCCGAAGCCATCATCGAGCATCCCGAGCTGGTGAAGAAATACCTGGGCACGGTCGTGCCAGTGGCGGACAATTTCTTCTCGGCCCTGAACTCGGCCGTCTTTACCGATGGTTCCTTCGTGTACGTGCCCAAGGGGGTGCGTTGCCCGATGGAGCTGTCCACCTATTTCCGCATCAATGCCCGCAATACGGGGCAGTTTGAGCGGACGCTGATCATTGCCGAGGACCAGGCCACTGTTTCCTATCTGGAAGGCTGCACGGCCCCGCAGCGTGATGAGAACCAGCTTCATGCCGCCGTGGTCGAGCTGGTGGCGATGGAAGATGCCTTCATCAAATATTCCACGGTGCAGAACTGGTACCCGGGGGATGAGAACGGCAAGGGCGGCATCTACAACTTCGTGACCAAGCGGGGCATCTGCAAAGGTGATCGTGCCCGCATCTCATGGACACAGGTCGAAACCGGTTCTGCCATCACGTGGAAGTATCCGTCCTGCATTCTGGCGGGGAAGGGTTCTGTTGGTGAGTTCTATTCCGTTGCGGTGACGAACGGACATCAGCAGGCCGATACGGGTACGAAGATGATCCATCTCGCCCCGGATACACGGTCCACCATCGTGGCGAAGACCATATCCGCCGGACAGTCGGACAGCACCTATCGTGGGCTTGTCCGGATGCAGCCCAAGGCTCGCAACGGTCGGAACTTCACGCAGTGTGACAGCCTGCTGATCGGTGACCAGTGCGGTGCCCATACGGTGCCTTACATCGAGAGCCGCAACATGAGTGCGCGCATCGAGCATGAGGCGACGACATCCAAGATTTCTGAGGACCAGCTCTTCTACTGCCGGTCCCGTGGTTTTTCAGAAGAAGAAGCTGTTGGCCTGATCGTGAACGGTTTCTGCCGGGAAGTCCTCAAGGAACTTCCGATGGAATTTGCTGTGGAAGCACAGAAGCTGCTTCAGATCAGCCTGGAAGGGAGCGTTGGTTGAGCTATGAGTGATTTTCTGAAGATTGAGGGGCTGAAGGCCCAGATCGATGCTGACGGCACCCCCAAGGAAATTCTGAAGGGTCTGGACCTCACGATCCCCAAGGGAGAGGTTCACGCCATCATGGGGCCGAACGGCTCTGGCAAGTCCACGCTCTCCTATGTTCTGGCGGGGCGTGAGGATTACGAGGTGACAGGTGGTTCCGCCCATTTCAAGGGGCAGGACCTGCTGGAGCTGGAGCCGGAAGAACGTGCGGCACTGGGTGTGTTTCTGGCCTTCCAGTCCCCGGTGGAACTGCCCGGTGTCAACAACGCCAACTTCCTGCGGACGGCAGTAAACGCCGTGCGCAAGGCCCGTGGTGAGGAGGAGCTGGATGCCGTGTCCTTCCTCAAGCTGGCACGGGAGGAAACCAGCCGCCTTTCCATGTCCGGCGAGATGCTCAAGCGGGCCGTGAATGTCGGCTTCTCCGGTGGTGAGAAGAAGCGCAACGAGGTGCTCCAGATGCGCCTGCTCAAGCCTTCTCTGGCCATTCTGGACGAGACGGACAGCGGGCTGGACATCGATGCGCTGCGTATTGTGGCGGAGGGTGTGAACTCCCTGCGTGGGCCGGACTTCTCATCACTGGTGATTACCCATCACCAGCGTCTGCTGGAATATATCGTGCCGGACCGTGTGCATGTCATGGCGCACGGACGCATCATCCATAGTGGCGGCCCGGAAGTGGCAACACTGCTGGAAAAACAGGGCTACAAACAGTTTCTTGAGGCGGCAGCGTGAGTGAGAACAGTGCAGCAGCCTGGCAGGCCCTGACGGGGCGTGCCGGAGAGCGTGCAGCCCTGCTGGGAGCGGAAGGGCTGCCAACACGTCGGGTGGAGGCATGGCATTACACGCCACTCCAGTCCCTGAACGGGATTGCCTGGCAGGAGGCTCCAGCCCTTGAAGCCGCCACCGTGAAGCAGCGTGTGGAAGGCCTGAACCTGCCAGAGCATGATGGCCTGCTGGTCTTTGCCAATGGCCGTTTCTGCAAGGAGCTGTCCCACCTGCCAGACTGCATGGACGTGCAGGAATATGGTGACGGTTCTGCCGTGCAGCCGCTGCTGGCGGGGCGTTTCTCTGCCGGTCTGAATGCGGCCCTCCGTCAGCCGGGGGCACGGCTTCATGTTCCGGCCGGGACGGATGCCGGGCTGATCGTCATGGTCAGCCTGACGGAAGGGGATGGCGTGTCCACCCATCTTCATCACAGTGTCACGCTGGATGAGGGGGCGCAGCTGACCCTGCTGGATGTCCAGCTTGGCACGGGGCAGTATCTGACCAATCCGCAGGTGGATGTCCATTGTGCGGACAAGGCGCATCTCAGCCACATCACGCAGCAGGCTGAAAGCCATGAGGCCGCCCGTCTGGCCATTGTCGGGGCCTGTGTGGGTGAGCGTGGCAATTATGACAGCTTCACGCTCAATCAGGGGGGCGTGCTGGCCCGTCAGGAAGTCGTCACCCAGCTGTCTGGCCCGTTCAGCAACACGAACGTCAATGCGATCCAGCTTGTCGATGGTGCCCGGCTGAATGACCTGTCTTCCATGATCCATCATGCGTCACCGGACTGCACGTCCCGCCAGACGGTGCGGAGCGTGCTGTCGGAAAACGGACAGGGTGTCTTCCAGGGGAAGATTCTGGTGGACCGGATCGCCCAGAAGACTGATGGCTACCAGATGAACCAGGCCCTGCTCCTGTCCGAAAAGGCACAGATGAACAGCAAGCCGGAGCTTGAGATTTACGCTGATGACGTCAAGTGCAGCCACGGTGCGACCGTCGGTGCGCTGGATGAAGACCAGCTTTTCTATCTCCGCTCCCGTGGGGTCCAGGAGGAGCAGGCCCGTGACATGCTGGTTCAGGCCTTCCTTCTGGAAACGGTGGAACTGGTGGAGCATGAAAGCCTGCGGGACTATCTGCTGAAAGCGTTGCCCGGCCATGTCTGATAACGTGCGTGCCCGCTTCCCCATCCTGTCCGAAACGGCTCATGGCCGTCCGCTGGTCTTTCTGGACAGCGCAGCCTCTGCCCAGAAGCCGGACTGTGTCATCGAGGCGATGAGCGAAGCGGCACGGCACTGTTACGCCAATATCCATCGTGGTCTGTATGACATGAGCGAGCGGACCACGCAGGCTTATGAAGCCGTGCGTGATGATGTGGCCCGGTTCCTCAATGCGGCGGACCGGCGGGAGATCGTGTTTACCAAGAACAGCACGGAGGGCCTCAATCTGCTGGCCCATTCACTGGGCAGCCAGCTTAGGCCCGGGCAGGCCGTGCTGATCTCCGCTCTGGAGCACCATGCCAACATCGTGCCGTGGCTCATGCTGCGGGACAGGCTGGGCATCGAGCTGCGTGTGGCCCCCATCAATGCGGATGGGGACATCGATCTTGCCGCTTATGAAGAGCTGCTGGGTGATGGCCGTGTTGCGCTGGTTTCCGTCACGCACATGTCCAACGTGCTGGGGACCATCACGCCCGTGAAAAAGCTGGCGGAGCTGGCCCACAGGCACGGGGCGAAAGTCATCGTGGATGGCTCCCAGTCCATCGTCCACCGCAGGGTGGACGTGCAGGCTCTGGGGGCGGATTTCTTCGTCTTTACCGGCCACAAGCTTTATGGGCCTACGGGTGTCGGCATCCTCTGGGGCAGGCTGCCCCTGCTGGAGGAGATGCCGCCTTTTCTGGGTGGAGGGGACATGATCCGCTCCGTCTCGTTCGAGAAGGCAAGCTGGGCCGATGCGCCGCACAAATTCGAGGCTGGCACGCCCGCCATTCTGGAAGTGCTGGGTCTGGGAGCCGCCATCCGTTTCGTGGAGGAGCTGGGGGCAGACGTGATTGAAGCACATGAGCGTGATCTGGTCTCTTATGCCCAGAAGGTGCTTGAAAAGACGGATGGTGTGAGCATCATGGGAAACCCGGTGGAGCGGGGCGGTGTCTTCTCACTTCAGGTGGAGGGGGCACACCCGCATGATCTTGCCGTGCTGCTGGACCAGCAGGGCATTGCCATCCGGGCCGGGCAGCATTGTGCTGAACCGCTGATGCAGGAGCTGGGCGTGCAGGCAACCGCCAGAGCCAGTTTTGCCATTTATACGACACGTGACGAGATAGACGCTCTGGCCCACGGCATTGAGCGTGCGCGTGCCTTACTTGCGTGAGGATGTCATGACAGAAACAGACGAGCTGAAGAGCAGAGATGAGGCGGTTTCTTCCGCTGTGGAAGAGAACGTTCCCGCCGGGCCGTCTGTTCCGACACGGGAGCAGGCCTATGCGGGGCAGGAGGAGCTTGTTCCTCCCCCCGTGGATGCGCCGCCACAGCAGGATGAGGTCATCGCCGCCATCGAGACCGTCTTTGACCCGGAGATTCCGGTCAACGTCTACGAGCTGGGGCTGATTTACGCCATCGACCTGCATGATGACGGGCGTGTGGATATTGAGATGTCCCTCACGGCCCCGAACTGCCCGAGTGCGCAGGAGCTGCCCCAGATGGTGCGCTATGCCGTGCTGTCCGTTCCGACCGTGCGGGAAGTGACCGTCAAGGTGGTCTGGGATCCGCCGTGGGACATGAGCCGGATGAGCGACAATGCCCGTCTTGCCCTGAACATGTTCTGATCCTGAATGAACACGCTGGAAACTGAAGATCGGGAGGGTACCCTCATGACAGATACTGCCCCCAAACGCAGCCTGCCACCCCTGATGACCATGACAGACCGGGCCGCCGCCCGCCTGAAGACCCTGTATGAGGGAGCCGAGAAGGGAAAGTTCCTGCGCATCAGCGTGGGCAAGCGTGGCTGTTCCGGCATGTCTTACGAGATGAATTTCGTGCCGGAAGTCCAGAAAGGGGATGAGCGGATCGAGGATCATGGGCTGACCCTGCTGGTGGACAGCAAGGCGACGCTCTTCCTGATCGGCACGGTCATGGATTATGAGGTGAAGGAGCTGGAATCAGGCTTCACCTTCACCAATCCCAATGAGAAGGGCCGCTGTGGCTGCGGGGAGAGTTTCCACGTCTGATGGTGGAAGCAGGCGCAACGTGATGAAGCGGGAGGGAGGTTATCCCTTCCGCTTTTTTTCGGCTTTGCGGATGCGTTTCGGATCTCTGGAAAGAACCAGCACGGTCTCGACATCCGTGGACCAGAGAAACTGGTCGATCACGGTCCATGACAGCACGGCAAAACCGGCCTGCTTCAGGGCGGGGAGTTCTTTTTCCAGCGCAGCTGGATTGCAGCTGACATAGACCACATCCTGCACTTTGGAGCGCAGAAGGGAGGCCAGCTGCTTGCCTGAGCCAGCATAGGGCGGGTCCAGCACGACAACACGGGCCTGATTCAGTTCAGGCGGCAGGAGGGGCTGGCGATTCAGGTCCCGCTCGGAGCCTTCTGCACGGCTGCCGTGGGTAGCGGCACGGAGGGAGGCGATGGCCGCCCTGTCGCCCTCATAGGCCTGCACGAAACCGTGCTGGGCCAGCGGGAAGGTCAGGGTTCCGCATCCAGCATACAGCTCGATGATCCGGTCCTTCCGGTTCAGCGGCGGCAGACCGGCAAGAACGGCTTCACGGATGGCCTGCTCACCTTCCTGACTGGCCTGAAGGAAACTGGCTGGTGGGGGTGAGACCCTGACACCGCCAAAATGATGGAAGACCGGCCCCGTCTGTGCAGCCGTTTCCATCATCCTGCCGGGAGCCGGACGCCATGTGATGCGTGGAATCCCATGGTCCCGTGCAAAAGCGGCCAGTTTTTCCCTGTCAGAACCGCTCAGGGGAGCGGGTGTCTCCAGCGTCAGGTCTGGGCCGCTGTCCAGAAGGTTGATGGCCAGATTGCCACGCCCTGTCAGGGCACCAAGGGAGGAGAGGCACTCACGGAGTGGAGGAAGCAGCTTCAGCAGTTCCGGGCGGATGAGGGGACATTCCGTCATGTCCACCGGGTCACCACCCCGTTGATGCAGCCCGAGAATGATGCCCCCTGGTACCCTTTGCAGGGCTACGTCCAGCCGCTGGCGGCTGTGAGGGGGCGTCTGGTACAGGGCAGGTTCTGGCAGGTCCGTAAAGCCGCTTCTGTTCAGGGCACGCTGGACCTGATCCTTTTTCCACTCCAGCAGGGCGGTCTGGTCCATGTGCTGGAGGGCACAGCCGCCGCAGAGGTCGGACAGGGAGCAGGGCGCTTCTACCCGATGGGGGGATGTGCTTTCCCGCTCCAGAAGTTCCGCTTCGCCGTCATGGAATCGCAGATGCAGTTGCTCGCCCGGCAGGGTTCCGGGAATGTACCAGGCCCGCCCCTCATGACGCACCATCCCGTCTCCCGAACGGCCGAGCTGTTCGACAGTGGCGTGAATCTGCGTGGACGTTTCCATCATGAGTCGGACGGATCACGTGGTTCCGGCAGGAAGCTGACCTTCATGAAAGCAGGTACATTCTCGCCAAAGCCATCCTGCATCCCGTTCTTTTCCGGTACGGGCGGCAGCAGTTCGGCTCGGCCGGACCGCTTGTGGTCATGCTTGCGGGCTTCCGGCAGAGGATCACGCTCCGGCTGCTTCTTGCGGGCCGGACGGTCTTCCTGCTTCGGTTCGGCAGTTTTCCTGTTTCTGCCATTCCGCTGCTGACCCTTGCTCTCATCCTTGGCGGAGGCAGGGGAGGCATCCTCCTCTCCACGCCATTCAAGATGGCGGAAGCCTTTTACAGCCAGCGGCTCGATCGTCTTGCCCGTCAGGCTCTCGACGGCCTCGAGCAGCTTCTGCTCATCAGGTGTGGCCAGACTGTAGGCCTTGCCTTCCTTGCCGGCACGGCCCGTGCGGCCAATACGGTGGACGTAATCTTCCGCATTGAAAGGCAGGTCATAGTTGAAGACATGGGACAGCCCGCCAATGTCAATGCCACGGGCCGCCACGTCGGAGCAGACGAGAATCTGGAGATCACCTGTGCGGAAGCGCTCAAGGGTTTCGAAACGTAGGTCCTGCGTCAGGTCGCCATGCAGGTGGCCGACAGAGAATTTCTGCCGTGTCAGATGGCGTTCCAGTGTGTCCACGTCACGCTTGCGGTTGCAGAAGATGATGGCGTTCTGCACGTCATCCTGCCGCAGCAGGGCGCAGAGGGCACGGCTCTTGTCCTTCTTCTCCACGACCAGCAGGCCCTCGGTAATGGTGCTGGCAACGGAGGACTGGCGGGCGACGGTGATTTCCTTGGGACTGTTCAGGAAATTGTCGGCCAGACGGCGGATCTCCGGAGCCATGGTGGCGGAGAAGAAAAGGGTCTGGCGCCGTCTGGGCAGCAGGCTCACGATGCGCTCAATATCGGGAATGAAGCCCATGTCCAGCATACGGTCGGCCTCATCAATGACGAGAAGGTCAGTCTGCGTCATCAGCAGTCCGCCCCGTTCGAACATGTCGAGCAGCCGCCCCGGGGTGGCGATGAGGACGTCCACGCCACGGTTGAGCAGTTCCTTTTGCTCGTTCATCTTGCCGCCACCGATCAGCAGAGCGTGGGTGAGGCGCAGATGCGCCCCGTACTGCTTGAAGTTCTCGGCAACCTGGAGGGCAAGCTCACGGGTGGGTTCCAGAATGAGCGAACGGGGCATCCTGGCCCGGGCTCGGGATTTGGAGAGCTTCTCCAGCATCGGCAGGGTGAAGGAGGCCGTCTTGCCGGTGCCAGTCTGCGCCACGCCAAGGACGTCACGCCCGGTCAGAATCTCTGGCACGGCCTGTGCCTGGATGGGCGTGGGATGAGTATAGCCCATTTCCTCCACGGCCCGGAGGATCGGTTCGGAAAGACCAAGATCGCTGAAGAGGATACGGCTTTCCGAGCCGGTCTCGGTGGGTGTTCCCTCAGCTGGTTTTTCTGCCTGCGGCTCAGCCGTTTCTGCTTCAGCCTTCTTCGCTCTTTTCCGGCGAGACTTGGCTGGTGTGGCGGATGCCTTGTCTTCCGTTCCGGCTGGTGCGGCGCTGCCTGCCGTGGTTTCGACCGTTTCTTCAGCAGCTTTCCGACGGGTGGAAGGGCGGCGTGTTGGAGGGGTAGCCGACTCTTCGTGGTCGTCCACGGTTTCCGTGGCCGGTGTGGCTTCGGCCGTCTTTTTGCGGCGTGTGCGAGGCGTTGCCGGTTTTTTTTCCGGGACGTCGGCTTTGGCAGTTTCTGTTTCGGCTGTTTTTCTGGTGCGGGTAGTCGCCCTGCGTTTGCGTGCGGGGGGAGCTTCCTCACTCCCGGCAGCTGCTGTGGGGTCTGCCGGGGCAGATGCTTCCTCAGCAGTGGCAGCCTTGCGGCGGGTGGGCTTTACTGTTTTCTTTGCCGGAGTGGAGGCGCTGCTTTCTGTCGCCTCATCTGGGGAGGGAGCATCTTCTGGCGTGGGTTTCACGCTGCGGCGGCGCGTCGTGCGCTTGGGTTTCTCGGCAGGCTCCGCAGCTTCAGCAGCCGGGGCTGTCTCATCAGCAGCCGTGGCGGCTGGAGTCGTGGCTTTCTTCCTGGTACCGGCTGCCGTGCTGCGGCGTCGCGTGGCTGGCTTGCGGGCGGCAGTGGTGGTGTCATCCTGCACAGTATCGTCCGCTGGCTGTTCCGTCCCGGTTTCTGTCCCGGTGCGGGGTGTCTTCGTGCGGGGA
Organism: Parasaccharibacter sp. TMW2.1890; assembly: GCF_023337645.1. Taxonomy (NCBI): domain Bacteria; kingdom Pseudomonadati; phylum Pseudomonadota; class Alphaproteobacteria; order Acetobacterales; family Acetobacteraceae; genus Parasaccharibacter; species Parasaccharibacter sp. TMW2.1890. The sequence continues at coordinate 858,797 of NZ_NWUV01000001.1, read as the reverse complement.
GTGGACGTTTTCCGCACGCGGCTGGTGCTGCTGCGGGTCTTGGACGGACCAGAGGATGGTTTACTGCTCAAATGACTCTCGGAATGTTTCTGTTACAGGGCAGGCTGCCCGGCAGCCTGTCGGGCAGATGAAAGGCAACCGGAGAGGAAGGGTATCAGCCTCTCCGGTTCGTTAATATCCGTTATCGTCAAATGCCGTTTTTGGCAAGGTAATAGGCGGTCGCTCACAGTGAAGAGAGCTGGATGTCAGGCGCCGCCACCAAGAGCACCGGCGATGATGGCGATGATGCCTGCCAGCGCCATGAGGGCTGCCCGCCGATGCAGGGAGCTGAAAAGCTGCGGCTGAGGGCGGATGGCACGCCGTGCTGCCCGCAGTGGGCCGAAAAGCATGCTCAGGAAAATGACGATCATCACCAGCCCGCAGAAGGCCATGAGGTGGAACGGCCAAGGCAGATAGGCGCCTGCATGGATGATGAGGGCGATTCCGCTGAGGACAGCCACAGGGACGACGTGGCAGAGCGCCTTGAGATAACGGCCATAGGTCTGAAGCAGAACCGTGTTGGCCTGCTGTGCTTCCAGCAGGCGGACGCTGCGGCGGGACTGGAGGCAGAAGATGGCGCCACCGACCCAGTAGGTGATGCAGAGGAGATGCAGGGCGAGGATGAGCCCCCAGAGAATGGAACTGGTCATGGTCAATCCGTAACGTGTAACTGAGTGATTGGCCACGTCTTATAGAGGGAAGATTCCATTATGTCCTGTTTTCCGTATCAGGAAGCCCTGTCGCAGGTTCTTCTGGCTCCTGAGGATACACGGCGGATGGATCATGCCATGGCATCGACTCTGTCTGTAATCATGGAGAGAGCTGGCATGATGGCTGCCCGGGCTGTCTGCCAGCATGTCCGGCCCTGCCGGGTTCTGGTGGCCTGTGGGCCAGGGAACAATGGGGGCGATGGCCATGTGCTGGCCCGTCATCTGGCCGAGCGTGGCTGGCCTGTGTCCGTGGCGGTGCTGCATCCGCCTGAGCCTGGCAGTCTGGCTGACAGGATGGCAAAGCGCTGGCATGGGCCGGTGGTGGCTTTCACGCAGGAGGAGGCCCGACGGGCTGATCTGGTGATTGATGCCGTATTCGGTGCTGGCATGAACCGGTCCCTGTCGGAATGTGTCGAAGATTTCTTTGCTGCGGCACGGCAGATCATTGCCATTGACGTTCCATCTGGTCTGGACGGTGCTACAGGGGCGTGTTCGGGGCGTGTGGCAGCCTGCCGGATGACCATTGCCCTGATCCGCAAAAGGCCGGGCCATCTGCTGGAACCGGGGCGGTCGCTCTGTGGTGAGGTTGTCTGCGTCGATCTGGCGGCGCCTGCCGCTGCCATGATCCAGATGGAGAGTGTCCGGCTGTGGGAGAATGCACCGGGTTTATGGCGGCTCCCGGCGCAGAGGCCTGGGGACCACAAATACAGACGGGGCGTGGTAAGCATCTGTGGTGGTGCTGCCATGCACGGTGCCGCCTTGTTTGCGTTCGAGGCAGCCCGGCATGTCGGTGCCGGGCTTGTCCGCCTTACGGTGCCAGCCGAGGCTGCCACGCTGTACCGACTCGCTTCACCGGCTGCTATTGTGGATGCACAGCCCATGGAGCAGGCGCTGGAGGATGAGCGCCGGCACGTCTGGGTCTGTGGCCCCGGCCTGTGCCCGGAGGAGGTGGAGCGGACACTGCCATGCCTTCAGAAGTCTGGTCGAACAATCGTGGCTGATGCCGGTGCGCTGTCATGGGCGGCCGGGCACCCCGAGCGACTGAAGGGGGTTTCCGTCATGACGCCGCACATGGGTGAGTTTTCCCGCCTTTTCGGGCAGGTGGAGGGGAGCCGTCTGGAGGTTGCACGGTGGGCTGCAGCCCGGTTGGGTGTCGTGGTTGTTCTGAAGGGAGCCGATACGGTCATTGCGGCTCCGGATGGCCGTTCGTCCATCAACGTCCACGCCACGCCAGCTCTGGCCATTGCCGGGGCAGGGGATGTGCTGAGTGGGCTTGTCGGGGCCTTTCTCGCCGCAGGGCTGCCCGCCTGGGAGGCTGCTGCGGCGGCTGTCTGGGTTCATGGTGAGGCAGGACGGCGTGCTGCCCGCAGGAAAGCAGGCTGGATCGTACCGGAAGACCTTTTTGGAGAGCTGGGGGCGGCCCGGCATGCGGCTTCCAAGAGGCCTGAAGGGGACAGTGTGTGCGTGAGGGCAGAATAACAGGACCGCCCATGGCAGAAATGACATCTTTGCAAAGAGAAACCCTTGCCGATGCCTGTCTCATGCGCTAAATCCGCAGACTGATGAAGGGTCCGTGCCTGCCTGTCAGGGGGTGCGGATGCTGGAGAACAGGTCGTATGGTTCATGCGGGCGTGGTGAAATTGGTAGACACGCCAGATTTAGGTTCTGGTGGCGCAAGCTGTGGGGGTTCAAGTCCCTCCGCCCGCACCAAGGCAGTCTCCTCCTGAGTACAACAATGTCGATGATCCCCTTGTCATAGAGAAGGAATAGCGGTTTCATGCAGGTTACGCCCACACTCACCGAAGGCCTGAAGCGGTCCTTCACCGTAGTTATTCCCGCTGCTGACCTGCAGGGCCGTTGCGATGCCCGTCTGGCTGAAGTGGCTCGTGATGTGAAGCTTCCCGGCTTCCGCCCGGGCAAGGTTCCGGCCTCCGTCGTCAAGCAGCGCTTTGGTGAATCCGTCCAGGCGGAAGTGACGGAAAAGCTGGTGCAGGAGAGCGTGAAGTCCCTGCTGGAAGAGCGTGACATCCGTCCGGCCATGCAGCCGAAGGTTGAGATCGTTTCTGGTGGAACTGAGGGCAAGCCCTTCGAATTCACGCTGGAGATGGAAATCCTGCCGGAAATCCCGACCCCGGACATGGCAGGCACGAAGCTGACCCGCTACAGTGCCAAGGTTGCTGATGAGGTTGTGGACAAGGCTCTGGCCGAGGTTGCCCAGCGCAACCGCAAGTTCGAGACGGTGGATGAGAGCCGTCCGGCTGGCAAGGGTGATGTGCTGAACGTCAATTTCGTTGGCAAGAAGGATGGCGTGCCGTTTGATGGTGGTACGGCCGAGGATGTCAATGTCGAGATTGGCGGTGCTGGTTTCATCCCCGGTTTTGCCGAGCAGATGGAAGGCATGAAGCCGGGTGAGGAACGCACGATCACGGTGACCTTCCCGGAGAATTACCAGGCCAAGGAGCTCGCCGGTCAGGAGGCTACATTCGAGATCAAGGCCAATGCGCTGAAGAAGCCGGTCGATCCGACGATTGATGATGAGTTTGCCAAGTCTCTGGGGCTGGAGAGCGTCGAGCAGATGCGCAAGCTGATTGCCGAGCAGGCAGAGGGCGAGTACAAGCAGCTTTCCCGTATGCGCATCAAGCGGGACCTGCTGGACATCCTGTCCAAGAAGGTTGACTTTGAGGCCCCGCAGAGCATGGTGGATGCCGAGTTTGGCCAGATCTGGAGCCGTATCGAGGCTGAGCGCAAGAATGGCAGCCTTGATGAGAAGGATGCTGCCAAGGATGAGGAAACCCTGCGGGCCGACTATCGCAGGATTGCCGAGCGCCGTGTGAAGCTGGGTCTGCTTCTGGCCGAGCTTGGCCGCAAGCAGGACATCCAGGTCTCGCAGGAAGAGCTGCTCTCTGCCATGCAGCAGGAGGCTCGCCGGTACCCGGGGCAGGAGCAGGCCGTGTTCGAGTTCTTTACGAAGAATCCTCAGGCCATCGATAACCTGCGCGGGCCAATCCTTGAGGATAAGGTCGTCGATTATCTGATCGAGCTGGCTGAAGTGACCGACAAGGAAGTGACGGCAGAGGAACTGGCCAACATTCCGGATGCTGACTGATTGCTGCATCTGAGGAAGGAAGGGGCAGCAGCCGCTGCCCCTTTTTTTTGCTCTTGGCAGGAAGATTCCTCTGATATTAGTCCATTCTGTGCGAAGACACGGGCAAAGAGGGTGTGCTAGGCTAGGGGGAGTTGTAAAGGAAAATACCTATGGGCATTGAAGACCGTAATCCTCTGGACGTGTTCAATAACACTCTTGTTCCAATGGTGGTGGAGCAGACCTCAAGGGGTGAGCGCTCTTTCGACATCTATTCCCGGCTTTTGCAGGAGCGTATCATTTTTCTGACAGGCCCGGTCTATGACCAGGTCTCGTCTCTGATCTGTGCGCAGCTGCTCTATCTTGAGAGTGTCAGCCCGACCAAGGAAATCTCTTTCTATATCAACAGCCCTGGTGGGGTCGTTTCTGCCGGTCTGGCGATGTACGACACCATGCAGTATATCCGTTCACCGGTCAGCACGGTCTGTATCGGTCAGGCAGCGTCCATGGGGTCACTGCTGTTGGCTGCCGGTGAGGCGGGCCGCCGTTTCTGCCTGCCCAATGCCCGTGTCATGGTCCACCAGCCTTCCGGTGGAGCGCAGGGGCAGGCTTCGGACATCGAAATTCAGGCCCGTGAAATCCTGCATATCCGTCGCCGGCTGAATGAGATCTACCGTGAGCATACAGGGCGTGCGCTGGAGGAAATCGAGGAGGCGCTGGAGCGTGACCGTTATCTCTCTGCTGCGGAGGCCAAGGAGTTCGGGCTGGTGGATGAGGTTGTGACACGTCATCCCGCGGAGAAGAAAAGGGCCTGATCTGATTGTTGAACAGGGCATTCAGGGGTCTGAACATACCCGTCTCCCATACGGGTTTGAGGAGCTGTAATGAGCGGAAAAGATAGCGATTCAAAGAATACGCTTTATTGTTCATTCTGTGGGAAATCCCAGCATGAGGTGAAGAAACTCATTGCCGGGCCAACCGTATTCATCTGTAACGAATGTGTTGAACTGTGCACGGACATCATCCGTGAGGAGCGGAACACAGGCCCTGTGACCAGTGGTGAAGGGGTGCCAACTCCACGGGAAATCTGCCAGATACTCAATGATTATGTCATTGGCCAGAGTGAAGCCAAGAAGGTGCTTTCGGTGGCGGTGCATAATCATTACAAGCGGCTGGAGCAGTCCGAAAAGGCTGGTGATGTCGAGATCGGCAAGGCCAACATCATGCTGATCGGTCCGACGGGAACGGGGAAGACCCTGCTGGCCCAGACACTGGCCCGCATTCTGGACGTTCCCTTCACCATGGCCGATGCCACGACACTGACAGAAGCTGGCTATGTGGGAGAGGATGTTGAGAACATCATCCTCAAGCTGCTTCAGGCCTGTGACTATAATGTTGAACGTGCCCAGCGTGGCATTGTCTATATTGATGAGATCGACAAGATTTCCCGCAAGGCGGAGAATCCGTCCATCACCCGGGATGTCTCTGGTGAAGGCGTGCAGCAGGCTCTGCTGAAGCTGATGGAAGGCACGGTGGCCTCCGTTCCTCCGCAGGGAGGGCGCAAGCATCCGCAGCAGGAGTTCGTGCAGGTCGATACGACCAACATGCTCTTCATCTGTGGCGGGGCCTTTGCCGGGCTGGACAAGGTCATCAGTGCCCGTGGCAAGGGCAGTGGCATTGGTTTTGGGGCGGATGTGCGCTCCGAGGATGACCGCAAGCTGGGAGATATCCTCAAGGATATCGAGCCGGAAGACCTCATGAAATACGGCCTGATTCCGGAATTCATTGGTCGTCTGCCGGTCATCGCCACGCTGAATGACCTTGATGAGGCCGCTCTCGTCCAGATTCTGACAGAGCCGAAAAATGCTCTGGTCAAGCAGTATCAGCGTCTCTTCCAGATGGAAGGGGTGGAGCTGGAGTTTGAGGAAGAGGCCATCAAGGGGATTGCTGCCCGTGCCATCGAGCGGCAGACCGGGGCCCGGGGTCTGCGTTCCATCATGGAAAAAATCCTGATGGAAACGATGTTTGACCTTCCAGGCCGGAAGAATGTCGACAAGGTTGTCGTCACCCGGGATGTGGCGGAAGGCCGTGCAGAGCCTGTCTATGTTCATGGCCAGCAGGCTGAGGAAGAAAAACAGGCGGACTGAAAGAGGCGGACGCTGGCAGATTTCCATCATCTGCTAGCGCTTCGCAGCGACAGGGGTATTGTCCCTTGTGCCTTGATACCCCACATAGAGATACAGAATGAAAGAGCCCCTTGCCGTGCCACTTTTTCAGGGCGGCGGGGGTTTGATCGTCCGTTATGGAGATCCTGAAGCATGAGTGACGAAAAGAAACCAAAGACAGCCCGCCGCAAGACTGCTGCCAAGGATGCCGACAAGGGTAGCGTCGCCCGGACGCGGCGTACGGCTTCCACGTCTGCTACCCGTAAAGATGGAGAGGCCAAGGCTTCTGCGGCTCCTCGCAGGAAGGCTGCGTCCTCCAAGGCTGAAAGCGGCAAGGCTACAGTGGCCGCTCAGTCGCCCCGGAAGGAAGCGCCTGTCATGCCGGTGCTGCCCCTGCGGAATATTGTCGTCTTCCCACACATGATTGTTCCACTCTTTGTGGGACGTGAGAAATCAATCCATGCTCTGGAGCAGATGCCGGAGGATGTCCGTGAGATCATTCTCGTGTCCCAGAAAGATGTGGGCAAAGATGAGCCGACTGTTGATGATGTGTTCCGCATCGGGACGGTTGCCAGCGTCCTCCAGCTTCTGAAATTGCCCGATGGTACGGTGAAGGTTCTGGTGGAAGGGCTGCGCCGTGTCCGTCTTGTTGGCCTGAAGGAGCAGGATGGCTATTTTCAGAGCTCTGTGGAAGACCTTCCTGATGAGCTGGGTGCCCGTGGTGGGGAACGTGAAGCTCTGGCCCGTTCTGCCGTAAAACGGTTTGAGGATTATGCCCGGCTGAACAAGAAGGTGGCGCCGGAGGTACTGGCCTCGGTCAGCCATCTGGAGGATCCGTCCCGTCTGGCGGATACGATTGCCAGCCACCTCAACCTGCGGATTCCGGAACGGCAGGAGCTGCTGGAAACCCTCTCCGTGGAGGAGAGGCTGGAGCGTGTCTTTGCGGGGATGGAAGCGGAAATAGACGTTCTTCAGGTGGAGAAGCGTATCCGCAGCCGTGTGAAGAAGCAGATGGAGAAAACCCAGCGGGAGTATTATCTGAATGAGCAGATGAAGGCCATTCAGAAAGAACTGGGTGAAGGCGAGGATGGCCGTGACGAACTTGCCGAGATCGAAGAGAAGATCGAAACGCAGGGGCTAAGCCAGGAAGCCAGGGAGAAGGCCCGTGGCGAGCTGAAAAAGCTGCGGAGCATGAGCCCCATGTCTGCCGAGGGCACAGTGGTCCGCAGTTATCTGGACTGGCTGGTCAGCCTGCCATGGAAGAAACGCTCCAAACTGGCAAAATCCCTCCAGAAGGCAGAAGACGTTCTTGAGGCTGATCACTATGGGTTGGAGAAGATCAAGGAACGTGTCCTCGAGTATCTGGCCGTCCAGAGCCGTGCGAAGAAGCTGAAGGGGCCGATCCTCTGTCTGGTTGGCCCTCCGGGTGTTGGCAAGACCTCTCTGGCACGGTCCATCGCCAGGGCGACAGGGCGGAAATATGTCCGCATTTCCCTTGGGGGGATGAAGGATGAATCCGAGATACGTGGTCACAGACGGACCTATATCGGTGCCATGCCGGGCAAGATTGTCCAGGGTATCAAGAAGGCCGGGGTGAGCAATCCACTCTTCCTGCTGGATGAGGTGGACAAGCTGGGGTCGGACTGGCGGGGGGATCCGTCTTCCGCCCTGCTGGAGGTGCTGGACCCGGAACAGAACAACACGTTCGGGGACCATTACCTCGAGGTGGAATATGATCTTTCTGACATCATGTTCATCGCCACGGCCAATTCTCTCGACATGCCCCAGCCGTTGCTGGACCGCATGGAGATCATCCGTCTTTCTGGATATACGGAACAGGAGAAGCTGGAGATCGCCAAGAGGCATCTGCTGGCCAAGCAGGCGAAAGAGCATAATCTGAAGCCTGGTGAATGGCACGTGACAGACGAGGCTCTTCTGGCGCTTATCCGGTCTTATACACGGGAAGCCGGGGTGCGCAGTCTGGAGAGGATGATCGCCCGTCTGGCGCGTAAGGCCGTGCGTGAGATTCTGTCTGGCAAGGTGAAAAAGATCGAGGTGACGCCAGAGACGCTGGAGGTTTATGCCGGTGTCCCACGTTACCGTCATGGTGAGGCTGATCAGGAGGATCAGATCGGTATCGTGACGGGCCTGGCCTGGACACAGGTTGGCGGAGAGATCCTGACCATCGAGAGCCTGACCATGCCGGGCAAGGGCACGATCCGTCATACCGGCAAGCTTGGTGATGTGATGAAGGAGAGCGTGTCTGCGGCTTTCTCCTATGTGAAGTCCCGTGCCGAGACATTCGGTATCGACCCGGCCGTGCTTGAGAAAACGGACATTCACGTGCACCTGCCAGAGGGGGCCGTGCCGAAGGATGGCCCTTCTGCGGGTTCAGCGCTGACCACGTCTCTCGTCAGTGTGCTGACACGCATCCCGGTCCGGCATGATGTTGCCATGACGGGGGAGGTGACCCTGCGTGGCCGTGTTCTGGAGATTGGTGGGTTGAAGGAGAAGCTGCTCGCAGCTCTGCGGGCTGGCATCAAGACGGTTCTCATCCCGGAAATGAATGTCAAGGACCTGGCTGAGATTCCTGAAAATGTGAAAGAAGGGTTACAGATCATTCCCGTCCAGCATATGGATGAAGTGCTGAATATTGCCTTGACAGAGCCGCCGAAGGCTTTGGCAGCGGGGCAGATGGCGGGCAGGAGTGCCAAGAAAGTGAACGGGGAAGGAATTTCTCGCTCAATTCAACATTAAGTAAGGGTATTCTTGGCTTCAGGCTGTTGACGCGGACGAAAACCGCTTCATAGTGCAGGTGTAAATCGCAATATGTGATTCTGGCCTCTTTGCGAGGCTGTCTCACCAAACGTTGAAAGGCTTACCATGGAGAAACCTCTGAACAAGCAGGAACTCATTGCTTCCGTTGCCGAGGCCGCTGATCTTCCCAAGGCGAAGGCTGGTGATGTCGTGGATGCCGTGTTCGGCACCATCGAGAAGACCCTGGCCAAGGGGCAGGAAGTTCGCCTGGTAGGCTTTGGCAGCTTCGTGACAGCCACCCGCAAGGCTGCCAAGGGCCGCAACCCGCGTACGGGTGAAGAGATCGACATTCCGGCTTCCACGTCCGTGCGTTTCAAGCCGGGCAAGGGCCTGAAGGATGCCGTCAGCAAGTAAGCTGGCATCGTGGAAACGGGGAAGATAATTTTCTGAAAAAAAATGAGAATTCCCCGTTGCGCTCCGTGAGGCTTTTGCCTATAAACCGGGGCGGGCAATTAGCTCAGCGGTAGAGCGTCTCGTTTACACCGAGAGGGTCGGCGGTTCGATCCCGTCATTGCCCACCATCTTACATTCAAGTTTTTTTATGACCTGGCGTTTCGAATATCATGAAACGCTGGCATCCACTTCCGATCTCTGTCGGGAACGGGCTGAAGCCGGCGAAGAAGACAGGCTGGCCGTTGTGGCAGAGCGACAGAGCGCAGCCCGGGGAAGCCGGGGGCGTAGCTGGCAGAGTGGCGAGGGAAATCTGGCATTTTCCTTTCTTTTCCGTTTTTCCGAAAATCAGGCCATGCGGGCGGTTCTGCCCTATATGGTGGCTCTGGCCCTTCGTGATGGGCTCGTGGCTGCAGCGGATCTGTCGGGGGAGGCTTCAGCCTCGCTATGGCTGAAATGGCCGAACGATCTTCTGCTTTCAGGCCGGAAAATGGCAGGTATTCTGATTGAAACCGGTTTTCTGGCAGCCAGGGCAAAGGGGCTGCCCTGTTGGGCGGTCATAGGCATGGGGGCCAATCTGCGGCAGGCTCCGGTCGTGGAAGGCCGGACACTCGCAGCCCTTTCCGAGGTCTGCTCTCCGCCGGATGCCCAGGCCTGCGCCCAGGCCATCGTGCGGGCGTTCGATGGATGGATGGAACGCTGGCAGCGTGAGGGCAACGGTGTGATCTGGGAGAGCTGGATGGAGCGTGCTCATCCTCTGGGTACTCGACTGATCCTTCGAAGACATGGTAGGGAAGTAGCAGGACAATTCGCCGGGCTTGATGCGCAGGGACATCTTCTGCTCGCACTGGACGATGGTGGCATGACCTCGGTCGTGACGGGTGATGTGATCTGTGAGTAAGGGAGGGGATGTGCTGCTCGTCATTGATGCTGGCAATACAAATGTGGTTTTTGCCGTTCATGATGGCGAGGCATGGGTAGGACGCTGGCGCATCTCGACGGATGATCGCAGAACGGCGGATGAATATGCCGTCTGGCTGCTGGCCTTGATGGAACGGGCAGGTCTGGGCCCGGATTGTGTAACGCAGGCCATTATCGGGACGGTGGTTCCGGCTGCGTTGTATGATCTGCGGCGCCTGTGCCGTAGCTGGCTGCATGTGGAGCCTCTTGTGGCCAATCATGAGCTGGACTGGAACATGGATGTGCTGGTGGATACGCCGGCAGAGCTTGGGGCTGACCGCCTGCTGAACGGCCTTGCCGCCCGGCAGCTTTACGGCGGGGGCCCGCTGGTGGTTGTGGATTTTGGTACGGCGACAACCTTCGATGTTGTCGATGCTCGGGGCCGCTATTGCGGTGGAGCGATTGCACCGGGGGTCAATCTCTCGATGGATGCCCTGCATCAGGCAGCGGCCCGTCTGCCCCGTGTCAGTGTTGGCCGGCCGGTGGAAGCAATAGGCCGCAGCACAAGTGTTGCGATGCGATCAGGCCTCTTCTGGGGGTATGTAGGTCTGGTCGAAGGGATTGTTCACCGCATTGCCGGTGAGATGGATGGACGTCCCCGGGTTGTGGCGACGGGCGGTCTGGCTCCGCTCTTCTCCGAGGGGACAACGTTATTTGATGAAGTGGCACCCGACCTGACGCTGGAGGGACTGCGCCTCCTGGCCGGGCAGAACAGGGACCGTTTCATCACCGATTTTTCCGGGCAACAGGCCCATACCGCCTTCGGGCACCCTGATAATTCTTGAACAGGAACTGATGCGTTTATGACAGACCAGAAGAGTGATTTTGCCTTCCTTCCCTTGGGAGGGACGGGCGAGATCGGCATGAATTTCAACCTGTACCGCCTGCGCGAAAATGGTGAGGAACACTGGCTGGCCATCGATTGTGGCATCGGCTTCTCCGGCAATGATACGCCGGAAGCCGACGTGCTGATGTCCGATCCGACCTTCATCGCAGAACGGAAAGACAGTCTGCACGGGCTGGTCATTACCCACGCCCATGAGGACCATGTGGGGGCTGTAGCCCACCTCTGGCGGCAGATGCGCTGTCCTGTCTACGCCACGCCGTTCACGGCAGCCGTGCTGCGGCGCAAGCTGAGCGAGGCGAACCTTCAGAACCAGGTCGTCATCCACATCATCATGCCGGGTTCCCGGTTTGAGGTCGGGCCGTTCGATCTCCAGTTCATCCCGGTAACCCACTCCATTGTGGAAGCCCAGTCCGTCGCCATTCGCAGTCCGTATGGCATTGTCATTCACACCGGGGACTGGAAGCTGGACCCGACTCCGCTTGTCGGCCCCGTGACGGACGAGGATGCCTTCCGTGCATTGGGTGATGAAGGCGTGTTGGCCATGGTGGGTGACAGCACCAATGTCATGAAGGAGGGGCGGTCCCAGTCTGAGGCGGATGTCCGTGTCGGCCTGACGGAAATGATCGCCGGGCTGGAAGGACGTGTGGCCGTGACGTGCTTCGCCAGCAACGTGGCTCGTGTGGAGAGCATCGCCAAGGCTGCGCTCGCTTCTGGCCGTGAGGTGATGGTGGTGGGACGCTCCCTGCGCAATCTGGAGGCCGCCGCCCGGGAATGTGGCTACTTTGCCGATCTGCCGCCTTTCCTGACGGAATATGACATCAAGGATGTTCCTGATGAAAACCTGCTGATGATCATTACGGGGAGCCAGGGTGAGGCCCGCTCCGCCCTGTCTCGTATCGCCTGTGATACCCATTCCACCATTTCCCTGGGGGAAGGGGACACGGTGATTTACAGCTCCCGTGTCATTCCGGGGAATGAGCAGGCCGTCATGACGGTGCAGGACAATCTGACACGCCGTGGCGTGACCGTGCTGACGGACAAGGATGGCATGGTGCATACATCCGGCCATGCAACGGGTGGGGATATCCGCCATCTCTACAGCCTTGTTCGCCCCCGTTACAGCATTCCCACCCATGGGGAATGGCGCCATCTGACAGCCCACGGGGCTTTGGCCCGTGAGGCCGGTGCTGAGGCCGTGCTGCTGGAGGATGGTGACATCCTCAATCTGGGGCCGGGGCCGGTCGAGGTGGTCGATACGGCTCCGACGGGCCTTCTGGCTCTGGATGGTGACCGCCTTCTGCCCATGACGGGCGGTGTGCTGGCGGCCCGTCGCCGGATGCTTTTCAATGGCGTGGTGCTGGCCAGCTTTGCCGTGGATGATGAGGGTTATGTCATTGGCGAACCACGCATCAGTGCACCAGGTCTTCTGGAGCGGGATGACCCTGAAAGCACCCGCATCCGTGAAGAATTCGCCTATGCCATTGATGAGATTCCTGATGAATTCCGTCAGGACGATCAGGCCTTCCGGGATGTGGCCCGCACAGCCCTGCGGCGGGCACTCGGCCGCAAGCTGCGGAAGCGTCCGCTGGTTGATGTCCATCTCCTGCGCGTCTGAGGGAAAAAGAACATGCGGTTAAGTCAGGCATTCCAGCCTACTCTGAAAGAAGTCCCCGCCGAGGCGCAGATTGCCTCACACCGGCTGATGCTGCGGGCGGGGCTTGTGCGGCAGACATCCTCGGGCATCTATACATGGCTGCCCGCCGGGCTGCGTGTCCTGCGGAACATCGCCACCATCGTGCGGCAGGAGCAGGACCGGATTGGCGGACAGGAAATCCTGATGCCGACCGTTCAGTCCGCCGATCTGTGGCGGCGTTCCGGCCGTTATGATGCGTACGGACCGGAGATGCTGCGTCTTGAGGACCGGCACGGGCGTGAGATGCTTTACGGCCCGACCAATGAGGAAATGGTGACGGACCTCTTCGGCAGCACGGTGAAATCCTACCGTGAGCTGCCGAAGATGCTCTACCATATCCAGTGGAAGTTCAGGGACGAGGTCCGTCCCCGCTTCGGCGTGATGCGCGGCCGTGAGTTCTACATGAAGGACGGTTACAGTTTCGACCTGTCCTATGAGGATGCGGTGAGCAGCTATTACCGCATCATGCTGTCCTACCTGAAGATTTTCCGCCGTCTTGGTGTGCAGGCCGTGCCGATGGCGGCCGATACGGGGCCGATTGGTGGCGAGCTGAGCCATGAGTTCCTCGTTCTTGCTCCGACAGGGGAGAGTGAGGTCTTCTATGATGCTGGCTGGGACGAGATTGACTGGGACAGCATCGGCCTGGACCCGCAGAAGGAGGAAGACCTTCAGAAACTCCGTGAGATCGTGAAGACGACCTATTCCGCCACGGATGAAAAACATGACCTTTCCGCCTGGGAGGCCGTGCCGGAAGACCGTCGTCGTGGTGGCCGGGGCATCGAGGTCGGCCACATCTTCTATTTCGGCACGAAATATACCGAATCCATGGGTGTGGAAGTGAGCGGTGCCGATGGTGCGCCCCTGCATCCGCACATGGGGTCCTATGGCATCGGGGTGTCCCGTCTGGTCGGGGCCATCATCGAGGCGTCTCATGATGAGGCCGGGATCATCTGGCCGGAAGAAGTGGCTCCCTATCGGGCAGTTCTGCTCAACCTCCGCCCCGGTGACGAACTGTGTGACCAGCTCTGTGAATCCATCTATAGCCGTGACCCGGAAGGGCTGCTCTATGATGACCGGTCCGACCGTGCCGGGGTGAAATTCAATGATGCCGACCTGATGGGTCATCCGTGGCAGATCATTGTCGGTCCCCGTGGGGCCAAGGCGGGCATGGTGGAGCTGAAGCACCGTGCCTCCGGCGAACGCAGCGAACTGTCTCTTGATGAAGCTCTGGCGAAACTGGGGCTTGGCTGAGCATGTTCGGGCGGTTTGAGCGAACGGTTGCCCTGCGTTATCTGAGGGCCCGCAAGGGGGAGCGTTTTGCGTCGGTCATTGCGCTGTTCTCCCTTGTCGGCATCTCTCTGGGGGTGGCGACGCTCATCATCGTCATGGCCGTGATGAACGGCTTCAAGGCCGACCTCATGGGCCGGATTCTCGGCCTGCATGGAGACCTGAATGTCTATGCCTATGGGCAGGTCATCCGGGACTACAAGGATGATGCCGCATTGATCCGCAGGGTGCCCGGCGTGACGCAGGTCCTGCCCATGACGCAGGGCACGGTCCTTGCGGAGGCGGGGCGTTATTCCACCGGGGCGATGCTGGAAGGGCTGGCACAGGAGGACCTGCGGAATTGGAAGGCTCTCAGCGATGGAATCATGGAAGGCAGTCTGGATGACTTCCAAGGGGATTCCGCCGTTGCCGTGGGGGTCACGCTGGCCGAGCGGGCCGGGCTGCATGTCGGTTCGTCGCTGACCATTCTCTCGCCCAACGGGCAGGCCACGCCATTCGGCACGATGCCACGGGTGCGGAAACTGCACGTGGCCCTGGTCTTTGATGCCAACTGGAATGACTACAACAGCAACATCATTCTCATGCCACTGGCAGCCTCCCAGAAATTCCTGATGATGGGAGACGGGGTCTCGCTGATGCAGGTCAGCACCTCCGACCCGCTGAATGTCAGGCCGGTCAGCCGCCAGATCACGGAGGCCTTGAATGATCCCCGTCTTCAGGTGCTGGACTGGACACAGAGTGCCAACGGTTTTCTGGATGCCGTGACGGTAGAACAGAACGTGATGTTCCTCATCCTTACGCTCATCATTCTGGTGGCGGCCTTCAACGTGATCTCCTCGCTCATCATGATGGTCAAGGACAAGACACGGGACATCGCCGTCCTGCGGACTTTCGGAGCCAGCCGGGGCAGCGTGATGCGCATTTTCCTCATGTGCGGAGCGTCTGTTGGCGTCGTGGGGACCGTGGTGGGGACGGGGCTGGGCATCTGCTTCGCCCTGAACATCGAGCGGATCCGTCACGTTCTGGAATCCCTGACGGGCACGGACCTGTTCAATCCTGAGGTCTATTTCCTGGCCCGGCTGCCGGCCCGTCTGGTCTGGTCGCAGGTTGTGGAAGTCGCCGTGCTGTCGCTGGCCCTGTCCCTGCTGGCCACGCTGTATCCCTCATGGCGTGCGGCGAAGACCGACCCGGTGGAGGCCCTGCGTCATGAGTGACACGAAACAGACCACGGTTCTGACGCTTGAGAAGCTGGGGCGGTCCTTCCGTTCCGGGGATGAAGAACTGCACATTCTCCGGGAGGCTGATCTTTCCCTGAAAAGTGGTGAGCTGGTTGCCCTCGTGGCCCCGAGCGGCACGGGCAAGTCCACGCTGCTGCATCTGGCTGGCCTTCTGGAACGCCCCGACAGGGGAGAGGTTCTTATCAGGGAGAAGGCCACATCCAGACTGGGTGAGGCGGGACGGACGGCCTTGCGGCGGGATGAAATCGGCTTCGTGTATCAGTTCCATCATCTGCTGCGGGAATTTACGGCTGTGGAGAATGTCATGCTGCCCCAGCTTGCGGCAGGCGTGAAACCTGCCGAGGCCCGGAAGCGGGCAGAAGACCTGCTGGTCCGTTTTGGGCTGTCCCATCGGCTGGAGGCCCTGCCGGGACGCATGTCCGGTGGGGAGCAGCAGCGTACGGCCATCGCCCGTGCGCTGGCGAACCGGCCCAGCCTGCTGCTGGCCGATGAGCCGACGGGCAATCTGGATACGAAAACCGCCGATCTCGTCTTCGCTGAGCTGATGCGTGTGGTGCGGGAAGAGGGCGTGGCGGCTTTGATCGCCACCCATAATGAGGCTCTGGCGGCGGCGATGGACCGTACCGTCACGCTGGATGAAGGGCGGATCGTTCCTTTTCAGGGGTAGGGCGTTTTCTGTTCCGCCCCGGCGCGGGGGCGTGGTAAATGGGCGGCATGTCCTATGCCAGCTTTGTCCATCTCCGTAATCACTCCGCCTATTCCCTCAGCCAGGGGGCGATTCGTGTCTCCGAGCTTGTGGAGCTGGCCAAAAAGAATGCCATGCCCGCCGTCGCCCTGACGGACAGCGGCAACATGTTTGGCGGGCTGGAATTTTCCCAGAGCTGCCGCAAGGCCGGTGTGCAGCCCATCATCGGGTGCCAGCTGGCCCTGCCGTCAGCTTCGGGCAGGCCCGGCGTTCCGGCGGAACCGCTGGTCGTTCTGGCCCGGACGGAAGAAGGGCTGGAGAATCTTCAGTATCTTTCCACGCAGGGCTTCTTGAATGGGGATTCGGCAGATCCGTCCATGCCGCTGGACGTGCTGTGCAGCCGTGCCGGTGGGCTGTTCCTGTTGACGGGTGGCAACCGGGGGCCGATCAACCGGCTCCTGCTGGGGGAGCAGAGGGCTGCGGCGAAGCAGATGCTCGAGCGTCTCAGGGAGGCCTTTGGGGGGTATGTGGCCGTCGAGATCAACCGGCTGGATGAAGCTGGTGAGGAGATCACGGAGCCGCAGCTGATCGCTCTGGCCGATGAGCTGGACCTCCCGCTTGTGGCGACCAATGAATGTTTTTTTCCTCGACCGGAACTGCATGAGGCGCACGATGCGCTGCTCTGCATCGCCCAGGGGCGTACCATGGCGGAGGAAGACCGCTGGCGTGTGTCCCGTCAGGCATGGTTCAAGACTCCGGATGAAATGCGGAAGCTCTTCCATGACCTGCCGGAGGCCTGCGACAATACGCTGGTGATCGCCCGTCACTGTGCCGTGGCGGTGAATACCCGCAAGCCGCTCCTGCCTGTCTGTCCGAAAGTTCGTGAAGGCAGCACGGAAGAGGAAACCCTGCGGGCCATGGCGCAGGAAGGGCTGGAGAAACGTCTGGCTGTCATGAAGGATGGGGAGAACCGTCGGGCCGAGTACGAGGAGCGGCTGGAGACCGAGCTGAAAATCATAGCCGATATGGGCTTCCCCGGTTACTTCCTCATCGTGGCGGACTTCATCCAGTGGGCCAAGGCGCATGACATTCCGGTGGGTCCGGGGCGTGGGTCCGGTGCTGGATCACTGGTAGCCTATGCGCTGACCATCACGGATATTGATCCCATTCCGTTCGGGCTGCTTTTCGAGCGGTTCCTGAATCCCGAACGTGTATCCATGCCGGACTTTGATATCGATTTCTGTCAGGACCGGCGGGATGAGGTCATCCGCTACGTGCGGAATGAATATGGCCACGAACGTGTGGCGCAGATCATCACCTTCGGGAAACTCCAGGCCAAGGCGGCCGTGCGGGACGTAGGGCGTGTGCTGGGTCTGCCTTATGGCATGGTCAACCGTGTGGCGGAGCTGATCCCCAACAATCCGGCCAAACCGACACCACTGGCCCAGGCCATTGAGGAAGAACCCCGGCTTCAGGAGATGCGGGACACGGATGAGATGATCCGCCGCCTGCTGGAGATCGCCCTTCAGCTGGAGGGATTGTACCGCCACGCCTCGACCCATGCGGCCGGTGTGGTGATCGGGGACCGTGATCTTGTGGAGCTTGTGCCTCTCTACCGCGATCCACGAAGTGAGATGCTGGTCACCCAGTACAACATGAAGTTTGTGGAGCAGGCCGGGCTGGTCAAGTTCGACTTTCTGGGGCTGACGACCCTGACCATTCTCAAGCGGGGGGTCGATTTCCTGCGGGAGCTGGGGGAAGAGGTGGACCTCTCTCATATTCCGCTGGATGACAAGAAAACCTTCGAGATGATGGCCCGGGGAGACACGGCGGGCGTGTTCCAGTTCGAAGGGGCGGGCATGAGGGACATGCTCAAGCAGATGGCTGCCAGCCGTCTGGAAGACCTGATTGCCGGCGTGTCGCTCTACCGCCCCGGCCCGATGGAAAACATTCCTGAATATTGCCGCCGCAAGCATGGGGCACCGTGGGAGCCGCCTCACGAGGAAATCCGCCCGATTCTGGAAGAGACCTACGGCATCATGGTCTATCAGGAACAGGTGATGCAGATTGCCCAGAAGATGGCGGGCTACAGCCTTGGCGGGGCCGACCTGCTGCGGCGGGCCATGGGCAAGAAGATCGCCTCGGAGATGGAGAAACAGCGGGCCATTTTCTGCGAAGGGGCTACGAAGAGGGGCATCCCTGCCGAGAAAGCCGAAGAGGTGTTCGACCTCATGGCCAAATTCGCCAATTATGGCTTCAACAAGTCTCATGCTGCCGCTTATGCCTTCGTGTCCTATCAGACGGCCTGGATGAAGGCGAACCATCCTGTTCCCTTCCTGGCAGGCTGCATGTCTCTGGCACGGGAAAAGACGGAAAAGCTGGCGGCTCTCTGCCAGGAAGCCAGACGCATGGGGATCCCTGTCCTGCCGGTGGACATCAATAAATCCCAGGCCGATTTTTCCATCGAGAGGATGGAGGACGGGCAGCTGGGCATCCGTTACGCCCTGGCAGCGGTCAAGCGGGTTGGTTTCGTGGCTATGGAAGGGCTGGTGCAGGACCGTGGAGAAAAGCCGTTCTGCGATCTCACCGATTTTGCCGAACGGTGTGATTCCCGGCACATCAACAAGATACAGATGGAGAGTCTGGCCAAGGCAGGTGCGTTCGACAGTCTGGAGCCAGACCGTCACACCGTGTTTGCCAGTGCGGAGATCATCCTGCGGCGGGCGCAGTCCCGGGCGCAGGAGAAGGAAGTGGGACAGGCCGGTCTGTTCGGTGGGGGTGTCGATAGCAGCCTGCGGGAGGTCCTGCGGTTGAAGAAGGTCCGTCCCTGGCCGGATTTTGAGCGTCTCTCTCATGAGGCCGGGGTAATCGGGTTCCATATGAGTGCCCATCCGCTGGATGCTTACAGGCAGGTGCTGCGCCGACTGGGGATCACGCCTGCTCTCCAGCTGGAGAGCAGGGCGCATCAGGGTGTATCACGTGTTTCCATTGCGGGCTGTGTGGTGGACAAGAAGGAGCGTCCCACCAAGACCGGCAAGAAGATGGCATGGGTCACCCTGACGGATGCCAGCGGTGGCTGCGAAGTCACGTTATTTTCGGAAACATTGCAGAGTTGCCGGGACATGCTTGTGGCTGGGCAGGCTGTCCTGGTGCAGGCGGAGCTGAAATTGGATGGAGATGCCCTGCGTATCACGGCCAATAGCGTGCAGGACCTGGAAACAGCCGCAGCCAATGAGCAGGGAGAGCTGCGTATCTGGATTGATGATGAGGCAGCTCTGGCCCCCCTTCATGACATGCTGGCAGAGGTCAGGGGCGGGCGGGGGCGTGTCGTGCTGTTGCCTACTCTTGAGGAGACGCAGGCGATTGAGATCAGGCTGCCGGGTTTCTATCGTGTCACACCCCGTCTGGCGGAGCAGATGCACACACTGGAAGGAATCAGAAAGCTGGAACAGGCCTGAAACAGAAAGCCCCGCCTGTCAGGGCGGGGCGCTGTGGCATCAGAAGGGGATGGGAAGTTCGACACCATTGACCTTGACGGTGCCATTCTTCACGACGATGTGCCAGCCAACATGGTGGTCGGGTTCTCTGGCGCTCATGAAGCGGGCAATGAGCAGGGCGGCTTTGAGTTCTGTCGGGGCTACCCTGTTGACCCGATCGATCATTTCGCCGATCCGCCCAATGGAAAGGTGAACATCCGCCTTGAGGTTTTTTGTTCCTTCACCTGCCACGACCGTGCCCGTTCCAGTCACATCGCTGCCGTTGATGACGGTCTGGAACCTGTTGATGGTCAGATGATAGGGGGGCTGGGCTGCCGGTGTGAAGCTGACATCGCCAGACAGGGTCGGTGGCAGCAGGATGGCGCCGGGGGAATGAAGACCACTTGCATCAAACACGACATGAATGGTCGGTGTGGTGCTGAGGACATTCACATGTGCCGAGCTGGCGGTGGAGACCCGGTCTGGCCGGGTCATGGTGATGCCGCTCCAGTGCAGTTCTGGCAGGGTGTTTTTCACCTCTTCCACTTCGGGCAGAGGCTGTGTGGAGCAGACATCCGTCATGCCACGGTGATAGGCTGTCAGGGCAGCATAGGCGACCGCCGCATTGAGGCGGGTCAGGGCGGCCTCATCCATTTTCTGTTTATGGTCAACAGCCGTGGCGGAGACGACCGAGATGCGGTGCTGCGTGCCTGTCAGCTCGGCTTTCATGCCCTGGATGGTTACGCCATGGCCGGTCCTGATGACCTGGCCGGGAGAGTAGGTAAAACAGTCCGCCGAAAGGTGCGGCAGTGTATCGGCCGCTGCCGTGGGCAGGAGGGACTGGCTGCTCAATGCCAGCAGGGAGAGGCCGGCTGCTGCGGCCAGCGTGCGGAAAGGACGGGCAGGATGATGTCGCATGATGTTTTTGAGAGTGGCGGAGTCCGGGGCGCCTGACAATGGGGGAGAGGAAAATTATCCTCTCCGTCCCTGCCGGGCAGAGCGTGGGGCAAAAAGGGCTGTCAGCTGGGCTACCATGGTGTCCCCCAGGTCTTCGGCTGAACTGATGGTTACGCTGTTGGCGTAATATCGTGTGACGTCATGACCGATGCCAATGGCCAGCAGTTCCCCGGATGGATCATTTTCCAGCTGATGGATGACACGGTGCAGATGCAGGTCCAGATATTCTGGCCCATTGGCGGAGGAGGTACTGTCATCGACTGGTGCGCCATCGGAAATCACCATGAGGATGCGACGATGTTCCGGACGGTGTCTCAGGCGTTTCCATGCCCAGAGAAGGGCCTCGCCATCGATGTTCTCTTTCAGCAGGCCTTCCCGCAGCATGAGGCCGATGTTGCGGCGTGCCCGCCGCCATGGCGTGTCTGCCGATTTGTAGATGATATGGCGTAGATCATTCAACCGTCCCGGTTTTGGTGGCCTGCCGTCCTGTGTCCATTTCACACGGCTTTCTCCGCCCTTCCATGTCCGTGTGGTGAACCCGAGAACTTCGACCTTGATGCCGCAACGTTCCAGCGTGCGGGCCAGAATGTCCCCACAGATGGCCGCTGTCGTGATGGGACGGCCCCGCATGGAGCCTGAATTGTCGATCAGCAGTGTGACGGTCGTGTCCCGGAAGTCGATCTTGCCTTCCTGCTTGTAGGAGAGTGGCAGGGAGGGGTTGCTGATGATGCGGGGCAGACGGGCTGCATCAAGAATGCCGTCTTCCTGATCGAAATGCCAGCGACGCTGCTGCTGGGCCAGCAGCTTCCGTTGTAGCCGATGGGCCAGACGGGAAACAAAACCTTGCGTCTGCTGGAGCTGCTCATCCAGTCTTTCACGGAGCAGGTCCAGCTCGGCCGGGTCGCAGAGATCGCTCGCATGGACCTCTTCGTCAAATTCCTGCGTATAGGCCTGATAGCCCCCAAGCCCCTTTACGGGACAGGGCCGTTCCTCTTCCGGCTGGGCAGAAGGACCTGCTGGCTGTTCGTATCCATGTTCACCCTCTGTCAGGATGGTTTCCATCTCATCAGAGGACAGACCTTCCGGGTTTGCTGATTCGTCGGAATCGTCGCTCAGGGCTGCCTGGGCATCTTCAGCCGTGCTGTCTTCTTCTTCCTGCCCGTCCGGGTCAGGGGCAGAGGATTCGCCACTTTCTGTCTGGTCGTCCTGGCTCTGCCCACGGGATTTTGAAGGGTCCGGCTCTTCTTCGGCTTCGCCTGTCTCCTTCAAGGTAAGAACATGCACGAAACGCTGGGAGGCTTCATTGAAGAGTGTCTGGTCGTTCTGCACGTCAGCCAGACGGGCCAGAGCCTCACGGGCCCTGGGGGTAAGGGACTGGCGCCATGCGGCCAATGCCGGCCCGGTCATGCTTTCCGGCAGTTTGCGGCCAGAGAGGGCCTCCCGTGTCAGCAGTTCCAGTGCGAGCGGCATGGGCATGTCGTCCTGCACAATCATTTTTGCGCTGTTGAGGGCATGAAGCCGCCGCCCCAGATAGTCTTCCAGATTGGCCTGCACCCCGGCCATGTGGCGGGCCCCATAGACCTCACAACGGGCCTGCTCCATGCCATCGGTGATGGTCTGGGTCTGGGCATCGGGGATGGTGATGCGTTTTTCCGGGTCGTGGTGACGCTGGCGCAGGGCCACGGCATCGGTGGCCCCCCGGATATAGGTCTTGTCCTCGGGAGTGAGAGCCGCACGCTCCAGAGAAGCCAGAGCGGGTGTCATGGGAACATCCTGATGACCACTCAGGGCGCGCTGCGTGGCAAAAGTTGCCTTGCGGAAGAGTTCGTGCGGATCGGACATGAGACTTAACCCAGCGGTGAGGCGTTGAAGCAGCGCTGATAATATTCAGCCACGATGCTGCGTTCGGCTTCATCACATTTGTTGAGGAAACTCAGGCGGAACGCGAAGGGAACATCATTGAAGATCGTGATGTTTTCTGCCCAGGAGAGGACCGTCCGGGGGGAGATGACGGTGGAGATGTCCCCGTTCATGAAACCGGCACGGCTCAGGTCGGCCAGTTCCACCATCTGGCCGATGAGGGTCTCCTCCAGAGCATCGCCCATCTTGGCCTTGATGATGCGGATTTCCTGTTCCTTGGGCAGGTAATTCAGGGAGGTGACAATGTTCCAGCGGTCCATCTGGCCCTGGTTGATCTGCTGGGTGCCGTGATACAGCCCTGTTGTATCGCCCAGCCCGACCGTGTTGGCCGTGGCGAAGAGGCGGAAAGACGGATGTGGGTGGATGACGCGGTTCTGGTCCAGCAGGGTCAGGGCCCCGTTGGCTTCCAGCACGCGCTGGATGACGAACATCACGTCGGGCCGTCCGGCATCATATTCGTCAAAGATCAGGCTGCATGGATTCTGGAGACACCATGGCAGCAGACCTTCACGGAATTCCGTGACCTGCTTGCCATCTTCCAGCGTGATGGCGTCCTTGCCGATGAGGTCGATGCGGGAGATGTGACTGTCGAGATTGATGCGGACGCAGGGCCAGTTCAGCCGTGCGGCGATCTGGTCGATATGGGAGGATTTTCCGGTTCCGTGAAAGCCCTGCACCAGAACACGGCGGTTATGCATGAAACCGGCCAGAATGGCCCGGGTCGTGTCCCGGTCGAACTGGTAGGCGGAGTCGATCTCGGGGACATGGTCCGTCTTCTGTGACCAGACAGGGACTTCGAGATCAAGGTCGAGCCCAAACAGCTCCCGGGCGGATTTCAGGCTGTCAGGTGTCTGGGGCAGTGTCTCGGAGAGGGACTGTGCTGAAGGGAGAGCCATGACATGATTCCTGTCACTAAGTAGGGTGGTACATGGAAGACCGAATGAGTGTCTATCCTATTAAGGACTCTACAGGTACGATTACACAATCACCCGGTCATGAAAAGATGCAGGGAAGGCAAGGCAGCTATCCGGCTCCGGCTGTTGCCTGCTCAGTGCTGTTGGCAAAATGGTCCCGCAATGTGGCGTAGGCCGTTCCGATGACCTTGAAGCGTTCTTCCGCTCTTGGGTCGTCCCTGTTGGCATCAGGGTGATAACGGCGTGCCAGGACACGGTAGCGGGTCTTGATGATTTCAAGCGTGGTCGGCCATTCGAGATCAAGCTGGGCCAGGGGCTCACGTAGGGCTGGCGGGGCCTGCCGTCTCGTTTCGGTCGCCCGGGAAGGGCGACGGTGCCGGTTCAGGATGTCCAGAGGGTCATGCAGATCATCCAGTGTGAAGGAAGCCCGTGCCGAATCGTTGCCTGGCGTGCCCATCTTCCATGAAGGGCGCTGCCAGGAGGTATCTTCCCGCAGGTGGCGTTCGATCTGCCCTGGCGTCATGCCCCGGTAATAGTCCCAGCTGGCATTGTACTGGCGGACATGCTCCAGGCAGAACCAGTAATAGCTGCGCAGGTTGTCCCGTCCCCGGGGGGCCCGGTACCCTGCCGGCCTGTCACAGTCCGGGTGGTCGCAGCATTGCTGGGGGGCGTCCGGGTCCGGTGCGAAGGCTTTGTGTCTGGATGGTTTGCATTGCATGATGGACGATATGGGGAGAGGTCTGGCATGGATGCAAGCATCCTTTTCCTGGTGGGGAAAGATTCCTGTTATGGGCAGGACAGATGGAACCTGTAACTCCGTGGATGAGCGTGGAAGAAAACCGATGAAAAGAGTCGACCGCATGAGGGCAGTACTGGAGGAGGCCCTGAGCCCGTCCATACTGGAGATACGGGATGACAGTGCACGCCACCGGCATCATGCAGCCATGCGTACCCAGGCCCAGGAAAGCCGGGGGCCGGAGCAGGTGGGCGAGACGCATTATCATCTACATGTCGTCAGCCGCCGGTTTGACGGGATGAAGACCCTGGCCCGACACAGGCTTGTGAATGACCTGCTGGCCGGGGAGTTCCAGACGGGCCTTCATGCCCTCTCCCTGTCTCTGGAAGGGGAGAGCCAGCCATGAAGCGCATGATGGCAGGCAGCCTGCTGTTCTGGGCCGGCATGGTGGCGGCTCCGTTGGCTGTTTCTGGTCTCACGGGGTGTGCCACATCAGGCTATGATCATCTTGTCATGAATGACAGGCACGATATCCGTCGGGTGGAGACCTATCTCAACGGGTTGTCGTCCCTTCAGGCGTCATTTGTGCAGGATGGTCCGGCCCAGCAGCAGGGGGATGGACATTTCACCTATGTGCCCGGACGGTTCGAGATGGTGTATGAGGTTCCTCATGCCATGAGGGCCGTGGCCCGTGATGGTCGGTTTGTCCTCCGGAATGCTGATAATGGTGCCGTGACGCACCTCTCTCTCAAGCGGAATCCGCTCGGACTTCTGCTCCGTCATCCTGTCAGTTTTGACAGGGATGTTCAGGTGACGAATGTCTCCCGTGGGACAGAATCGCTCCAGCTTTCCGTGGCAGAGGCTGACAATCCTTCCCAGGGGCTGCTGACCCTCCAGTTTTCTGACGTGCGTGGCCATCTGACCCTTGTTGGCATACAGGGGGTGGATGCCCGTCACCATCATTTTGGTCTCTCCCTGTTCGACGTGCAGGAGAACCAGCCTGTTTCCGAAAGCAGCTTCAGTCTGCCGGAGTAGCAGCTGGATGGATCACAGGGCCGAACAGGGCCGTCCAGCTTTTCAGCAGGGCCCTGTCGGCATCTTCCATCTGTAGGGCTGGGTTGAAGCGTTGCAGGCTGGTCACGCCATAGTCCCGGATGCCGCAGGGGATGATCCCGTCAAAGTCACTGAGTCGTGGCGAGACATTCAGTGAAATTCCGTGCCAGCTGACCCAGCGTGTGACACGGATTCCCAGAGCGGCGATCTTGGTTTCCAGCCCGCTTTCCCTATCGAAACACCAGACGCCGATACGGCCTTCCCGGGTGAAGGCGTCAATTCCCAGCTCCTGAAGGCTCATGATGAGCCAGCGTTCCAGCAGCTGGACGAAGGCCCGTATGTCCCGTGCGGGGAGGGGGCCGTGCGGCTGCGTGAGGTCCAGCATGACATAGGCGATGCGTTGTCCGGGACCGTGATAGGTCCACTGGCCACCCCGTCCGGCTTCGAACGTTGGATAGCCCTGAGAGTTGATGAGGTCTTCAGCCCTGGCAGAGGTTCCGGCGGTATAGAGGGGGGGGTGTTCTGTCAGCCAGATACGTTGGGGGGCCTGCTGATGGTGGATGGCCTCCACCTGCTGGCGCATGAAGGACAGGGCTTCGGGATATGGGCAGATTTTTTTATCCGCCTGCCAGATAATTTCTTTATAAAACCGTGTCATGACCATTGCCCTCCCTGTTCTGATGGGCTATAGGCCATTTCACCGAAGCGGTCACGCCTCAGACGAGGGAAAACGGGACTGCTGATCACGGAGCGGCCGTGGCGGAATGGTAGACGCGCAAGCTTGAGGTGCTTGTGGGGGAAACCCCGTGGAAGTTCGAGTCTTCTCGGCCGCACCATATTTCTTCTGCAATTTGAGGATATGGTCCGTAACATGGGTTCCACCGTGTTACGTCTTTTTCATGAAAAACTGATTGTTGGCATCGGGATGGCCCCTGTATCGAAGATGTACTTTAGGTTACATCTTGGATGGTGGTCTGTTTACCTGTGAACAGCCGCCTTGTGCCGAGATTGATGGATGAGTGCTCTGTCGGATGATGGAAGGCAGGGCAGACAGACCGAGAGAGAGCCGAGATGATCAAGCCATTGAAAAAAGCCGTTCTGCCTGTCGCAGGTCTGGGAACACGCTTCCTGCCGGCGACGAAGGCCATGCCGAAAGAGATGCTGCCCGTCGTGGACAAGCCGCTTATCCAGTATGCCATCGATGAGGCCCGTGCTGCCGGCATTGAGGAGTTCTGTCTGGTTACGGCCCGTGGCAAGGACAATCTGATTGATTATTTTGATATTGCCTACGAACTTGAGAGCACTCTGAGGGAGCGGAAGAAGATATCTGCCATCAAGGCTCTGGAAAGCAGCAGTGTGGAGGCTGGTTCACTGGTGGCTGTGCGCCAGCAGAATCCTCTGGGGCTTGGTCATGCCATCTGGTGCGCCCGCAACTTCATCGGGAATGACCCATTCGCCATTCTTCTGCCGGATGACATCGTCCAGGGTGGGCGCAGCTGTGTGGCCCAGCTGGCTGATGTCTACCATCAGACAGGGGGAAATGTGGTTGCTGTGGATGAGGTCCCCCGGGAGTGGACGGACCGCTACGGTATTCTGAAAATTGGCGAGGATGATGGGCGCAAGGTGGAGGTCAAGGGACTGGTTGAAAAGCCCGCTCCGGCAGATGCTCCTTCCAATCTTGCCATCATTGGCCGGTATGTCCTGACAGCTGACGTGCTCAAGCCACTGTCCGCTCTGAAAACCGGCGTGGGTGGTGAAGTGCAGCTGACGGATGCCATGGCCGAGATGATCGGCAAGGTGCCGTTCCATGGTCTGCGTTATGAAGGCACGCGGTTTGACTGTGGCAGCAAGCTGGGCTTCCTCGAGGCTCAGGTTGCTCTGGCGCTCCAGCGTGAAGACCTGGAAGATGACGTGCGTGCCTTCCTGAAGAAATATGCCTGAGAGGATGTGAGCTCATGACGGGATTCAAGCATCATTTTGAGCCGACCAGCCTGCGGGAATACGATATTCGCGGCATTGTGGGGAAAACCCTTCATGCCGAGGATGCCTATGCGCTGGGCCGTGTTTTTGCGAGCATGATCCGCCGGGACGGTGGGAGCGTGGTGACGGTGGGCTATGATGGCCGCCTGTCATCGCCGGAACTGGAGGAGGCACTGGTCCGTGGTGCCGTGGATTCCGGTGTGACGGTGCGCCGTGTCGGGCGTGGGCCGACCCCGATGCTGTATTATGCGGCTGTCACGGGGGAGTCTGACGGTGCCATCATGGTGACGGGCAGCCACAATCCACCGGATCATAACGGCTTCAAGATGATGCTGAAGGGCAAGCCGTTTTTTGGCGAGCAGATCCGTGAGGTTGGCCGTCTGGCCGCAGCGGGTGACGTCGTGCCCAAGGCAGAAGGGAAGGTCGAGACGATTGATCCTTCTGAAGCCTATATTGAGCGTCTTCTCAAGGATTATGACGGGGAGCGGCCGCTGAAGGTCGTGTGGGACAATGGCAACTCCGCTGCTGGTGAGGTGCTGACCCGCCTGGTGAAGGAGCTGCCTGGTGAGCATACGGTCCTGTACCCTGAAATTGATGGGACCTTTCCGAATCATCATCCAGACCCGACCGTCGAGGGGAACCTGCAGGATCTGATCAGGACCGTCCGTGAGAAAAAAGCGGATATTGGCGTGGCCTTTGATGGCGATGCCGACCGGGTTGGCGTCGTGGATGGCAAGGGAGAGATTCTCTGGGGGGATCAGATTCTCGTTCTGCTGGCCCGTGACGTGCTGAAGAAACACCCGGGAGCGACCATCATTGCAGACGTCAAGGCCAGTCAGGTGCTGTTTGATGAAGTCGGCAAGGCTGGTGGTGAGCCTCTGATGTGGCGGACCGGGCATTCCCTCATCAAGAGCAAGATGGCCGAGACGTCGTCTCCGCTGGCGGGTGAGATGTCCGGGCATATCTTTTTTGCCGATAAGTGGTATGGATTCGATGATGCCCTCTATGGGGCGATCCGTGTTCTTGGGATCGTCGCCCGTCTGCCCGGCACTCTGGCAGACATGCGGGAGGCCCTGCCACAGATGGTCAACACGCCGGAGCTGCGCTTCCCTTGCGATGACACCCGCAAGTTTGATGTCATCAAGGAAGTGGCCGAGCGCCTGAAGAAGGAAGGGGCTGATGTGTCTTCCGTGGATGGCGTGCGTGTGAATACGCCTGATGGCTGGTGGCTGCTTCGTGCTTCCAATACGCAGGCGGTTCTTGTCGGGCGTATTGAGGCGCAGTCTCATGAGGGGCTGGCTCGCCTGAAGAAGGTGTTTGTCAGTCAGCTGGAGGCCTCTGGGCTTCAGGCACCGGATTTTGACGCTGCCGCTGCCGGACACTGAGACCTCGGGGGAAGCACCGCCATCTCGTTTCTGAGGATGGCGGTGCTCTGAGAAAAGGTGGACTGGCTTTGCAGAAGTAAATGGCTTGGGCGGAATGTGCTGGACTGGCTCATTCCGCCCAATTGCGTTTCATGCGGGGAGGAAGTGGCGTCGGGTGGTGGCTTTCTGTGTGGGCGCTGTTTTGCTGGGCTCCGGTTTGTCCATTCTCCCTTCTGTGATGCCTGTGCCCTGCCCATCACGCAGGAGGAGATGGCCGAGCGTGGGATGCTTTGTGCAGACTGTGAAAGGTCTCCACCGCCATGGCACAGGGCACGGGCGGCTTTTCTGTATGAAGGACAGGCCCGCAGCCTTGTCATGGGACTGAAATATGGAAGCCGGACAGAACATGCTGCAGCTCTGGCCCATTTCATGATCCGGGCAGGGGGGGACCTGATAGGACCGGATGTGGTGCTTGTGCCTGTTCCTGTGCATCGTGGGCGTCTGTGGCAGCGTGGATATAATCAGGCGGCCCTGATGGCCATGGCCCTTGCCCGACGGGAAGGGCTTGCCTGCTATCCAGATGCGCTGCAACGGCGGTTCAGGACTGCATCTCTCGCAGGGCTCTCCCGGAAGGGGAGGCGGAGGCAGATGGCGGGAGCTGTCACGCTGCGGCCCCGTTACTGGAGTTTGCTGCGTGGGCGCCGGGTCGTGCTGGTTGATGATATCCTGACAACAGGGGCTACGGCAGAGGTCTGTGTAAAAGCATTGCTTGAGCATGGCTGCCTTTCCGTGGATATTCTTGTGGCAGCCCGGGTGACACTGGCATGACATCCGGCTTTGAGACCAGAAAGGATTGTTACATGCCAAAAGTTGAAATCTACACGCAGCCAGGGTGCCCTTACTGTGTCCGGGCCATCAGCCTGCTTCAGTCCAAGGATGTTCCCTTTGAGGAAATCCATGCCCCTCGTGGTTCTGCGGAGCGGGAAACAGCCCGGGAACGTTCAGGAGGAGGGACGACAGTGCCGCAGATTTTCATTGGCGGCAAAGCGGTAGGAGGGTGCAGTGAGCTCATGCAGCTGGAGCAGGATGGACAGCTTGATGCCTTGCTGGGCCGCGGCTAGGGCGTTGTTCGCCGCTGTTCTTGTTCTTGCTGGGGGTGTGATGGTCACGGTATCCCGTGCGCAGGCTCAGGCGGCATCCAGTCTGGTCGGGACATGGCTGGTAGAGGAAAAAGACGGCATTTTCAGTATTGCGCCCTGTCCGTCGGATGCCAGCCGTCTCTGCGGCTGGCTGGTGGGCATGGATTATACGGAGGCCGAGCCGGAAAAGGATGTCTGGGGACGTTCGGAATGTGGGCTCGAGATCATCAGCAACATGAAGCGCCGCAAGAATGGACAGTGGCATGGGACGATTCTGGACCCGAGGAGCGGGCGGACCTACCAGGCGATCATGTGGCAGGGGAAGGGAGATACTCTCAAGCTGCGTGGCTATGTAGGGCTGAGTCTGTTTGGTGAAACGCAGACATGGAGCCGCATTGCGGCCCCGGTGATCGGCAGGCAGTGCCGCATGAAGATAAACTGATTGATTTTCCAGTCATTTTTCTTCCTATGATGAATGGCTCTTATGGAGAGAGGCCTTTTTTGGTAGCGTTGGCCCGTTCTTCCCGTAGGGGCAAAGTTGAAGGAGAGTAATACGTTATGTCACAGAGTCTTTCCCGGCGCCGGTTTACTCTGGCGCTTGCTGGATTAGGGGCCGCCACGGCCCTGTCGCCTCTGCGGGCAGCCCAGGCCCAGAAGGGGCCGTTGCCCCGTATCCTGTGCTTTGTTGGTGGTTATACGGAGCATGGTCCTCCGGGGGGAGCTGGTAACGGCAAGGGAATCTCTGTCTTCGAGATGGACCGTGATACCGGGTTTCTGACACCGGTTGCCACGTTCATGGACATTCCCAGCCCATCCTTCATTACGTTGAGCCGCAACCGGAAGTTCCTGTACGCTCTCAGCGAGATCAATGATTACGACAAGGCTGGCAGTGGCTCTGTGACGGCATTCTCCGTGGATACCCGCAATGGGACACTGGCCAAGATCAACACTGTCAGCTCCGGTGGTGCTGTCCCGGCCCATCTGAGTGTCCATCCATCCGGGAAGTATCTGCTCGTTGCCAATTACATGGGTGGCAGTGTGGCTGTCCTGCCCATCCATGCTGATGGGTCACTGGGCAAGGCTACGGATGTGGTCCACAACAGCGGGCCGAAGCAGCCGGAACGGGCGGCAGACAATCCGGAAGGCAATTTCGCCGTTTCCGATCATTCCAGTGCCCATCCGCACATGATTGCGACCGATCCGAGCGGTGCGTTCGTTCTGGTGGATGATGCCGGGCTGGACCGTGTCTATGTCTGGAAGCTGGACCTGGCCACAGGCAAGCTCATCCCGGCACAGAAGCCGTTCTACGACATGGAACCGGGTTCTGCCCCCCGTCACTTCGTGTTCGATCATTCGGGCCGTGTGCTGTACAACCTCTGTGAGCAGAACTCCAAGGTCGTGGTGTCCAAGTTTGATCCGCAGACAGGCGCCATCACGCAGATTCAGTCCGTCAGCACCGTGACCTCCCACTTCCGCGGGTCCACGCTGGCTGCGGAAATCCTGATCGCTGAGAGCGGGCGGTTTGTCTATGTTTCCAACCGTCTGGGTGACTCCCTGGCGGTCTTCTCCGTTGGCATGGATGGCACGCTGACGCTGGAGGATGAGGTCTGGATGCATGCCGACTATGGCCGTGCCATGATGTTCGACCCGAGCGGCTCATTCCTGTTCTGTGCCAACCAGCGCTCTGACTCCGTCACGGCTTTCCGTGTGGATCGTGAGACCGGTAAGCCTGTCTTCATGAACCACTTTACCGCCGTCGGCAGCCCGACGACGTTTGCCTTCATGGTGGCGGATTCCTGAGAGGTCTCTTCCCTCGTGAAGTAGAAAAGGCGCCCGTTTGTGGCGCCTTTTCTTTTGGTAGTGTCAGTCTTTCTGGAAGAGGGCGATGTAATTGATGCTGGTATCGTGGCTCTCCTGCCAGTGTGGCGGCCGGAAGGACAGCCCCTTGAGGTCCAGCAGGCGTAGCCCGACCTGCCGGGCCATGCTGTCCAGTTCTGTCGGACGGATGAATTTTTTCCAGTCATGGGTACCGACAGGGAGAAGGCGCAGCACATATTCCGCCCCCAGCTTGGCCATGAGGAATGAGCGCAGACTGCGGTCCATGGTGGAAATGGCGACATACCCGCCCGGCTTTGCCAGGCCTGATAGCAGGGAGAGAAAGACTTGCGGGTCCCGTACATGTTCAATGATCTCCAGGGCAGAGATCACGTCAAATTGCCGACCTTCCTCAAGAAGGGTTTCGGCACTGCTGCATAGATAGTGCAGGGGGGCGGCCTGCGGCGGCAGGGGGTGAAGGGCGACGTGTGCCCGGGCGGCCTGTATGCCGTCTTCGCTGGCATCAACGCCCAGAGTATCAAAACCAAGCGTGGCGAAGCGCTCACTCGCCAGTCCGGCACCGCAGCCAATATCCAGCAGGGTTGGCAGTTCGGGGAGATGGAAAAGCGAGGCAGGCAGATGCCGGACAATCCAGGAGGTGCGCAGAGGGTTCATGGCATGGAGCGGGGCCATGGGTCCTTTCGGGTTCCACCAGTCTTTGGCCAGTGCACTGAACTGAATTATTTCATCATTGATAACAGATGATGTTCCGTTACCTGCTCCGTTGGATGATGATGGTGATGAAACAGACATTCTTGGCGGTCCTCCCGGCTTTCATGGTGCTTTTCTGCCATGTTGTGGCTAGACGCGAAAGGGCAGGAGAGCTATGTGGAACGGATATTTATGTGATGCTAGCCTTATTGTTGGAGCTTTCTCCCCGATGTCCATACACGACTGTTCGGATGATGTAACACGGTCTGCGCCCCGCACGGTCGTGATGAAATTTGGCGGGACGTCCGTCAAGGATCTGGAGCGCATCCGCATCGTGGCTGAGAAGGTCCGGAAGGAGAGAGCCAGAGGACAGCGCATTGCGGTTGTCGTCTCTGCCATGTCGGGCGTGACCAACCAGATGGTGGATTATTGCCGCTCGCTGGATGCACAGGCTGATCCGGCGGAATATGACGCTGTTGTGGCGTCTGGCGAGCAGGTGACGAGCGGTCTGCTTGCCATTGCTTTGGGGGCGCTGGGTGTGCCGGCCCGTTCTTTCCAGGGGTGGCAGATTCCCTTGCTGACGGATGAAGCCCATGGCTGCGCCGCCATCGAGGATGTAGATGGGCGTGCCCTGCGGGAATGCATGGATGAAGGTATCGTGCCCGTGATCGCCGGGTTCCAGGGAGTGGATGCCAGAGGCCGTATTGCAACACTGGGCCGTGGTGGCTCCGATACGTCCGCCGTTGCGCTGGCGGCTGCCATCAGGGCGGACCAGTGTGATATCTATACGGATGTGGATGGCATTTACACGACCGACCCAAGGATTGTTAAGCAGGCCCGCCGTCTCGAGCGGATCACTTATGAGGAAATGCTGGAGCTGGCATCCGTAGGTGCCAAGGTTCTCCAGACCCGCAGCGTGGGGCTGGCCATGCGGGAAAAGGTGCATGTGCGTGTCCTGTCCTCTTTTGTGGAGACGGATGACAGCAGCGGAACCATTGTAGTGGATGAGGACGAAAGCGTGGAAAAGAAGCTGGTGACCGGTATTGCGTATTCCATGGATGATGCGAAGATCACCATCCGACAGGTACCTGACGAGCCGGGCATTGCGGCAAGAATCTTCGAACCTCTTTCCGCTGCAGGGCTAAATGTGGACATGATCGTCCAGAGCATCGGTGCGGATCGCAGCACGAACATGACTTTCACGGTCAGCAAGGGGGATGAGAGCCGGGCCTGCCAGATTTTGGAGGCAATGCGTGCCGAGATCGGTTTTGGCGGGTTGAGCACATCCCAGAATGTCGTGAAGATCAGCGTGGTCGGCGTGGGGATGCGGTCCAATACGGGCGTGGCCACCACCATGTTCCGGACACTCGCCGAGAAAGGGATCAACATTCAGGTCATTTCCACCA
The DNA here is from genome assembly GCF_023337645.1 of Parasaccharibacter sp. TMW2.1890. Taxonomy (NCBI): domain Bacteria; kingdom Pseudomonadati; phylum Pseudomonadota; class Alphaproteobacteria; order Acetobacterales; family Acetobacteraceae; genus Parasaccharibacter; species Parasaccharibacter sp. TMW2.1890. Next base: position 825,413 of record NZ_NWUV01000001.1, on the reverse strand, counting down.
GCGAGATCAAGATTTCCGTTCTGATCGATGCAGAATATATGGAGCTGGCCATGCGGGCGCTGCACACCGCCTATGGGCTTGATGCCTCCGAGGGAGCACAGGCATGAGCGGGGAAGCAAACGCACGCGAGACGCTGGACCAGCTCTGGAAACCGGGATGTGATTTCCTGGGCAGTCGGTATGCCATTCTGGGCGGGGCCATGTCCTGGGTCAGTGAACGGAATCTGGTATCGGCCATTTCCAACGCAGGCGGCTTTGGTGTGATTGCCTGCGGTGCGATGGAGCCAGAGCGGCTTGAGGAAGAGATCGTTGCCACGCAGGCGCTGACAGACAAGCCTTTTGGCGTCAATCTCATCACCATGCATCCGAAGCTGGATGCGCTGGTGGATGTCTGTCTGGCCCACAAGGTGACCCACGTCGTGCTGGCTGGTGGTGTTCCGACCGGTGCGACCATCCGCCGGGTGCGGGATGGCGGCGCCAGGGTCATGGGGTTTGCTCCGGCGCTGGCTCTGGGCAAGCGGCTCGTGAAGCTGGGGATTGAGGCTCTGGTCATTGAGGGATCCGAGGCGGGCGGTCATGTCGGCCCGGTTTCCCTGAATGTTCTGGCGCAGGAAATCCTGCCCAACATCACGGAAGTGCCCGTTTTCGTTGCGGGTGGCCTTGGCCGTGGTGATGCCGTCCTGTCCTATCTGGAGCAGGGGGCAGCCGGTGGCCAGTTCGGGACAGTGTTTGCAGCCTCCCGGGAAAGCATCGCCCATGAGCGTTTCAAGGAGGCCTTCCGTCGGGGTAATGCCCGTGATGCCGTGATGTCCGTGCAGCTGGATGAGCGCTTTCCTGTCATTCCCGTGCGTGGCTTGGCCAATGCAGCTACGCGCCATTTCATGACCCATCAGGCGGATGTGATCGAGCGTTTCCGCAAAGGAGAGATCGAGCGGGAAGCTGCCCAGCTGGAAATCGAACATTTCTGGGCTGGGGCTCTGCGCCGGGCCGTCATTGAAGGTGACGTGGAAAACGGATCCATGATGGCCGGGCAGTCTGTCGGCATGGTCAAGGAGATCCGCCCGGTAGCGGATATCATCACCACGCTGGTGGATCAGGCTGTAGAAGCCCTCCAGAAGCGTGAGAAACGCCTCCATGCGGCGGTTGCACGGTAACGGCAGGATACTGGACAGACAGCGCTGTGTTCGGACTGGAGCTCTGGTCAGATGAGGAAGAGGGGTGACGTGATGGACGATAAAGCAGGGCAGAATATGGCCGGTCAGTCATCGGCCACTCTGGGAGCTCGCCTGATGGCCCGACGCAAAGAGTTGGGCTGGAGGCTTGAGGATGTCGAGGCTTACCTGAAGGTAAGGCTTGCAACACTTCAGGCCATTGAAGGCGGGCGTTATGCCGAGCTGCCAGACAAGGTCTATGCCCTTGGTTTCATCAAGAGCTATGCCCGTCTTCTGGGGATGGAGAGCGAGGAGTTCATGCAGCAGGCCAGGCAGGAGTTGTCGTCTCTTGCGCCGCCACGTCAGAGCGTCCATCTGGTTCTTCCCGGCCCTCAGGAAGGACGTTCAGCCGGTCTCTGGGTGTTGTTGGCTGTTGGTCTGGTGGTGATCGCCGGAGGATATGCCGGGTGGTATCACTTCTCTTCCCATGGGCAGCTGGCTTCGTCCGTTCTGCCGTCCCATCTGGCAGAGACTGGTGAAACGCCAGCGGCTGCGGTACCGCCTGTTGCCTCACAGCCGACTGTTCCGTCTCCAGCAGCCGGGCAGTCTGCCACGGCGCAGCCCACAGCACCGGTTCTGTCTTCTGGTGCCCAGGGGGCGGCCACGGGGGCAGGGGATACTCCGAAAGATACGCCTGATCTGCCGCCAGCGCCGGAGGCTGTTTCTCCTTCTGCCACGGCCATGCCTTCTACTGTTGATGCAGCGGGTAATGAGGTGCTTCACAATGAGGGTGATCACCCGGCCGGTTCGTCTTCTGGTGACAGTGTGACGGGGAATGCCCCGTCTGCCATGGAGACATCGAAGGCCCAGTCCCCGCAGCCGACGCCAGCGCAGCAGGCTCCTGCTCCGAGTCAGGAAGCAGCTGACAGAGTTGCAATACTGGCCCGGGAAGACAGCTGGGTGCAGGTTACGGATGCCTCTGGCAAGGTTCTGCTGGTTCGTGTGCTGAAGAAGGGAGAGAGCTGGCAGGGGACTGCTGGTGAAACCTATCGTGTGACGAGCGGCAATGCCGGGGGTGTTGTTTTTCAGGCGGGGAATGTTGTAAGCGCTCCCCTAGGGCTGCGTGGCAGGGTTGTCCGTAACGTGACGGTCGATGCAGCATCTGTGGAGCAGGGCCATTATGGTTACGGTTCCCTGGCCACCGGGGCCGGTGAGGTGCCGGGACCGGCGGACAAGCGCAGCCAATAAAATTCTGTGACCGTCCATGAGGCGGTCACGTTTATCATGGGTCAGTCCAGTCAGGACCCGGAGAGGTTATTGATGAGCAGTTTACGTCCCTATCAGCATATTGAACGCCGTAAATCACGGAAGATCTATGTTGGTAATGTTGCCGTTGGTGGCGACGCACCTGTTTCGGTGCAGACCATGACCAACACGCTGACAACGGATATCGAAGGAACGATTGCTCAGATCCGCAAGGCCGAAATGGCCGGTGTGGATATCGTCCGTGTATCCTGTCCCGATGAGGCCAGCACGAAGGCCCTGAAAACCATTGTGGAAGAAGTCAATGCGCCGATCGTGGCGGACATTCACTTCCATTACAAACGGGCTATCGAGGCAGCGGCGGCCGGTGCGGCCTGCCTGCGCATCAATCCGGGTAACATTGGCAGTGCCGATCGTGTGCGTGAGGTCGTCAAGGCAGCGCGTGATCATGGCTGCTCCATCCGTATTGGCGTCAATGCTGGGTCTCTGGAGCGGCATCTGCTGGAGAAATATGGCGAGCCGAAGCCGGAAGCACTGGTGGAAAGTGCGCTGGAACATGCGAAGATTCTGGAAGATCATGACTTCCATGAATTCAAGATCAGCGTGAAGGCTTCTGACGTTTTCATGGCCGTGGCGGCCTACAAGCAGCTGGCAGAATGCTGTGACCATCCGCTGCATATCGGCATTACGGAGGCTGGCTCCAAGCGGGCGGGGACGGTGAAGTCTGCCCTCGGGCTGGGCAATCTGCTCTGGGCTGGTGTAGGTGACACGATGCGCGTTTCCCTCTCTGCTCCTCCAGAAGAAGAGGTGCTGGTGGGCTGGGACATTCTCAAATCGCTCGGCCTGCGTCACCGTGGTGTGAAGATCATTTCCTGTCCGTCCTGTGCCCGTCAGGGTTTCAATGTGGTGGATACGGTCCAGACGCTGGAGGACCGTCTTCAGCACATCAAGACACCGCTGACACTTTCCATCATCGGCTGTGTGGTTAACGGGCCTGGTGAGGCGCTGATGACGGACATCGGTGTGACAGGTGGCGGGTCTGGTCGGCACATGGTCTATGCAGCGGGCAAGCAGGACCATACCATGCCGGCTGAGAACATGATCGACCATATCGTGGAGCTGGTGGAAGCCCGTGTGGCTGCCATTGAGGCCGGAACGGCCGAGAAGGCAGCGCACTGATGGCACGGTTTCAGCCGCCACGGGGGACGAGGGATCTGCTGGGCGAGGAGATGCGTCGCCACCAGCATGTTGTTGGTACGGGCAGGACGGTCTTCCGCCGTTATGGTTTCAGCCAGTGGGCCACCCCCATTTTTGAGGACACCCATGTTTTTGCCCGCTCTCTGGGGGAAAGCTCGGATGTTGTTTCCAAGGAAATGTATACGTTCGAGGATCGGGGAGGGGAGAGCCTGACCCTGCGTCCGGAGGGAACGGCGGGTGTGGCTCGTGCGCTGGTTTCCAATGCGCTGACACAGGCCCTGCCACAGAAGATTTTCTATACGGGCCCAATGTTCCGCTATGAACGGCCGCAGAAAGGGCGCTTCCGTCAGTTCCATCAGATCGGTGCGGAGCTGATCGGTGCGGAAAGTGCCTTCCGTGATGCCGAGATCATCGCCATGGCCCGGGACTTTCTGGTCTCGCTTGGTCTGGCGGATGATCTGCGTCTGGAGCTGAACACGCTGGGTGACAAGGCCAGCCGCATGGCATGGCGGGAGGCTCTGGTGGCCTATTTCCGCCAGCATGAGGATCGCCTTTCCGAGGACAGCCGGTCACGGCTTGAAATCAACCCGCTGCGGATTCTGGACAGCAAGGCAGAGCAGGACAGGGCCCTTCTGGCCGATGCACCAGCTTTTGATGACTATCTCAATGAGGAATCCCGTACATTCTGGGAGGAGCTGAAGGCTGGTCTGGAGGCTTTTGGCGTCTCTTTCGTGGAGAATCCCCGAATTGTTCGTGGGCTGGATTATTACAGCCATACCGTATTCGAGTTTGTTACGGACAAGCTTGGTGCGCAGGGGACCGTTCTGGCCGGTGGCCGGTATGAGGGGCTGGTTGAAGAAATGGGCGGCCCTGCCGTGCCCTGCATCGGCTGGGCCGCTGGTGTTGAACGTCTCGCCGCTCTGATTGATGCTCCGGCTGAGGAGGTCAGTGATGTGGCCATCCTGCCGATGGGGGAAGCTGCCCTGCTCAAGGCCGCTTCCATTTCCCGGGCGTTGCGGGATGGTGGTCTGGCTGTCTCGATCGAGACACGGGGCAACATGAAGAAACGCATGGACCGTGTTGTGCAGTCCGGGGCGACACATGCGCTCTTCCTGGGGGATGATGATCTGGCACGGGATGTCGTGCAGCTGCGTCATCTGGCATCACGGGAACAGGAAGAAGTGCCCGTGACGGACATCCTTGTTATCCTGGAGCGTGCCCGAGCCTCATGAGTGCGGCTATGGAGCATAAGCTGGAGCAGATCATTGCCCGCTTTGAGGAAATGCAGGCAATGATGGCCTCTGGTGAGGCCAGTGGAGACGAGTTTGCCCGTCTTTCCCGGGACTATGCTGCCATGGAAAAACCTGTGGCAGCCATCCGGGCGTGGCAGGCTGCTCAGAAGCGTCAGAAAGAGGCGCAGGCTCTGGTGCAGGACCCGGAGATGAAGGAGCTTGCCCAGCTTGAGCTGGAAGAGGTCGAGGCCGTGATGCCCGCTCTGGAGCAGGCCATGCAGCTGGCGCTTCTGCCTCGGGATGATGCTGATGAACGGAGCGCCATTCTGGAGGTCCGCCCCGCTGCCGGTGGGGATGAAGCAGCGCTGTTTGCGGCAGAACTCTTCGAGGCCTATCGTCGGTTTGCCGAGAGCAATGGCTGGCGTTTCGAGGTCATGTCCCTGACGGAAAGTGAGCTTTCTGGCATCCGGGAAGGCATGGCCACCATTACAGGGCGAGGCGTGTTTGCCCGTTTCAAATATGAGTCCGGCGTGCATCGTGTCCAGCGTGTCCCGGCGACAGAAAGCCAGGGACGCATCCATACATCTACCGTTACCGTTGCTGTGCTGCCGGAAGCGGAAGAGGTTGATGTGCAGGTGAATGAAGAAGACCTGCGGATTGATGTGTTCCGGGCCTCCGGTGCAGGGGGACAGCATGTGAACAAGACGGAGAGTGCTGTCCGTATCACGCATCTGCCGACAGGTGTTGTCGTGGCCATGCAGGAAGAAAAAAGTCAGCACCGCAACAAGGCCAAGGCCATGCAGATTCTGCGGGCCCGCCTGTATGAGGCGGAACGGCAGAAGGCGCATGACAGCAGGGCAGCCGACCGTAGATCCCAAGTTGGTACAGGAGACCGGTCTGAACGGATAAGAACCTACAACTTCCCCCAGGGGCGGGTGACAGATCACCGCATCAATCTTACTCTGTACAAGATTGATCAGGTCATGGGTGGCGAGTTTGACGAGATTGTCAGCGCCCTGACCCACCATGAGCAGATGGCCCTGCTGGCGGCGGAAATCGGCAGTTCCTGACAAGTCCCCTGGGCAGGGTGATCAGCTGTTGGAGGAGAGGCAGCGGGAGGAGTTGCCGTTGTGGTGATCGGTAGCAGCCGGATCGTTTTCATCCATCAGGAAGAAATCTCGGAAATTTTCGCTACCCACGGCTTCGAAATAATGGCCGTCCGGATTATGGAGGACACCATCTCCGCTCACGTCCCGTGTTTCGGCCTTGCCATCATGCATGACGGTAACGGTGCCGCAAAGAGTATAGGGAATATCAACACGGCCCAGAGGCAGAGGGATCACGGCACTATCATCAGCATGGGCGAGGTCAAGGTGGAATATCGCTGCCAGATGACCATTGAGATAGAGGCGTGTCGACTCTGACACCTCATCGGGCGCACGTCCGTCATGAACGGTGAAACTGCCCCCCGTTGGTCCATCCGGCATGGGCCCGACAGTTTCACCCTTTGCGGCTGGCAGCATCAGGATGCCGAGGCAGAGTGAAACAGGCAGGGAGCGCAGGAAACGGGCTATGGTCATCGTCTGGTTTTCCTGGATGATGGGAGGCGACAGGTCAGGGAATGAAATTCATGCGTAAAATAGACCTTTTGCAGCAGGCCGGGGAGAGGCTTTTTCAGGCCGGGATTGAAGAGGCAGCATTCGAGGCTCGCTTGCTGCTCTGCTGGGCCTGCGGGTGGACCCGGATGGAGCTGATGCAGCATGACGGGATTCCGGCCGAGGGTGTGGACCGCTTCCAGCGTGCCATTCAGCGCCGCAGCCAGCGGGAGCCGGTTGCCTTCATTACCGGGGAGCAGGGCTTCTGGACACTGGATTTTCACGTCTCACCGGAGACATTGATCCCCCGGGGCGATAGTGAGACCCTGCTGGAAGCGCTGCTGGACCATAAGCCGGATCGTCAGTCTGTCAGATCCATTCTGGACCTTGGAACGGGCACAGGCTGCCTGCTTCTGTCTGCTCTGAGTGAATATCCACGAGCCTGGGGGTTGGGTGTGGATATTGCTCCCGCCGCCGCCGCCCTTGCCCGACGGAATGCAGGCCGCAATGGCCTGTCGGACCGGGTGGCTTTTATGGCGGGAGACTGGGCTGCTGCGGTGGGAGGGCGTTTTGATGTCGTGTTGTCCAATCCTCCCTATATTGAACATGCGGACATGGCCCATCTGATGCCTGATGTTGCGGCATATGAACCGCATCGGGCTCTGGATGGGGGAGATGATGGCTTGGTGGCCTATCGCATCCTGTGCCGGAGCCTGCCACATCTGCTTATGCCGAACGGGTGTGCCGTGCTGGAGCTGGGGATGGGACAGGCAGATGCTGTCACAGAACTGGCCGAAGCGGAAGGACTTGCGGTGCTGGAGTGCCGGAAGGACCTGGGAGGTGTGGAGCGTGCCCTGGTGCTTGCCTTTTCTTAGGAAAGCAGTTGGCTTATGGGCTGATGCCTGATAGATTGCCGTAGGAAGATACAGGGGATGGACAGCGTTACGGTGATGGCTGTCGGTCAGGCGGTAAAGTGTCGTTTCCTCTGGGAGTGATGTTTCTTCGGACAATATGGGAAGAAACGGCAGATTGGCTGCTGAAGGCGCCATTGTGACAAGATTGCAGGTTTGAAAATATGAAGCGAATGAGGAACCGTCATCATCGTTCAGGCGGCGGTGGAGGAGCATCCCGTGGCAATAATGGTCAGATTCCTCTGAACCGGAACCATGTTTTTGAGAGCAACGGGCCTGATCTGCGCATTCGTGGCACTGCCCAGCAGCTGTTCGAAAAATATCTTCAGCTGGGTCGTGATGCCACCGGTACCGGGGACCGGGTGCAGGCAGAGGCCTATTTCCAGCATGCCGAGCATTATTTCCGTATGCTCAATGCCATGAATCAGGCAGCTCAGGCGGCCCAGCAGGAGCGTGCCGAACGGCAGCGCAATTATGAGCAGACACGTCAGGAGCGCCGGGAGCGTCAAGAGCATGAGGACGAGGCGGCAGCTCCGGCCCTGGCGAGTGAGCGTCGTCCGTCCGAGCGTCGTCGTCGTGCTGAAAAGCGTGATGAAGAGGCCGAGCAGGACAGCGAGGACTGAGGCCACTTTCCCGACCGTACGGCACCAAGAGAGGGCGGGTTGGCTCAGGTCAACCTGCTTTCTTTTTATGAGGCTGTCAGTGTTCTGAAATTATGGGGAAGATACCTGCCAGCACCAGATGCACGGCATCCGCAACGGCTCATTCAGCAAATTTTCAGGGGATGGGAGAAGGGAAGATGGTAGCGGCGGACGGATTTGAACCGCCGACCAAGGGATTATGATTCCCCTGCTCTACCGCTGAGCTACGCCGCCATCATGTCCTTCAGGAGGCATCTGCCTTCCGATGAAGGTGCTTTTATGGCAGGCAGATGAGGAAGTCAACAGGGAGGTGGGCTATCATCATGTTTTTTTGTTCTTTTCTATTCACTTCCTGAGGCGAGGCTGTCATTTTTCGCTGACAGCCTGTTACACCTTCAGTCAGAGGGCTTTTCCTTTTGTCCCAGCATTTCACAAACATCCTCTTTGCGTTCAGCAATGCGCTTTCCTGGTTGCCACCTGCGATCGTATCGATCCTGATGCTCGTGATCGTTGGTCTGACAGCGTTTTATGCCGGACACGGGGCGAGTGCGCTGATCCTGCGTATTCCTGGTACACGCAGCGGGGCGATGATCCGCAACACCGTCAGCGTGTTGCGTCGGCCCATGCAGGTCATGGTTACATTGCTGGTCCTTCTGGCAGCGCTGCCAGCGGCCACGGGCTTTTCATATGAGGAGGAGCAGAATCTCAGGCTGTTCTTTTTCTTTCTGCTGATTCTGGTTTTCGGCTTTTCTCTCATCAGCATGTTCCGCCTGATGTCAGAGGCATATCTGAATCGTCTGGCACGGTTGGATTATGCGGATGACATCATGGCCCGTGCTCATCAGACACAGATCAAGGTGCTGCGGCGGCTTGGAGAGATTCTCATTGGCCTTGTGACGGTTGCTTCGGCCCTGATGCTTTTTCCGTCTGTCAAACAGTATGGTGTGTCCCTTTTTGCTTCTGCCGGAGCGGCCTCGCTGATTGTCGGTCTCTCGGCGCGGGGACTTCTGACGAACCTGATAGCGGGGGTGCAGATCGCCATCACCCAGCCCATCCGGATGGAGGATCTGGTCGTCATCAATGGTGACTGGTGTTGGGTGGAGGAAATCACGGCAACGTATGTCGTGCTGCGTGTCTGGGACTGGCGACGCCATATCGTGCCCATTTCCTATTTTCTTGAAAATCGCTTTGAAAATTGGACGCACAACTCGGCCGCCATAACCGGCGTCGTGTTTCTCTGGCTTGATTATGATGCCCCAATGGATGAAATCCGGGATATGCTGAGGGAGATCGTGCGAAGCTGCCCGCTCTGGGATGGCAAGGTGTTCGATGCCCAGGTGTCGGATTGCACAGATCAGGCCATGTCGGTCCGTGTCATTGCCAGTGCCCGCAATGCCATGCAGAGCTGGGATCTGCGTTGTGATATTCGGGAAAAAGCCATTGCCCGCATCCGGGCGGAGTTCCCGCAGGCGCTGCCACGGCGGCGTGTGGCGTTCGTTTCGCCGGAAACAGGGGCAAAACTGGATGTGACAGACCCGGATACCCTTTTGTCTCCTCCAGTACATCGCCCGCCACCGGGCAGTTACATGGGGCCCGGTAGCAGGGCCGATGGGCGCAGATAGTGTGGCGAAGGAGGGTCCCCCATCAGTTTCGGGCAAGTCAGGACTGATGGGGGCGGTATTATTCTGCTGAGGCTGACGGATTGGCCATGCGGGAGTTGTGATACCCGTAGAAGCGATAGGTCAGCGCACCGATCAGGAAGTAGGTGACCAGCAGAATGACGGGAACAGGATTGCCGCCCAGCAGGGCGTGGATCATGTTGAAGATCAGTGGCAGGATCATGATCAGGCAGAAAATGATCCCCAGAACAGGCGTAAGGCCAATCCAGAATCCCCGGATACGGATTCCTCCCAGTGGCACGCTGAAGGGGCGCCGGGTATCGGCAGCATAATTGCGCTGCCAGATGACCGTAAAGCAGACCATGGCGAAGGCCAGTGCCGTCCCGAGGGAAACGAGATCGCTGATGATGTCGATGGGCAGGGTGGCTGTCATCAGGGCAATGATGGTCCCCATGATGAATGTCCCACGGGCTGGTGTGCGGTAGCGCTTGTGGATCCTGCTAAAGACGGACGGGATGAGCCCGTCCCGCCCGGTGGTCAGCAGGATGCGGGACTGACCATACATCAGGCCCAGCAGGACGGAGGAAAGGCCGATGGTGGCGCCGCCATTCACCAGCAGGGCCAGCCACGGTTTGCCCATGGCCTGTGTGGCAACGGCCAGGGGGTCAGCCACATTCAGCTTGCTGTAGGGCACGATTCCCAGCAGTACGGCTGCTACGGCAACATAGATCAGCGTGCAGATCAGCAGGCTGCCAATGATGCCGATGGGAATGTCACGTGTTGGATTGCGGGCCTCTGATGAAGCAGTGGAAACGGCTTCGAACCCTCCATAGGCAAAGAATATGATGGAGGCTGCCCGGAAGATGCCAGCCACACCAAAGTGGAAATGGGCCTGGGCCGGTGGAATGAAGGGGAACCAGTTGGCCGGGGTGATGTAACTGACACCGATGATGAGGAAGAGGAACAGGACACCAATTTTCAGGGCGACAACGAGAGAGTTGAAACGGGCGGATTCTTCAACACCACGGGCCAGCAGGGCGGTTACCAGCAACACGGAGATGAAGCCGATCAGGTCCAGCCGGAATCCGGCTGTCAGCGCTGTTCCTTCGGAGCCGGGCACCGGCTGAAGGCTTGTCTGTGTCAGCCAGACTGGCAGATGGATGTCGAAAATGCCCAGCAGGGAGTTCATGTAGCCCGAAAGACCAGCCGCCACAGCGGTGCAGGATATGCCGTATTCCAGCAGCATCAGCCAGCTGACATTCCATGCTGCCCGTTCTCCCATGGAGATGTAGGCATAGGAGTAGGAGGAGCCGGATACCGGGAAGGTGGAAGAGAGCTCCCCATAACAGAAAGCCGTGAAGAGACAGGCTGCCGCCGCTACAAGGAAGGAGAGCAGCACGGCAGGTCCGGCATATTCAGCCGCCGCCGTACCCGTCATGACATAGACGCCCGCCCCAACGGTCGTTCCGACCCCCATGAGCAGAAGCTGCGTGGCTGTCAGACTTCTTTTGAGCGTGACGGAATCATTTTCTGCCGTGATCTGGCTCATGGTCTTGCGCCGTGGATCACGACGCCTGGCGGAGGAGGAGGAACGTTTACGCATAAAGAGGGTGGATCATCCAGAAATAGACAGCGGACTTGATGGATGGGCAGGTTGCCCCTGTGGCCATCCTCGCCTCGTAATCGGAAATGGAAACCATGCAGCAGCCTGCGCCCTTCAGGATGGAGGCTGCTTCATGGTCGAGTTATGCCGTCCATAGAACAGATAGGTCGCAAAACCCAGCCCTGTATAGAGGATGAAGAAGGCCAGCGGGATGATGTTACCCTGCAGGGTGACGTGCAGTATGTTCAGCCCCAGGGGAACAATCATGCAGAGGCAGAAGAAAATGCCCAGCATGGGCGTGATGCCCAGCCAGACCCCCCGGATGCGGATTCCTCCGAGTGGCACCTGGAAGGGCCGGTGTGTCTCCGGTGCCCTGTTGCGTTGCCAGATGACAGTGAAGCAGACGATGCTGAAGGCCAGTGTGGTGCCAATGCAGAGCAGATCCCCCAGCAGTGCGATGGGCATGGTGGCGCTCATCAGCCCCAGGATGAGGCCCAGCAGCAGCGTGGCCAGCCATGGTGTCCTGAAGCGTGGATGCACGACGCTGAAGATGCCCGGCAGAAGTCCGTCATGGCTGATGGCGTGGACCATGCGGGAAATTGCATAAAGCAGACCGATAAGAACGGAGAACAGCCCGACCGTGGCCCCTGCATTGATGAGAAAGGCCATCCACGGCTGATTCATGAGGCCCGTTGCGATGGCCAGAGGGTCTGGCACATCCAGCATCTGATAGGGCGCAATGCCCAGCAGTACGGCCGCCACGGTGACATAAACCAACGTACAGATGATGAGACTGCCGATGATGCCTATGGGCACATCCCTGGTGGGGTTGCGGGCTTCTGCCGCTGCGGTGGAGACGGTTTCGAAACCACCATAGGCAAAGAAGATGATCGAGGCAGCCCGGAAGATGCCAGCCACGCCGAAATGGAAATTCCCTTCCGAAGGCGGGATGAATGGGTGCCAGTAGGCAGGATGGAGATAGAACAGGCCAACCCCGACAAACAGTGCCAGCACGCCGATCTTGATGCTGACGAAGGCCGTGTTGAACCGTGCTGCGACCTCAATCCCACGGGTCAGGACCAGGCTGATGAACAGCATGACAACCAGGCCGATCAGGTTGAAGCTGGGATGAAAGGCCAGCAGGCCGGTACTTGAATGAGGGATGGACTGAAAGGTTGTCTGGGAAATGACAGCCGGAAGATGGATGCCGAACCCACTGAGCAGGGATGTCAGGTAGCCCGAAAAGCCGGCCGCCACGGCGGTACCGGCAATGCCATATTCCAGTATGAGCAGCCAGCCGGTCACCCATGCCATTTTCTCGCCCATGGAGAGATAGGCATAAGCATAGGCTGACCCGGAGACAGGGAAGGTGGAGGCCAGCTCCCCATAACAGAGTGCCGTGAACAGGCACGCCGCAGCGGCAATCAGGAAAGAGAGAAGGACGGAAGGCCCGGCATACTCTGCTGCCGCCGTCCCCGTGATGACGTACACGCCCGCTCCAATGGCGGTCCCCACGCCCATGAGCAGGAGCTGCGTGGCGCCAAGGCTGCGCTTGAAGTTATGCTGTTCACCAGCGGACTGTATCTGGGAGAGGGTCTTGCGGCGCGCCTTGTTCATGGCGTGGTCAGCTGGGGCATGAGTGTCACGATTCCTGCATAACGGGGCTGGAACGGTATGATACCGGAATGTTTTTATTCATGACTCCTTGGAAAGCCTTTGTAAATTATGCTTGCGGAGTTTTTCTGTGCTCAGGGGTGAAAATGGAGAAGGCAGGCGCTGCCAAGGCCGGCAAGGATGCAGTAAATGCCGAATCCTGTCAGGGTGTGCCGGTTGTCATCATGGAAGAAGCGCAGCAGGAGCCGGGAGCAGATGAGGGCCGTTACGCCAGCCACGACAGCGCCAATGAGGGACTGCGTGATCATGCTGCTGGAGAGATGGACATGGCGGAGCTGCCAGGCCTCTTTGGCCGTGGCTGCCAGAATGATCGGCTGGGCCATGAGCAGGGAAAAGCGTGTCGCTGTCAGATGGTCCAGTCCCCGCATCAGCCCACCATTAATGGTGGCACCGGAGCGTGATAGCCCGGGGAACAGGGCCAGACATTGCCAGAGGCCGATGATGAGGGCATCTTTCCAGGAGAGTTCCTGTGTCTGGTAGGCATTGTCCTGTTCATGCCGGAGGGCCCGGCGGCGCATGATCTCCGTCAGGATGAGCAGCAGGCCGTTGAGGGTCAGGAATCCTGCCACCATGAGCGGATTGGCAAAAACGAGCCGCAGGTGATGCTCAAACAGTCCGCCCATGATGACGGCTGGTATTGTGGCCACGACAAGCAGGCTGCACAGGTGGATCGCCTTGTTGCGGGTTCTGGCTGTTCTGCGGGGGGAGAAGAGGCCGAGCAGGATAGCCCGCCAGTCCCCCCAGAAGACATGCGCCAGAGCCACCAGCGTGCCGACATGCAGCATGGTCAGAAAGGGCAGGAAGGTCGGGCTGTGTTCATCCAGCGACCAGTGAAGGATTCCGGGCAGAAGGACGGCATGGCCAAGGCTGCTGACAGGGAAGGGTTCCGTGATGCCCTGGATGATGGCGAGGATGAAGGCCTGGAGATCTGTCATGCGGAACCATGGTCTGTCTGGAGGTGGGGGAGATTGAGGAAAAGCCGTGACGGATGCTGGTGGGAAAGTCCCATTTATGGTAGCGGTAACGTTCTGTTGTTTTTCATGAAATCAGCTTCTCCGGTCGCAAGGCTAGCAGACTGGGGCGTGAATTTCGAGGTATCTATGTGGGCGATCCTTAAAGGGCGTGGCGGAGCATTCATTGCCAGCAGCTGTGTTCTTCTGGCAGCCGGCGGGTTCGTTGCCTATGGGCTGGGCCTGCTGGAGGGGCCGGATCGCCACATGACAGGCTATCATGCGACATTCAGTTCCGCGAATGGTCTGGATGAGGGGGCTGACGTGGACCTTGGCGGTGTAACCGTGGGGCGTGTGCGTTCCATCACGCTGAATCCGGAAACCGCCATCGTGGACGTGCAGTTTGCCGTACGGGATGATCTGAAGCTCCCGCAGGATACGGCTGTGGCCATTGCGGCACCGACCATTGGCGGGGACAATGCCCTTCAGCTGCTGCCCGGCAAGGCAGGGCAGACATTGCCGGCTGGTGCCACCATTCTGGATGCCCACCCCCTGCTGTCTCTGGAGCAGCAGATCAGCAATTACATATTTGGTGCGGGCAGGCTTTAGGCTGTGTTTTCCCGCCGGGCTCCCGCCGGGCGGGAAAGGACCGGCGGGGTCCGGCCCGGTTGTTGCCTGCCTCAGTCGTTGGTCGGGTAGGATGCCAGCAGGCGCCGCTGCTTCAGCCAGGAGCGGAGCATCCCCAGAATGCCGGAACTTTTCCAGCCTTCTTTCTTTTTTGCAGCACCGATGAGGAAGGCCTGCCGGTAATGGTAGATCTGGGTGCGGTAGGCCTCTGTCAGAGTCGTGCGCCGGTCCCAGATATGGATGGCCTCTGACCCGACCCCATTGATCTCGATGATCTGGAAGTCTTCCCCACGCTTCAGAGCTTCTGGTGAGGTCATCTTGAGGTCGATCCGGCCGAAATGGAAGTCCGGTATGTCCAACATGATGGCGTTGATGCGTTCCGTGAGTGCCGGAGTGATGTCCGGCCTCCCATTCCGGAAGATGGACCCCTTGCAGTGATTTCCGGCAAAAACCAGTGACAGCGTTTCTCCGGCGGGCAGAATCTCGGTTTCACGGCCACTGATACGGGGCAGATAGAGCTGTGGCACCTGTCGCATCCGGGGGTCGGCCATGATGAGCTCCTTGAGTGTGGAGCGACCATTGCCGGTCAGGACAGGGGCCTCCTTGTAAGTGAGGGAGGTGATGCGGCCGACAGGCTCATCAGGATGACGGATATAGAAGATGCCTGCTTCCATCGGGTAGGTGATGAGCTGCTGCACCATCAGGGCCACACCCGCCGGGAAGAGTGGCAGCACCTCGTGGAGCATGGCCAGGGAGGTGATCAGCCTCACTCCCGTACCGTTACAGCCGATGTCAGGCTTGAGCACGACCGGGAAGTCGATCCCCATTTCCTTCATGGCGGCCAGCACATCCCGGGCTGCATCAGCTCCGTTATGAATGATCCGATACGGGGCAATGGCCTCTCGGGCCGTGGGGCCGACCATGTCCAGAATGGAGCTTTTGCTCTCGCCACAGAGGCCACCTGTTTCGATACGGGGATTGGCAGCCGTGGAGATGCTGAGGTCTCCATGACGTAACCCCATGAGAATCCAGTAGATGACGATGGGGGTATAGAAAATGCTGTCGGGCCAGAACTCGAAGAGGGACAGCGTCTTGTGATGGGAAGAAGGTGCTGTCATGGACTATGTGTTCCTACGTTGCAGGTGGCTGATGAAACGTCCCATCAGGAAAATGCAGAGGATGAAGCCGATGATTCCCGCCCAGCGCCAGCCACCCTGATGCGCCAGAAGCCACCCGCCAACATGCAGTGCCAGCAGGAAGAGCAGGCTTGTCCAGACCAGCGTTGCGCCGATGGCCGTCAGGGCGAAGGCCAGAAAGGGCGCACGGAAGAAACCGCAGGCCGTATAGAGCGGCAGGCGGCTGCCTGGAACAAAGCGGGAAATGGCCACAACCCCTATGATGTTGCGGGAGAACCACCGTTTTGCCTGCTCCTCGCTGGGGAGGGTCAGGAAACGGCGCAGGAACGTCCATCGGCTTCCTGCCAGACCGAGGGCATAAAGGCCCATGTCACCCAGGGCCACCCCGGCATAAAGGCTGCCAAGTGCCAGAGGGATGGAAATCTGGTTTCCTTTGGACGCAATGGCCGCCAGGACGGTTGCAACATCTTCCAGGATAAAGGTACCAAGGATGACAGAAAAGGCTTTCAGCCAGACAGGCTGGGACGCCATGATAGCGCTGATACGGATCACAAAGAACGGTCCTGGCTGTGGTTGGCGGGACTGTGCCATGAAATGCGTCTGTCCGCAATCGGCAGTGCCGGGTATATCGGGGCGTTCCTTTGGATGATGAAGGGGAGATCAGGCGTGATGGGAAGTGGAATGATGAAGAGGCGTCATTTTCTGGCTGCCACGGCGGGAGGGTTGATGATGGGCGGTCTGCCTGCCTGGGCAGGTGGTCGGGCGGTGGCCTCTCGGGGGACGGCTGATTATGCAGCATTCCTGGGAGGTGTGCGGCAGCAGGCCCTGTCGGCTGGTGTGCCGTCGGCTATTGTGGAGCAGTCCCTTGCGCTGGCTCAGGCCCCCAATCAGGAGGTTTTGCGGCTGGACCGGCACCAGCCGGAATTTACCCTGACATGGGCGCAGTACCGTGCACGCGTGATCTCGTCTGCCCGGGAAGAAAAAGGGCGGCAGGCCTGGCAGAGGGTGCGGGGGACACTGTCGCCTTTGGGGCAGACGCTGGGCTGTGATGACAACGCCATCATGGGCATATGGGGGCTGGAATCAGGGTTTGGAGAGCATCAGGGCCGTTTTAATGTCATCGAGGCCTTGGCCACTCTGGCCTTTGATGGCAGGCGGGCTGCCTTTTTCCGTAGCGAGCTGATCAAGGCCATGCAGATATTGGCTCAGGGGGTCATCAGTCCGGCCAGCATGCTGGGCAGCTATGCCGGTGCCATGGGGCAGCCTCAGTTCATGCCGAGTGCCTATCTGCGTTTTGCGGCGGATGGTGATGGTGATGGAAAGGCGAATATCTGGAGTTCCGAAGCGGATGTTTTTGCTTCCATTGCCAATTACCTGGGACGGTCGGGCTGGCGGCGTGGTGAACCCTGGGGAGAAGAGGTTGTGGTCCCGCTGGGGAGCAATGGGCAGTTCACGGCTCTGGCTGCCACGAAATCCCGCCATGCCCCCGTGCATCCTGTCAGCACGTGGCAGGCTATGGGGGTGAGGCCGGTCCAGTCTTCCGGGTTCCTGGCACCGCAGGCTACGGGCAGCCTGCTCCAGCCGGATGGACCTGGTGGACAGGCCTTCCTCGTTTATCATAATTTCCGTGCGATACGGGCCTACAATCCTTCCGATTATTATGCATTGGCGGTCGGGATTCTGGGCGATAGGATGACCCGATAATCACGCCGTCCGGCATGGTGCCGGGTGGCCCGCATGGCGGGCATCGCAGGTTTTTTCATGAAGGCCCCGCCGGTATGGCGGGCATGCAGTGCGGGGATTGACGTGCAGACAAGACGTTCTCTCATGGGGGGAGTTGCCGGTTTTACGGCATGTTCCCTGCTGGCATCATCACGGGCCGGGCAGGCCGCCGGGCTGCACAGGCAGGGGCGGGGGCGTCCGGCAGGGCAGGTGAAGGAAGCAGGTCCGGCCACCGATTCGGTCGTGGGGGATGCCGTGACTCCAATGGGCCCCATGCCGACCTCTGCCCGTTGGGCCTATATTCTCGACAGCACGACGGGGACGGTGTTGCTGAGTCGCAATGCGGAAGAGCGGATGCCGCCATCATCCCTTACCAAGATGATGACGGCCTATGTCGTTTTTGCTTTTCTGGCCTCCGGGCGTATCCGGCTGGAGCAGGAATTCCCTGTCAGCTCCAGGGCCTGGAAGATGGAAGGTTCCCGCATGTTTGTCCCGCTTGGCAGTTCTGTCAGCGTGGAGAATCTGATCCGTGGCATGCTCATCCAGTCCGGCAATGATGCCTGTGTCGTGCTGGCGGAGGGGATTGCGGGGTCTGAAGAGCGTTTCGTGGCCTTGATGAACGAGGCAGCCCAGCGCATTGGCTTACGCAACTCTCATTTCATGAACGTGACCGGCCTGCCGGATGCCAGCCATTACATGTGCGCTCAGGATGTGGCCATGCTGGCGCAGCATCTCATTCGTGATTTCCCCCGTTATTACGGGTTCTTCGGGGAGAAGGAATTCACCTTCAACCATATCCGTCAGGGGAACCGCAATGTGCTGGTCGACAAGGGGCTGGCTGATGGTCTGAAGACTGGCCATACCGATGCAGGGGGGTTTGGCCTGTGTGCCAGTTCAGAACGGAACGGCAACCGTGTCATTGTCGTCATCAATGGGACTGCCTCTACCAATGAGCGTGCTCATGAGGGTGAGCGGCTGATGAGCTGGGCATTCTCCAGTTTTGAGACGGTTCAGCTGCTGCACAAGGGGCAGGTTGTGGAGCCGGCCGCTGCCGTGTGGAATGGGGAGCATCGCACGGTTGGTCTGGCTGTTGCGGAGGATGTCAGCCTGACCATCCCTGTCGGCTGGTCCTCGAAAGTGCAGATCAGCGTGGATTATCCGTCCCCCATTCCGGCACCGGTGGCAGCAGGGCAGAAGTCTGGCCATGTTTCCGTTGGCCTGCCAGGTCAGCCCAGGGTCTATTCACCACTTTATACGGTGTCCCCGGTCGGTGAGCTTGGCTTTGCAGGGCGGATCCTGTCACGGTTCGGTCATGCTCCGCAGTAAGACCGGGGGAGTGTTCATTACATTGGAAGGGGGGGAAGGTGCGGGCAAAAGCACGCAGCTGGCCCGCCTTTCCGAGCAGCTGGAAGGCGCAGGTTTCCCGGTTTTCCAGACGAGAGAGCCCGGTGGGACGCCAGCAGCCGAGGCGTTGCGGAACCTGCTCCTTTTTGGGGAGGAGAGTTTCTGCTGGCAGGCGGAGATCATGCTTCATATGGCGGCCCGGGCGGATCACCTCGCCAAGGCAATCCGACCGGCTCTGGCAGAAGGGAAAATCGTCCTCTGTGATCGGTTCCATGATTCCACATGGGCCTATCAAGGGTATGGAATCGGAGAGGGCCGGGCAGAAGTTCTGGAGTATATCCGCTCCTTGCGGCAGGTCGTGGGAGGAGAGCCTGATGTAACGTTATGGCTGGACCTGCCCTGCGAAGTGGCCCGTCAGCGTATTTACCGGCGGGGTGGAAAGCTGGACCGGTACGAGGGACAGCAGATGCAGTTTCATCAGCGTGTGCGGGCTGGTTTTCAGGATATTGCCGAGAAGGATCCTGCCCGCATCCGGCGGGTTGATGCCAGCCAGTCGCTGGAAGAGGTGCAGGCGCACCTATACGCTCTCGTGCGGCAGCATATGGCTGGAGAGGGCGCTGCGTGAGGGGGCCTCCGCCTGAACCACGTCTGGCAGCCCATGTGTATGGGCATCAGGCGGCCATACAGCAGTTTGAAGAGTCTTTTGCGTCTGGCAGGCTGCATCATGCGTGGCTGATTTCTGGCCCGTCCGGTGTAGGCAAGGTGACATTGGCGTTCCATCTGGCCCGCAGGCTGCTGGGGGGCAGCGATCTGGAAAGTCCTGCTGGACGGCGCATCTCTGCGGGGACGCATGGAGATCTGTTGACGATTGCCCGGAAGATGGACCCCCGCAAGGGACAGCTGAAGGGGGAGATCACGGTTGCTGATGTCCAGCCCATCCAGAATTTTCTGCATCACACGGCCACGGAGGGTGGCTGGCGGGTCGTGGTCGTGGACGGGCTGGAAAGTCTGAACCGTTTTGCCGCCAATGCGCTGTTGAAGATTCTTGAGGAACCTCCTCCGAAGACCGCTCTCTTCCTGACGACCTCTTCACCGGGCACATTGCTGCCGACATTGCGGAGCCGTTGCCGTGTGCTGGCCCTGGCCGGGCTGGATGAGGCTGACATGAAGGCCGTTCTGCCTGACGTGCCGGATGATGTCCTGCACCGTGCCCATGGGTCTCCCGGTCGTGCCCTGTTTCTGGCACAGGACCGGGACGGCATCTGTGCCGGGCTGGTGGAGCGGGCATTGGCCGGTGAAGAGCTGGATCATGAAAATTGGGTGATCGTCAGCCAGATCGCTCGTGAAGCAGAGGGTTTTGCGTTAGTGTGCGATCTGCTAGGCGAGGCACTGGCCGGTCAGGCACGGGATGCCGCCTTTGCGGGAGATCTGCCCCGGGCAGCTCTCATGGCGGATCGGGCCGGGCGGTTGGGGCAGATGCGGATGCAGAGTGAGCGCTTCAGCCTTGACAGGGCCGAGGCCATCCGGGAAGTCCTTGCTCTGGCCCGCCAGGGGTAGCAGGCCCGGTTGTGGGTTTTGGTAAAATTTGGACGACAGGACAGATAGATCATGAAGCGGCATTTCACCATCACGACTCCCATTTTCTATGTGAATGGTGCGCCGCATATCGGCCACGCTTATACCTCCATCGCCTGTGATGTGATCGCCCGTTTCCATCGGCTGGATGGCAACGATGTTCTGTTCGTCAGCGGGACGGACGAGCATGGACAGAAGGTGGAGCAGAGCGCAAAGGCGCAGAATGTTCCTCCGCAGGATTTTGCGGACCGCATCTCCCAGAGCTTCCGCCAGATGCAGAAGGACATGGCGGTCCAGACGGATGAGTTCATCCGCACGACAGAAGCCCGACACAAGAAGGCAGCCCAGACCCTTTGGGAGAAGGTTGCCGAAAATGGTCATATCTATCTCGATGCCTATGAAGGCTGGTACTCCACCCGGGATGAGATGTTTGTCGGTGAGGATGAGATCACCCGGCATCCCGACGGCAGCCGGACGGCACCTTCCGGTGCGCCGCTGGAGTGGGTGCGGGAACCATCCTACTTTTTCCGCCTTTCCGATTTTCAGGACAGGCTGCTGAAGCTGTATGAAGAAAATCCCGATTTCATCGGCCCGCATGGTCCGAAACGGGAGGTGGTCAGCTTCGTGAAGCAGGGGCTGCGGGACCTCTCCATCAGTCGGACCAGCTTCCGCTGGGGCGTGGAGGTGCCGGGTGACCCGGACCATGTCATGTATGTCTGGTTCGATGCGCTGGCGAATTATCTGACAGCCGTTGGTTACCCGGACATGAAGGATCCCCGGCATGTTCACTGGCCCGCCGACGTGCATGTGGTGGGCAAGGAGATCATACGCTTCCACTGCATCTACTGGCCGGCCTTCCTTATGGCTGCTGGTCTGCCGCTGCCGAAACGGGTTTTCGCTCATGGCTGGTGGACGGTCGAGGGTGAGAAGATGAGCAAGTCTCTCGGCAACGTGCTGGACCCCAAGGCTCTGGCCGATGAGTTCGGGCTGGACCAGCTGCGCTTCTTCCTGATGCGGGAAGTGCCCTTTGGTGGGGATTCCAATTTCAGCCGCCGTTCCCTCATCACACGGATGAATGTCGAACTGGCCAACGACCTTGGCAATCTTGCCCAGCGGACGCTCAGTCAGGTGGCCCGCAATCTTCAGGGTGTCCTGCCGGAACGTGGTGCCCTGACAGAGGATGATGAGAAGATTCTGGCCCAGGCCACCCTGCTGCCGTCTCTCACACGCACGCATATCGAGCGTCTGGCCATCAGTGATGCGCTGGAAGATATCTGGAAGCTCATCCGGGAGGCCAATGCCTATATCGACCGGCAGGCCCCCTGGGTGCTGAAGAAGGAAAATCCGGCCCGCATGGCGGATGTGCTGCGGGTTCTGGTGGATGTGATCCGTACCGTGGCGACGCTCCTCCAGCCCTATATGCCAGATACGATGGAGAAGATGCTGGACCAGCTGGGTGTGGAGAAGGGCGAGCGTCATATCGCTGCGCTGGAAACACCACTGCCCGGTGGGCGTACCCTGCCCAAGCCACAAGGTCTGTTCCCCCGTTTCGTGGAGGAAGAGAAGGACGCATGAAGGGGCTGATTGACACGCACTGCCATCTGGACCGTCTGGAAGACCTCCCTGCCAGTCTGGATTTTGCCCGGCAGGCTGGTCTGGCGGGAATGGTCACGATCGGGACACGCTGGTCAGAACGGGCCAGGCAGAAGGCCCTGACGGAGCATGACAGTCCGGACCTGCGTATCTGGTGTGCGTTGGGCACACATCCCGATCATGCCCATGAGGAGGTTCTTCCCAGTCTTGATGACATGCTGGCAGAGCTTGAGACTCCGCAGGTAGCGGCCATCGGAGAGTCTGGCCTTGATTATTTTCATGGCACGGAGGAGGTAAAACCAGTCCAGCATGCATCCTTCCGCCGTCATATCGAGGCAGCCCGTGTGACGGGTCTGCCGCTGGTCATCCATACGAGACAGGCGGATGATGACACCATCGCCATTCTGCGGGACGAGCATGAGAAGGGGGCTTTCCCTTTTCTGATCCATTGCTTTGCCTCCGGTCCGAAGCTGGCCGGAGCCGCTCTGGAGCTGGGGGGGTACCTGAGCTTTTCCGGGCTTCTGACCTTCAAGAAGTGTGAAGAAATCCGGGACGTGGCCCGTCATGCGCCGGAGGACCGTATCCTCGTGGAAACAGACAGTCCTTTTCTGGCCCCCGTTCCCAAGCGGGGCAAGCCGAACACGCCGGGCTATGTCGTGCATACGGCGGCTCGTCTGGCCGAAGAACGTGGTCTGACGGGTGAGCGGCTGGTGGAGATTACGCAAGCCAACACACGGCGTCTCTTCACACGGGTAGCCGTATGAAGATCACGATTCTCGGTTGTGGTGGCTCCGCTGGCGTCCCCATGATCGGGGGTGAGGAAGGGGCCGGAACGGGCCTCTGGGGTGCGTGCGATCCGACAGACAGGCGGAATCGCCGTCTGCGTTCATCCATCGTGATCGAGCATGAGGGGTTCCGTCTTCTGGTCGACAGTGGGCCAGACCTGCGGCAGCAGATGCTGGCAAACGGGCTGACCCATATTGATGCCGTGTTCTACACGCACGCTCACAGTGACCATATCGGTGGGCTGGATGAATTGAGGGCTGTCAATCGTGTGATCGGTCGGCCGATCCAGCTTCTGGCCACGGCAGAGGTTCTGGCCGAGCTGCGGCAGCGTTTCGACTATGCTTTCCGGCCGTGGGAGGGAGGCACCTTCTATCGTCCTGCTTTTGACGTGCAGGAAATTCCCACCCATGGCCCGCTGAAGGTCGGCCCGCTGGAAGGCTGCATCTTCCCGCAGAAGCATGGCTGGACGACAAGTCTCGGCCTGCGTCTCGGGTCGTTTGCCTATTGTACGGATGTTGAGAGTTTCCCCACAGAATCACAGGCCGTTCTGCATGACCTGTCCTGTTGGGTCGTCGGGTGCTTCCAGCGGGAGGCACATCCATCTCATGGCTGGTTGGGGCGTGTCATGGAATGGCGGCAGCAGTTCCGGCCCCGGCATACGGTCCTGACCCACATGGGGCCGGACATGGATTACGGCCAGCTCTGCGAAAGCCTGCCCGAAGACGTCCGCCCAGCCCGGGATGGCCTGGTCCTGACCCTCTGACTGGGGGAGACTGCCTGTTCAGGCAGCGTTTAATCTGTCCCGTTCAAGAACCACAGGTTCAAGATGCACGCAGAAGAGCCCCCGTACCCAGCGGGGCATGGGTGGGAGGCCGACCCAGGCAGTTCTGGCCTGGTTGCTCTGTCTGGGAGAACGGGTGAGAGCAGAGGGAACGGGTAGAGACCATTCCTGAGCCCCCATGAACAGGATCACGTCTCTGATGGTCTGATCCAGCAGGGTAGTGGCCGTCATGTCCAGGAAGACATGAGGTGTTTCAGCGGGGAGAAGGAAGTTGAACCATCCCCTGTGGTGGTGTTGGCAGGGTATGACGTTGCCTGTCGGGCCGAGCAGGCGAAGTTCTGTTTTCATGGCAGGAGAAACCCAGAAGGGAGTCGTGTTGCCAGCCCGCATGTACTCATAACGGGCTGGATCCTTCAGAATGATTTCTGTCAGCGTTACCATCATGACCACTCCATCCTGAACAAGGCAGATTGCAGGGTCACTCTAGGAAGGTCATCTTGATAAAGCGTGAAGAAAGGAAAATCTTTTATCTGTTATCAGTCATGCTTATTGGTAAATAGCCAGTTTTTGCGGTCAATGCCCTGTAATCATGAGAAAAGGTGAAAGCAGGAACTCCCACTTTCACCTTTCTTGATAATCTCTCGCATGATTTCTGAAGAATCACGTCATTTCATTCTGGCGGATATATCTGCGGATACGTCACTTTCTCAGACGGGCCGGGAGGCTTGGGAGCCCCCGGTCGGCCGCAGGCGCTCAGTCCCAGCAGGAAAATGCCACCCATGAGGGCCAGAACGGCCCGCGTCATGAAAGAGGAATGAAGCCGATGCATGATCATCTCTCCGTTCAGGCCTGTCCAAGCCGTTCCAGCCACCCCTTGGCCTGTGCCTGCACATTGGCTGGTGCCGTGCCGCCGTGGCTGGTGCGGGAGGCGAGGGAGGAGTCCACGGTCAGGACGTCATAGATGGACCTGTTGATGCCTGATTCCACGGCCTGCATGTCTTCGAGTGAAAGGTCGGCCAGATCGCAGCCTTTCTGCTCGGCCAGACTGACAAGACGCCCTGTGACATGATGGGCCGTGCGGAAGGGCAGACGCAGCTCCCGCACCAGCCAGTCGGCAAGGTCCGTGGCGGTGGAGAAGCCAGCACCTGCCAGCTCCCGCATCCGTTCCTTGTTTGGTTTGAGGTCCCGGATCATCCCTTCCATGGCGGCCAAGGACAGGGTGATGGCCGTCGTGGCGTCAAAGACGGGTTCCTTGTCTTCCTGCGTGTCCTTCGCATAGGCCAGTGGCAGACCTTTCATGACCGTCAGCAGCCCGATCAGATCGCCGGTGATGCGGCCCACCTTGGCACGGACCAGCTCGGCAGCATCCGGGTTGCGCTTCTGTGGCATGATGGAGGAGCCGGTGGTGAAGGCGTCGGACAGATGGACGAAATTGAAGGCCGCAGAGGCCCACTGCACGATCTCTTCCGAAAGGCGGGAAAGATGCATGGCCTCCATGGAGAGGACAGACAGATATTCCAGCGCAAAGTCGCGGTCGGACACGGCGTCCAGTGAGTTTGACGTCGGGCGGTCGAAACCGAGGGCCTGCGCCGTCATGTCCCGGTCGATGGGGAAGGACGTGCCTGCCAGGGCGGCAGACCCCAGCGGGCATTCATTCATCCGGCGGCGGGCATCACGCAGGCGGGAGGCATCACGGGCCAGCATTTCCACATAAGCCAGCAGATGATGACCGAAGGTGACGGGCTGGGCGACCTGAAGATGGGTGAAACCCGGCATGGGGGTGTCATGATATTCCAGTGCACGGCGGGCGAGGGTGCGCATCAGGGCTTCCGTCTGTTCCACGATGCCGTCGATGGAATCCCGGACCCAGAGGCGGAAGTCCGTGGCAATCTGGTCATTGCGGGAACGGGCGGTGTGCAGCCGCTTTCCGGCTTCCCCGATCCGCTCGGACAGGCGGGACTCGATATTCATGTGAATATCTTCCAGTGCCGGGGAGAAAGCGAAGCGGCCTTCTTCGATTTCCGTGGCAATATCGGCCAGACCCTGCTGGATTTCGGCTTCTTCCTGTTCTGTCAGCAGGCCAACCTTGCGGAGCATGGCAGCATGGGCGAGGGAGCCACGGATATCCTGCCGCCAGAGAATTCTGTCGAACCCGATGGAGGCGTTGATCTCCTCCATGATGGCTGCCGGACCGCTGGCGAAACGGCCACCCCACTGGGGATTGGCGGCGTCCGTGCTGGCGGGTCTGTTTGCAGGGGAGGCGTTGCTGGTATTATTGTGCGTCATGAGGACCGATATGATCAGAAACTGGAAAAAGATTCGTACAGGCGCCGTTCTGGCGGGCTGGCTGAGTGTAGCGGCTGCGGGCCTGTGGCACAATTGTGTGCGGGCTGAAGCGTTGCAGAGTTTGCAGGAGCTGGAGCCGGAACCGGCCCTGTCAGCCCCGGTCACGCTGGCCATTGCGGGGCTGGGCGGCACGAAGGCAAGCCTGCCCATGAAGGCGGGGAAGCCGTACATGCTGCATCTCTGGGCCACATGGTGCACACCCTGTCGGGAAGAGCTGCCCCAGCTGGCCGCTTTTCTGGACAGAAATCCCGATCTGCCCGTGATCCCCGTTGCTCTGGACAGTGGTTCACCGGAGCATGTTCAGGCAGCCCTGCCCCGTCTTCATGCCGAGGGCCTGCCCGTCTGGACGGCGGAGCGTCAGGCTGTGGATCCGTTCCTGAAGAGTCTTCGGGAACCCGGACTGCCCATGACGCTGCTGATTGATGCCCAGGGGCAGGTGCGGGCCATTTCTGATGGTGGCGTGGAGTGGAAGGACGCCGCTGCGGCCAGCACGGTCCGCTCCCTTCTTCATCAGGTTGAGTGAGGCTGGGCGTGATGAACAGGCAGACTGAGGCCATGCCCCTTCTGGGGGAGAGTGAGGCCCGCCCTTATCATGTCCATGCAGCGGTGACGGACAGTCCTTTTGTCATGATCAGCGACCATGCGGGCCGTGCCGTGCCAGAAAGGCTGGGTGATCTTGGCCTGCCCGTGGATGAATGGGACAGGCACATCGCCTATGATATTGGCATCCGGGAAGTGGGGAGGCACCTCCAGCAGGCTCTCGGCTGCCTGCTTGTGGAGCAGGTCTATTCCCGTCTCGTGATCGACTGCAACCGGGCCGCCGGGCATCCGACTTCTATTCCCCCCGTCAGTGACGGTGCGCCCGTGCCGGGGAATCAGGGCCTGTCAGCCGTGGAGAGACGGCAGCGGGAAGAGGCCATTCTCCATGCCTATCACGATGAGATAGAACGCCATCTGTCCCGGCGGAAGCCGGAAACGACGCTGTTCGTGTCCCTGCACAGTTTCACTCCTGCCATGCAGGATGGGCGGAGACGCCCGTGGGACATCGGGCTGCTGCACGATCATGACCCCCACTCAGCCCGCCTGATGCGGACATTGCTGGAGGAGGAAGGCGGCCTCCATGTGGGGGACAACCAGCCTTATGTGCTGAACAGCCAGAATGAATACAGCGTGCCCTATCACGCCGGACGGCGGAATCTGCCAGCCCTTGAGATTGAGATAAGGCAGGACCTCATCAGTGATGAAGTGGGGCAGAAGCTCTGGGCGGAGCGTCTGGCCCGTCTGCTGCCCCGCTTCTGGGAAAGACGGAAGGAGATGGCGTGACGATTGATGGCAGGACCAGACTGGCTGGCGTGATAGGCTGGCCGGTCGATCATTCCCGGTCTCCCATGTTGCATAACCACTGGTGTCGGGTGCATCAGGTCAACGGGGCCTATGTGCCGCTGCCGGTCAAGCCGGGGCAGCTGGAAACGGCCCTGAAGGGGCTGGCGGCAGCGGGGTTCCGTGGGGTGAATGTCACGATTCCACACAAGGAGGAGGCTTTCCGCCTCTGTGACGAACTGACAGAAACGGCCCGCCGGGCCGGGGCAGCCAATACGCTGCGTTTTGTGGAGGGGCGGGTCATTGGCGACTGCACCGATGGCACCGGCTTCTGCGACAATCTTCTGGCTCATGGCGTGAGGCTGGAAGGGCGTGCTCTCATCCTCGGGGCGGGGGGAGCCGCCCGGGCCGTAGCGGCAGCGTTGCAGGATCGTGGCTGTGAGGTCTTCATTTCCAACCGTACAGCTTCCCGGGCCGAGGCTCTGGTGCAGGCCCTGGGGGCTGGAACCGTGCTGGACTGGACAGACTGGCCCAGCAGGCTGGGAGAGATGAATCTGCTCGTCAATGCGACATCGCTGGGCATGGGAGGACGTGATGACACGGCATGGTCCAGCCTGCTGCAGAAGGGGCAGGAGGGGCTGAGTGTGACGGACATCGTCTATACGCCTCGGCAGACACCTCTGCTGAAGGCAGCGCAGGAGCGTGGCTTCCGCACCGTGGACGGGCTGGGCATGCTGATCTGTCAGGCACGGGCCGGGTTTCAGGAGTGGTTCGGTGTACTGCCGGAAGCCGATGAAGCCAGTTTTGACATTCTGGCGCAGGACCTCGCCGGGCATGGCCTTTCCTGACATGGTGATGGTCGGGGCCTGTTCGTGAAGGTTCTGGGGCTGACGGGAGGCATGGCCGCCGGGAAGAGTACGGTGGCATCTCTCTTTCGCAGGGCGGGTGTGCCTGTTTTTGATGCCGATGCCTGCGTCCGTCATCTTCAGGCCCCTCATGGGCGGGCGGTTCCTGCCTTGCAGAAGGCGTTTCCCGGCATCGTGCATGATGGCGTGCTGGACAGGGCAGTCCTGCGTCGCCTCATAGCGGCTGATCCAATCGTCCTGCCCCGGCTGGAAGCCATTATCCATCCGATGGTCCGGCAGGAGAGACAGGCTTTTCTGAGGCGTTGCCGGTCCCGTCAGGTGCCGTTCTGTGTTCTGGACATTCCCCTTCTGTGGGAAACGGGGGCGGATCGGGACTGTACGCTCGTCATGGTGGTGTCGGCCCCGCTGTCTGTCCGTCTGTCCCGCATCCGGCGGCGTTACAGGAGGGGTGGGCAGATGAGCGAGGCGGATGCGAAAGCCCTGCTGGCCCGGCAGATGCCGGACAGGGAGCGGCGACGCCGGGCCGATATCGTGATAAGGACGGGCCTCTCCCGTGCCTGTGCGGCCCGTCAGGTCCGTGCCATTCTGGCCTCCCTGTGGCAGATGCGTGAAAGACGATGACATGACCCGTTCCATTCTTTTTGATACCGAGACGACAGGGCTGGACCCGGATACCGGGGACAGGGTGATCGAAATTGCCGCCCTGGAGCTGGTGAATGACCTGCGGACGGGGAATTATTTCCATGTGCTGGTGAATCCCGAACGGGACATTCCCCCCGAGGCCACGAAGGTGCATGGTTTCACGCTGGCGGACCTGGAAGGGAAACCTCTTTTCGCTGACATTGCTGATGAGTTCCTGGAGTTCATCGGTGACGGAAAGATGATCGCCCATAATGCACCGTTCGACTTCAAGTTCATCAATGCGGAGCTGAAGCGGGCCGGACGTCCCGTGCTGGATTATGACAGTCGGGCCATTGATACCGTCATCATGGCCCGGAAGAAATTCCCCGGGATGCCTGCCAATCTGGACGCCCTCTGCCGCCGTTTCGGGATCGACCTCTCCGAGCGTGGCACCCACAATGCCCTGCTGGACTGCCGCCTGCTGGCCGACGTGTATGTGGAGCTGATCGGGGGGCGGCAGCGTGGCCTTGGTCTGGGCAGTGACCGGCAGCAGGCTGCCGGCCCGGGTGGGGCGGGAAAGCGCAGGGCCGTGACGGGTCGCAAGGCCCGCCCCATGCCACCACCGGATGAGGCCACTCTGGCCCGTCATGCCGAATTTCTCGCAACCCTGTCAGACCCGATCTGGTTGCAGGAGTGAAACGCATCCTCTTCATCACGGCGCATCGTCTTGGTGATGCCGTGATTGCCATGGGGGCGCTGGCCGGGATGATGGAGCGTCATCCTCAGGCCCGATTCACCATCGCCTGCGGTCCGGCCGTGCAGGACCTGTTCCGGTACATGCCCCGTTGCGAGCGGATCATCGTGGTGGAGAAGAAGCCTCATAACAGGCACTGGCTGGCCCTGTGGTGGCAGGTTGTGCGCCATCGCTGGGAAGTGGTGGTGGATCTCCGTTCATCGCCTCTGGCCTATGGAGTATGGAGCCGTTCCCGTCATGTCGTCAGGGGGGGCAGGCGGACAGGGCTGAAGCTGGAGCAGCAGACCCGGGCGCTGGGCTTCAGGCAGCCCTTCCGTCCGCATGTCTGGCTGGGACCGGAGGAGCAGGACATGGCCGCCCGCCTCCTGCCCGGTGATATCCGCTGGCTGGCTCTGGCTCCGACAGCAGGAACGGAGACGAAACTCTGGCCTGCCTCATCTTTTGCGGCTCTTGCAGACCGGCTGGGGGCAGAGGGGATGCGTCCTGTCCTGTTCTACGGTCCGGGAGAGCGGGAGGCGAGGCTGGCCGCTCCGGCCCGGGCTGCCATGCCGGAGGCTCTGGACCTTGGCGGGAGATATTCACTGGCGCAGGTTGCAGCCCTGCTGGTCCGCTGCTGCCTGTTTGTCGGGAGTGATTCAGGGCTGATGCACCTGTCAGCAGCTCTGGACGTGCCAACGCTGGGCCTGTTCGGTCCCAGCCGTGCCGCAGAATATGCGCCTTCTGGCCGCTGGACGGCTGTGGTTGAGGCTCCCGGCCCGCCCGGTGCCGGAAACATGGAGGGCCTGAAGGCTGAAGATGTCTGTCAGGCCGCCCTCTCCCTTTATGAATGGTCCGGAGAGGGGTAAGAACCGGTCATCACTGTGATGAAACGATGACAGATTTTTCAGGGAGACATCATGCATTTTGATCTCATAATCCGTAATGGACGGTGCGTATTTCCATGGGGTGAGGCACAGGCCGACATCGGCATCCGTGATCAGCGGATCGCTTCCCTGTCCGTTTCCGCCAGTGATGAGGCTGACCGTGTCATTGATGCCACGGGTCTGCATGTCCTGCCCGGGCTGATCGACTCTCACGTGCATCTGCGTGATCCCGGCAAGCCGGAGGCTGAAACGCTGGAGACAGGTACCCGGGCGGCGGCTCTGGGTGGCATCACGGCTGTGTTTGACATGCCGAACACCAACCCGACCATCACGGACAGGAAGATGCTGGACTGGAAGCGTCAGCATATCGTGGAGACGGCGAATATTGACGTCGCCATGTATATTGGTGCGACCCGGGAGAACACGCCCCTTCTGGCCGAGTTCGAGCAGGAAGAGGGTGTCTGTGGCGTCAAGGTTTTTGCGGGGTCTTCGACCGGCGATCTCATGATCGAGGATGATGAGGGGATCGAGGCGGTCCTGCGCTCCGGCCATCGCCGTGTGTCCTTCCACTCGGAGGATGAATACCGCCTGCGGGAGCGGCGGAAGCTCTTCGAGCCGGGGCAGCCCTACCACTGTCATGCCGAGTGGCGGGATGCGGAATGTGCCATTCGGGGTACGCAGCGTATCCTGGCCCTGTCCCGCAAGACGGGGCGGCCCATCCATATCCTGCATGTTTCAACGGAAGAAGAGTTCATTCTTCTGGGCGAAAACCGCCGTCATGCCACGGTGGAGGTTCTGGTCAATCATCTGACCAACGAAGGGCCGGGCTGTTATGAGCGTCTGGGTGGCAAGGCCGTGATGAACCCTCCGCTGCGGAATGAGCGGCGTCATTTTGAGGCAGGCTGGGCCGCCCTGCGGGATGGACGGGTGGATGTGGTGTCTTCCGACCATGCGCCGCACCCCAAAGAGGCCAAGGAACTGCCGTGGCTGGAATGTCCGTCCGGCCTGACGGGCGTGCAGACGATCGTTCCGCTGATGCTGGATCACGTCAATGCAGGGCGTCTGAGCCTGACCCGGCTCGTGGACGTTATGGCCGCTGGTCCGGCCCGGGTCTATGGGCTGCCGAACAAGGGCCGTCTGGCCGTCGGGTTCGATGGTGACATCACCCTTGTGGACATGAAGAAGCAGCGGACCATCACCAATGACTGGATCGCCTCTCCCGCAGGCTGGACACCTTATGACGGAAAGACCGTCACGGGCTGGCCCGTGGGGACCATCGTCCGGGGGCAGGTCGTGATGCAGGATGATGAGATCGTCACCAGCAATGTGGGGCGTCCCATCAGCTTCCAGCCCTGAGGGGAGAAAAGAGGGGCTCTTCCGGCAGGAGGGGCCCCTTTCCGGTTAGTGGAGGCTGCGTCCTTCGGGAAAGCCATACATCAGATAATGGGCCAGTGGTCCTGATTCATAGCCTGCCACATCAGGGTGACGGGCCAGATAGGCGTGGCTGTTCCAGACATGAAGCCTGCCAGACCGGGAACGGATCAGGGGCAGGCCCTCACGAAAATAGATGTGAACCTCATCCCGGTAGAGAGTCTCATACTCGTCATGGGAGCGGAGAAGCATGTGGCAGAGATGACTGCCCGGGCAGTGTGGTCTGGAGAGGTGAGCAAGAATCTTCTGCCGGTCAAATACATCGTCAGGGCTCTCCATTTCGGGCATCAGTTTCGCCCGGGAGAGGTCGATCATTTCCTGATAGGGCCGGTTGTGGCTGTGGAGATAGACAAAACGTGTCATTTTCACATCCGTGGTGTTGGCCAGAGCAGGGGCATGGTGTCCATTGTCGATGGTGGCGTCGTGGTAGGCGGGCACGAAGCCTTTGTGAAAGTGACGGTTGGGGGCGTACCAGCCTTCATGTCCGTCCCCAGGCAGGTTGAACAGGCTCAGCTCGATGCGGAAGGGGCAGCCCCAAGGCTTCAGGCGTGCAAACTCGGCCAGAATGTCTGCCTTTCCTAGAGAAAGCCCGGTCTCCGTAAAAACGCAGAGCAGTTCATCGCAATCTACCGGCAGGGCGAAATCATACTCTGCATCCTGATTCAGGGAGCGTATGACGTTCGTGAAATGCCCGCCCTTGTTCTGGAAATCAAACGCCGTATCCAGATCCCGCCGGACATGGGCGCCGCATCGTTCGGCTTCATCCAGCAGGGCCAGAGTGGTGACCTCTTCCGATCCGTTATCAAAGATGAGAAGATTTTCCATGCCGAAGAGGCAGGCATAATGGGTCAGCCAGCGGGCAAGGCGGGGCCCCTCATCCTTCTGCATCATCATGACCTTGACGATGGGGGGGCGGGCTGGAGCGGTAATTTTTGTCGGGGAGGATGTTTGCCGCTGGTCCGTCATGCTATAGGAGTGTCAGAATTATCATGATTGGTCCAGCAAGGATATGGCGTGTCAGACGATTTGATTAAGGAAGTGGAAGAAGAGCAGCGTCTCCTGCGGCTCAGATCCATGGCCCTCCGTGTGGGCGGCGTGCTGGTGGTTCTTCTGGTGCTGGCTGGTGTTGCCGGTGGTGTATGGGGATGGCAGCAGCACCGGCTCCATACGGCTCAGGCCGTGGCGT
This sequence comes from Parasaccharibacter sp. TMW2.1890, assembly GCF_023337645.1. Taxonomy (NCBI): domain Bacteria; kingdom Pseudomonadati; phylum Pseudomonadota; class Alphaproteobacteria; order Acetobacterales; family Acetobacteraceae; genus Parasaccharibacter; species Parasaccharibacter sp. TMW2.1890. The sequence continues at coordinate 792,627 of NZ_NWUV01000001.1, read as the reverse complement.
CGGACCGCTATTTCGAGGCCATGAAGCTTCTTGGTGATCTGAATGCTCTGCCGTCTGCTGAAAGTGATGCACGACAGAAGGCCGAAGGCATTTTCTCGGATCTGGCCCAGTCCGCCCCGCAGGGTGTACGCAGCTATGCCGCCATGTATCTGGCCGAGCTGAAAGAGCAGGATCATGACCGTTCCACAGCGTTGAAGCTGTGGCAGCAGGTGGTGGATGATCGAGCTTCCGAAAGGTCTCTGGCGTTGATGGCGCAGTATCGCCTCCTGAATGCCCGGATGGGTATCGCTCCCAGGGATGAGCTGAGGCGTGGTTATCAGGCGCTCGTTCAGACAGGGGGAAGCTGGGTCCCTCTGGCGAAGGAAGGGTTGGCCGTGCTGGACCTGAGGGACGATGCCAAACCGGAGGAACGGGCAGAGGCACGCCGCCTGCTGCTGGAGGTTCAGACATCAGCGGACAGCACGGATGATTTACGGCGTCGGGCCGGACTATTGTTGCAGACTTTGGGAGAGGCTGGATGAACCGCCATTTTTCTTCACTGCCGGGGATGGGGGGCGTAAAGGCTTCCCGTCGTTCTCTTCTCAAGGGCGCCTGTTCATTTGCTGCCATGACGGGGCTGGCGGGTTGTGGTGCCTTCTCGGACGATCCGAAGAAAACGGTTCTGCCGGGCAGACGGATTGACGTGCTGTCAACCGGGGCAGGTCTGGCCGTGGACACGCATGATACAGCCCCCATCACCCTGCCTGCCGTACAGCCCGTCACTGCATGGATGCAGGAAGGGCGGACAGCGTCGCATGAAGCGGTCAATGCAGTCTGGAATGGTACGCGACAGCTATGGAGTGAGTCGGTTGGCTCCGGTGTCAATCGGGTTGGCTGGCTTTCCATGGTGGCGTTTGTCCCCAATCGCAAAGGGGCCTTGCAGTCCCCGCCCGTGATTGGCGATGGTCGCATGTTCACGGTGGATGCCCAGGGCGTCATCCGGGCCTGGAGCTGGCCGGAGCGCAGGCAGCTCTGGCACCTCCAGCCAGCCCGCAAGACCCGTTCCACCAATATTGGCGGTGGCCTCGCCCTGGTGGGGAATACGCTTTATGTCGTTGATGGCGTGGCGCAGGCCCTGGCGCTGGATGCTGCCACGGGTCGACAGAAATGGGCCGTGGATATCGGGACGCCGGGGCGCTCCGCCCCGACTGTTGTCGGTGGTCTGATGGTTTTCACGACCATTGATGCCCGCCTGTACGCTCTGGATGCGGCAACGGGCCAGCAGCGCTGGACCTATCAGGCGACCGATGTCAGCACGACCCTCTTCGGGGCTGGGGCTCCGGCCATTGTCAATGACATTGTGGTGGCTGGTTTCGGCAGTGGTGATCTGGTGGCCCTGCGTGCAGCTTCTGGCGAGGTTGTCTGGAGTGACAGCCTTGGCGGAGGCAACGGGCTGGGCGCCATGTTGGATTTCGCCTGCGTGCGTGGGGGGCCTGTCGTTGTTGGCGGGACAGCCTATGCCATATCTTTGTCTCGTGTACTTGTGGCCATCGACATGCGCTCGGGGCGTCGTCTGTGGGAGCGGGAGGTCAGTGGTCAGTCGCCGCTCTGTGTTTGTGGCGAATGGCTGTATCTCATCTCCCTGGACCAGCAGCTGGCCTGCTTGGACCGTGTGACGGGACAGGTACGGTGGGTCAAACAGTTGCCCCGTTTCAAAAAACCGGAGCATGAGAAGGGTCCCATCCAGTGGATGGGACCGATCATGCTGAACAACAGGCTTGTCTGTCTTTCCAGCATGAACCGTGGTGGCATGGTGATCGTGAATGCCAGGACGGGCCAGGAAGAAGGAAAGATAGAAACACCGTCATCCTGCCAGGTACAGCCGATTGTCTGTGATGGACAGCTGCTCGTTCTGAGCGAAGATGGTGTTCTGCGCGCTTATGGTTGATCCCGCTGGGACAGGCAGGCTGCCTGTCGTCGTTATCGCAGGGCGCCCCAATGTGGGGAAGTCCACCATCTTCAACCGGCTTGTCGGGAGGCGTCAGGCGATCGTGTCGGACGAGCCCGGTGTGACACGGGATCGCAAGGACGGCGTGGCCATGCTGCGTGGTCGCCGTGTGCGGCTCGTGGATACGGCAGGGCTGGAGGAAGCAGCTCCCGAGACGTTGTTTGGCCGTATGCGGGCTTCGTCCGAGCAGGGGATCGCACAGGCTGATCTGGTTGTTTTCTGCGTGGATGCACGGTCTGGCATTACACCTGCTGATGCACATTTTGCCAACTGGTTGCGGCGGCAGAACCGGCCTGTCCTCCTCGTTGCCAACAAGGCCGAAGGCCGGGCCGGTGCAGAAGCAGCCATGGAGGCCTTCTCTCTTGGGCTGGGAACCCCGCTTGCCATGTCTGCTGAACATGGTGAGGGACTGGCCGACCTGATGAGCGAGATCGTCAGCCTTCTGCCGGATGAGGAGACACTCGCCGAGCAGGATGGAGAGAAACCGCTGCGCCTTGCCATCATTGGCCGTCCGAATGCTGGAAAATCAACGCTTCTGAACAGCCTTCTGGGCGAGGAGAGGATGATCACGGGGCCGGAAGCTGGCCTGACACGTGATGCTGTCAGTGTCATGCTCGAGGACGAGGCCGGGCCGATCGAAATCGTTGACACGGCTGGAATGCGGAAGCGTGCCCGTGTTCAGGAAGGGCTGGAGCGTGTCTCTGTTTCCGCCTCTATTGAGGCCATGAAAATGGCTGAAGTGGTTGTGCTGGTTCTGGATGCAGATCGTGGTGTTGATGAGCAGGACCTCCAGATTGCCCGTCTGATTGAGCGGGAGGGGAGAGCCTGTGTTCTTGCTCTCAACAAGTGGGATGCCGTCAAGGAGCGTCAGGCAACACGCAAGGCGATTTCTGATCGTATCGAAATTTCACTGGCGCAGATGCGTGGGATCGAGGTTGTGACATTCTCGGCTCTGACAGGCGAGGGGCTGCACCGCCTTCTGCCGGCCGTCCGAAGGGCCAGCGAGGTCTGGAACGCCCGTGTGGGCACGAGCGATCTTAACCGCTGGTTTGAGGAGGCGGTGGAACGTCATCAGCCGCCGCTGGTGGATGGGCGCCGACTGAAGTTACGCTACATGACACAGGCCAAAAGCCGCCCGCCAACCTTTGTGCTGTTTGGCACAAGGGCGGAGCAGCTGCCGGACAGTTACAAAAGATACCTCATAAATGGGTTGCGGGAGACCTTCCATCTTCCCGGCACACCGATCCGGCTTCTGCTGCGGGGGAGCCGTAATCCATTCGTGAAGCAGGATGAGCGATAATTTATTGAATTTGGAGCAATAACGTCCATAATCGCCGCACGCCCCGATGCCGGAGGGGCGTGTGACCTTTATGAATGAGGAGTTATCATGGTAGGAGTAACGCCGGCAGCCAGGAGTGGGGGCGGTGCCTCTTCGTCTCAGAAGACGACAGGGCGTGCTACGTTTCTTGGCATTCTTGCGGCCCTTTCCGGGTTGATGTTTGGGTTGGATACAGGCGTTGTCGCTGGTGCTTTGCCGTTCATTGCGACTGATTTCCATGCTGGTGCTGCCATGCAGGGGTGGATCGTGTCGTCCATGATGGCTGGTGCTGCTGTTGGTGCTACATTTGCTGGTCGCATTTCCGTTTCTTTTGGTCGCCCGGGTGCCATGCTGGGCGCTGGGATCCTTTTTCTGGTTGGTACGCTTTTCTGTGCGTTTGCTCCCGGGGTGGCCCTGCTCATCACAGGGCGTGTCCTGCTTGGTCTGGCTGTTGGCGTGGCAGCATTTGCAGCGCCGCTCTACATTTCTGAGATCACGGTCGAATCGGCCCGTGGTGCCATGATTTCCTTCTACCAGCTGATGGTTACGCTCGGGATTTTTCTGGCATTCGTGTCCGATAGCATCCTGTCCGAAGGTGGGCACTGGCGCTGGATGCTCGGGATCATGGGCGTTCCGGCGGCCCTGTTCCTCGGTGTAGTGCTGATTCTGCCGCACAGCCCCCGCTGGCTGATGATGCGTGGTGATACGGAGCGTGCCCGCAAGGTGCTGCGTATGCTGCGTTCTGACGAGGAAGTGGCGGAAGCAGAGCTGGCCGATATCAACGACCGCCTCTCCAAGAGCAGTGATGCCGGATATGGGCTGTTTCGCAGCAATCCGAACTTCCGTCGTTCCGTGTTTCTGGGTATCACCCTCCAGATCATGCAGCAGCTGAGCGGAATCAACGCCCTGCTTTACTACGCACCGCGCGTGTTCGAAGCTGCCCATTTCGGGACCAATGCTGCCGTGTGGGCCACGACATTGGTCGGGCTGACCAACATGGTTTTCACAGGTGTGGCCATCCGATACGCCGACAGGTGGGGCCGTCGTCCGCTGCTGTTGACGAGCTGTGTCATCGTTGGTGCCTCGCTGGTTGGTGTCGGTGCAGTGCTGGCTTTTGGTGGTGGCAGCCTGGCCGCTTCCATCCTGCTCTGTGCTCTGATCCTTGTCTTTGTGGCCGGTTTTGCCATTGGTGAGGGACCGCTTGTCTGGGCCCTGTGCTCCGAGGTTCAGCCGACACGTGGCCGTGACTTTGGTATCGGCTGTTCCACGGTGACAAACTGGGTGGCCAACTGGGTTGTTTCCAGCATTTTCCCGCTGATGATGCTGGCGATGGGTGCGTCTTGGACCTTCATCCTGTTTGCAGCGTTCAATGGCCTGTTCGTGCTGATTACTCTGGGTTTTGTCCCGGAGACGAAGGGTGCTTCGCTGGAGCGGATCGAAGCGAATCTTTTTGCAGGGGTGCCCCTGCGTAAATTGGGAGAACCAGAGGGTAATGGGCAGTAAGATGGCAGATCCTAGCCTTGAGGGAGAATACGACCCGGAGAGGCACGCAGGCCTTTACGGGATGCAACGCTTCAAGGCGATGTCATCTGTCATTCTGGCATTGATGCTTTCGATCCTGGATTATTCCGTTGCGAATGTGGCCCTGCCCACCATCGCAACGGATCTCCACTCTTCTGCTTCGCAGGCGATCTGGGTCATCAATGCCTACCAGCTGGCCAATCTGGCCTGTCTCCTGCCATTGGCCGCCATTGGGGCCAGGGTTGGTTTCGGGCGGATGAGCCAGCTGGGAATTGTCCTGTTTCTCATTGCGTCTGTGGCCTGTGCCATGTCGCAGAACATGCTGGAGCTGACGCTTGCCCGGGCTCTTCAGGGTGTTGGCAGCTCCTGCATCATGAGTGTGAATATTGCGCTTGTGCGCTTCATTTATCCGCACAAGCTCATAGGCAAGGGGATTGCGCTCAACGGGCTGTTCATCGGCCTGGGTGTGGCGCTGGGGCCGACCATCGGCTCCTTCATCCTCTCTATTGCCTCCTGGCCCTGGATTTTCTGGGTGAATCTGCCGCTGGGTGGCATTGCCATCCTTCTAGCCAGCAAGGCTCTGCCCAAAACGCCGCGGAGCGACGTGAAGGTCGATATCCCTGGTTCCTTGCTCACGGTGGCCTCTTTCGCGCTGCTGGGGATCGGGCTGGACAGCCTCATGCATGGTGATCTGGGCTGGGGTGCCGGGTTGACGGGCTGGAGCCTTGTCAGCTGGTGGCTTCTCCTGCGCTGGCAGAAAAAGCGGCAGGAGCCTATTGTGCCGCTGGACCTGCTGAAGCGTGTGCCCTTTCTGCTGGCCTGTCTGGTCAGTTTCTGTGGGTTTGTGGCTTCGAACCTGTATATTGTGGCCATGCCTTTCACGCTGGCAGTGGCTTTTCATAAAAATCCGGCCACAGTCGGTCTGTTGATTGCACCGTGGGCTGTGGGCGTGGCGGTGATGTCTTTTATTGTCGGAAAGATTGCCGACCGTTTTCCGGCAGCTCTGCTGTCTTCCATTGGGCTGCTGGTGACATGTCTTGGCTTTGTCCTTCTCTGTACCCTGCCGCTGGATGCCGATAACACGGCCATTGCCTGGCGGACGCTTCTGGCTGGCATGGGGTTTGGCTTTTTCCAGCCACCGAACAACCGGGCCATCATGGTGACAGCCCCTCCCGGCCGGGAGGGCGGTGCAAGCGGGATGCTTTCCGTGGCCCGTCTTTCAGGGCAGACGACAGGGGCATTGCTGGTCGCCGGGCTGTTCACCCTGTTCCCTCATCCTGCGTTCATCTGTCTCGGAGCCGCCGCTGCCGTGGCTTTCTGTGGAGCAGCATTGAGTGCAGGGCGGACGCTTTTCAGAAGGCGTACGACCTGAGCAGGTCGCTCGATACAGGTCAGTCTGTTGTATGAAAAATCCCCGGGGTGCTGGTTCTGCCCCGGGGATTTTTCATGTCGGCCCTCTCACGCTCATGGAGCAGATCAGGTTTAGTGCCAGAATGTCGGGCTGGCCCCCAGGATGAAGGCGGCTGCCAGGACGAAGCCTATTGCGACGTTCTGCCGGAAGAAGTGCAGACAGAGAGGAGCATCATAGGGCGAAAGCCGGACAGTCTGACGGCCCAGCAGGAGGCAGGCCAGCAGGAAAGGCAGCCAGAAGAGTGGGTGCAACCCGGCCTGTAGAGCCGAGAGTGCAAACAGGCAGAGGGCCAGTGCGTAACAGCTGCCTACGAAGAGGCGGGCATGGTTCAGCATCAGGCGGGAGGTGGATTTGACCCCGATACGGGCATCATCCTCCATATCCTGAAAACCATAGATGGTATCGAATCCCAGCTGCCAGATGATGACGCCGCCGTAGAGCAGCAGGCCCGGCAGGTCCAGAGTGTTCTGGCTGGCCGCATAGCCCATGGGAGCGCCGAAGCCGAAGGTGAATCCCATGACAAGCTGGGGCCACCATGTCAGTCTTTTTGCGGCCGGGTAGAAGGCGACAAGGATCAGCGCCAGAGGTGCCAGCATCCAGCAGACGGGCGGCAGGGCGAGCAATACGGCCAGCCCTCCGAGTAGCAACACGGACAGCAGAGCCAGCCCCTGTGTCAGGTTGAGTGCGCCGCTGGCCAGGGGCCTGCCTGCCGTGCGTGAAACCTGGGCATCAATTTTGCGATCCCAGATGTCGTTGATGACACAGCCCGCCGAACGCATGAGCAGCGATCCGATGGCGAAGAGCGCCGTATAGAAGAGCCGACGTTCCAGAGGGGGCCCTTGTGGGGCAAGAAAGATGCCGAACACGCCGGGCAGCAGCAGCAGCCATGTGCCAACGGGACGGTCCAGCCGGGCAAGCAGTGCATAGGATCGCCAGGGGTCTGGCAGGCGGCCGATCAGGCCATTGCTGCGGATATCGGTATGAAGATGGGTCTGGGACATGGGATGAGTGATTGGCCAGAAACAGGATGAGGTCAATATTTTATCGCAGATGCTGGAAAGTGAGTGGGGAAAGCGGTATGCCCGAAACATGAGCCGTACTGATCCACGCCTTTTTATTGTTGATGCAGAGTCTCCCTGGCAGGAAGGGGAGACGGTGTCCCTGTCTGCCGGTCAGGCCCATTATTTGGGCAAGGTCATGCGTCTTCAGCCGGGCGATGGTGTGGTGCTGTTCAATGGCCGGGATGGCGAGTGGCAGGCGACTGTCGAGGGGCTGAAAAAAAATCAGGCCACGGTGCGCCTTACGTCCTGTCTGCGGCCCCAGCAGGATACAGAAGGGGTGGAGCTTCTTTTTGCGCCACTCAAGAGGGATGCGACGGAGCTGCTCATCCGCATGGGGACAGAGCTGGGTGTGACACGCTTTCGCCCCGTCCTGACAGCCCGGACAAACACACATCGCCTGAATCTTGAGCGGTTGGGGCTGATCGCACAGGAAGCTGCCGAACAGTGTGAGCGGCTGGATGTCCCGACCCTCATGCCGCTGGAGCCTCTGGCGGCTGTTCTGGCCCGCTGGCCGGTTCGGCGCAGGCTTGCCGTGGCGCTGGAGCGCCATGGGCAGGGAGGGCCTCCCGCTGGCTGTGATGCATTGCTCATCGGGCCAGAAGGAGGCTTTGCGGAGGAAGAGGTCCAACGGCTTTCCCGGCATGAGGCCATACAGTCTTTTTCGCTCGGCCCCCGGATATTGCGGGCAGATACGGCAGCCTGTGCTGCCTTGGCCCAGATCGGAGCAGCCAACCGGCAGGCATGAACGGCCCGAGGCTGCTCGAATATGTGTCGGTTCTCTTGAATGAAGGTAAATATGCCCCCTAGTATAGGGGGTATCTGGCTTACGGACAGTCTGAGCGTCCTGCGGCATAGCGTGGTGAATTTTAGCCGATAAGGGTTTGTGCATGTCCAATCCAGGTGAAAGCAATACGACACTGATCGAGAGCAGGGCGCAGCTTGTCGAGGTTCTGGCTCGTGGCTGCAAGCCGAAGGCTGAATGGCGTATTGGGACAGAACATGAAAAGTTCGGGTTCCGTCTGCCAGAACGGGCCAGAGGAGAGCTGAAGCCGTTTGCGCCACCAGCGTATGAGCCGGATGGCATCGGTGCCCTGCTTGGCGCTCTGGAAGGGCCGAACTGGCAGGCCATCCGTGATGATGGCCATTTGATAGGCCTGAAAGGTGCGGGCCCGCACAAGGGGCGGTCCATCTCTCTGGAACCTGCGGGACAGTTTGAGCTCTCCGGTGCGCCTGTCAGGACGGTGCAGGAAACCGAACAGGAGATGATTGCCCATTTCAGGCAGATCACCGGGCCTGCGCAGGAGCTGGGCCTTGGTTTTGCGCCTCTTGGTTTTCAGCCTCTCTGGCCCCGGGAGGCCATGCCGTGGATGCCCAAGAGCCGGTATGCCATCATGCGCCGCTACATGCCAGAGGTCGGGCGTCGTGGGCTGGACATGATGACACGGACCTGCACCGTGCAGGTGAATCTGGATTTTTCCAGCGAGGCAGACATGGCCCGCAAAATGCGGGTGTCGCTCGCTCTCCAGCCTCTCATCACGGCCCTGATGGCCAATTCGCCGTTTGCTGATGGCAGGCCGACAGGGCGTCTGTCCAACCGGGCCTATATCTGGCTGGATACGGACAATCAGCGCAGTGGTCAGCCGACGTTCTTTTTTGAGGAAGGCTTCGGGTTTGAGCGCTACGTGGACTGGGCGCTGGATGTCCCTATGTATTTCGTCAATCGTGAAGGGCGGAATATTGATGCCGCAGGCTGTTCGTTCCGTAAATGGCTCGATGGTGTCGAGCAGGAGCCGTTGGCAGGCCTGCGCCCAACGGTCGGGGATTTTGAAGACCATCTGACGACACTGTTCCCTGATGTCCGGCTCAAGCAGTTTCTTGAGATGCGTGGTGCCGATGCTGGACGGCCAGACATGATGGTGGCCCAGTCTGCGTTCTGGGTGGGGCTGCTATATGACGAAGACGTGCTGGCTGAAGCCGAACGGGTGGTGAAGGAGCAGTCTTGGCTGCATTATCAGTCTCTGGCGGAGCTTGTTGTCGAACAGGCCATGGATGCTCCTTTCCCGGGCGGGCTGCGTCATCTGGCAAAGCGTATTCTGACACTGGCCGAGCAGGGACTTCAGAAACGGGGCCATGGGGAGGAGTATTATCTTGCTCCGCTCTATGAGATTGCTGATGGTGCCAAAACACAGGCGGAGCGGTGGCTGGAGCGGTACCATGATGTCTGGCAGGGTGATGTCCGGCACATTTTCCGGGAAGCGGATATTTCCTTGTGAGGAAAGGAAGCGTGGTGATGGTGGTGCGGCGTCTTGTCATGGCCTGCGGCGTGGCTTTTGCTGTGGGGGGGATGGGTCTGCTGGGGAATCCGGCACTGGCGGCAGGCGTTCCCCTGACCCAGGCCCAGCAGGGATGGGTTCACAGAATTGAGTCCAGCCTTGCGGCGACGAAGACATTTCAGGCCCGGTTTGAGCAGGTGACCGAGCATGACGGGGCATCCACCGGGACAGTTCTGCTGGAGCGGCCGGGAAAGATGCGGTTTTCTTACGATCCTCCCAGCCCGCTTCTGCTTGTGGCCAATGAAGGCAAGGTCGTGTTTCAGGATCGCAGCATCGGTCAGATCACGACAATCCCTCTGGATCATACGCCATTGGGTCTTCTTCTGCGGCCGGATCCCCGTTTCTCGGGGGATGTATCCATTCTGGGGTACGAACAGCAGAATAGCGAGATCCAGTTGCGGGTGACACGGACGGAAAATCCGGGTGAAGGCGAGATGACGCTCTTTTTCTCCACCCGTCCGCTCAGTCTGAAAGGCTGGACAGTGCTGGATGCCCAAGGGCACAGGACGGTCGTGCATTTTTCCAGCGTGCAGACCGGCATCAGCGTTCCGTCTTCAAGTTTTGTCCTGCCAAAGGATGAGGACTAACCGCCCTTTTTCTGTCTGGCCAGCTCAAGTGCCCGGTTATAGACGGTGCGCTTGGGCAGGTTGACGATCCCTGCTATCAGCGCTGCGGCATCCTTGACGGAGTGGGTTTTCAGGGCATCCTGCAAGGCCTGGTCGAGCTCCTGTGCTCCCGTATCGTCTGCGGCTGGTGGACCAAGAAGCAGGGTGATCTCTCCCCGTGGGGCTGTTTCTTCAAAATGGGCAATGAGTTCGGCAAGACTGCCCCGGACCATTTCTTCAAAATGTTTTGTCAGTTCACGCCCTACGGCCGCAGGGCGGTCTGAGCCGAATACCTGCTGCTGTGTTTTCAGTGTTTCCAGAAGTCGGTGCGGTGATTCATACCAGATGAGCGTGGCAGCCAGACCAGCCTGTTCGGCAGCACGCAGGGCGGTAAAGCTGTGTCGGCGGGCCTCTCCCCGGGGAGGAAAGCCCAGAAACATGAAGGGAATGGGAGGCAGGCCGGAGAGTGTCAGAGCCGTGACGGCAGCATTGGCACCGGGCAGGGACGTGATGGCGATATTTTCTGCCTGTGCGGCCCGGACGAGGCGGTATCCGGGGTCCGAAACAATGGGTGTACCGGCATCAGAGACCAGGGCCAGACATTCTCCCTGCTGGAGGCGCTCAATGAGGGCGGGGATGCGGTCCTGTTCATTATGGTCGTGGAGAGGGAAGAGCTGGTTGCTTATGCCATAATGCCGCAGCAGTTTTGTGGTAACGCGGGTATCTTCACACAGGATGGCATCAGCGGTCCTTAAAGCATCAAGGGCACGCTGGCTTATGTCGGCGAGGTTGCCGACAGGCGTTGCCACCAGCACGAGCTGCCCGGTAGAAGAAGGAAATGTTCCGTGATCGGGGGGAGTATATGGTTTCTCAGACATCGTTATCCTCAATGAGCCGCTCTGGCCTTTATAGCCGTGGTGGGCGGGGGCGCGGCAAGAGAGGAAACGGCCAGGCAGCATTGGCCGTTGGTATTTTCATGTTTCTGGGAGCCTGCTCCGGGGAAAATGGTCATGAAAGGAAACTGGCCCCGGTGGCAGCCGCTCCGCAGCCAGTGGAAAAACCGGCCCGTGTCGGGCTGATCGTACCGTTGAGTGGCCCTCATGCTGCCATCGGCCTGCGCCTGAGGGATGCGGCCCGGCTGGCTCTGCCGGACAACCAGCCTCCTCCCATGGATGTATTTGACAGTGCCCAGCCAGCAGGGCCTGCCCATGCCGCCCAGCAGGCTCTGGAGGCCGGAGACAGTATTGTTCTGGGGCCGCTTACGGCAGGTGATACGCAGGCCGTGTCCTCTGTCCTGCAGCCAGTGAATGTGCCGGAGCTGGCTTTCACCAGTGATGTGGCTCAGGCCAGACCGGGTGTCTGGGTCATGGGACTGACGCCAGAGCAGCAGGTTCGTCGTCTTGTTGACGCTGCCCGGGTAGAAGGACGGAAGCGTTTTGCTGCGTTTCTGCCAGATACGGCGCTGGGGCACGCCATGGGGGAAGGGCTGACCCTGGCCTGCCAGGAGGCTGGGCTGGATGTCCCGCAGATTACGTTCCACAGCAGTGACATCAATGACATCACGCAGAAAATGGCGCAGCTGAGCCGTCGGCCGGTTGCATCTGCCGGTACTGCACAGGGGGCGGCCACGGCGGAGAGCGGACCTTCTGCCATTGACCCTCTGAATGAGGGTGATGAAATGACGGTTTCTTCCTCCCGGCCAGCCCAGAAGGATCAGACCGCTTCGGCCCCTTCGGAGGTCAGCCCGCCGCCATTTGATGCCCTGCTTCTGGGTGATACCGGGCTGGATCTGGCCCGTGTGATCGATGCGCTGAAGAACAACCAGCTTCTGGTTCCTCAGGTTCGTATTCTTGGTCCGATGCTCTGGCGTTCCTTTGACGCCAAACTGGGGGACCTGCGCGGTGCCTGGTATGTGGCGTTTGATGAGAAACAGCGCAGTGGCTATGTGCAGAGTTATCAGAATGCCTATCAGCAGAAGCCTTCTCCTGTCGCAGATTTTGCCTACGATGCGGCCGCCCTGGCTGGCGCCCTGATCCGCCAGAACAAGCTGAATGTGGCAACACTGACCCAGCGTGAAGGCTATCTGGGCGTGAATGGTCTCTTCCATCTGCGTCCGGATGGCCGGATGATTCGGGCGCTGGGCATCTATCAGATTGCTCCGGGTGGGGGCAGCCAGCTGATCGTCCCAGCCTCCCGTGATCTGACATCGCCATCATCTCTTTCCGTAGGGCCGGCCGTGCCGGGGCGGGGGACTGCCTCGGCATCGGCTGATATGGCCGTATGGTCACCTGCAAAGCAGACAGCTGGAGCAGTACCGGCACAGGCTCAGGCTGGGAAGAAACCGGCCGCTCCTGATGTGGCGGTCTGGTCGCCATCCCGTCATGCGGGTGCTGGGAGCGGCACGTCCTCAACACCCTGACAGGTTTTGGCTTTTTGCCTGCTTCCATGGGAAAAAGCCCGTCTGCATGTCAGACGGGCTTTTTCTGTAGAACGAAAAATCGCTTCAGCAGGACGTCATGTCAGGCTGATGCATGCAGGGGCAGAACGGGACGGATGGTATGAAGTGCTTCGGAGAAGGTCCGGTAACGGCCAAGCTCGTTGTCTCTCAGGCAGTCCGTGAGAACCCAGTAGGGACCACGCAGGCTGATGAGGTAGGCAGGGTCGGCATTTTCCCGAACCCAGATGACCACCAGGCTGGGATCGGCTGTCTGCTGGTCCGGAGATGATTCAATGGAGGCATCAAGAATGCCCATTTTCTCGCTGGCAATGAGCCATGTGGCCAGGTAGTGGCGATGATGGGAAAGGAGCTTCTGGCGGAACGGGACGACAACACCGCCCGCATGTTCCCGGGCGCTGGAGGAGGGGGCCGTGGCGTGTTCTGCCACGCGGAATGCTTTCTGAGCCATGTCAGCATCTCCTTCATGGGAACAGGGAAACCCCTGCTGCATCACAATCAGAACAACCCATGGTGCCGAAGCGCGCTATCTGAAAACTGAACAGGAAGGCTTGGCTGCTATGATCTTGTTCTCATTTTGCAATCCTACCATGTTTCGGACGCATGGCTAGGTAAAATTTACTTTTTCTTATTCCGGTAACAGGATTTTGCCCATCGCCGATGCAACCAGAGCCAGTTTTCCGGGCGTTTTGTAATCCATTGTTCCAGCTCATCATTTAGGAGCTGGGTCAGGTGACGAATCATGTCATGGCGGGAACGGGCTGTGCTGGCATGATCTTTCGGGTCAAGGCAGAACCCCACCTCCAGAACCAGACGGGCCGGGCCTTCCCGCCAGACATGCCCTGTAATGATCAGAGCATCGAATCTGAGGGCCAGGGCCGCAGCAGCCGGGGCTGTCATGGTAGGATGGCCGAAGAAGGAAACCTCAATCCCATCGTTCATTTTCTGGTCCCCCAGCACGCCAAGATATCCACCTCTGGCGAGATGGCGGACAGCATCCCGTGCTCCCTGCTTCCCTTTGGGAAAGAATGAAACGGGTGTGCCGACAATGTGGCGTCGCAGCCGACAGAGCAGCTGGTCAACCAGAGGGTTGTTGGGGGCACGGTAGAAAGGGGAAAAAGCCATGCCATAACGGGCAACAATCAGGGGCATGAGTTCCCAGTTGCCGAGATGGCCTGAAAAGAAAATGACAGGGCGCCCGCTTTTGCGGGCCTGGTGCAGGAGTTCATCATTCAGGACACGCCAGCCGGGACCTGTAGCAGCCCCTTCCGGCAGGTCAGGAAGGTGGGGGAGTTCTCCCAATGTGCTGCCAATGTTCCACCAGCAGCCTCTGACGAGCCTCCGGCGTGTCTTTCGGTCCATCGTGGGAAAGGCACGGTGCAGGTTGATGTCGGCAATGCGGGATGAGGGAAGGCACGGCCCGACAAGAGCCGCCACGGTTCCTCCCAAACGGGAAGAAAGACCCGCAGGCAGCTTGCTGGCAAACCAGAGAAGCCCCTTCAGGCCCCATGCCTCAAGATAATGTTTCATGGGTGCGGGGCCGGGACATGAGAGGGGCAGTTACTCTGCCAGAAAGTGGTCAAGAAGTTCATCCATCAGCCTAGGGTTGCTCCATCGGGGTTCAACATCAAGGCTAACCACGAAATTCTGGAAGAGTGGGGGCAGTTTTACAAAATCTTTTTCCGTCGTGACCAGAACGGTCTCTGGCATATGGGCCAGCTGGGCCAGTTTCTTCAGTTCACGGGCCGAGTAGATGTGATGGTCAGGGAATGTGAGAGTCCGCAACAGGGTAAGGCCTGCATCCTGAAGGGTGGAGAAGAATTTCTGGGGGCGACCGATCCCGGCAAAGGCAATGAGCTGATAGCCCCGCAGCTTCTGGATGGCGGTGCCAGGGGAGAGGGTTCCTTTCAGGACAGGAAGGGACGGAGGCAGCTGCCCGGCGATATGCTGGCGGTCGTCACCGAGGATGACAGTGGCGTGTAGCCGGGGCAGGAGATCAGGAAGTGATTCCCGCAATGGCCCGGCAGGAAGCAGGCGCTGGTTGCCCAGCCCCGCCGGACCGTCAATGACCAGCAGGGAGAGGTCTTTGTGGAGGGAAGGGTCCTGTAGACCGTCATCCATGACCAGGCAGTCTGCCCCTGCTTCGATGGCCCGCAGGGCATTGGCTCTGCGGTCCGGTCCTCGCCATGTGGGGGCAAGGCGGGCCAGCAGGATGGTTTCATCGCCGACATCAACGGCCCTGTCCAGTGTGGGGGAGATCAGTCCTGTCTTTTTGGACCGGCCACCGTGACCACGGGTTAGGGCATGGGGAGTCCGTCCTCTCTGGATCAGCTTTTGGAGCAGATGGAGGCTCATGGGCGTTTTGCCAGTTCCGCCTACGGTGATGTTTCCACAGCATAGAACAGGAACGGGCAGCCTGAGTGAAGGCTGGGTCTGACGTTGCCTGGCGACGAACCCCGTCACTTTACTGAAAGGCAAAAGAAGATTGGAAAGCATGGTCGGGGCAGGGGTCTGCCAGAAAGAAGGGGCCGTCAGTTTCATTAAAATGCCTTTTTAGTCAAAATTGTGTCCTTAATAAGGCGAATTGCCTGCCTGCCTGCCTGATTCTGCTGAGGGGGCCTGGGGCTGGGAAGATGGCGGGCTTTCAGCCAGCGTGCGAGTGCCTCCTGATGCTCAACAGGATGGAGTGAGCCTGCATGACGGGCGCAGAGTGCTGTCCAGTTCTGCATGTATGGACCGATGGCCGTAGGGCGGCGGAAATGGAGGGATTCCAGAGGGTTGTGGCCTCCTCCGGGTGGGACAAGGGAATTGCCGATGAAGACCCGCTCGGCAAGCTGAAAGAAGAGGCCGACTTCTCCCAGCGTGTCGATGATCCATACATCATCCCCACCTCCAGGAACCTGTCCCTTGGAACGGCAGGGAGCCTGATGGGTCTGGGCCAGTTCTTTGCCTCTTTCAGGATGACGGGGGATGATGACGGTGAGCAGGTCAGGGCGTTCTTTTTTGGCCTGCCGGGCGGCTGCAATGATGATCTCTTCTTCGCCCGGATGCGTGGAAGCCGCCACAAAAATGGAGCATTCCCCAAGTTGCCTGCGCAGGGTGACAGCCTCGGATGCATCAAAGGGCAGAGGGGGCGAATCTTCTTTCAGATCCGCCGGGGGCAGGAGTGGCCCGATTCCGAATCGGGCAAAAGCCTGCGCATCATCCATGCTTCGGGGCATGATCCAGTGGCAGGCTTCCAGGAGGTGGCGCAGCAGGGGTGATGCCCACCGCCAGCGTGCGGCAGAACGGGGCGAGAGACGTGCATTGAGCAGCATGACAGGCAGTTTTTTTTGTCGGCTCAGGCAGAGCAGGCCCGGCCAGAGTTCACTTTCCGTAAGAACCAGCCCGATCGGTTGCCAGTATGCCATGAAACGCTCAAGGAGATGCGGGGCATCATAGGGGATGAGCTGATGGATCAGCCGCCCCGTATGACTGGCCGGATGGGCGGCGACCGTTTCTCCACCGGTCAGGGTGGCTGTTGTCATGAGGATGGTCAGCTTTGGGCTGTCTGCCAGAAGCTGACTGACAACAGGCAGGATGCACCGGCTTTCTCCCACACTGGCAGCATGAACCCAAAGGAGCGGTCCGTCATGGGAGGGGCGGGGCATTCCTGCCCGGGCGAAACGTTCTGGCAGGCGGGTTCTGTTTTCCCTGCCCTGCTGCAGCCTTTTGCGGGCATGACGGCGGAGCCATGGCATGGCGGCATGGCCGATCAGCGACCATATTGTGAGAAGGGGGGCGGCCAGAGGCGTGAAGGAAGGGTAACGGCCCATTGCGTGTTCCATGCGGCACGGGTGGTGCATTTTCGCATCATCTCCCCAGCACAACGCAGAGGGAAGCGTAAAAACGTTTTCCTCGTGACGGGAGGGCCTTGCCGAGTGGCCAGCCTTGTGCGACGAGATGACCCACTTATTATATATCCAAGATTATCCTCAAGGGGGCTGACCATGTCAGAAACGGAAGCGCACACGCAGCAGGAAACAGCCAAGGGAACACTCATGGCTGGCAAGCGTGGTGTTGTCATGGGTGTGGCAAACAAGAACTCCATTGCCTGGGCCATTGCCAAGGCCTGTGCGGACCAGGGGGCTGAAATCGCCTTCACCTATCAGGGTGAGGCTCTGGGCAAGCGTGTACGTCCTCTGGCAGAAAGTGTGGGGTCCACCATGGTCCTGCCCTGTGATGTGAGTGATGACGCTGCCATCAATGCCACGTTCGATGAGGTCGAGAAGGCCTGGGGCAAGATCGACTTTGTCGTTCATGCCATTGGCTGGGCTGACAAGCAGTATCTGCGCGGGCGCTATGTGGATACCCCCCGTGAGGCTTTCCTTCAGGCGCTGGATATTTCCTGCTTCTCTTTCACGGCAGTGGCCCGTCGGGCTGCGGCCATGATGAATGCCGGTGGCTCCCTGCTGACCCTGACCTATCTGGGGGCAGAGCGTGTCATGCCGCATTATAATGTGATGGGTGTTGCCAAGGCAGCACTTGAAGCCTCCGTCCGTTACATGGCGGTGGATCTGGGTCGTGATGATATCCGTGTGAACGGCATTTCTGCCGGACCGATCATGACACTGGCAGCCAATGGCATCGGGGACTTCCGCTACATCCTGCGCTGGAATCAGGTCAATGCTCCGATGGAGCGCAATGTGTCCCTGAAGGATGTCGGTGGTTCCGGCCTGTATCTGCTGTCAGATCTTTCCAGCGGTGTGACGGGTGAGGTGCATCACGTGGATTGCGGTTACAACATCATTGGCATGAAGAACCCGGAAGCTCCCGACATGAGCCTCTCCTCTGGGGAATAAGAATAATGTCTGAAAACAGTTTTGGGCGTCTGCTACGTGTTACGACATGGGGAGAGAGCCACGGTCCAGCGATTGGCTGCGTGATTGATGGCTGTCCGCCACGCCTGAAACTGTCGGAGGATGACATTCAGCCCTGGCTGGAGAAGAGGCGGCCGGGTCAGTCCCGTTATACGACGCAGCGGCGTGAACCGGATGAGGTGCGGATTCTCTCCGGGGTGTTTGAGGGGCAGACGACGGGCACCCCCATTTCCCTGATGATTGAGAATACGGATCAGCGGTCCCGGGATTATGGGGAGATTGCCCGGCAGTATCGGCCTGGCCATGCAGATATTGCCTATGATCTGAAGTACGGCATCCGTGACTATCGTGGTGGCGGGCGGTCTTCCGCACGGGAGACGGCCATGCGTGTCGCAGCGGGAGCCGTGGCACGGGTCATCCTGCGGGAGCTTGTCGGGCCGCAGCTGCTCATCCGTGGCGCCCTTACGGGTATTGGTGGGCAGTCCGTGGACAGGGAACGCTGGGATTGGGATGAGGTGGAACGGAATCCGTTCTTCTCTCCAGATGCGGGAATCGTTCCGGCGTGGAGCGAGCAGCTGGAAGAGGTGAGAAAGTCCGGATCCTCCATCGGTGCGACGCTGGAGGTCGTGGCGGAAGGCGTTCCTGCCGGGCTGGGGGCGCCTGTTTATGGCAAGCTGGACTCCGAACTGGCTGGCGGCCTCATGGGTATCAATGGTGTGAAAGCGGTCGAGATTGGTGATGGCATGGGGGTTGCCGCCCTCCATGGCGAGGAAAATGCGGATCCCATCCGTCCTTCTGACAATCCGATGGAGCCTGTATTTCTCAGCAATCACGCCGGGGGTATTCTGGGGGGTATCTCCACGGGGCAGCCTATCGTGGCCCGCATGGCGATCAAACCAACCAGCTCCATATTGCTGCCCGTACCGAGCATCACGCGGGATGGTGAGGCGGTGGATGTCCGGACAAAGGGGCGGCATGACCCCTGCATCGGCATCCGGGCCGTACCGGTGGCCGAGGCCATGATGGCCTGCATCCTGGCGGACCAGTTGCTGCGTAACCATGCCCAGTGTGGGTGGCTCTGAAAACTGTTGTTATTCAGCAGGAAGGGTGAGAGCTCGTTACAATATATAGTGTTCATTGTGAACGGGTTAACCCTATATATGCGAAAATGCATAAAACCTGACGAAAAACAAGCCTTGAAATATGCCCTTCATCCATGGGAGATGGGAGGACTGTTTAAGCCGAAAATGATGCCGAAATGAGGGGCTCGATTCATGACCATGCATGATGCGCAGACGTTCGCTCACCCGTTGGGTGGGACAGAAGAACCCGAGCTCTTCCCCAATGTTGTTCAGCTGCCGGGGCATCCGCCTGTGCGGACGACGCCGGAACGTGACGAGCGCCTGACAGACTTCGGTCGTGCCACTCTGGATGACCGCTACCTGCTGGAAGGTGAGACATATCAGGGGCTGTTTGCGCGCGTGGCATCCCGGTATGGAGCTGATGAGGGGCATGCACAGCGTATTTACGATTACATGTCCCAGCACTGGTTCATGCCAGCCACACCTGTTCTTTCCAACGGCGGGACGAATCGTGGTCTTCCGATTTCCTGTTTTCTCAATGAATCGGAGGACAGTCTCGAGGGGATTGTCGGGCTCTGGAATGAGAATGTCTGGCTGGCTGCCAAAGGAGGGGGGATTGGTTCCTATTGGGGCAATCTGCGGTCTATCGGGGAGAATATCGGCCGGAATGGTAAAACATCCGGTGTGATTCCCTTCATTCGGGTGATGGACAGCCTGACGCTCGCCATCAGCCAGGGCAGCCTGCGGCGTGGTTCCGCTGCAGTTTATCTGCCTATCTGGCATCCCGAGATTGAAGAATTCATCGAGATGCGCCGTCCCACTGGTGGTGATCCCAACCGCAAGGCCCTCAATCTGCATCATGGTGTGCTGCTGACGGACGATTTCATGCGGGCCGTGGCGGGTGATGAGGAATGGCCACTCGTTTCCCCCAAGGATCATAGCGTCATTCGCAAGGTGTCGGCCCGTGGCCTGTGGATACGCCTTCTGACAGCACGCATGGAACAGGGCGAGCCCTACATCGTGTTTTCGGACACGGTGAACCGTGCCCGGCCAGAACATCACAGGCTGGCAGGGCTGGAGGTGAAGACCTCCAACCTCTGTGCCGAGATCACCCTGCCGACGGGGATTGACCATCATGGCAAGACCCGTACGGCTGTCTGCTGTCTTTCATCCCTGAATCTGGAATATTGGGATGAATGGAAAGATGACCCGCACTTCATCAAGGATGTGATGCTGTTCCTCGACAATGTGCTGCAGGACTTCATCGACAATGCGCCGGATGACATGGCCCATGCCCGTTATGCCGCCATGCGGGAGCGGTCGGTCGGGTTGGGTGTGATGGGTTTCCATTCCTTCCTTCAGTCCAGGATGGTGCCCTTTGGTAGTGTCATGGCGAAGGTGTGGAACAAGAAGTTCTTTGAGCATATCTCGAAGCAGACGGCTGAGGCATCCCGCGAGCTGGCAAAGACACGGGGCCCGTGTCCGGATGCTGAAGAATATGGTTTTCAGGAACGGTTCTCCAACAGGATGGCCGTGGCGCCGACAGCGTCCATTTCCATCATTGCGGGCAATGCCAGCCCGGGGATTGATCCCATCAGTGCCAACGTGTTTCTCCAGAAGACACTGTCCGGCTCCTTCACGGTGCGGAACCGCCATCTGGCGAAGCTGCTCCAGAAGTATGGGCGGGATACGGATGAGGTCTGGTCTTCCATCACATTGAGCAAGGGGTCCGTACAGCATCTCGATTTCCTGACACAGGATGAGAAAGATGTTTTCAGAACGGCCTTCGAGATTGACCAGCGCTGGGTGATTGAGCATGCTGCCGACCGTGCTCCGTTCATCTGCCAGTCGCAGTCGGTCAATCTGTTCCTGCCGGCGGATGTGCACAAGCGTGACCTTGTCCGCATCCATTACGAGGCATGGAAGAAGGGCGTCAAATCGCTGTATTATTGCCGTTCCCTTTCCATCCAGAGGGCCGATACGGTGTCCAATGTTGCCGTGAAGCGTGATATCATGGAGGGGGATGACGATCATCTTCCGCAGGCTACGCCACGCCATGCGGAGAGTGGTGCCGGGAGTTATGAGGAATGTCTCTCCTGCCAGTAAGGCGGAGGGTGTGAGGTGGGGCCTGCCCGGCATGGCCTCATCTCTGGATATTGGAGGGATTCAGCCTGGAAGGGCTGTGTCTCAAGGGAAAAAGGTTTCGCGAGATGACAGATGGCACTCCATTGCCGCCGGCCCCGGAAGCGGCCGAGCAGGCCAATCTTCTGGTTGAAAACCCGGTTTACAAGCCATTCCGCTACCCTTGGGCCTATGATGCCTGGTTGACCCAGCAGCGTCTGCACTGGCTGCCGGAGGAAGTTCCGCTGGCCGAGGATGTGAAGGACTGGCACCGTAAACTTTCAGAGGCCGAGCAGAATCTCGTCACGCAGATTTTCCGCTTTTTCACGCAGGCGGACGTGGAAGTGAACTCCGCCTACATGAAGTATTACAGTCAGGTTTTCAAGCCGACCGAAGTCCTGATGATGCTCTCCTGTTTCTCGAACATCGAGACCATCCATATTGCGGCCTATTCCCACCTGCTGGATACGATCGGGATGCCGGAGACGGAGTATTCCGCCTTCCTGAAATACAAGGAAATGAAGGACAAGTATGATTTCATGCAGTCCTTCAACATCAACAGCAAGCGGGATGTTGCCAAGACGATGGCAGCCTTCGGAGCCTTCATGGAGGGTCTCCAGCTGTTTGCGTCTTTTGCCATCCTGCTGAATTTCCCCCGCTTCAACAAGCTGAAGGGGATGGGACAGATCGTTTCATGGTCCGTGCGTGATGAAACGCTGCACTGCCTCTCCATGATCCGGCTTTTCCGCACCTTCATTCGGGAAAATCCGGAACTCTGGACGGAAGAATTCCGGGCTGAACTGGTGGAAATCTGCCGTCAGACAGTCGCCCACGAGGATGCCTTCATCGAACTGGCCTTCGAAATGGGGCCTGTGGAGGGCCTGTCTGCCGGGCAGGTGGAGCGCTACATCCGCTTCATTGCTGATCGCCGGCTAATCCAGCTTGGTCTGGACCCGATCTATGGCATCGAGGAAAATCCGCTGCCATGGGTGGATGACATGCTCAATGCGGTGGAACATACGAATTTCTTCGAGAATCGTGCGACTGAATATTCCCGTGCTTCCACGCAGGGGACATGGGAAGATGCCTTCGAAAGTGGTGTGTTCTCCTGAGAGGAAAGCAGGGAAATTACCCGTTATCTGAATGGTTTATGACAGGGCTGTCTTGACCGGGCCTGCTTTGCTGCTCATATGGACGGAAGTATTTTCTAATAGGGGTATGGGCTGCGTTCTGCCCGGCCATACGTTCTGAAAAGGCGTATCCCGGAGGAAAGGCAGCCGCCCGAGACTGTCTGCTCCAGCGTGCTGGAGCAGGGAGAACTGGAGTTGTGCGTTTTGGTTTCTTCCTCATCAGAGCCCAACACTGTATCTGGCGGTGAGGCTGCGGGTAGAGAGGTCAAAGGGGAAGATGCCCTGAAGGCCCTTTCCGCCTATCTGGCCGATGACATGACAGCCTGCAATCAGGCCATCATTGACAGGATGCAAAGCTCTGTTCCGTTGATTCCCCAGCTGGGAGCGCATCTCGTGGCGGCTGGTGGAAAGAGGCTGCGTCCATTGCTGACGCTCGCTTCTGCCCGTCTTTGTGGTTATGGGGAGAAGGAGGGGGAAACACGCCATATCGGCCTGGCGGCCTGTGTGGAGTTCATCCATACAGCAACGCTGCTGCATGATGATGTGGTGGATGAAAGCACGCTGCGGCGTGGCATGGCCTCTGCCAATGCCCTTTTTGGCAACAAGGCTTCCGTGCTGGTGGGGGACTTCCTGTTTGCCCGCTCGTTTCAGCTCATGACGGCGGATGGATCGCTGGAGGTCATGGCCATTCTTTCAGCTGCTTCGGCAACGATTGCTGAAGGTGAAGTTCTCCAGATGTCCACCCAGAATGATCTTTCTACCCCGATAGAGCGTTATCTGGAGGTCATCCATGGCAAGACGGCGGCCCTGTTTGCGGCGGCATGTCGGGTAGGCGCCGTTGTGGCCGGGCATGGTCGTGAGGCTGAGCTGGCGCTGGAGCAGTACGGAACCAGCCTGGGTATGGCCTTCCAGCTTGTGGATGATGCGCTGGATTATGCAGCGGATCAGCAGGTGCTGGGGAAGACGGTCGGGGATGATTTCCGTGAAGGGAAGATCACGCTCCCGGTGCTGGCTGCTTATGAGCAGGGTACGGAGGAAGAACGCCAGTTCTGGAAACGTGTGATCGAGGATAATGAGCAGACAGAGGCTGATCTGCCTCATGCTCTGGAGATCATTGCCCGGAGGGATGCCATCCGTAAGACGATTGAAAAGGCCCGGGATTATGCGGCGCAGGCCGTGGAGGCGTTGTCCTGTTTCCCGGAGAGCGGGTTGAAAAATCTGTTGCGTGAGACGGTGCTTTATACGGTCGAGCGGGCCCGTTAAGAAAAAACGTCCCAGCCATTGGCGAATCCCAGCCAGGCGATGTTTCTGGCAAGCTCCTCTCCATTCTGTGGATGAGCTGTCAGGAAGAAGCGGTCCGTCGGGCTGGACGGGCTGGCGGGAAGCGAGGCTTCCGTTACATCACATAACCGCCGGAGGGCCTGCTGGGCGACGGCGGGGGCGGGGTCCAGCCACATGATGCCCGCAGGGCCGAGGCGCTGGAAGTAAGGTAGCAGAAACGTATAGTGCGTGCAGCCCAGCCCAACAGCGTCAATGTCATTTCCACCGGGCTGCTGAAAGAGGCATGCGAGTTCCTGCTGCACTTCAGCCGGATCCAGCTGCTCGCCCCGAAAAGCCCGCTCGGCCAGATTGGCCAGATGGCGGGAGCCATGTATGAGCAGTCGGCAATCGGCAGCAAATTCGTCATGAAGCTGTTTGAGATAGGGGCGTCGTGCCGTGGCGCTTGTAGCCAGCAGACCGATGGTGCGGCTGGCAGAGACCCGTCCGGCCCAGCGGATGGGCGGGACACAGCCTACGACAGGCAGATCGAGCCGCTCCCGTAATATGGGCAGTGCCAAGGTGCTGGCCGTGTTGCAGGCAATGATGGCCAGAGCCGGTTCCAGTGTATCGCAAGCCTTGCAGACGAGGTCGGCAATGCGCTCCCGCAGGATATCATCCGGCTGTTCCCCATAGGGAAACAGGGCCGTATCGGCGAGGTAGTCTATTGTCAGGGAAGGGGCCAGACTGCGCAGCGCCTGAACAACACCCAGCCCGCCGATGCCTGAATCAAAGACCAGAATGCGGGGAGAGGATGGTGCAGGCATGGGCGTATCCGCTGAGACGTGATGGTGGGGCCTGAAAAGGAGAGAAAGGTTGCCCTCTTTTCATCGTCCTTTTCAGGCTGGGTGTGAAACGGTCAGCCCCGTTTGAAGGCAAGTGCTTCTTCTGCGCTGCCGACACCGCCATGGGCTTTGGACCAGCTGCATGGGTCCTCAAGGAAGCGGCGAACTTCTGCGCTGTCTTCGGCAGAGAAATACTGACCATCGGCGCAGGCTTCCAGTACATCCCACCAGGTGCAGAGTGCATGCAGGCTGATGCCCATGTCCTGAAGGGTTTTCTGGGCGCCGGGGAAGACGCCGTAAAAGAAGACGACAAAGGTGTGATCCACGATGGCACCTGCTTCACGCAGGGCATTGGCAAAACGGATCTTGGAGGCGCCGTCTGTTGTCAGGTCCTCTACCAGCAGGGTGCGCATGCCCTCTGGCACGTCACCTTCAATCTGTGCATTGCGGCCAAAGCCTTTAGGCTTCTTGCGCACATAGGCCATTGGTGTCATCAGCCGGTCAGCAATCCAGGCGGAGAAGGGAATACCTGCCGTCTCACCGCCCACGACAGCATCAATGCTTTCATAGCCGATGTGGCGGCCAATTTTTTCAACGGCCAGTTCCATCAGTTTCTTGCGGGCGCGGGGGAAGAAGATGATCTTGCGGCAGTCGATATAGACGGGGGATTTCCAGCCGGATGTCAGCGTGTAAGGCTCGCTGGGCCGGAAGTTGATGGCTTTGATTTCCAGAAGAATGCGCGCCGTTGTCAGCGCAGCATCACGGTCCCACTGTGTGGGGCGGATGCCCAGATTTGATGCTGTGCCAGATGCAGGCATTATTCTCTCCGTAATCTCGAAAAATGGTTCCTTTGGAGACATCTACCCGTTAGAAGGAAGGAGGGGTAGGGCAAAGATGTCTTTTTTGCCCATTCTCTTATTGGTGACGCTTTATTCTGTTATTGGTAGGGCTGATGATAGTGGCCCGCCTTTCCTGATGGAGGTTTTTCCTGGGGACAACAGGGTATCGTAGGGGTTATGGGATATGAAAATCGACACCGGGCACATTGGTCGCAAATGCGAACGCGCCGTAATTACAGCTTATCAGGAGCTGCATGATATGGGGCAAAGCGAGATGAGTATTTTTGCTGCCTGCACAACCCTGTATCGCATCCATCATCCAGAATCGTCCCTGCCAGAAGCCCGGCTGCTCGTCTCGGAGTGGATAGATCATCACATCGTCCGGCGTTCGGCTGCGCCTACGCGTGGTTGTAACTGCCCTCCAACCAGGCCACATTGAAGCCACAACATGGCCTGATGCTGTCCTTCGCTCTTTGGGCCAGAGACACATGATGAAGCGGGGTGCCGGATGGCTCTCCGCTTTTTTGATATTTTCAGTTTTGATCAAATCTCTCAGGCCCTCTGGCTGTCCGGAGAAGCAGACAGCCAGAGGGAGCAGATCATTTTGTTGCCTGCTCTGGCAGAGTATAGACAACCAGCTGATCTGAAACAGGTGTCCCCATGAGGTGGTGCCCCCCGGCCATGATGGCGACATATTGCCGACCATTGACGGCATAGGTCATGGCGTTGGCCTGTCCTCCACCGGGCAGCACGTCCGTCCAGAGTGTCTTGCCTGTCTTGAGGTCGACGGCGTGAATCTGGTTGTCGGTTGACGCCCCGATGAAGGCCACACCGCCAGCCGTCATGACAGACCCGCCATTGTTTGGCGTGCCGATTTCGATGGGCAGACCTGTCGGCAGCCCCCATGGACCATTGGCACGGGCCGAGCCGAAGGGCCGCTGCCACAGAACCTTGTGTGCCTTGAGATCAATGGCGGTGAGCATGCCGTAGGGAGGTGCGTTGCACATTACCCTCGTGAATTCGTTCCAGAAGGGACCAACCAGAGTGCCATACGGCGTCTCAGCCTGGGCGGCATTGCCGGCTGTCATGCCATGGCGTGGCGTGTATTCGGGAACATCCACAGGGATCAGTCGCAGCTGGTCCGCCGTTTTGCGGTTCACAAGCTGGTTGTACATGGGAACATTGTTCCAGTTGGCCAGCATGATGCCCGTCTGCGGGTTATAGGAGATGCTGCCCCAGTCACTGCCCCCATTATAGCCGGGGGATTCAATCCATGGCTTTTTGAGGGAAGGGGGTGTGAACTCGCCAACATAACTGGCCCGACGGAACTTGATGCGGCAGGCCAGCTGGTCCAGCGGCGAGACGCCCCACATGTCCGATTCCTTCAGGTCTGGAAAACCGAGGCGGGGAACCCCGACAGACCATGGCTGCGTCGGCGTACGGGGATCATCCTTCATGACACCGGCGGGGGCCGGTTTTTCCACGACGGGGAAGTCTGGCAGCGGCTTGCCTGTCCGACGGTCGAGGATGAAGGTCTGGCCCCGTTTTGTAGGCATGATGAGGGCCGGGATGATGCTTCCGTCATCGGCATGATAGTCGAACAGCGTTGCCTGGGAACCAATGTCGTAATCCCAGACATCCTTGTGGACGGTCTGGAAGACCCACCGGGGTTCACCCGTGCGGACATCAAGCGCCACTACGGCGGATGACACCTTGTTTTCCGCATCGCTGCGCATGGCGCTGTAATAGTCAGCCGAGGAATTGCCCATGGGGACATAGACCAGCCCCAGGGCATTGTCGCCCGTCATGGCCGTCCATGAATTGGGTGTTCCACGGCTGTAATAATGGTCCTTGTCCGGCTGGTGGTGGTTGTCCGGATTATTGACATCCCAAGCCCAGAGGAACTTCCCACTTTCGGCATCATATCCCCGGATGACGCCTGATGGTGCCCAGCGGCGCTGACCGTCCAGCACTTCATGATTGACCACGATCACGCCATTGATGATGGGAACCGGACTGGTCACCCCAACAAAACGGGGCACGGACCAGCCCATGCCCTGCATGAGATTGACCTGCCCGCCATGGCCAAAGGCCTCGCACGGTTTGCCGTCTTCGGCATCAACGGCGATCATCCGGTTGTCCAGCGTGGCCTCAATGATGCGGTTATGGCAGGTCTGCCCATCCGCTGCGGTGGATGACGTGTAATAGGTGACGGATTTGCAGGCAGAGGTGAAGGGAATGGCATCGTAGCTTTCATGGGCATGGAAGTGCCATTTTTCCTGCCCCGTAGCGGCATCGACACGCATCATGTCATTCGTGGCGGAGCAGAGATACAGGGAATCACCCACCTTGATGGGGGCCGTTTCCGGCGCCAGTCGATTCAGTTTGCCTTTTGGTTGCAGGACTCCGGTATGGTAGACGAACGCCCGTTGCAGCCTGCTGACATTCTCCGGTGTGATCTGGGTCAGCGGGGAATAGCGTGTGGCCCGGTCGTCCCGCCCATAGGCAGGCCAGTCCTCAGCTTTGGGATTGGCACTCTCCTGAGGGACGGCCTGGGGGAGCTGGTCGATGGGGAGCTCATCAATATCCGGCAGGTTGGCGGCATTGACGCCTGTGGCCTGGGGTGTGTTGGGAGCAGGGGGATGATAGATGGTGGAAACCGTTTCCTCCGCAGGTGCCGTCTCGTGAGACGTGCTGGGGGAGGCGGCCTCCTGGGCTTTTACGGCGGATAGTGATGTGCCGAGGATGGTACCTCCCAGAAGGAGACCAAGAAGACGGACTTGATTACGCATCGGGAGTGACTTTCTGGTTGCGGAGGAGACGGGGAAGAAAAGCAGCGACCACGATGGCCAGCAGGGTGGGCCCGAAGAGGCGCGGCAGCCATCCCCAGAAATTGAAACCGACCTCGTAGATCGTCCAGGGAATTGTCAGGGCCCAGGCGAGAAGATAGGTCCAAGCACCCACAGGGCTCTGGCGGAAAAGATAGATGCCTGAGAGGCAGAGGAGCAGTCCGCAGAGGGTGTAATACCAGGACCCACCCAGCAGAATGAGCCATGAGCCGAAAATGACGAAATAAAGCCCGAAAAGCAGAATCAGCAGGGCAAATGCCCAGATGGCTATATCTGCGCCTTTGGGTTTTTCATTGGGATAAGAGAGAAAAGACACAGTTCCATCTCCAGTTGACCAGAAAATATCAGGAAACCATGGGGATACACGCTTCGGATAAAAACGGATTGACAAGATCAACCCATATATTTGGTCAGGGAACTCAGGTTGATACACTGGACATGCCGGTTACATGATTTTTTCATGCAACCGGCACGATCCCGGGGTTACTTGCTGTCTGCCTCTGGCAGAGCATAGACAACCAGCGCATCAGACACCGGGCTGCGCATGAAGTGGTGCCCCCCGGCCATGATGGCGACATATTGCCGACCATTGACGGCATAGGTCATGGCGTTGGCCTGTCCCCCACCGGGCAGCACGTCAGTCCAGAGCGTCTTGCCTGTCTTGAGGTCAATGGCGTGGATCTGGTTATCGGTCGATGCTCCGATGAAGGCGACACCGCCAGCCGTCATGACAGGACCGCCATTGTTGGGCGTACCGATTGTCAGCGGCAGGTGCGAGGCGATGCCCCACGGGCCATTGGCACGGGCCGAACCAAGCGGCTTCTGCCACAGGACCTTGTGCGCTTTGAGGTCAATGGCGGTGACCATCCCATAGGGCGGCACATTGCACATCATCTGGGTGAAGCTGTTCCAGTACGGGGTGACGACAATTCCATAGGGAGTCTGCGCCTGTGCCCCGTTACCTTCAGCCCCACCAGCGCCAGCTTTGAACTGGGGTGAATCAATGGGAATCAGCCCCATTTTGTCAGCTTTCTTGCGGCTGACGAGCTGGTCATACATGGGCAGGCTGCTCCAGTTGGCCAGCAGGATGCCCGTCTGCGGGTTATAGGAGATGCTGCCCCAGTCACTGCCCCCATTATAGCCGGGGTATTCCAGCCACGGCTGCTTGATGGTAGGCGGTGTGAACTCGCCGACATAATGGGCCCGACGGAATTTGATGCGGCAGGCCAGCTGGTCCAGTGGTGAGATGCCCCATGTGGCGGCTTCTGTCAGCTCCGGGAAGCCAAGACGGGGAACCCCGACAGACCACGGCTGCGTTGGAGCCCGTGGATCACCCTGGACGAAGCCCGGGCTGGGAGCCGGTTTTTCCACGACGGGGAAGTCTGGCAGCGGCTTGCCTGTCCGACGGTCGAGGATGAAGGTCTGGCCCCGTTTTGTAGGCATGATGAGGGCCGGGATGATGCTTCCGTCATCGGCATGATAGTCGAACAGCGTTGCCTGGGAACCAATGTCGTAATCCCAGACATCCTTGTGGACGGTCTGGAAGACCCACCGGGGTTCGCCCGTGCGGACATCAAGCGCCACTACGGCGGATGACACCTTGTTTTCCGCATCGCTGCGCATGGCGCTGTAATAGTCAACCGCAGAGTTGCCTGTGGGCACATAGACCAGCCCCAGGGCATTGTCGCCCGTCATGGCCGCCCAGGAATTGGGTGTTCCACGGCTGTAATAATGGTCCTTGTCCGGCTGGTGGTGGTTGTCCGGATTATTGACATCCCAAGCCCAGAGGAACTTCCCACTTTCGGCATCATATCCCCGGATGACGCCTGATGGTGCCCAGCGGCGCTGGCCATCAAGCACTTCATGATTGACGACGATCACGCCATTGACGATGGGCGGAGCTGTTGTCATGGCCACGAAACCGGGGACGGACCAGCCCATGCCCTGCATGAGATTGACCTGCCCGCCATGGCCAAAAGTCTCGCAGAGCTTGCCATCTTCGGCATCAACAGCAATCAGCCTGTTGTCCAGTGTCGATTCAATGATGCGGTTATGGCAGGGCTGCCCATCCGCTGCGGTGGATGATGTGTAGTAGGTGACGGATTTGCAGGCCGCCGTATAGGGAATGGCATCGTAGCTTTCATGGGCATGGAAGTGCCATTTCTCCTGCCCCGTAGCGGCATCGACACGCATCATGTCATTCGTGGCGGAGCAGAGATACAGGGAATCACCCACCTTGATCGGCGTGGTTTCTGCAGCCCACTTGTTGGCCTTCCCTTTGGGAGGGAGGCTGCCGGTATGGTAGATGAACGCCCGTTGCAGTCTGCTGACATTTTCCGGCGTGATCTGTGTCAGCGGGGAATAGCGTGTCGCCTGGTCATCACGTCCATAGGCAGGCCAGTCCTCAGCTTTGGGATTGGCACTCTCCTGAGGGACGGCCTGGGGGAGCTGGTCGATGGGGAGCTCATCAATATCCGGCAGGTTGGCGGCATTGACGCCTGTTGGCTGGGGGGTACCCGGCTCAGGGTCGTGGTAGATGCTGGAGCTCGTCTGCGCTTCGCTGTCATTGTCCGGGCCGGGGGTTTCCAGCGAGGGAGGAATCTGGGCATGGGCCACATGGACCGGGAGCGAGGTGCCAAGGATGGTGCCACCCAGAAGGATACCGAGAAGGTAAGACTGGTTACGCATTGTAGTGTTCCTTCTGGTTGCGGAGAAGGTGAGGCAGGCAGGCAACAACGGCAACCGCCAGCAGGGTGGGCCCGAAGAGGCGCGGCAACCATCCCCAGAAATTGAAACCGACCTCATAGATCGTCCAGGGAATTGTCAGGGCCCAAGCGAGAAGATAGCTCCATGCTCCCGTGGGGCTCTGGCGGAAGAGATAGATGCCGGAAATGCAGAGAAGGAGTCCGCAGGGGGTGTAATACCAGGACCCACCCAGCAGAATGAGCCATGAGCCGAAAATGACAAAATAAAGGCCGAAAAGCAGGATCAGAAGCGCCAGTGCGTAAGTCGCCAGGCTTGCCAATCCTTGCTTCGGTCTGGAGGATGATGATGGTGACACGACATTATCTCCAGTCTAGCAGAAACCATGTCGTAACTATGAGGCCATCCAGGATGGGAGAAAAATAGATAAATAAAGTTAATTTATATTTATGATAGGTAAAATGGATCAATCTATTCTTTATTCAGGACGGGATTTTGTGGCGTATCCTGAAACTGTGCAGCAATAGCTTTATGATTGGCAATGACCTCCCCAACAAGAAAGGCAAAGAACTTTTTTGTGAAGTCAATGTCCAATCCGGCATCCTGGGCCAGAGCATGCAGGCGGGCCAGCTGCTCTTTCTCCCGGGCCGGGTCGCAGGCAGGGAGGTGGGAGGAGGCTTTCAGAGCCCCCACATCGGCTGTGCAGCGGAAACGTTCTGCCAGCATATAGATGAGGGCAGCATCGATATTGTCGATACGCTGGCGGAGAGCGGTCAGCTGACGGGTTGGATCAGGCAATGTGTCATTTTTAGAGGTCATTGAGGTCAATCCATGCGAGATGGCCGCCTTTGCCGGCGCCGAGATCCATGAAGATGGCTTTTCCTCCCAGCCGGCCAGTCCGGTGCAGTGGGCGGCCATCAAGGGACCGTCTGTCATGCCCGACATAAACGGTTATACCTTCTGGAATACGGTTGATCCAGCTCAGGCGTCGTTCTGGATACCCGTCCGGCTGGAGGCGGCTTGTCGTTTCTCCGAAGAGTGCCCGTGAAAGAGGGGCGGACATGTCGGCAAGCCCTGTCTGTGGCGGGGGGCCGGAGAGCATGGCCGTGTGGAACCCACCATGAACGAAGAGCATGTTGCCCAGCCTCTGCCATGCCGGTGCCTGAGCGACGGCTTTGAGGGAACGGTTAGCGAGGTCTTCGGCTGTGGAGGTCTGAATCTGTTTCAGGGTGGTTTCCAGCGGGAGGTCACGGCGCAGCCGCCGCCCCTCCAACGCTCGGCCCAACTTGCGGTCGTGATTGCCGAGAACGAACATGCCCCTGTGCGTCTCCAGCAGGTCCAGCATGGTTTCCAGCACGCCAGCACTGTCCGGCCCGTGATCGACGAGATCTCCCAGCTGGATGATGAAGCGTTTTGTGGCTATGGCATGGCGGAAAGCGTTGAGATCACCGTGCACGTCTCCCACAATGCGAAGACCATGCTCGCGAATGCGGGATAAAACCGATTCGTCAAGCCGTGGTTCTGAAAAGATAGGTCGATCGCTCACGGTTTTGTAAACTCAGCCTCCAGTTGCCTTAAAGGGCACTAATTGTCTGATGATAATGGGAGAAGGTCAACCATTTACCATGCGGATGCTTTCATCCAGATTGACAGAGAGCAGGCGGCTAACGCCCCGTTCCTGCATGGTGATCCCATAGAGACGGTCCATATGGGCCATGGTCAGCTGGTGATGGGTGATGACCAGAAAACGGGTGCCCGTTTCTTTGGTGATGTCACGGATGAGCGTGCAGAAGCGCTCCACATTGGCATCATCAAGGGGGGCATCAACCTCATCCAGAACGCAGATGGGAGCTGGCGTGCAGTGAAAGGCTGCAAAAATGAGCGAGAGGGCTGTGAGAGCCTGTTCTCCGCCGGAGAGAAGAGACAGGGTTGAGAGTTTCTTTCCGGGGGGCTGGGCAAATATTTCCAGCCCGGCCTCCAGCGGATCGTCGCTGCCAACCATCTGGAGATGTGCCTTGCCTCCACCAAACATGCGGGTGAAGAGCTTCTGGAAATGCTCATTGATGTCCGCAAAGACGGCCATGAGGCGCTGTCGGCCTTCCCGGTTGATCGCCCCGACCCCGCCACGCAGGCGGGCAATGGCGGTTGAGAGGTCCTGATGCTCCCGGGCGATTCGTTCGGATTCTTTCTGGGCTGTCTGGAACTCGTCTTCGGCACAGAGATTGACCGGGCCCAGATCATCACGGCGCTTCAGGGCCCGTTTCAGGGCCTGCCGCAGGGCCTGTTCAGCATCGGCTGAAACAGTGTCCGGGGCTTCGGCATTGTCTGGCAGGGGGGAATCATGGCGCAGGAGAGCCAGAGCCTCTTCTGCCTGTTCGGCCCGTTCACCAAGCCGGATGGTGTCTTCACGGTAGCGGCTGCTGCCATCCTTGTGGTGGTCCAGCAGGGCCTGCTGGTCATGCAGGGTGGCTTCGGTCTGGGCCAGGTGGCTGGTGAAGACCTTCTCTTCTTCTTCCAGCGTTCTGAGCGTTTCCATATCCTGCTGGAGCTGCTCTTCATGGCGGGCAAGGCTGCAGTCTTCCGCCTGCTTCGGGGTGGCCGTCATCAGGGCTGCGTGGCGGTCCGTCAGGTCCTTGATGAGGGTCTGGAGCTGGGCATGCCGGTCGGCCTGTTTCTGGCTGTCCGTCAGCAGATGCCCGTGTCGTTCTTTTAGCAGGGAAAGAGTCTGCGACAGGGTGTTATGGTCTGCCCGGTGCTGCTGAAGGGCATCCGTGGTGCTGGTCAGCCCGGCCTTCGTCCGGTCGAGTTCTTCTTTCAGAATGGCGATGTCCGGCAGATCGGACTGATTTTTCTGGCAGGCTGCCTCATCAGTCAGGCGTTTTTCCAGAGTGGTCTTCAGGGTCAGGATCTGCTGCTGGAGGCTTTCCCGCCGGGCTTGCAGGCCAGCCAGAAGGCGGCTTCGCTCCTGAAGGGCCTGTTCCTGTCGTGTGGCCTCTTTGCGGACTGTTTCGGCCTTTTGTATGGCCTCTGCTGCGGCCTGTCGGGCATGATGGAGTGCGTCTTCTGCTGTTTTCAGAGCCGACTGAAGAGCTGGAAGGTCGATCTTTGCCTGTGTGTCCAGTACGGTCTGTTTCTGTCCGCTCAGCTCCCTGATGTCCTGCTCCAGCTGGTCGATGGTCTGTGTCCGTTCAGCGAGCTGTTTCTTCAGGGCATCGTTCCTGAACAGGGCCTGTTGTCGCTCGTTTTCAGCTTTCTGGTGTTGGGAGCGGGCCTCTTCAGAGGCCAGTCGGGCTGACTGTTCTTCATCCCGGATGGTCTGGAGTACTGCCGCAGCGTCGGAGACGGCCTTGTCTGAAACGGGAAGGGCCTTCAGCTCTGACTGTACCGCAGCAAGCTGTGACTTTGTCCGGTTCTGCTGTGCCTCATGGCCGGAGGCTTCCTGTTGGAGAAGGGAGATCTGCTCCTGCTGGAAGGCATGGCGTTCCGTAAGCCCTTCCAGCTGGTGCTTCTGCTGTGCCTGTTCGTCACGTTCGTTTTGGGCAGACTGGCGCTGTTCTGCCAGTGCCTGTGCCAGTGTTTCACACTGTGTGTGCAGTGTGTCGGCGGCAGCTTTCTGGACAGCGTGCTGCTGGTCGAGTGTCTGAATGGTGGCAGCGGTCTTCTTGAGGGCCTGTGCCTGCTGGAGGCGTACCATTTCTGCCGTGGGCGTGTTGGGCTGGCGGATGAAACCATCCCAGCGCCAGAGGCCCCCTTCTTTTGTGACGAGGGCCTGACCAGGCTGAAGATAGTGGTGGAGGGCAGGGCCGTCTTCAGTCTTTTCCAGCAGGAAAATGGCCCGGAAAGCCCGCTCAAGTGGAGCCGGTATATTGATAAGGGATGCCAGACTGGGCAGGGCCGCCAGTGCCTTGACTGCGGGTGTCTGTTTCCCAAGCGGGGGCAGAGGGCGCCATTGCCGTGGCGTATCAGTCAGGGGTTCTCCCTCAGGGGGGAGAGACGCTTCCAGCCCATCTGTCAGGGCGCTTGCAACGGCCCTGATGAGGGCGTCCGGGATTTCCAGCTGTTCCAGTACGGGATGGGGGATGGCGAGGAGACTGCCTTGCAGGGTGCTTTGCAGCCCTTCATGCTCGCTCTGGTAACGCAGCCGGTCCGTTTCGATCTGTTGCAGGGCCTGCCGTGCCTCTTTTTCCTGTTCCAGAAGAGCATTGTGCTGTTCTTCGGTCTGGGTGATGGCTTCGAGGCGGGAGTTGATCTGCTTTGCCAGCATGTTGAGACGGGTCCGTGCGCCATCGAGCTCTTCGATGCTGATCGCACGGTCAAGGGCGTCCTTCAGAGCGGCCTGCGCTGCTGTGGAGCGTGCCTGCTGGTCTGCCAGCTGTTCGGTCAGGCGTTTGACGTCCTGTTGCAGAAATTCGCGGCGCTGCTGGCATTTTTCCAGCGCAGCCTGCTCGCTGAGCCAGAGCTGCTCTGCCTGTTCACGCGTCTGTATCAGACCTTTTTCAGCAAGGGCGGTCTGTTCTGCCAGTGTCCGTGTGGTCTGACAGGCTGCCTGAAACCGCTCTTCTGCGGTCCTGTCAAGCAGGCCGTGTCTGATTTCCTGCTTCTGGGTTCGTTCCGTTTCCAGACGGGACTGCTGCCTGGTCACTGCCTGGGTCAGTTCTTTTTCACGCTGTTGCAGCTGTTCAAGCCGGGTTCTGGCTTCATGCAGATCACGCTGTGTGCGGTCGGTGAGAAGTCTCTGTTCCTGAAAATGAGCTTCGGCTTCCCGGGCGCTGCGTTCGCAGCTGCTGGCTTCCTCCATGCTGGCGGAGACCTGCTGGCGCAGCTGATCAGCAATTGCTTCCCGGGTGCAGTCCTGTTCGATGGCCTGAAGTTCGATTTCCAGATGGTTGAGGTTTTCCCTGTCATCAGCAATCTGACGTGCCAGCTCCTGCTGGCGGCTCTGGAGCCGTTCATGCTGGAGTGTTCCATCCTGATAACGGGATGACAGCGCAGCATGGTCGGCCCGCTGGGTGGTTTCTGTCTGTTGCAGGGCCGTGATCGTCTCTTCCAGCGCAGGGAGCTTCGTGGCGGTGGCCCGTTGCTGGTCCATGATCTGTTCCAGTGCCAGCCGGGTCTGAGCCTGCTGTTCTTCCAGCTGGCTCAGCTCTTTTTTCTGTCGGGCCAGATCATCTTCCAGCTGGGCCCGCTGTCTGGCATGGTCGGCCGAGGCCTGCTGCAGGTGCTGGAGGGCAGCTTCTGCTACGCCGACATGGATGCGGTACTGCTCCAGCCGCTGGCGGAGCGTGGCCAGAGCTTCGCTTTCCTGCTGGCGTTTTTCTGCCTGTAGTTCGACATGCTTTTTGGCATCCAGAAGAGCCTGCTCATTTCTGGCCAGGGCTTCTTTGGCTTTTTCCAGAGCAGCCCGGCGGCTCTGGACGAGCTCTTCGGCTCTGGCATGTTGAAGGATGAGCAGAGACCGTTCATGCTGGCGTATATCCTCTGATGCCTGCCGGTAGCGTCGGGCCTGTTCGGACTGGGTGGAGAGGCTGCTGAGCTGCTGGTCCAGCGTTCTGCGATGCTCTTCGGCCCGTTCCAGATTGCTTTCAGCCTGACGCAGTTTCAGCTCAGCGTCCCGGCGGCGGACATGCAGGCCGGTGATTCCGGCGGCTTCCTCCAGCAGGAGGCGACGCTCTTCCGGTTTGGCAGCGATGAGCTGGCTGACACGGTTCTGGCTGATGATGGATGAGCTGCGGGCACCGGAGGACAGGTCCGCAAAGATGGTCTGTACGTCTTTGGCCCGCATGACACGATTGTTGATGCGGTAGGTGCTGCCCGCACCACGTTCTGCCTGACGGGAGACTTCCAGCTCTTCCGATTGCTGGAAGGGCGGCGGCGCAAGACCGGCAGCCGCACCAAGATGGAGGGTGACACGGGCCAGATTGCGGGCCGGGCGGCTGCCTGTCCCGGCAAAGATGAGGTCATCGCTCTCTCCACCACGTAGGGCACGGGCGGAGCTTTCCCCCATCGTCCAGCGCAGGGCCTCGACAATGTTGGATTTGCCGCAGCCATTGGGGCCGACAATGCCGGTCAGGCCCGGCAGGATGTCCAGATGGACCTCATCAGCAAAGCTTTTGAAGCCGACAATATCGAGGCGGGTCGTGATCGCCTTGTGCTGTGTCATTGAACCCCGTGTGGACTGTGGCGATGGAGGAAAGCGGAAGAGGGGATCAGGCCTTGCTGACGAGCTCGGCAAATTTCTCCACGGTCTCAGGGTCCTGAGCGAATGGTGTGCTGTTGAAGCGGAAGTAGGGTGTTCCCTTGATGTCGTAGGTCTGTCCGTCCTGCTGGGTCAGCTGATACAGTTCCTGCCCGAAGGTCATGTCCTTGCTGATCCTGTCGAATTCATCCGGGGCAATTCCGGCCAGGGCAGCCTCCTGCTTGAGGTGGGCAACCGGGTCTCCACCAGAGAAGGCCCACTGCATCTGGCGGGAGAAGAGGGAGCTGATGAAGGGTAGGTAACGTTCTTCAGGCAGGGAGCGTGCCACCATGGCAGCAATCATGGCAACCTGATCCAGTGGGAAATCGTGGAACTGATAACGGATCTTCCCGGTATCGATGAACTGTTCCTTGACCTGGGGGAAGATGTCCGTCGCAAAATGGGCGCAGTGGGTGCAGGTCAGGGAGAACCATTCCTGAACGAGCACGGGAGCCTTGGCATCACCGATGATGCGGGGAGAGAGGCGGGGGTCTTTCGGTGCGGCAGCCTGTGTCTGTGCCAGAGCGGGACTCTGGGCAAGGAGGGTGCCGGCAGTCAGCCCGGTTGCCAGCAGGGCAGAACCACTGGTCAGAAAATGACGGCGTGAAAATGGGTGGTGGGAGGTCATGACGGCTCCTTTGTTCTGGGGGAAAGGCTACGGTGCGGTATCGGTCAACGGTTCATCCTGCCATGAACGGCAAGAGAGGTGGTATCGTCAAGAGGATGGGCCGGTGGAGGGTGTCTGCCCGTCCGCCGTTTCCGGCTGCCGCCGCAGGTGGGCGGGGACACGCATCCGCAAGGTCAGGATATGCCGGGCATCGGAATCGATCACCCGGAACTCCAGCCCGCTGGGATGAACCAGCACTTCATCACGGGCCGGGACATGCTCGGCCAGATGGAAGACAAGACCACCGACAGTTTCGATTTCTGCCTCCCGTTCCTCCCGTGTCAGAACAGGGCCAAGGCGCTCTTCCAGCTCCTTGACGGGTAGCCGGGCATCAAGGTCGATCGTGCCATCGGGACGGTTGAACCATGGTGTGGTGACCGGCTCGTCATGTTCATCAGAGATGTCGCCAACAATGGTTTCGATGAGGTCTTCAATAGTCACGAGGCCATCGATGCTGCCATATTCATCAATGACAAGCGCCATGTGGGTACGGCGCTGACGCATCTGGAGCTGGAGGTCCAGCACCGGGATGCTGGGTGCGACGAGCAGAGGCTGGCGGAGAAG
The DNA here is from genome assembly GCF_023337645.1 of Parasaccharibacter sp. TMW2.1890. NCBI lineage: Bacteria > Pseudomonadati > Pseudomonadota > Alphaproteobacteria > Acetobacterales > Acetobacteraceae > Parasaccharibacter > Parasaccharibacter sp. TMW2.1890. The sequence goes on along the minus strand of NZ_NWUV01000001.1, from coordinate 754,785 downwards.
GGAACGCAGGTTGAAAGGTTCTTTCGTACCGATATGGGCGACAAGGTCCTTGACGTGGATCATCCCGACGATGTCATCCAGCTCATCATGGTAGACGGGCATTCGGGAGTGGTTTTCCTCCCGCATCAGCCCCAGAGCCTCATCAAAGGAGAGATCATCCGACATGGCGATGATGTCGGCCCGGGGGATCATGACGTCATCAGCGGTGATGGTACGCAGGCGCAGTACGTTCATGATGAGCGCCCGTTCCTGCCTGTCCAGCTCGGGAGAGTCAGGATTGGTCTTCCCCAGACTGGCGGCTTCCCGGACGAGGTCAGCAATATGCTGCCTTATGGTCTTTGTGCGTGCCTTGCGGTGGAAAAGTTTCATCGGGTGCGGAACGTTCCTGTTTGCGGGCGGAAGAAAAATGTGACGGTTTTTCAGGGATCAGCGGCGGGAGTGAGGGCGTGGCCTCCATGGGTCGCCGAACCCCATCCGGCAGAGAATGAAAGTTTCCAGCCCTTCCATCTGCCGGGCTTCACCGGGATGATGATGGTCATGTCCGGCCAGATGGAGCAGGCCATGAACGATCAGATGTGCCGTATGGGCCCGGAGGCTCTTGCGGGCTTGTAACGCCTCCCGGTGCATGGTCTGGTAAGCAAGGATGATGTCTCCACCCAGCATGGGAGCAGGGGGCTCGAATGTCAGGACATTCGTTGGCTTGTTCTTGTTGCGGAACTGCGCATTGAGCCGCTGGATGTGGCGGTCGTCCGTAAAGACGAATGAAGGGCCCGGCCTGCCTTGAGGGAAGACATTCCCATAGCGCTGGGCCATCTGGCAGGATTGTCGGACAAGCCGCTCCACATCTCCCAATGCAGCCCGCCAGCGTGGATCAGAAACCAGAACCTCAGCGTGGGGAGTAACGGGGCGTTTCATCATCTGTCCGGTAAGAGTGGTAGGGGTTGGCCGCTGCATCGGCACCCTTCTGATCGTAGGCTTCGACGATGCGGGCGACAAGGGGGTGGCGGACAACATCGGCTGCCGTGAGCGGGCAGACAGCAATGCCTTTGACCCCTTCCAGCGTGGCCACGGCGTCCCGCAGGCCGGATGTCACACCACGCGGCAGGTCTATCTGGCTCAGGTCGCCCGTAATGGCCATGCGGGTACCAGCCCCCATGCGGGTCAGGAACATTTTCATCTGGGCAGGGGTGGTGTTCTGGGCCTCGTCAAGAATGACATAGGCATGGGCCAGTGTCCGTCCCCGCATGAAGGCCAGTGGCGCCACTTCGATTTCTCCACTGGCCATGCGGCGTGAGACCTGGTCACCGGGCATCATGTCGTGGAGGGCATCGTAAAGGGGGCGCAGATAGGGGTCGATCTTTTCCCGCATGTCGCCGGGCAGGAACCCAAGTCTTTCTCCGGCTTCAACGGCAGGGCGGGAGAGGATGATGCGATCCACCTGTCCTGCCTGGAACATGGCAACGGCCTGTGCCACGGCCAGATAGGTCTTGCCTGTACCCGCAGGCCCAAGGCCGAAGACAAGCTCTTTGCTGGCCAGAGCCTTCATGTAGGCGCTCTGTCCGGGGGAGCGGGGAGCAATGGCTCCACGTTTTGTCTGGATATGCGGGAGATTGTCCAGTGAGGAAGCATCCATGGGTGGAGCAGTTTCTTCAGCTGTGGGGCGGCGTGGGCTGCGGCGATGGGATGGCAGGGCTGTCAGCCTGATGACGCCATCAACCTGGTCTCCATCCAGTGTCACGCCTTTGCCAGCCTGCTGGTAGAGCGCCTGGAGGACGGCCTGTGCCCGATTGACGGCATCCGTCTCTCCGGAAATGGCCACACGGTTGCCGCGGCAGACCAGTCTCGTGCCGGTTCCCTGTTCCAGCCGGATGAGGTGACGGTCATGGTCCCCGAGGACTTTCTGCAGGCGATGATTGTCCTCGAAGCGGAGTGTCGTCGTGCGGTGTCCTTCCTGACCGGAGGAAAAGGACGCTGGGGCGGAGCGGCTCAAATGGCTGTGCTTTCCTGTTCATGAAGGTGGCCACCAAGGGAATTGGTGAAGGGCGCTGTAATGCGAACCTTGACGATCTTGCCGATCAGGGAGGGGGAGCCCTCAAAATGGACAGGCTGAAGATAGGGTGATCGTCCGTTGAGTTGCCCCGGCTTGCGACCGTGGCCTGTGACGAGAACATCCTGAACCGTACCGACAAGGGAAGCATTGAATGCATCCTGCTGTTCTCGCAGAAGAGCCTGAAGGGCTGCAAGCCGTTTTTCCTTCACATTTTCAGCTACCTGGAAAGGCTGTCCAGCAGCAGGCGTGCCGGGGCGCTGGGAGTATTTGAAGCTGTAGGCACTGGCGAATCGCACATCTCGCACCAGCTGCATGGTGGCTTCAAAATCCTCATCTGTTTCGCCGGGGTGACCGACGATGAAGTCGGATGTCAGGGCTATGTCAGGACGGGCCTCTCTCAGACGTCTGATGATCTCCCGGTATTCATCAGCCGTATGGCCACGGTTCATGGCTTTCAGCACCTTGTCGGACCCGCTCTGGACTGGCAGGTGGAGGTACGGCATGAAAATGGGATTGCTCCGGTGGGCATCTATCAGTGCCTGCTCCATATCCCTGGGATGGGACGTTATGTAACGCAGACGTTTGAGCGCTGGAATCTTTTCATGCAGGAGGGCGGCCAGTTCCGGCAGGGAGGCCGTGCCGCCGTTCCAGTCGCCATGGAAGGCATTCACGTTCTGTCCCAGCAGGGTGATTTCCTTGACACCACTGGCGACGAGCCGTTCGGCTTCGGCCAGGATGGAGGCGACAGGGCGGCTTGTCTCGGCCCCGCGGGTGTAGGGGACCACGCAGAAGGAGCAGAATTTGTCACAGCCTTCCTGGATTGTGAGAAAAGCGGTCAGGTTGCCTTCATTCTGCGGGGCGGCTTCCTCCGGAAGGAGGTCGAATTTGGATTCAACGGGGAAATCCGTATCAATCACGCTGCCACCGGCACGGGCGATGCGGGCGACCATCTCCGGGAGGCGATGGTATGTCTGCGGGCCAAGCACGAGGTCCACATAGGGGGCCCGGGCCAGAAGCTCCTTGCCTTCTGCCTGTGCCACGCATCCTGCGACAGCGATGAGGGTCTCTTTCCCCTCCAGCTTGCGGGCCTCACGGATCTGGCGCAGCCGCCCCAGTTCCGAGAAGACCTTCTCGGCCGCCCGCTCACGGATATGGCAGGTATTGAGGATGATCATGTCCGCATTGTCGGGCAGGTCCACCGGGCTGTAACCCAACGGACGCAGAACATCCGCCATACGGGCGCTGTCATAGACATTCATCTGACAGCCCCATGTGATGATGTGCAGGCCCCGTGATGGGGAGGTGGAAATCTGTTCTTGCATGATGATCGCAGTCTGTCCGTGAATCAGCGGGCTATGAAAGAAAGAAGCAGGTCATGAGCGGGTGGAAGGGGTGATATCCTGCAGACGGTTCTGCCGCAGGTCTTCGCTGCCCTGTTCGATGGCGGCTCGTGCAGCATTGGAGAGGGCCTTGCGGGACGGGTAATCCTCCGGCTTGATGGGAGGGTGGAACACGACAGTGGCCCGCATGGAGCGCCACTTGCCAAGGCCCATCAGATGGGGGCCAAAATCCATGTCTCCGAACCACGAAAAGACGAAAGACCGTCTGTGCCGCCCTACGGGCAGGCCCTCCAGCTGGTCATAAGCCACCGTGACGGGCTGGATGATGCAGGAGGGGTGATCGTCAGTGGCCGGGTCACTGGGGCGGCGGACTGGTTTCGCAATGGCAAAGAGTGACGACATGAAAGGCAGCAGACCATTGCCTTTGGAGGTCGTACCCTCCGGGAAAAAGGCGATGTCATACCCTTTGCGCAGTTGGTTGATGACGTTTTCGACATCCTGTCCGGCTTCCTGCCGGTTGCGGTTGATGTAAATTGTCCGGCCAAGGAAGGTCAGATAGCCGATGACAGGCCAGTGGCGGACTTCCTGTTTGGCGATGAAGAAGGCCGGAAGAACTTTCCCCAACACCAGCACGTCCAGCCATGAGCAGTGGTTGGCCACGTAGATGACCCGTCGTCCATCAGCCCGTGGCGTGAGGGACCCCGCCCGCTCTCCGATCGTGCGGACTTTCAGGTTGAGGATGCGGCAGGCCACGCTCCAGAAAAAGAGAGGGAAGCGGCGGAACATTTTGCCGGGCATGAGCAGGCACGACCCCTGCCCGACGCACCCGGCAGCAGCCCAGGCCAGCAGGGCACCAGCCCGCAGGCGGGCCCGCAGACGGTCCGTGAATGTATCCTGCAAGGCACGGTTCTGCTCGGCAAAAAGACGGTCCGGGTCGAAAACCGGCCGATGGCTCTTTCGTTTTTTTGTTGGGTGAGGCTCTGCAACAGACATAGTCGTCTAGATAGGCATTTTATGGAAGAGAGACAATCTTTATCAGCAGGATAGGGCGATCTTCCTGTCGTGACAGTGAAGAATGCTTCATATGACAGAACAGAAACTTTTTTAGAACAGAACTGTCTGTCATAAGGGGCCGGAACAGCCAGTGTTCTGGAATATATGCCGGAACTGGTTGAATCAGCGGGAAAAATGACGAGTCATCATTTGGCAGGCAGGATGGGGAAACGGTCGGAGCGTATTGCAACGCTACTGTTGTGTGTGTTGGTGCTGGGGTGGGAGACCATGCCGGTATGGGGTGAGGACAGCATGCCTGTCGTGCACGAACTGGTGCGGCACGCCCTGCCTTACACGACAAAGATTGAACCGGTTGATGACAAGGCCGTCACGGATGGCATGGCGGCAGCGTCCCAGCTGGTCAGTCTTCAGGCTACACGCAGTGTTGGTCCATATGCTCTCGCTGGCCGGATAAGGGCTGATTATGAGCGGGTGCAGGGGGCGTTGCAGTCGCGTGGTTATTATGGCGGGCATGTGAGGATCAGTGTGGAGGCCGGCGGCAGAACCGTGGATGGCCGTGCGCCGGATCTGGCTGGTTTTCTGGCGTCCGTGCAGCCGGGAGAGGCGGTCACGATCCATCTGGGAGCTGTATTGGGGGAGCAGTTCACGGTTGGGCGGATCATCATTGTCGGGGAAGATGGTGATGGCCAGGGGGCGGCTGGCAAGGCTGCGGATGGGAAACAGGAAAAGGCGGACCAGCCTTCCGTACGGCAGGTTCTTTCTCTCTCGGAGGGGGAGCGCAGCAGCCTAGGGCTGAAGGAGGGAGCCCCTGCTGTTGCAGAGGATGTGCTGGCCATACAGGGCCGCCTGCTGACATATCTTCAGGAAGAAGGCTACGGGCTTTCCGACGTGCAGGCGCCTCAGGCCATCCTGCATCCGGAGCGGAAGCAGATCGATGTGCAGATCAGGATGAAGCGGGGCCCCAAACTGGTCATTGGCCCCATGACGCTGAAGGGGCTGGAGCGTGTGAAGCCGGATTATGTCCGACGCCGCATGTTGCTCAGGGAGGGGCAGCTGTATCAGCCGTCCGTGCTGGAGCAGGCACGTCTCGATCTGGGGAGTACGGGGCTGTTTGCTTCGGTCATACAGAAGAATGGGGACAAGGTATTGCCCCTACCCAGTCAGAAACCTGCCCCTGGTGGGAAAAAGTCGGCTGGGAAGAAAATGGCGGAACAGCCTCTGCCTCCTGGAGTGGAGGGGGCGCTGCCAATCGATTTTGATTTCAGCGAAGGCAAACGACACCGTCTGACAGGTGATGTCGGTTATTCGACCGATCTTGGCGGGCGTGCCGGCGTTTCATGGCTGCACAGGAACCTGCTGGGCCGTGGTGAGCAGCTGCGTGTTGCTGCCATGGCCACGGGGCTGGGTGGAACAGCCCAGCAGGGCCTTGGCTATGACGGGTATGTGGATTTCATGAAGCCGGATTTCCTTCAGCGCAGCCAGTCGCTTGACCTCCGGATCGAAGCCATACGTCAGCTTCTTTATTCCTACCGGCAGACGGCTTTTCTGGTTCAGGGGCGTGTGGAACGCCCCTTGTGGAAGGATTTTTCTGGCAGTGTAGGCATGACGCTGGAGCAGGAACATATCCGCCAGTTTGGCAGGAAGGCGGAGTATTTCATTGCTTCTGTTCCCATCAAGCTGGATTATGACGGGACGCATCGCTCAAGCCCCATTGAACCGGCGACGCATGGTTTCCGTGTTTCGCTGGGTGTGACGCCATCTGTTTCCCTGGAGCACAAGACCTCGTTCTTCATTCCCATGAACATGCAGGCTTCCACCTATTTCGATCTGGCCCGTCTGGGGCTGACCAGGCCCGGCTCCAGCGTCATTGCCATGCGTGTCATGATAGGGTCGATCCAGGGGGCTTCCACCTGGAATCTTCCGCCGGATCAGCGTCTGTATGCGGGAGGGCCGGGGTCCATCCGTGGTTTCCGCTATCAGGGGGTCGGGCCTCAGTATGGAACGACCAAATATGCCATAGGCGGGACGAGCATGGATGCCGGGACAGTGGAGTTCCGGCAGCGTCTGCCAAAGAATTTCGGTCTGGCGGCCTTTGTGGATGCAGGCCAGGTCAGTGGCAATTCCATGCCTGGTCATGGGAGACTGCGTGTCGGTTGTGGCGGGGGTGTCCGGTACTTCACGCCGATCGGCCCTGTTCGTGTGGATGTGGCCATGCCGATCAACCGGCCGAACCGTGGTGACAAGTGGGAACTCTATCTGGGCCTTGGGGAGACTTTCTGATGCTGGCGCTGGGACGCAGGATTCTCCGTTACGCCGTCGTCTTTCTGGGATGTGTGTGCCTGCTGGTGGCCGTGCTGCTGGTGGGTATCAATCTGCCACCGGCAAAACGGTTCGTGGAGCAGAAATTGCCAGAGTGGTCAGGCGGCATGGTTCAGGTCGAGGGGATGGAAGGGATTCTGCCCTGGCATCTGGCGCTGTCTCATGTGGTTCTGCGGGACCCGCAGGGCATATGGCTGGAAGGGCGGAATGCGGACCTCCGGCTCGGCCTGTTGTCCCTGCTGCACAAGCAGGTCCATGTGCGGCACCTCTCTGCGGAGCAGCTGGCCTATGTCCGCAATCCTGCTTTCCCACCGGACCCGAAGGCGCAGGAAAAACCTTCAACTGGTCTGCCAGACTGGGGGGTGCGGGTCGATCATCTGGGCCTTTCCCTGCTGACAGTCGGGCCGACTGTGTTCGGGCAGGCGGCCAGTCTGAAGATTGAAGGCAAGGCCCGGCTGGAAAGCCTCAGTGCGCTGACCCGTATGCCTTCATTCAAGAAAATGCCGGCCCTACGGCTCTGGGTGAAGGCAGAGCGTCTCGACAGGCCGGCCCATCTTCTGGTTGATCTGCAAACCTGGCGGCACAGGACACATGGCCAGCTGCATTATGATGAAGATGCTCAGGGATTTGCAGCCTCGCCGGGCGGGCTGGCTGTGTTTGATCCTCTTTCGGTTGATCTCTCCCTGCATGGGCCTTACAGGGCACTGGCCGTAAAGCTGGATGTCCGGGCTGCTACCCAGCAGGACAGCCCCCTGACGGCCCTGCTGAAAGGTCGTCTCGACCTTGTCCATCTGAAGAATGACCTGACACTGGATGTCCATGCGCCGCCCATGACGGTTCTGCCCGGTATGGGGTGGGAGAAGCTTGATCTGGCTGCCGCTCTGGATGGCGCCATGCTGGACCCTCATGGCACTATCCGGCTTGATGGCGTGAATCTGATGGCAGCAGGGGCCGGGGCAGGGCATCTGCATCTCCAGCTTGATGGGCAGGGAGGTGGCCTGCAGGCCCTTCTGGCACGGGATGCCATGACGTTCAGGAAGGTCATCAGAGGGCAGAACAGGGAAAGCAGGCTTTCCCTGTCCGCACGTTTTGATGGTGTCCGGGTACCTGGAAAAGCCCCAGCCATGCTGGCGGAGGCTCCGCTGGTTCTTGCAGCAACAGTGCAGCCCTATCGGGTGGACAGGCCCTATGAGGTGCATCTGGAACATGATGCGGTACGGCTGAATGTTACGGGAACGATGACTTCGGTTCTGGACGGACACATGCAGCTGGATGTGGGTCGGTTGCCGGAACTTGCTGCTCTGCTCGGCCAGAAGCTGGCCGGATCGTTCCATGCTGGTGGGGCCTTCAGCGTTCCTCTGGGGGCACCGGGCAACATGACGGCCCGTCTGGAGGGGCATTTTGGCCTGAAGGAAGGCCCGGCACAGGCAGTGGCCCTGATCGGAGATCAGGGAGCCTTGCGTCTTCAGGCGAAGCGGGACAGGGCGGGTCTGCTCCAGCTGGACCAGCTCTTTCTGGGAGGGAAAGCGTTCCGGCTGGAAGGGAAAGGCCAGCTGGACCCACAGCAGGTAGTGTCTGCCTCGCTCAGGTTGGCCCTGTCTGATCTGTCCGCATTGCATGAGGCCCTGCGAGGGCAGGCCACGCTGGAGACCAGAGTGGAAGGATCGGTGACGGACCTTGCCACACAGGCCCATCTGGCAGGAATGCTGGGGGTTGTGCATCCTGGTGTTTCCCTGCCCATGGCGCCGGTGGATCTCCATCTGGACCTGGCCCATCTTCCCTCCCGGCCGCAGGGGACAGTGCAGATGCAGGGTACGCTGGACCGTGCGCCCCTGAAGCTGCACATGACGTTTGCCCGCAAGGATGATGGCGAGGTCGTGGCCGACCTTGATACTCTGGCGTGGAAGGATCTTCAGGGGCGGGCCGCCCTGGCTCTGCCGACCGGGCAGCGCATCCCGTGGGGTGATGTGGAGTTGAGGATCGCCCGGCTGGATGGTTTCAGCCGTCTTCTGGGGCGGCCAATGGCCGGGCATCTCCAGCTGGGTCTGCATACGGTACCGGGGGTGGAGAAAGGGCTTGCGGGAGCTCCAGCGCCTGACCGCCTGACTCTGGCGCTGGATGGCCAGTTTCATACGAATGGCTATGCCGTGAAAATGGCGAGCCTGAAGGGTGAGCTTCAGCATCTTCAGGAAGACCCGGTGGCGGACATGTCTTTCCAGCTTTCTGGTCTGCAGGTCAATGACATGACGGGTAGCCTGAAGATGCGGGTGAAAGGACCACAGACAGCCTTGGGGATTCAGGCTGATGGTCTTTTTGAGCATGTCATGCAAGCTCCGGCCCGTTTTGGGCTTCTGGCGCAGGCTGACATTCCGGGGCAGGCCGTGAAGCTGGGCAGACTGTCTGCTGTTCTGAAAGGTGAAACCCTTCGTCTCCTGCGGCCGGTGACTGTGCATTACGGGCCAACCATGGCAGTTGACCACCTGACTCTTGAAGTCCAGCCTCCTCATGGTGTTGCCGCACGGGTAATGCTGAATGGTAGTCTCAAGCCAGAGATGGCTCTTGAAGCCAGCCTGGAGCATGTCACACCTGCCCTGGCAGAGCCATTTGTTCCGTCTCTTCATGCCGCAGGTGAATTCGCTGCTTCAGCGAGATTGAAGGGCAGTCTGGCAGCTCCAGCGGGCCGGATTACGCTGGATGGGACAGACCTGCGCCTGATGAGTGAGCCGACGGCGTCCTTCCCGGCGGGACGACTGCATGTTCAGGCTGATCTGAATGGGAAACAGGCCCAGCTGCGGACGGAGCTGCGTGCCGGTGAGCCGATGGCCCTGCTGGTGACAGGCCGTGTGCCGCTGTCGCCAGCAGGGGATATGGACCTTGCTGCAAAAGGGCGGCTGGTCCTGTCGGTTGCCAATGCGTTTCTGGGGACGGATGGCATGGCGGCCGGTGGGCAGATGAGCCTCGACCTTGGCATCAGAGGTCCCATGAAGCAGCCCAGCATCGATGGGAGTGTGCAGCTGCATGGCGGTTCGTTCGACCATTATGCTCAGGGGGTGCATCTTCAGGCCATTGATGCCGTGCTCATGGCTCATGGGGATACGCTGGTTCTGGATCATGTCACGGCCCGGGCGGGGCGGGGAACATTGGGGATGAAGGGGCAGGTGGGTGTCCTGCGGCCTGGTCTGCCGGTTGACCTGGAGTTCCTCATGGAGAAGGCCCAGCCGATACAGAGTGACATGTTGACGGAGCTTATCAACAGTCATCTGCATATTCATGGTCAGGCTACGACCAGGCTTGATGTCGAGGGTAACATCACGGTGCCGGAGGCTTCGATCACCCTGCCTGATTCCATGCCGGCTTCGGTGCCGCAACTGGAGATCATCACGCCGGAAGAGGCCAGGGAGGCTCCCCGACCGGAGCCGAAACTGGTCGTGGGGCTGAATATTGATTTCATCTCTCCTGGCAGACTGTTCGTCAGGGGGCATGGCCTGTTTGCCGAGATGCAGGGCAAGCTGCACATAGGTGGTGTGAGTACGGCACCCCTGCTGACAGGCGGGATCAATCTGAAGAGGGGCAATTTCAACCTGGCGGGGATCAATCTCAATTTCACACATGGGCAGGTTGGCTTTACTGGCGGTGGTGCGGCCCACCGGCTTGATCCGACAATCGATTTCAGAGCGGACCGCAACGCCAATGGGACTCTGGCAAGCCTGCTCGTGCGTGGTTATGCGAGTGATCCGAAGATTGATTTTGTCTCCAATCCGAGCCGTCCGCGTGATGAGGTCCTCTCCATCCTGCTTTTCGGGACGGACAGAAACTCTCTTTCTTCAACTCAGCTGGCATCTCTGGGGTTGGCGATCGTGCAGATTGGTGGTGGCTCTGCTTTTGACCCGATGGGCAAGGTCCGCAGTACGCTGGGGCTGGACCATCTGGCCATTGGTGGGGGCAACAGCGTGGGCAAGGGGGCTGCCAGTGTGGAGGCAGGCAAATATGTGATGAAGGGTGTCTATGTCGGTGCCAAGGAAGGTCTGTCCGGCAAGGGGGCGCAGGCGCAGGTCAAGGTTGATCTGACAAAACGGTTGCAGCTGAACACGACAGTCGGCACTGGTGGACAGGTGACAGGCTTTACAACTCCGGAGAATGATCCGGGCTCCAGCGTCGGGCTCTCCTATGGGATAGATTATTAGAGCCTGCTCCTGTAGAGAAAAGAGGCAGAGGCTTCAGTCTGCCACACGTTTTTACAGGGGAAGGACCTGCCATGCGTTTCTCATTACGGTCTGTTTTTACGGCCATTGCTCTTTCCTGCTCGGTTCCGGCAGTGGCGTCTGCACAGGTCGTGACGGATGCATCCCAGATCCAGCCGGGATATTACAGGGTCGAGCCCCAGCATACGCAGGTCAGCTTTACCGTGCTGCATTTCGGTTTTTCCGTGTTTGAAGGGCTTTTCTCCGGGGCTTCTGGTGTGCTTCGGCTGGATCCCCGCCAGCCGGAAGCCTCCAGCCTTTCCGTTTCCGTGCCGGTGTCTTCTGTCCTGACGACAAACAGCAAACTGATGGAGGAGCTGAAAGGGAGCGAATGGCTGGCGGCGGGCCAGTTTCCCAAGGCTGAGTTTGTTTCTGTCAGTGTCAAACAGACGGGACCGAATGACGCCCTCGTATCGGGCAACCTGACACTGCACGGCATCACGCATCCTGAAACGCTGCGTGTTCATTTCCTTGGGGCGGGCGTCAATATGCTCGACAAGAAATATACGGTCGGTTTTGATGCGACAGCGACCATCAGACGCAGCGATTTTGGCGTCAGGATGTTCATTCCGTATGTCAGCGATGAAGTTGAGTTGAGGATCGCTGCCGCTTTTGAACGGCAGGACGTGGCCGTTCCAGCAGGATCGGATGACAGGTGAAAGGCAGATGGCCCCGGCGGAACATCTGCGCCGGAGCCGTCTCTGGTCTTATGATGACCAGTTGTGTTCAAAATCTCCATAAAGGGTCAGGCCACCATCGACATAGAGTGTCTGGCCCGTGATGTAGCTGCTTTCCTCAGAGGCAAGGAATCCCATGGCCGTAGCGATTTCGTCGCTGTTGCCGGGACGTTTCATAGGGATGTGGCTGGCAACTGCTTCATACTGCTTGGGATCGTTCACCCAGGCATCGTTGATCGGCGTAACAATGGCGCCGGGTGCGACGATGTTGAACCGTATTCCACGGGAGGCATATTCCAGAGCCAGGGTACGGACGATGTTGCCCACGGCACCTTTGGAAGCTGAATAGCCCAGATAATGAGGCTTGGGGATCAGCTGGTGGACGGAGGAGTTAACAACGGTTCGCCCCTTCACGCCGGTTTTCAGCCAATAGCGCAGGGCCGCACGGCAACAGAGCATGACGCCTGTCACGTTCACGGCCATGACACCTTCAAAATCGGCCAGTTTCACGTCTTCGGAGGGAGAGGGAATCTGATAGCCTGCATTGCAGATGAGGATATCAAGGCCCCCCATGCCTTCAATGCTCTTTTGGAAAACGCTTTCGACAGCTTCTTCACTGGAGATGTCACCGGCAGCGATGACATGCTCGCCGCCAGCCACTTTTGGGAGGGTTTCCAGAACGGTCCGCAGTTTGTCTTCCTTGCGTCCGTTAATGGCTACCTGTGCCCCGTGTCTGGCGAAATACTGCGCAGCAGCCTCACCGATTCCCTGGGAGGCGCCGGTAATCAGGACCTTCTGCCCTGCAAAACGCTTTGATGAAGTTGTGGACATAACCTCTAACCTTTCCCGTCAGGGTTCTGGAGGAAGCACCCCTCCCGGAGAGACAGGTCTGAGGGAGGGGATGAGGGATCAGGCGTTCTTCATGGTCTGGGTCAGATCTTCAAGAACCTTGGCCGGATCCTTGTTCTCAAGTACAGCCAGCTCGGCGACGAAACGTTCCTGAGCGGCTTCGAAAAGTTTACGTTCGGAAAAGCTGCCGTCAAGGCTGTCCACATTGCGGCGCAGGTCACGCAGAACCTCCGCAATCTGGACAAGATCACCGGAGTTGATCTTTTCCTGGTAGGCCACGGCGCGGCGGGCCCACATGCCACGGCTGACATGCGGCTTGCCCTTGATGACGGACATGGCCTTGTCCACGATCTCGCGCGTGGCGATCTTGCGCAGGCCGGATTTGCGGGCCTTGGCAAGCGGGATACGCAGTGTCATCTGGTTGCCGGGGAAAGAAATCTGGATCATTTCGATCTTCGTGTCGGCGATCTCTTCTTCACCGATACGGTCAACCCGGCCTACGCCGTGGGCGGCGTAAACGATGGCATCACCCTCGCGGAAAGGATTCTTTTCCTGCTCTGGGTCTTTCTGACGGGCAGTGTGCTCGGCGGCGGCGCGGGCCATCTCGTCAGTAACACCACCCTTCTGGGACATTCTGAAGCTGTTGTTCATGGCGGGGAGGATAGCAGAAAAACGGGAATATGTCTTGCAGAACCTGAAACTGGTCTTCCATGGGTGTCTGTCATGGCATCTGCCCGAAGCGGGGCTGTGGCAATGGGTGATATTCCATGCCCAGTGGCTGGAGCAGGTCCCGCTCGATCGTGCGGCTCATTGTCAGCATGGGCAGGGAATGGGGGCTGACCTTGAAAGGCTCCTGAAGGTTCTGCCCGCTTCGGTCCAGCATCTGGAAGAGCACGCCAATGATGCTGGAGCCCAGCGGGGTGATCCAGCCCAGGGTCTGCACGGCGGACAGGGGCAGCAGGATGCAGAAGAGATGCGTGATGACTTTTGGCAAAAGTGAGTACTGCACGGGCAGGGGCGTGTTGCGGATGCGTTCCAGTCCGCCCTGGGCATTGGCGAGGTCGGAGAGGATACGGTCCACCGTACCATGTACGGCTCCGTCTATGTGCCGTTCCTCAACCAGGGTACGGACCTTCTGGCCGATTCTGTAAAGCAGGGCATTGGCCGGATTTGTGCAGGAGAAGACAAATCGGTAGGTGTCCGCATCCAGCAGGCCCTGGATGGCGCTGTCCGGCTCGTTGCCGCTCAGTGAGGATTTCAGGATATAGGGATAGGCTGCCATGGCCCGGGCCAGGCTGGGCTGCCCTCCGAGCAGGGACTCCAGTTCTCGCCCGAAAGAGCGGCAGTTGTTGGTGATGGCGCCCCACAGGGTGCGGGCTTCCCACCAGCGGGCATAGGCGGCGTTGTTGCGGATTCCCAGAAAAATGGCCAGGGCTGACCCCATGAGAGAAAAGGGAAGGGCGGGCTGTTCCATCCATTCCTGATGGAATATCTGGAACAGGATGACCACCACGCAGTCCCATCCTGTGAGGATGACCAGAGGGGGGAGTATCTCCCGGAAGAGTATGGAAAGTCCGTAGCGGCGTTTGATGATCAAGGTGGCAGATTCCTCACATGGCGAGTGGTGAATATGTCAGGGCTTGAAGCCCGTTCATTCTGTGGCACAATTCGGGCCGCAGAAACAGCGACAGACAGAATTAATAAGGGGTAATGAAAATGGACGTTCGCGCCGCAATCGCTCTTGAAGCAGGCAAACCGCTGGTTGTTGATACCGTCCAGCTGGAAGGGCCCCGGGATGGGGAAGTGCTGGTGGAGATCATGGCCACGGGGCTGTGTCATACGGATAAATACACGCTTTCCGGCAAGGATCCTGAAGGTCTGTTTCCGTCCATTCTGGGGCATGAGGGGGCCGGGATTGTCCGTGAGGTCGGTGCCGGGGTGAAGCACCTCAAGCCTGGTGATCATGTCATTCCCCTTTATACCCCGGAATGTCGTGAGTGTCCGTCATGCCTTTCCCGCAAGACCAACCTGTGCACGTCCATCCGCAGTACGCAGGGCAGAGGCCTGATGCCGGATGGCACGACACGGTTCTCTTACAAGGGAAAGCCGGTCCACCATTATATGGGCTGTTCCACATTCGCCAATTTCACGGTCATGCCGGAAATTGCCCTGGCAAAGATCCGTTCTGATGCTCCGTTCGACAAGGTCTGCTACATCGGCTGCGGCGTGACGACCGGCATTGGTGCCGTGCTGTTCACGGCCAAGGTCGAGGCCGGCTCCACCGTGGCGGTGTTCGGTCTGGGCGGAATCGGCCTGAATGTCATTCAGGGAGCCAAAATGGTCGGGGCAAACCGCATCATCGGCGTCGACATCAATCCCGAGCGTGAGGCCATTGCCCGTAAATTCGGCATGACGGATTTCGTCAATCCCAAGGATCTGGGAGAGAATGGTGATCTTGTTGGTCATCTCATCGAACTGACGGGGGGCGGCGCCGACTATACGTTCGAGTGTGTGGGTAATGTCAGCCTGATGCGTCAGGCGCTGGAAAGTGCCCATCGCGGCTGGGGTGTGTCCTGCGTGATTGGCGTGGCCGGTGCAGGGCAGGAAATCAGCACGCGGCCTTTCCAGCTCGTGACAGGTCGCCGCTGGATTGGCTCTGCCTTCGGGGGGGCCCGTGGCCGGACTGACGTTCCGAAGATCGTGGACTGGTACATGGAAGGGCGCATCAACATTGATGATCTCATCACCCATGAGATGAAACTGGATGACATCAACCAGGGCTTCGAGATGATGGAGCGTGGCGAAGGCATCCGCAACATTGTGAATTACGGGCTATGATGGGCAGGAATCCATTCACACTGATTGAGCGTCATCCCTGCTGTGGAGGGGAGGTACACTTCCTCTCCCACCAGTCGCAGGAACTTGGGTTACCGGCCCGTGTCAGCATTTTCCTTCCGGCAAAGGCGCTTGCTGGTGATCGTGTGCCTGCCATTCATGTTCTGGCGGGCCTGACCTGCACGCAGGAGACGTTCCTCATCAAGAGCAACGCCATCCGTCATGCGGCGGACCATGGCCTTGCCCTGGTGGCGCCGGATACATCCCCACGGGGTGCAGACGTGGCCGGGGAAGATGATGCCTATGATCTGGGCACGGGTGCCGGCTATTATGTCGATGCCACGACAGACCCATGGGCGGCCCATTATCGCATGGGCTCCTATGTGCGCCGGGAGCTGCCTGCTCTGGTGGAAGAGCATTTTCCCATCATGGCCGGACGCCGTGGAATCATGGGTCATTCCATGGGAGGCATGGGGGCTCTGGCTGTGGCGCTTGGTGATGCTGGAGCGTGGCAGACTGTGTCAGCTTTTGCTCCCATTTCTTCACCCTCGCAGGTGGATTGGGGGCATAAGGTGACGGATGCCTATTTTGGCGGGCACGAGGCCGAGTGGGCGCAGTACGATCCTTGCCTTCTTCTGGAGGCCGGCATGACCCATCCGGGCACGCTGCTGGTCGATCAGGGACTGGATGACGAATTCCTGTCCCGTTTGCAGCCGGAGCGGCTGGAACAGGCGGCAAAGGCGGCTGGGCAGTCCCTGACACTGCGGCGGCATGAGGGGTATGACCATTCTTATTGGTTCGTGCAGAGTTTCATACAGGACCATCTCAAACATCATGCCGAGGGCTTGCTCTGATCATTCATGATTATGGCGTGGCTGAAGCCCTTTCCACCTTCGGGTCGGAAAGGGCTTTTCTGTATCAGGATGATTTTTTCGTGCTGTAAAGTTCTTCAGGAGCAATGGCCGGGCTGGTCAGCTCTACACAGCCGGCAGGGGTGAGGGACTGATAAAAGCAGCTGCGGCGACCCGTATGGCAGGCAACGCCTTTCTGCTGGACGGTCAGGAGCAGACAGTCCGCATCACAGTCCAGAGCGGCGGCAAGAAGGTGCTGTTCCTGCCCGGAGCTTTCTCCTTTGCGCCAGAGTGTGTTCCGGCTGCGGGAATAGTAGCAGACCCGCCCTGTTGCCAATGTTTCGGCCAGGGCTTCCCGGTTCATCCAGGCCAGCATGAGAACTTCGCCGTTTTCATCCTGTGCGATGGCGCTGATGAGGCCCCGGCTGTTGAAATGAACTTCATCCAGCAGGGTTGTCAGGGTAGGATCGGTGATAGGCTGCCAAGGCATGTTAGGAGTCCTTTTCTTGGGTCTGTTCCGTATCTCTGGGGAGCCAGTCAGGCCAGTCCAGCGTGATGGGGTGACCGTCCAGCTGTAGCCCGCTGGTGTTCCAGGCCCGACGGTGCAGCAGGGCGAGCCCGTGCTGACCGGCATGTGACCTGAGCTCACCGACCTCCTGTCCGTCCAGTGTCACAGCGCCCTCATCGGGTAGGGGCTGGCCATCGGTAGACCGTGCCGGCAGCAGCCGTTTCTTGATGAGCCCCCGATAATGGGTCCGGGCGGTGACCTCCTGCCCCAGGTAGCAGCCTTTGGTCCATGATACGCCATGGAGGTGGTCCATGTTGGCCTCCAGCACCAGTGTCTGGCCGGGGACGATATCCTCATCTCCCGGAATACCGGTTTGAAGGCGCCGGGCAAGCAGGGCGTCGGCTTCTCTCTGCTGGACGGCTTCATCATTGGCGGGAGAGCCTGGAATGATGGCCCGCCAGCCCAGTGCTGGATGCCGGGGGTCTGCAGCATGGATGAGTGCCCCGTCCGGCCGTGGGGTTTCCGGCGCTCCTGTCAGGATGGTGGCGTCCATCCGTTCCATGTGTACGTCTGCTCTCAGTCTGAAGCGACGCAGGGTTTTCAGGAGGGAGTCCGTTTCAGTCTCCGGGAGGTCGAGAAGGAGAGCCTCTTCAGTTTTCCATAGGAAGAAGAGCGTCTGTATGCGTCCCTGAGCATTGAGCATGGCGGCCCATGCGGTCCCGTTTTGTGAAAGGGCCTGTACATCATTGGTTATGAGGCCGTTCAGAAAGCTGGTCCGTTCATTTCCTGTGAGTGAAATGACAGAACGGCGTGAAAGATGGTTGCGCTTCATCAGTGTCCGCATGATAGTGGTGGCAAAAGAAAAGGGACCTTCGCCCTATTCCAGCATGGCATAAAAGGTATCATTTCGGGATACCGGATGACCGAGGGGGATTCTAGAGCCTTGCCGACAGATGAGATCATAGATCCCGCCATTGATACGACAGGGCGGCGCTGGCAGCTTTTTCAGTTCATAGGGCCAATCCTTGGCGTGATCCTGGTCATCATGACCATCGGAGTTGTCACGCTCTACACGTACAGGACCATGCGGGAGGGGGCGATCACCCTTTCGCGGAATCTGCTCAAAAGCCAGCAGCGTTATATTACGGAAGAAGTCAGCCATTATCTCTCTCCGGCGACGGGTATTTCCTTCATGGCCAGTGGAATGCTGGCCAGTGATGACATGAAGGCGAATGCCAGTGCCTTCATGTCGTTGGGGCGCTCTGTCCTGCGGGGCATTCCGCATGTGGACAGTTTCTATCTGGCTGATGATCAGGGGCATTTCTGGATGTCTGCCCGGCGGGAAGGGCAGTACGAGGAAACGACTCTTCAGGAAGAAGACGGGGCCCCTTATTACCGCCATAGGGTCACCGACAAGGATGGCCGCTTCATCTCTACGGACAGGCTTTCTGCCGAAGGGTATGATCCACGGCTGCGTCCCTGGTACAAGGGGGCTCTCCGGTTTGAGGACAGGACACCGGACCGGCGCCTGTTCTGGACCGACCCTTATCCTTATCTCTCGACGCATCAGTTCATCGTCACGGCCTCCATGGCCTTCAGGACACTGGATGGACGGCACGTTGTTTTTGCCATCAGCATTTCATTGAATCAGCTGACACGCTTCGTGAACAGCCTCAAGGTCGGCAAGAGCGGACAGGCTGTGATCGTGGATCTGAGTGGTCATGTGATTGCGGGCCATAACATGCTGGATGTCGGCAAGCCAGGTTTCGATGCGGAGAATGTCCATCTGGACCCCAAGACACAGCCGGTGTTCGTCCGGGCGCTCAATGTGTTTCGTGTCATGGGAGATGGTACGGGCATGGTCCATGCCAGGGGACAGAACTATGTTACCATTGCCTCTGCCATGCCGCTGGCCAAGAGGTCGTGGGTGCTGCTGCTGAATGCGCCTGAAAGTGACTTTGCCAGTTTTACACATGCCGTGCAGAAACAGGCGGTTTATTTTTCTGTTGTGATTGTCGGGCTGGCGCTGATTCTCGCCATGGGGCTGATCTATCAGGGACGGCGGGTTGAACGGTTGCAGACCGGCCTGAATGTGCTTGATGAAAAAAAGAAGGAAGACAATGCGGTCCTTCTGAAGATCACCAACATGGAAGGTCTGCTCGATCCAGAGCAGGAACAGCCTTATTTCTGCGAGGCTCTGGCCGAACGTGCCGTAGCACGCCGGGCCAGCATCTGGCGGCTGCTGGCTGATGGGGACAGGCTGCTGTGTGAGGACATGTTCGACCGTGGCAGGGATGCTCACGGTTCGGGCATGGAGCTGACCAGAAACGGTCACTCTGGCGTCTTTGAATGTCTGGAGAGCGGCCATGCCGTTGATCTGCCAGATGCGGAGGAGGATCAGCGTTTCCAGAGCCTTCAGCGTGTGGTCATGCGGATGATCGGAGCCAGACATCTCTTCTTCATGCCTGTGATGGAAGAGCACCGGCCGGTGGGCGCCATCATGCTGGAGGACCCCTACCAGCTGGGTGAGGCGGACCGTGTTATTGGTCTGATCGCTTCGATTCTGGCTGTCCGTTTCGGTCATGTTCAGGAGGAAGAGAAAAAGGCGGCGCAGGCTCAGGGCGGGCCTGTCACCATGGCCGATTCTGCTGGCCGGTCCCCCAGACCCCAGATGCGTATTGTCGAGGGCTTTCTCATTCATCCGGAAGAGGAAACCGACAGGACACCGCCCATGCCCGGCCTGTATCCGACGGTGCCCATCATGGTTCTGGAATTTTCCGAGGCTTATTCTTCCAACCGCGATGCTGCCCAGGCCATGCTGGAACTGGTGGCCGAACTTGGCGGGAAGATCGAAGGCATTGCCAGGGAGCGTGGTCTGTTTTCGGCCCAGGTGGCGGGGAATCGGTTCATTTTCCTGGGCAGCTGTTCCCAGAACGTTGATGCGGAGGGGGCCGTCCATCTTGCAGAGGCAGCCATCGGAATCAGGGAAGCCTGCCTGATGGTCATTGCCCAGATGAACACGCAGCTCATGTTCCGTATCGGGATTGACGTCGGGCCTGTCCTTGTTGCCTATTTTGGGGAGAGACGGGACATCTTCAATCTGTGGGGAGAGGGGCTCACCATGGCAGAAGCCTTGGCCCACAATGCTCCTGATGGGGGGCAGATACAGGTCTCAGAGCGAGCCTATCAGGCCCTGCAGGGCATTTTCCTGTTCCGTCTGAGGGGAGAGTTTTTCCTGCCCAACAATGGGATCTCCAACAGCTACATTCTGGCAGGCAGGAGTGAGAACACGGCGGCAGGGGGATCATGAATTTCTCCGAGCGCTTTGCCGTCATTAATAGTGGCCTGGCCATGCTGGGCCGTTTTGCCCGGTCCCAGCCCCGGTTCTTTCTCATCATGATCGGGGCTGCATGGGGGGTCGTCTATGAGATGCTGCACCCCAGCTCATGGCGTCGGACGGTCATCATCGAGTTTCGTCGCAATCTGCGTCAGCTGGTAGGTAGCGGTTTTTTCAGCGTAGTGGTGGTGGCCGTCATCACGGGGTTGGGGCTGGTTTCGCAGGCTGTTTACTGGCTGGGTTTTGCTGGCATGTCGCAGATGACCGGAAGCCTTCTCTCCAGCGTCCTGCTGCGGGAAATTGCGCCCATTCTCGTCGGCGTCATTCTTCTGGGACGTTCTGGCATGTTGATGCTGACGGAAATGGGCACTCTGACAACCAGCGGGCGGCTCAAGACCCTGAATGGCATGGGTATTGATCCGTTTCTGGCACTTGTCGTGCCACGAACCATTGCGACGACGGTGGGCGGGGTCACGCTGGGTACCTTTTTCAGCGTCATCGCTTTGGGCATGGGGTATGTGGCCTGCTGGATGAAAGGGATCGTCACGTCATCCATCTGGTCTTTCATTTTCGATGTGATCAACAGCATGCAGCCGGGTGATTATATCGGGATTCCTCTGAAATTTCTTCTGAGCGGGGCCTGTGTCGGTCTGTGCTGCTGTCTGTCTGGCATGGATGTGACGGCAGAGGACAATCTGACAACCTTCATGCCACGGGGCTTTGCGCGTGGCATCATGTCCATTCTGGTCATCAATGTGGTGATCGACGTCATTCTGGGGAGCTTCTGACGGTGGAAGGCACAACTCTTTCAGAAGGGGATTATGGTTTTGTCCTGAAGCTGGATGATGCTGTTCCGGTGTCTGATTCCACAGGGTTGCCTTCAGTAAAATACAATCTGGCACTGGCACCCGGTGAATGTGTGTTCGTGGAGTGTCGTGACAGTTTCAGGGCGTCGCAGTTTACGGATTTCTGCGCAGGGCTTCTGCCCGTCAGGCAGGATGCGAGGACAGGCAGGGGACAGGGAACGGTCAGCTGCATGGGGCTGAACTGGGCGGAGCTGGATGAAAGACGGGCGCAGGCACTGCGGGGGCGTATCGGTCGCATTACCGAGGACAGTGGCTGGATTGACCTGTACGAGATGCATATGAACATTCTCTGGCCTAGCCTGCATCACAGTCGTGCCTCTTATGACAGACTGGTGGTGGAGGCCGTCCAGCTGGCCCAGTCATTCGGCATGCCCGGCCTGCCAACGCAGCTGCCTGAAAAACTCTCCCCGCTGGACAGGAAACGCTCGGAATATGTGCGAACCTTCATGAACAGGCCGTCCTTGCTTCTGTTGGAAAATCCTATCAGTCTTGGGGGACCGGTCGAGCTGTACAATGCTTTTCTGACAGAACTGACAGCTGCACGGGAGCGGGGCTGTGCGGTCGTGTGGATCGGTTCGGAGCGTTCCGCCTGGGCTGGTTATGCCGGGCCCGGCATGCAGCGTTTTCGCCTCGGTAGTAATGGTCTCGTAAAGTGAGAGATATGTGATGCGTCCTTTACGTTTACGTCGGCGTTCCGGTCTGGCAGCTCCTCTGTTCAGGAGCTCTTTCGTGGATGAGTGGGTCGGGCTGCTTGTTCTGCTGGCTCTTGTCATCCTGACAGCTGTTCTGGTCGAGGCCGGTTTTCTCAAGCAGTGGCTGACACCGGCAGGGCGTCTCCATTTCGTGCTGCCGGAAAGTGGTGTGGCGGGGTTGGCTGTCAATAATGACATTGAAGTCATGGGGGTCCGTGTAGGGGAAATCCGGCGGCTGGACCTCAATGAATCAGGCCGTATGTATGCGGAAGGGACGATCGAACCCCATTTCGAGCGCTATATTCGCAGTGACAGCATTGCTACCATCAAACGTCGCCTTGTCGTGGCGGGTGCGGGATATATTGAAATCACCCGTGGGCAGGGAGAGCCGCTCAACTGGGACTATGCCGTGTTGAATACCAGCGTGGAACCCAACCCTGCGGACATGATTGTCCAGACCCTGATAGATCTGCGGGCCAGATTGCTTCCTGCCATGGATAATGTGGAAGAGATCACGAAGCAGGCCAAGGACATCATGGTGGACCTTCATGCAGGTAAGGGGACAGCTGGTGCCCTGCTGACCAATGAGGAAACGGCCCAGCGTGTAAATACGATCCTGGTTTCATTGAACAAGGCCATTGAGGCTGTGCAGCCGCTGGAACAGAAGTTGCAGATTACGCTGAATGAAGCCAATGGCGTGATGCAGAATGTGCACGGCCTGACCAAGGGGTTGAAAGATTCCGGCCCGGAAGTGCAGCGGAGCGTCCGTAATGTGGCTGATGCCACGGAGCAGCTTCCCGCCGTTCTGGCTGAAGCTGAGGCTACGGCAGACAGCCTGCGCAAGCTGAGTGATCAGCTGCGGGGTTTGTGGTTGCTGGGCGGTGGTGGCGGCAAAAACAGGCACCGGCCTGACCGCAGGCTCCCGGCCCGTGAGGTGAGACCATGAAATTTTGCAATTTCATCATCTCTCTTTCCCTCTCCGCCGGGCTTCTCTCAGGTTGTTCCAGCGGTCCCGGTGAGTGGGAAGACCAGCGCTACGCCACAAGAATGGATGCTGCCGACAGTGTGTTCAGTCTTGGCTATATCCAACAGGCGAGGCAGCATTACGCAGATGCTCTGGAGCGGGCGTTTCTGATTGATGATGTTCAGGCCATCCATGATGCCGGTTTCAACCTGGCTACCAGCGAGCTGCGTCTGAAAGACTATCAGGCGAGTCTGGAGACATTACGCCGGGTGTCTGAAGCATTGATGGTGAGGGGCTGGACTGGCGGACGGCAGGCTGATCTGCATCTCGTACGGGCATCTGTCTTTTATGCCCAGACATATTGGCAGCATGCGGGTGATGAGGCGAAGCTGGCCAGGACCAGTCCGGATGATCGGATACGTTTCAGCGCTTATGCGTTGGGTGGTCTGGCAGCAGCTGCGCAGTTTGATCGGGCTGGGCTGGAGGAAGCCATCACCGCTCTTGCTCCCAGCAGGAATGACAAGGACCAGGCCAACCTGAAAGAACTTCTTACCCTGCGTCTGATCCTGAACAGGGATTGGCAGCCAGCGGCAGAGTCTGCCGAGGGGCTGGTGAAAATACGCAGGGAAGACATGGATTACGAAGCCATGCGTCGGGCTCTGCTGCTGGAGGCCAAAGCTCTTCGTGCCATGGGGAAGGAGCAGGCTGCTGGGCGTGTCATGCAGCGTTTCAGGGATAGTGCCCGGAAGCAGCAGACCAGCCTGTAAGCTCGCTGCCTGTCTGGTCAGGTGGATGCGCGCCAGAAACCGTTCTGGAGCGCATCCATGGTGGGGTCAGATCAGGCTGTTGCCGTTTTCTGCATCATGGGGCTCATGCCCAGCATGGCCAGAAGCTCTGTGTCCCTGTTCTGTGCCGGATTGGGCGTCGTGAGCAGCTTTTCCCCCCAGAAAATGGAGTTGGCTCCTGCCAGAAAACAGAGCGCATGTGTTGATTCGGACATGTTTTCACGTCCCGCTGCCAGACGGACGTGACTGGCTGGCATCATGATGCGGGCTGTTGCAATCACGCGGGCGAAGGTGATCGGATCCACGGCCTCTTCATCAGCCAGCGGAGTGCCCTCCACGCGGACGAGCAGGTTGATGGGAACACTTTCCGGGTGGGTCGGCAGATTGGCCAGTGTCGTCAGCAGGCCGGCACGGTCCTGCGTGTCTTCACCCATGCCGATGATCCCGCCGCAGCAGACCTTGATGCCGGCATCACGCACATTGGCCAGAGTATCCAGACGTTCCTGATAGGTCCGTGTGGTGATGATCTTGCCGTAGAAATCTTCTGACGTATCAAGATTATGATTGTAATAGTCCAGACCGGCCTCTTTCAGGCGGGCAGACTGGCTGGGCGTGAGCATCCCTATGGTCAGGCAGGTCTCCAGTCCGAGAGCCTTGACCTCCTCAACCATGCGGCAGACAGCATCCAGGTCACGGTCCTTCGGGGCACGCCATGCAGCGCCCATGCAGAACCGCCCGGCACCGGCTGCCTTCGAGCGTCTGGCATCGGCGATGACACGCTCCAGCGGCATGAGCTTCTCAGCGGCCATGCGCTTGTCGTGGTGGGCGCTCTGCGGACAGTAGGAGCAGTCTTCCGGGCAACCGCCGCTCTTTATGGAGAGCAGGGTTGATATCTGTACCTTTGTGGGGTCAAAAAATTGCCGGTGTGCCAGCTGTGCCTGAAAGATCAGCTCCGGGAAGGGCAGCGCAAGAAGGGCTTCTGCTTCTTCGCGAGCCCAGTCGTGCCGGAGCGTGACCTTCTGAGGCGAGGGGCAGGTCTGTTCAGTCATCTAGCTTTTGTCTCCAGAGTTGGCTGCATACACCTACCCAAAAGATGGACGCTATGCCATCCGAAAAGTATGATAGATGCATGAAGGGTTAACGTCATTTCGGAAAATTCAGGGTGTCTTTATGAAACATTGGCAGATTGATCAGATGGACTGGGCCGCCTTTGACGCGACGAAGGTGAACCCTGATATCCTTGCCCTCGTGAAGGCAGCTTCTGTGGTGGAGCGGAATGCACGGGACTATACCTGTTACCTCAGGAATGTTTTCCATGACGATTCCGGTTTCCGGGATGCCGCACAGAACTGGGCGGAAGAAGAGGTCCAGCATGGAGATGCCCTTGGGAAATGGGCCATGCTGGCAGACCCGGACTGGGATTACGCCAAAGCTTTTGAGCGATATCGGGACGCTTACAGGATAGATACGGACGTGTCCTCATCCATCAGGGGGTCTCGTACGGGGGAGCTGATTGCCCGCTGCATGGTGGAAACGGGAACATCCTCTTTCTATACGGCACTGGCTGACGCTACGGATGAGCCCGTTCTGAAGGCAGTCTGCAAGCAGATCGCTGCTGATGAATACCGTCATTTCAAACTGTTTTATGACAACATGCATCGTTATCTGGAACGTGAGAAGCTGGGGCGCTGGTTCCGTCTGCGGATTGCCCTGAGCCGTGTGATGGAAAGTGAGGATGACGAACTTGCAACAGCCTTTTACATCACGAACAGTGAGAAATTCCGTTTTTATGATCACAAGAACTGTATTGCTGCCTACATGGCCCGGGCCCTGTCCTTCTACCAGCAGAAGCATCTGGACCGTGTCACGGCCATGATTTTGAAGACATCGGGCCTGACACCCCATTCCCGCATGCAGCGGTGGCTTGCGAAGGGGATGCATGCCCTGATCTCTTGGAAGCAGAGGTCGTTCGCCCGTCAGCTTCAGCAGGCCTGAGCTGTTTCATACCCTTTTTTCAACAATGGATGTTTTCATGAAAATTCCATCATTCCGTACCGTCCTGAAGCAGTGCAGCATGCTCATGGTGATCGGGGCCGGGCTTGCCGCAGGGGCAGCTGGCCACGCACAGACCCAGACGCCTCAGGCCTACAGGAATGGCTGGGGGTTTGATCAGGCAGGAATGGATCCGGCCACTCCGCCAGGGCAGGATTTCTTTACCTATGCCAACGGCCATTATATCGGGCAGCTGAAGATTCCTGACGACATGAGCAGTTACGGGCCTTTCCATATTCTCGCTGAACTGTCTCAGGTAAGGCAGAAAGCGCTTCTGGAGGCCTTGCTACCGTATGCGGAGGTGGGAGACGAACGCAGCAAGCTGGCAACCTTTTATAGCAGCTTTCTCGATCAGAAGACTGTTGATGCCAAAGGTGGCGATCCGCTTGAGGTGGAGCTGGGCCAGATACGGGACATGAATGACAGGGCATCCTTGGCCCATCTGTTCGGTCTTTCGGCCAGCTCCCTCATGTACAGCCCTTTTGCTCTGGATATTGAACAGAACCAGAAGGATCCGACACAGTACATGCTGATGCTGGATCAGGGCATGAGTATTGGCATCAGTGGCGGTCTTGGGCTGCCTGACATCAGCTATTACAGCAATCCTGCCCTGGCCCCGCAGAAAAATGCCTACCGGGCTCATGTTGCCAGAATGTTGGAACTGCTGGACTGGCCTGATCCGGACAATGACGCCTCAGCTGTTGTGGCTCTGGAAACGGCACTGGCGAAGGTGGAAACTCCCCGTGATCAGACACGGGACCCCGTGAAGATGTTCAATCCGATGATGGTAAAAGAGCTGGTTGGTCTGGCGCCCGATGTGGATTGGGTCACTTACCTGCGGACCATGGGGGTGCCAGAGGCAGGTCTGATGGAGCGTGTGATCGATGTGCGTGAACCGGAATCCATTGCGGAGATGGCCCGGATCATTGCCGGGGCTGACGGGAGGACGGTCAAGGCCTGGCTGTCTTTCCATCTGGCCGACAATGCAGCGCCATATCTCTCTCGTGAGTTTTCAGATGCGTCTTTTGATTTCAATGGTCGGGTTCTGATGGGCATGAAGCGCCAGCCCGACCGCTGGAAGCGTGCTGTCCGTGCTACGAATACGGCCATGGGCTGGGCGCTGGGGCGCCTCTATGTAGGACATTATTTCCCGCCTGAGGCGAAGGATCGGATCACCGGGCTGGTCCAGGAGCTGAAGAAGGCCTTCCGCTGGCGGCTGGAGCATAATGAATGGATGGATGCTCCGACCCGTCAGGCGGCGCTCGTCAAGCTGGATCATTTTGCCATGCAGGTGGGCTATCCCCACAAATGGTGGGATTACTCCGCACTGGATATTCGCCCGGGCGATGTCTATGGCAATGCCTCACGTGGCATCGCTTTCAACTGGCATCATCGTCTGGACCAGCTCGACCGTCCCGTGGACCGGGACGAATGGGACATGACGCCTCAGACAGTGAATGCCTATAATGACCCGGTAAAGAACGAGATCGTTTTCCCTGCGGCCATTCTCCAGCCGCCGTTCTTTGACCCCACGGGTGATATGGCCGTCAATTATGGCGGCATTGGCGGGGTCATTGGTCATGAGATGAGCCATGGTTTTGATGATCAGGGCCGTCATTATGATGAGCATGGTCGCCTGCATGACTGGTGGAGCAGCCGGTCTTCCCAGGCTTTTGAGGAAAGAGCGAAAAGACTCGGGGCCCAGTATGATGCCGAGGAAGTTTTTCCCGGCCTGCATGTGAATGGCAGGATGACCATGGGGGAAAATATTGCTGACCTTGGGGGGCTGAATCTGGCGGTGCAGGCCTATCATGACAGCCTTCATGGTCGGACGGAGGCACCTCTTCATGGTTGGACGGGAGACCAGAGAGTGTTTCTCGGCTGGGCGCAGGTCTGGCGTGAGAAGGACAGGCCAGATGCCCTGAAACGGCAGGTTCTTTCCAACGAGCATGCTCCAGCTGCCAGCCGGGTGAACATGCCGGTTCACAATATCGATCTCTGGTATCAGGTGTTCGGTGTGAAAGCGGGAGACAGGCTGTATCTGCCGCCGGAGCAGCGGGTCAAGATATGGTAACAGGAGCAGACCATCGTCCTGCGAAGCCAGCCCTTGCCTGAGGGAAAAATGGGGGCGGGGCTTCACAAACGGCCGGGCTATGGCTATCCCGGGTCTGTTTCTTCATCATGCGGGGCTGTTTCATGTCATATCTCACTATTGGTCATCTTTACACGGCGTTGCATGCCGCCTGTGCCAGTGGCGTGGCCCGTGTTATTGAGGCGAATGGTGAGGAAGTCGCCTATGCTGATCTGAGCCGGGATGAACGTTTACAGGCTTTGGACGATGGCGAGGTCGATATTCTCGTGTCGGCATGGTTCCCGCAGGATGAAGTCATCCTGTCTCATGGGCATGAAGCCATTGGTAGCCTGTATCATCCTGAACTTCAGTTTTCCGCCCTTAAAAAATCAGGGAAGGGTGCTGGCTGGAAGGCTGCAGACTTTACCTCCCTTCTCACCACGGCCGAGGCACGCCCGTTTGTGGAGAAAGCTTTTGAGCAGCGTCCTGCCCTCAAGGAGCTCCCTCTTGAAGTTGTTGCGCCGGAAGAGGTCTTCCCGCGGTTGAAGCAGGCGGAAGAGGCAGGGGATTGTCCTCTGGTTGCTGTCTGGCAGCCTCATGCCGTTTTCCATGTCGAGATGCTGGAGGGTCTTCCTGATGGAGACCTGCTTGCTGGCGAGGTGCAGACGGCCCGGCTTGTTCTGCGCAAGGGGCTTCGTGCGGAGGTGGATGAAGACATGCTGGATGAGCTCTCCATCATGATGCTGAGCAACAAGGTTATGAGCGCTCTTGACTACGCCGTAAGCATTGATGGAATGGGCCCCGGAGACGCTGCGGAATCATGGCAGCGCGGGCGGTTGATTCCCCGCTGACGTTCTTTTGTCATCACCGTTGATAAACTGAAAGCTGGAGGTGTTTGCATGGCTCGTCATGCGTTTGTGTTTCCTGGTCAGGGCAGCCAGTCTGTCGGGATGGGGCTGGAGTTGTACAAGGCATTCCCTGTTGCCCGTGCCGTGTTTGAAGAGGTGGATGAAGCTCTTGGGGCCAATCTTTCCCGGCTGATTTTTGAGGGGGATCCCGCCGAGCTGACGGCAACGGAGAACACCCAGCCGGCTCTTTTTGCAGTTTCCATGGCGACCGTGCGGGTGCTGGAACATGAAGGGGGCTTTGCCCTGAAAGAGAAAGCCATGCTTCTGGCAGGCCATTCCCTGGGAGAATATGCTGCCCTGACAGCAGCTGGTGTCATGGGGATTGCCGAGGGTGCCCGCCTTCTCCGCTTGCGGGGCCAGGCGATGCAGCGTGCCGTGCCTGCAGGGCAGGGAGGCATGGCGGCCATTCTGGGTGTTGAGCCGGATGTGGCGCAGGAGATCTGTGCAGACTGTGCGGAAGGTGATGTTCTGGAAATCGCCAATGACAATGGTGGTGGGCAGATCGTCATTTCGGGGCATATGGCAGCGGTGGACCGTGCCATGGCAGCGGCAAAGGACAGAGGCATCCGCCGTGTGGTGAAGCTGCCCGTATCAGCCCCGTTCCATTCTTCTCTGATGGCACCGGCTGCCGCCGAGATGGAAGAGGCTCTGGCAGGGGCAGCGTTCCGGCCTGCCGCCATTCCTGTCATTGCCAACGTGACGGCAGAACCAGTCTCTCAGCCTGATGACATCCGTACCTTGCTGGGCCAGCAGATCACCGGGCGTGTGCGCTGGCGGGAGACTGTACTTTCCATGCCGGGCAAGGATGTTACCTGCCAGCATGAGCTGGGTGCCGGGAAGGTGCTGACAGGGCTGGCGCGTCGCATCGTGCCTGATCTGGCGGCTGATCATGCTGGAACTCCGGCAGAGATCGAAACAATGCTGAAAAGCCTGTAAGGGGGTAGTCCTGATGTTTTCTCTTTCTGGTAAGCTGGCTCTGGTGACTGGCGCTTCTGGTGGTATTGGTGCGGCCATTGCCCGTCAGCTGCATGAGTGTGGTGCGACTGTCGTGCTGAGCGGAACACGGGAGGGAGCCCTCCAGGATGTGGCAGCGGCTCTGGGTGGTGAGCGTGTGCATGTCGTCACGGCCAATCTGTCGGATGATGCACAGGCCGATGCTCTGGTGGCCCGTGCAGAGGAAGTGGCAGGGCAGCCTCTGGATATTCTTGTCAACAATGCGGGGCTGACACGGGATACGTTGGCCGTGCGGATGAAGGATGATGATTGGGCACAGGTGCTCAAAGTCGATCTGGAAAGTCCGTTCCGTCTGGCCCGTGCTGCGCTGAAAGGGATGCAGCGGCGCCGTACCGGGCGTATCATCTCCATTTCTTCCATTGTGGGGACAACGGGCAATCCGGGGCAGGCCAATTATGCAGCTGCAAAGGCCGGTCTGGTGGGCATGAGCAAGTCTCTGGCCCAGGAAGCAGGCCGCCGTGGTGTGACGGTCAATGTTGTGGCACCGGGCTTCGTGGAGACTGCGATGACCGATGTTCTGCCGGAAGCTGTACGGGAGAAGCTGCTGGGTAACATTCCGCTTGGCCGTATGGGGCGCCCGGAGGATGTTGCTGCAGCCGTTGTCTATCTTGCTTCGGACGAGGCCGCATGGGTGACGGGCACGACGCTTCATGTTAATGGTGGGATGGCCATGGTCTGAAAAAGTTGGCGTTTGCAGGAAAACATGCTAAGCGCGGCCTGCTTGGCCTGGCAAAGGCTCAGAGTATGGCTTCATTGCCGGGCATTCCGATGTCCCGAAGCTGACAGGCAGGCAGGTTTTTTTCTTAGAAACACCCGGTAGGGGTAGCAAGGATTTAAGGCAGATGAGCAACGAAATCGCTGACAAGGTGAAGAAGATCGTCGTCGAGCATTTGGGCGTCGAAGAAAGCCAGGTGAAGCCGGATGCTTCCTTCATCGACGATCTGGGCGCTGACAGTCTGGACACGGTCGAGCTGGTCATGGCTTTCGAGGAAGCATTCTCCGTCGAGATTCCGGAAGATGCCGCCGAGAAGATTGCTACTGTGAATGATGCCATCGAGTATATCACCAAGCAGAAAGCTGCCTGATTCCCGGTGTAGGGATTGGATGACGGGACGGGCTGGTCGGGGATCAGTCCGCTCCGTTCTGAAAGAGCGAAGCGGAGCAAGTCCGTTTCGCTTTATGCGTATTTACGAATTGTGAGGTAAGGCGGCGATGAGCGGCTCTGGAACGGACAGAAAACGTGTGGTCGTTACGGGAATAGGCGTAGTCAGCCCGTTGGCTGTTGGTGCAGAACTGACATGGAAGCGCCTTATCAACTCTCAATCCGGCATTGGTCCGATCACACAGTTTGATGCTTCTGATCTTCCGGCGAGAATTGCAGGCGAAGTCCCAGCCGGACCAACGGAAGAGGGTGGACTTACCCTTTCCGACTGGGTGCCTGTCAAGGAACAGAAAAAGATGGACCGGTTCATCCATCTTGGTCTGGCAGCGGGTATCCAGGCTGTGGAAGATTCAGGCTGGAAGCCGGAATCAGAGGAAGATCGTTGTGCAACAGGTGTCATGATCGGTTCTGGCATTGGCGGCCTGAAAACGATCTACGACAACTCGCTGGCTGTGGCAGCAGGCAAGGCACGTCGTCTTTCTCCTTTCTTTATTCCTTCATCGCTGATCAATCTCACGGCGGGGCATTTGTCCATCCGTTATGGTTTCAAGGGGCCGAATCATGCCGTGGTGACCGCTTGTGCGTCCGGTACCCATGCGATCGGTGATGCGTCCCGTCTGATCCAGCATGGCGATGCGAAGGTAATGGTTGCTGGTGGCGCAGAGTCGGCCATCTGCGAGCTCGGTATTGCCGGTTTCTGTTCAGCCCGCGCCCTTTCGACCAGTTTCAATGACAGTCCGACAACAGCATCCCGCCCGTGGGACAGGCAGCGTGACGGGTTTGTCATGGGTGAGGGTGCCGGCGTGGTAGTGCTGGAAGAGTACGAACATGCAAAGCGTCGTGGTGCCAAGATTTATGGCGAAGTCGTTGGGTATGGTCTTTCGGGGGATGCCTATCACATCACCGCTCCGGCGGAGAATCATGAAGGGGCCTTCCGTGCCATGCAGGCTGCCCTGAAGGATGCCCGGGTCAGCCCTGCCGAGATTGGCTATGTCAATGCTCATGGGACCTCCACAATGGCGGATGATCTGGAACTCGGGGCTGTAGAGCGCCTGTTTGGTGATGCAGCTGCTGGTACGAGCATGTCGTCCACAAAGTCGGCGATCGGGCATCTGCTGGGTGCCGCTGGCGCCGTGGAGGCCATTTTCTGCCTTCAGGCCATGCGTGATGGTATCCTGCCTCCTACGCTCAATCTGGATGAACCGTCCAGTGAGAGCGCCATGGACCGTATCCCTCACAAGGCGAAAGAGCAGCAGGTGGATGTTGCTCTTTCCAACAGCTTTGGCTTTGGTGGGACCAACGCCAGCCTTGTTCTGAAGCGGTTCAGGGGCTGATCTGACTGTCTGATGCAGATTTTCGACGCTGGAGACTGAAACGATGGCACAGGAACCTGCATCAGACACTTCCAGAAAACAGGGGCCTGAAGAAGAGAGTGGAAGCAGGGCCAGGAAGCGTTTCCGTCTCCTGACAAAAGGACGGGTCTTTGCTTTGCTGCTGGCCGCTGCTGGTGGAACCGTTTTCGCCGGGTATGGCCATTACACAGACCCGGGGCCTTTACAGACAGAGCGTGTGGTTGTCATCCCAAAGGGGGGCACTGGTCGGGTCATTGAAGCCCTTCAGGAAAATGGGATTCTGGCACGGGGTGGTGTGTCTTCCCTGTTCTTCAAGGTAGCCATGTATGCCACCCGCTCACAGGGAGCGATTCACGCAGCGGAACTGAAGTTTCCAGAGCGGGTGTCCATGGCTCACAGTCTTGAGATTCTCCGTCATGGGCATCCTGTCACGCACAGTTTGACCGTAGCGGAGGGCCTGACAGCAAAGCGCATCAGGACATTACTGATGCAGGCACCTGCGTTGCAAGGAGACCTTCCCACCATAGGGGAGGGGCAGGTGGCACCTCAGACGTTCTTTTATGTCTGGGGCATGGAGCGACAGGCACTTCTGCATCACATGACAGAATTGATGGGTAAGACGCTTCAGGCGATCTGGGATCAGCGGGATCAAGCAGCCTTGCAGGGTGTCATAACCACACCAGAACAGCTTCTGATTCTGGCTTCGCTTGTGGAAAGGGAGACGTCTTTGGCAGAGGAGAGACCACAGATCGCCCGGGTCTTCCTGAACCGTCTGAAACAGGGAATGAAGCTTCAGACAGATCCGACTGTCATTTATGGGTTGAGCGATGGAGATGGGGTGCTGCCTCGCCCCTTGACGCATGAGGACCTGCAGACAGAAAGCCCCTACAACAGTTATCTTCATCCGGGTCTGCCTCCGGGGCCTATCTGTTCGCCCGGTCGTGAGTCGTTGGAGGCAGCAGCCCATCCCGCTTCGGGTAATGCGCTGTATTTTGTCGCAACAGGACATGGGGGGCATAATTTTGCCCATACCCTTGCCGAACAGACGGATAACGTCCGTGCCTATCGCCGTATGAAAAAAGCGGCAGCCCAGTAATTTTTCCTGTGCAGCGGGATACCTGAAAAGAAGAAGGGGCATTATCCACTTCTGGATAATGCCCCCATCTGTGAGAAGACCGTATGATCTGCCTCAATCTTACTGGTTGAAGGCCTTCATGACGACACGACGCAGCGCATCGGCTGACTTGTTGTTGACCTGCATCCGCACAACGATGTCTTCCGGCCCGACGACCTGATGGTAATAGGAACGGTTCGCCTCACTATCGGGTTTCAGCTTGCTGCTGCCGAGGGACACACCAGCAAAAACCCCCTTCATCTTCTGCATGGCATAGACTTCCTTGGGGGTGTTCTGCGTGCTGCTGCTGTCATTGCCAAAAGCAGCATCGGCACTGGCGTCAAAGCTGAACTCGTGATCCATCAGGTTCAGGAGTGCTTTCTGGGACGTGATGAAGAAGAAAAGCTGGCTGTGCTGATAACCAGCCTGAAGACCAAAGGAGCCTGCGCTCAGGTTATAGAAAGCCGGGTCAGACCAGGAATTGTTGGCACCACGGGCCAGCAGGACGCAACGCCCACCGGTACCACCAACGATGAGAGACATCTTCGTGACGTCGGGACAGATCACGACGGCTTTTGTCTCGCCAAGTACATGGGCCGTCTTTTCCTTGACTTTGGAGTCAAGCAGAGCGGACTGCACGGCGAATGTAGCCTTGTTTACGAGAACCTGCTGTTTGGAAATCTTGGCAGCGGCTGCGTCACCGGCGCAGGCGCTCATGGCGAGCATGCCAACACCCGCAGCAATGGAAACAGTCCGTGAGATGTAGGAAAATGACTTGGACATCGGAAACCTCTCTGTAGGCTGAAAACGGATGCACGTTGGAACTATAAACTTAATCTAGTGTAACGCCTAGTGTCTTCGAGAGGGTTGCCGCAACCAGCGGGGCACAGGCGAGGATGGTCGTACGCTGCGTCAGGCCGCCCATTTTCAGGAAAGGTGACACGTGGGCTCCAGCTTCATCAAGAAGGACCAGGGCCGCAGCAACATCCCAGAGGAAGATGACGTATTCGTGATAACCATCCGAGCGACCACAGGCAACGTCAGCCAGAGCGAGGGCGCCAGACCCCAGCGACCGTGGCATGACCCCCTTGTGCAAAAGGGCCTGCATCTTTTCGGGGTACCAGCCTTCGGGAACATAGGGTGACCAGCCAATTTCCACCATGGCTTCACTCATCTTGTCGGTTGTTGATGCCTTGATGGGGGCTCCATTGAGGAAGGCGCCTTTCCCCTTTCTTGCCGTAAAGCTTTCCCGGATGGCTGGAGCTTCTATGATACCTGCCACCGGGACATTCCGGTGCATGAGGCCTAGAGAAATGCACCAGCGATTACGGCCTCTGGCATAATTGGATGTGCCATCAATAGGGTCTATGACCCATCGGAAGAGTCCGGATGAGCTGCCACCATGCTCTTCTCCCAGAAAGGCATCCTCGGGGAAGAGGGCTCTCAGACGGGCCGTGACAAACTGTTCCACGGTCCTGTCTGCTTCAGTCACGTAGTCCTGATGGCCCTTGAGATCAGCGGCTGGCTTACCGGGGGCAGGCTGCATGTTCAGGGCCAGGGCCGCAGCTTCCTTGATGATGGAACAGGCCGCATGAAAGCGGATGTCGATGGCGGTATCCGTATCGTATGTGATGGGCATTCATGAATCCTTGAATATGGCAGCTGCGACGTCTCTGGGGCAGAAAAGTACAGGAAGATGCTCCGGCTGTCAGCCATTCCAGAGGAACAGTAGCTCTTCCACTGGAGAGGGCAGCTCTGTATGGTGGAAGATGATTTTATGAGCATGTATCCGTAGGATGATAAGAGATGAAGCTGTTTAAAATGGACTATTGGCGTTCGGCCATTCTTCATGCTCCTTTTGAGCAGGTTATCCGGCAGAACAGTCTGGACGACATAGATATGACGTTCCTGCCGTCCTGTGGAAAGGATGGGTTTCTTGCAGATCCTTTTGGTCTGTGGGACGGGGGACGCTTGCATGTTTTTGCTGAGTATTATGATTACAGCCAGGCCAAGGGTGTCATTGAGGTTCTCATTTACGATGAGTCCTTCGCCCTGCAGGAGCGTCGCTGTGTCCTGAGTGAGGATTGGCATCTCTCTTATCCCTATGTGTTCCGGCACGAGGGAGTGACCTACATGCTGCCGGAGGCCTACAAGTCCGGGCGTCTGACACTCTACAAGGCAACATCCTTTCCCTATGAGTGGCAGCGTGTGCCCATGTTCGACTTCCCCATTGGAGCGATTGACGCCACCCCACTTCATTATGCTGGACGCTGGTGGCTGTTCTGGACACCACCTGCCCCTAAACAGGCACGGCAGAGCACATTGCACATTGCTCTTGCAGAAGAGCTGACAGGCCCATGGTGCGATATGGGGCATTTTCTGATTGACCGCAGCGGTGCCCGTCCGGGAGGGACGCCGTTTGTTGAGGGCGATGAAGTGTTCCTGCCAGTGCAGGATTGTTCGGAGACATATGGCGGTGGCATCCGTCTGCTTCGGATCAGTGGCTTTGGTAAGGGAAGGCCGTCAATTTGCGGGGGAGATTCCGTCCCAGTGCATCTGCCGGAAATCAGGGACTATCCAGACGGCATGCATACTCTTTCTGCCGCTGGAGATGTAACGCTGGCGGATTTCAAGAAAATACGCCGCGGACTGGGACCTCTTCTCTTCAATATCAAGAGACAGATTTTGAAGTAAGATCGTGTTTCTCTTCATGCCGTTGTCAGAATGGGGCGGCATGAAGGGAAATGTCAGGGGTGACCCAGCAACTGCTCTGCGAGAGCTGCGTCAGCGGGTTTGTCAACATCGACAGCAGCCCGGCCGTCAGAGAGAGGGATAAGTCGTATTCTGGCGCCCGTAAGGGCATGTATGCGTTCTTCAAGCCTGCGGGAACTGAGCGTGCGCGTAAGGGTACGCAGAATGGTCGGCAGCCCCAGAATCATGGCCATGCGCAGAGGCTGTTTCCGGTAACGCTGAAGACGCTGCCAGAGCGCAACTACGGCTTTCGCCTGTGGAGTAGCCAGCCAGAAGAGATTGCAGCCTGAAAACTGAATATCTGCCAAGCGGATGTAGGTCCGCTTGGTCTGGGGTACGTCCCGCAGGATTGTCTCCTTCAAGGCGACACCGGCCGTCAGGTCGACATTGGCTGTCCGACTCTTTTCGATGAATTCCCTGACCCACTCCGGGCGGAGCAGAGCATGGTCTGCCGTCGTGACGAGGCAGGGCGTGCCGATGGCGTCGAGTGCCTGGGCAACACTTTCGCTTGGAGAGGGGGCAGACCGCAAAAGAGTGATGCGATCCCCCAAATGGCTCAATAGACCGGGCTGTTCGATACTGACCCATATTGGCCCGATTTCAGGAACCTGTTCAAGCGTATGGAGAACACGCTCAATCATGGGGCTGTTTGCAATGGGTAGCAATGCTTTGTGAGATACCTGCCCCATGCGGGCCAGAGGGTCACGCTCGCCGTCACGCGACCCGGCCAGTATCAGGACTGGAATGTTCATGCGCTCTTGGAAAGTTCTTCGTTCTTGGGAGCACGGGCAGGGTCCGGCCGGTCACGGGGAGGGGCACCTGTCCGCCGCATGACCCAAGGATAACGCTCTGCCTCTTCGACCGTGTAGCCCAGATTGAAGACATACGGGCTGCGGGGGCGTTCCTTGGCGGCCCGGTAAAAGGTACCCATCAGGCGATCTGGCAGATAGTTGGTGATGCCGTAATTGCCATCTTCATCGTGAAAATGGTGCAGGACATGGAGCTGCTTGATGTACACCACCCACTGCCAGCGGGGTTTGTAGGCCAGATGCTGGATGCAGTGGAAAAATTCATAGATGCAGGTCATGACCAGCGCTGTGGAGAGTGCTGAAAAAGCTCCACCCCAGCCGCCAATCAGCCAGCCTATGGGCATGGTGATGACCATCATGGTCGGAACTGTGTTCAGAGGAGAGCCGAACAGGACTTCGAGCAGATGGGGATCCTGGTGGTGGTCAAAATGGATACGCTTCCACATGGAGGCTGTGATGGGGTTCCGGTAGAACCAGCGTCCGTGCAGGATGTAACGGTGGATGATGTACCAGGCTGTCGGATAGACAGCGACAATGACGGGAATGGGGATGAGGACTCCCCACCAGCTGTGACGCAGATACAGGCTAAGTATGGCCGTACCGATAATCAGGGCAAAATAGAGCAGGATTGTCGGATAGGTAAGGTAAGCCGCCCATAACTGCGAAAGATTCATTTTTCCCAGATCATAACTCCTGCCTTTCTGCATGAGAGTCGTGCCCTGGAAAAATTGTTTGAACGTACTCATTTTTCCTCCATCCGCAGTATCCATGCCAGACCAAACAGGGCTGCCACGATCTGGCCCGAACTTATAGCGATTAATATGGGAAGGGAACCTGAATTTCCCAGAGCCGAAATCATGCCCTGTAGAATGACCACTCCCAGACCAGCCGCCATCACGTACACCGGCAACGGGTTCCGCAATCCCGCACGCGGCGGAATGTAGGTGATGGGCAGAGTGATGAGAAGCATCACCGCCATCTGCACCGGCAGCATCAGTGTAGCATATAATGCCATCAGATAATTTGACCTAGGTAAATTGGATGGCACTTTTCCCGAGAAAATTTTCCAGAACTGATGCGGGGTATAATACACGCCCTGCAATGTCATGTTGATGATCTCCTGCGGGGATGCCGTCAGGGTGGGAGGGGGCGGTTCGCTGCTCAGCTGAACCTGTGTCTGTTCGTTGGAAACGGTCAGCTGCCTAGCGATGCCATGGTTGACCCAGTGTCCTCCTTCATGGACCAGATTTTCATAATACTGGGCTGCGGTCAGGTTTCCGTTCTCGGCCTGACGACGGTAGAAGATGACCTTGGAAAGGTTTCTTCCACCATGGCTGATGGTTTCAACATGGATGATGTCTGTTCCGAGGCGGAACCACAGGCTGTGTAGATCGTCAGTGGCATTGGCCTGCGTTGCGCCTTCGTTCCACCAGCGGTTGAGTTCCTGCTCACAGGGGGGAATGACCCATAGTTGCACGGCCATGCAGATGACGCCAAGCAGGAGTGGAATGGGCAGAAGGTAGCGGAACATGTTGAGGGTAGAGAGCCCGGCTGCCCGCAGCACGGCAATCTCGCTGGAGAGTGCCATCTGAAGCAGCGTGAACAGGCCCCCGATCATGACCGAGAGGGGCATGATTTCAACGATGAGTGTTGGCAGGTGCAGGCCTATGTATCGGAACAGGCCACTAATCCCCAGATGCCTGTCCAGAATGGTGGAGGCATCATCCAGCAGGGCAAGAATCTCGAGCAGGGCTGTCAGCACGCCACAGCATAGGAGAATCTTTGTCAGAAGCGGCTTGAGAAAGACCTGAAGCAGGGTGGGATTGGAGGGCAGGACTCTCATGGTGACGTCCTGTTCAGGAGTACCGGTTTTCTGTGACGCCAGGAGACCTGGGAGCGTGCCAGCAGGGCTGCTGTGCAGCCAATGCAGAAGAGGAATTCGGGAACCCAGATCGTCAGCCAGACGGAGGCTTTTCCATTTGTGGCCATGCTGTGCCCAAAAAGGAGAACCTCATTGAAGCCGACCAGAATGATGGCGAGCATGATCTGCCCGACCACGGATCGGCGACGCTTGCGCCCGATGGCGAAAGCGATGGCAAGCAGTGGAATGAACATGATGCTGATGGCCCGTGCCAGACGGAAATCCATTTCGGAGCGGAGCACGATGTAGGAAATGCGTGGGGAGCCGTGGCGGAGGGCCTGGAACAGCTCGGGTGTGGTCATTTCCCGTTCATCATCACCACGGGATCGAAAAGCTTTTCGGCTTTTGCTGCGTTCGATGACACGGGCTATATGTTCAAAATGGGTAACGGTAGCATGGTCGTCAGGCACATCTGGTGTGTTGACGTGAATGACCTGCCCATCCCAGAGGTCGAGCTGGGTGGCCTGGTCCCGCTCAGAAATGGTCAGCAGCCCTCTGGGAGCCGTGATGAGCTCAGCTTTCCCATTATCCTTCAGATTGCGGATGAAGATGTTTTTCAGACGGGCCCCACCATGGTCGACACGGTCTGCTGTCAGCATGGTGGTGGAAGATGTTGAGGCGAACATGCCAGACTGAAGGTGGGGTGCCCAGCCCGTATGTTTGGCGAAATAGAATCCTTCCCGGTAGTCATATCGGGCAATCGGTTGAATGTAGCCGTACAGGAGCAGGCTGAGGGTGGCCAATATGGCCCCGACCTTGATGTAAGGCTGGCTGATGCGCAGCAGGGAAATATGGCCGGCACACAGCACGTCAATCTCGTTGTGATCGCTCATCCGGTTGACGGTCATGAAGATTGCGATGCAGAGGGCAGCCGGTAGCGCCAGTCCCATATAATGGGGCAGGAGATCGCTGAGAAGCGTGATCAGTGTGGCAATGGAGCTGCCGCTGCTGGCCAGATGGTTGAACAGCGTCAGCAGTCGCTCCAGCAGCAGGGCAACAAGCATCGTCCCCAATGCAATCGTAAAGGGGGGAATCAGCTGCTTCAGCAGGTAGCGATCCAGTGTTGGCAGGGTACTTCGTATCAACATGCAGGCTGCCTTGCCGAAATGCTGGAGAACCATTCCATGTGGGAAAAGGGGTGCCCCGTGTGGTCTCGGCGGATGAGCCTGATCTGCCATCCTTCTTCATGCGGGGTAAAGGTAAGATGGTTCCATGAGGCCCTGCGCTCGGGATTCTGGCTGTTCATGGCCGCAGCGCCGACCCCCAGAAGGGGTATGTCTGTCCCCTCGACGGTGGTTATGGTTGCATCGTGAGAGTGTCCGTGCAGGACCAGTTCTGCTCCATGGCGACGCAGGAGGCTGGACAGGGCTGGCGTGTTGATCAGGGATTTCCTGAAAGGCAGCAGCTTTTTGCGAGGGGGATGATGAAGCATGACAACCCGGCAGTATCCTTCTTCACCCAATTTCGCAAGCAGGCTTGCCAGTTTTTGGCGCTGTTTCCTGTCGATGCGTCCGTAGGCGGTAAAAGGAGGGGTTGGCAGGGCGGAGTTGAGCCCGATGACGGCGACCCTTCCGAAAAAACGGACAAAAGGAAAGGCACTGTCGGACCACGTTTCCCACTGTGCCAGGCTGTTCCTGTAAGAAATGGGCGCCATGAAGTCATGGTTGCCTGGCACGACGACGGGAGTGAGAGGCAAGGTGGACAGCCAGGCAGCCGCCTGACGATATTCTTCCTTCGTGCCGAAATTTGTTATGTCGCCGCTGATGAGCAGGGCAGAAAGTTCCTTGTGGGAGGCGATGTTTTCGAGCAGCTCGGCTGTGACGGATGGCAGCAGGACATGCTTCCGTCTGCTGACCCAGAGAATGCGGCTGAGCAGACGTTTGTTGAGGAAGGCAGACCATGCGATGGTGGGGGGAGGCAGATGCGGGTCTGACATATGGGCCAGACAGACAGAAAGGTCACGCCGGGAAGATGCAGTGGCGGACGGGTCGGAAAGCATTGTTGCACCATATCCATGAAGGGGCGGGTGATCTCTCAGGAGAAAAACTCCTTGCTGGCCCCCTTAGCATAGCCATGTTAAAGGGGTTCGGCCAGCGTATGAAATAGCCTGGCTTTTTTATGTTTCTGGGCGGATGCGTGGTGGATAGATGCAGAAATTGATGAATGTCGTACAATCGGCCCTGATACATAACCCCAACAGCCGCAAAAATGCTCAGGACAAAGGGCAGTTCGTGCGAATGGCACGGCAAAAAATGGGGGATTTCTGCGTATCTGCTCTAAATGACAGCCATCTCCCTGCGCATCTGACTGAACTGAAAAGCCGGGGTGTGGATCTGATTGCCATCAGTGGGGGGGATGGTACGGTCAGTGCCTGTCTGACAGCGATTGCTTCTGTCTATCATGACTGTCCCCTGCCGTCCGTGGCCATTCTGCCTTCCGGCAATACCAATCTCATAGCCGGTGATGTCGGGTTCGGCCTGCATGGCGAGGCCGCCATTGATCGTCTGTTGCGCCCTGAAGGGCTGAAAAGCTGTATTAGGACGCCCATAAGATTGTCCTGGCCGGATGGAGAACGGCCTTCGGTACTGGGCATGTTTGGTGGCTGTACGGGATATGCCAGAGCTGTCCGTATCGCTCATTCGCCGAATGTCCTGAAATTTGCTCCGCATGATCTTGCTGTTTTCTTTACGCTCTTCAGCAGCATGGCGAGCCTTCTTTTCCGTCGCAGCCGCCATTCCTGGATGAATGGGGACAGGCTCTCCTGGTCGGCAGAGGGAACGGGATTGCCTGTGCCAGGCAGGGAGGGGCGCAGCTTCCTTTTCATGACGACAGCGCTGGAAAAACTGTCTCATGGCATCTGGCCATTCTGGAATGAAGATACCAGTAGGGACGGGTTCCATTTTCTTGATGTCCATGCGTTTCCTGAGGCGTTGCCGAAGGCCTGTTTCAACCTTCTGAGGGGGCGGGCACCGGAATGGCTGCGGGCACACAAGGATTACACGAGCGCTACTGCCCGGGCGATGCAGCTTGAAACAGACAGTGATTTTGTTCTGGATGGTGAGGTCTTTCCAGTTTCTGCCGGTGGCCGCCTGAAACTGGAAGAAGGACCGGCCTTTCGGTTTGTCCATGTCTGACATCATCAGGAAGACGCTCATCAATGAGCTGACAACGCCCGTAGCTGGAGAGCTCGCCCAGTTTGCAGAGGCTGTTGCCAGCCGGCTGCGCAGGCCGCCGCTCGGTGTCCTATTTTATGGATCGGTTCTCCGCAAGGTTGATCCCGAGGGGATCGTTGATTTCTATGTCATCACAGACCGGCCGGAAAGTCTGGGTGGACATGCCTTGGCCCGTATGGCCAATCGTCTTCTTCCCCCCAATGTCTATTACATGGAACATGAGGTAGAGGGGCGGACCATACGGGCAAAAGTTGCCTTTCTGTCCATAGCGCAGTTTCTCGGGCGCAGTACGCTTTTTACAGTGGATACGACCATATGGGCCCGCTTCTGCCAGCCGGTGCGTCTGGTCTGGGTACGTGATGCTGGAAGTGCTGATCGTCTTTTACAGGCCATTAGCCAATGTGTGGTTACGGCATCCTGCTGGGCGGCCTTGCTGGGACCTGAGCAGGGCAGGGCGGACGTATACTGGCACGATCTGTTTGCCCATACCTACGCTGCCGAGCTGCGTGTGGAAAAGAAGGGACGCAGCCACAACCTTCTGGCAGGAAGAGAAGAGCGATACGAAATCCTGCTGAAAGCAGCCTGGAGGCAGGCCTCCCTGAGCTATGCTGCGCAGGGAGACGTTCTGCTTCCCCAGCTTACGGCTTCAGCGAGAGACAAGGCAACACGGGACTGGGGAAGGGTGAAAGCCTTTGGGAAGCCGTTGAACGTGGCACGTCTCATCAAGGCAGCGTTTACGTTCAGGGATGGGGTGAGCTACCTGCTGTGGAAAATACAGAGGCACACGGGACAGACGATCCACGTATCGGTTTTTGAGAAAAGGCACCCTATTTTGACCCTGCCGCTTTTTCTTTGGCGGGCCCGGCATCTCCGGTCAGGGAGATCATGACAACGGCCTGATGGGGATGCTTATCAAAAGAAAAGCCCCCAAAGCGGAATCATGATCCTGCTTTGGGGGCTTCGGCCTGTCGGGCGGGATCAGACCAGCTTCAGTTCCTTGGCGATGGTGCCGAATGTCTCTACGGCCCGGTCAATTTCGGCAGCAGAATGTGCCGCCATGACAGAGCAGCGCAGCAACGGCCTGTTGTCCGGCGTTGCCGGAGGCAGGGAGAGATTGACATAGACTCCGGCATCAAGGAGTGCGTTCCAGAAGGTAATGGCCTGCGGAATATCTTCCAGCGTGACGGCAATGACCGGGGAGACGAAGTTGCTCGTGTTCAGTCCGACAGACTTGAATCCCTGATGCAGTCGGGCTGCATTATCTTGCAGTTTCTGGCGCAGATCAGGACGGTTCTGGATTTCCTCGAGAGCCGCCAGGGTTGCTGCGATGATTTCAGGTGGCAGCGAGGCTGTGAACATGTAGGGGCGGGAGCAGAGGCGCATGAGATCAATTTCATCATGATCCGTTACGCAATATCCCCCGACCGTCCCGAGAGATTTGGAGAACGTTCCGACGATAAAGTCGATATCGTCCTCACAGCCCTGCATTTCTGCAACGCCACGGCCATGCTCGCCCAGCACACCAAAAGAATGGGCCTCATCTACCATCAGGGGAATGTTGTGGCGCTTCTTGACCTCGACGAACTCCTTGAGGGGAGCGATGTTCCCCGTCATGGAGTAGATGCCTTCAGCGATGATCAGGCGGGCCCCGGTCGTTTTGGCTGTTCTGGCGACACGCTTCTCCAGGTCCGCCGGGTCATTGTGCCGGAAGCGGATGACCTGTGCCCCAGAAAGGCGGGCTCCATCATAGATGGAAGCATGGCTGTCAGCATCGAGAAAAAGGATGTCATCCTTGTTCACGAGGGCTGAAATCGTCCCCAGATTGGCCTGGTATCCTGTCGAGAACACCATGGCGTGTTTTTTTCTGAAAACGGACGTTAGAGCCTTTTCCAACTGCTGATGCAGTCCGAACGTACCATTGGCAATGCGGGAGCCTGTAGTGCCCACGCCCATGGTTTTGGCCGTATGGATGGCTGCATCCCGTGCTGCGGTGGATTGGCTGAGACCAAGGTAATTGTTGGTACCGAAGAGAAGGGTTTCCCGCCCCTCGATGATACCGACCGTAGCGGAAAGAGGGCGCTCTATCACGACGCCAAAAGGATTCCTCGGGCTTGCAGCCATGAGGGAGTCGTAATTTCCCTTCAGAGTGGCGTATTTGTCAAAAATGCCAGCGCTCATGCCTGTTCTGCCTTGATGGTATGCAGACAGGAAGCGAGATCTTTTATGGTACGGATGTCTGCAAGCTTGTCGAGAGGGACGGAGACATCAAGCATATCCTCAATCTCCATCACAAAATTCATGACGGCGAGACTGTCGAAGGCCAAGTCTTCCACGATCCGACTGTCTTCGGAAATGTCGCGTGGCACTTTCGGGTTTTCCAGAAGTTTCTGGAGAATCATGTGAGAGATATCAGCAACACTGTCTGTCATGTCTTGTCCCTTTGTGACCAAGCGAAGAAGGAAGACCAGCATGACCTTCCTTCTCATATTTGGGAATGGCCTCTTCAGCTCTCAGGCGAATTCCTTGTTGAGGTACATGGCCCTGGCACGAGCCCGGGTCAACTTTCCCGATGAGGTCTGGGGCAGAGACCGTGGCGGCACCAGCACCACATCCACATCAATACCATGTAGACGGCGGAACAGGGCAACCAGTTCTTCTTTCAGTCTGCTACGGGGTTCTTCTTCCGTGTAGCGACACTGGACAAGCGCCACAACCCGCTCTCCCTGGCCATCTTCAACCGAGAAGACGGCGACATCACGGGAACGGAGAGAGTCGACTTCATGCTCTGCGGCCCATTCCAGGTCCTGCGGCCAGATGTTTCGGGCATTGATGATGATGAGATCCTTGGCACGCCCGGTAATGACGATCTGGTTATCAAGCATGTAGCCGATATCGCCAGTATTCAGCCACCCATCCCCGGAGAAGGCCTTTGCCGTTTCGTCCGGGCGGTTGAAATAGCCTTTCATCAGGCTGGGGCCGCGGACATGGACGGTGCCAA
The DNA here is from genome assembly GCF_023337645.1 of Parasaccharibacter sp. TMW2.1890. Taxonomy (NCBI): domain Bacteria; kingdom Pseudomonadati; phylum Pseudomonadota; class Alphaproteobacteria; order Acetobacterales; family Acetobacteraceae; genus Parasaccharibacter; species Parasaccharibacter sp. TMW2.1890. The sequence continues at coordinate 710,132 of NZ_NWUV01000001.1, read as the reverse complement.
CCTGACGTTCCTTCAGTGCCTTGCCGGAACCGTCACGCACTTCGATCTGATGTCCGGGCAGGCAGACGCCACACAGCACGAAGTCACGTGCCGTATCGGTACCTTTCTCAGCCGGCTGCGCATAATCTTCCCGTTCCATGATGGAGAGGTCGACCGTATCTGTACGCAGCCCGGTGTTGAGCGGGGCAAAGCTGATGGCCAGAGTTGTTTCGGCCATGCCATAGCTGGCGACGAAGGCCTTTTCATCAAAGCCACGTTTGGCAAAAGTCTCGGCGAAATTGTGGATGATGTGCGGGCGGATCATGTCACCGCCGATGCCGGCCACACGCCATGAGGAAAGATCAATATCCTCCCGGGCGCCACGGCGGGCGCAGAGCTCGTAGCCAAAGGAAGGACTGTAGGACATGGTTGCCTTGTTGCGGGCAATCAGCTCCAGCCAGATATGCGGACGGCGTGCAAACTCCCGTGTGGGCAGGAGATCGACAGAAAGCTGGCAGGTCATGGGCGTCAGGAAAAAACCGACAAGCCCCATGTCATGATAAAGCGGCAGCCATGAGACGCAACGGTCATCCCGCTCATCAGAGCTGGGATAGACTTGGAGACCATGACGGGCAATGGCGTGAGCATTGGCCATTCCGGCTTTCTGCGTCACACTGATGCCCATGGGAAAGCGAGTGCTGCCCGATGAAAACTGGAGGTAGGAGAGAGCATCCTCACTGATTTCCGGCAGCGGAATATCCTTTTCCTCACAGGCTGTCAGTTCAGCCGGGGACCCGCCAAAGAGAAGGGAAAAACCAGCGACGATATCGGCTGTCCAGTCACCGATGACCTTGGGGACGACAACGGCTCTGGCATCCGCACTTGTGATCATGCCACGCAGTGTCTCGATGTACCCTTCCTTGCCACCAAAAGCGACAGGGAGGGGCAGGGGGGCGGGGACGAGACCGGCATACTGGCAACCGAAGAAAATGCGGGCGAAATCACCGTCACTTTCCGCAACAATGGCCACCCTGTCTCCCGGCTCCAGTCCAAGGCCGAGCAGGCGGCGGGCCATGGCATGGGCCTGCTGTCGCAGCTTGCTGTAGGGGAGGACTTCCAGCAGGGTTCCCCGTCCAGAATAGATATTGAAGCCACTGGCCCCCTGTGCTGCGTAGTCAAGGGCAGCGGGGAAGCTGGGGAAGTCTCCATAGCGGCGCTCGATGCCGGAGCGGCTCGGGGTGATGGAGAGTGTGGGAGTGGGTTTCTGATTGGCCTCGGTCAAACCTGGACTAGCTCCGTTTGGACCATCGGACTGAACATCCTGAGGCCCCTGCGAAATCAAAAAAACTTGACCCCTGTTCATAGGGTAAAGACCACTCTGCGCCCGCAGAGCAGTAATGCTGTGCCCTGTCTCTAATACAGAACACCCCTCTGCCTCAAGCATATGTCATGATTTTCACCGACAAAATTGCTGCCCTCTGGCGGGAGGCTTTGTCTTCCTTCCTGAAAACTGGGAGAAAAGCCCGGAAAACAGGGAAAAAACGGTATGGGATTTTATCATTAAATAATAATTTCTAAGGAAGATATTTCCTGTAAGATCAGGGCGCCTGATCTTGGACAGCATGAGAATGAGAGGCCAGAGAGATGCATTTCTGCAAGCAGACAAGTGCCCGTCTGACGGTGGATCTTGCCGCTATCAGGAGGAACCATGCGTGGTTGGCGGAGTGCGTACGGGGTGCGGAATGTGCTGCTGTGGTCAAGGCTGATGCTTATGGGCTGGGTGTGCGGGAGATTGCCTCCAGTCTTGCTGACAGGGTCCAGACCTTTTTTGTGGCCCAGCCGGAGGAAGGATGCCAGCTGCGGAGACTGCTGCCGGACAAGAGGATTTTCGTGCTGCATGGCTTCCTGACAGGGCAGCCGGGAACGATGGTGGAGCATGGTCTGATCCCGGTTCTGAACAGTCTGGAGCAGGTAAGGCAGTGGCGGGCTTTCTGTCATGGGGAGGGACAGGATTATCCGGCGGCTCTTCAGTTCGACACGGGCATGTCCCGTTTCGGGGTTTCGAAAGATGACCTTCGCGCCGAGGTTCTGAGAGGGTTGAAGCCGGTTCTCGTCATGAGCCATCTGGCCTGTGCTGACCAGCCGGATGACCCTGCCAACAGGGAGCAGCTTCAGCGTTTTCTGGCCATGAGTGCAGTTTTTCCCGATGTGCCTCGGTCATTGGCGGCTTCTTCCGGCATTTTCCTGGGAGCTGACTATCATTTCGAGATGGTTCGCCCCGGTATTGCGCTTTATGGCATTCCGCCGCATGGGGAGAGCTGCCCACTCGTGCCAGCCATTGGGCTTGAGGCTCAGATATTGCAGGTCAGGACTGTCGAGGCAGGGGGGAGTATCGGGTATGGCCTGACCTATCGTGCAGAGCGGCCCAGGCGTGTGGCGACTGTTGGTATTGGCTATGCCGATGGCATCTTCCGTTCTTTTGCCCGGGATGGTGCCTTGTGGTGGGGAGATAGACGTCTGCCTGTTCTCGGGCGGATTTCCATGGATAGTCTTTCCGTTGATGTTACGGAGTTGCCGGATGAGGTTGCCCGGGAGGGTGTATGGCTGACACTCATCGGGCCGCAGCAGGATATTGCTACGATGGCCGAATGTGTGGGTACGATCGGTTATGAGGTGCTGACGTCTCTGGGCTACAGGTTTGATCGTTTTTATAATGGTTCGTGCCGGTAATTGTCTGTCAGTTTCTGATCTGTTGATGGCCAAGAACAGAACTGGGTAATGGTATGGGCTGGATCAGCCCAATGCACCATATGGTCGCAGCATGGGATGCACATTGCCATGGGGTTCTGTGAGGTCATATGATTGTGGCGTCATGGATGTTTGATACGTTGAATTTGCTGGTATGTATGGCTGGCCGTTAGATTATCTGGTTGGTTTTAACATATATGAGTTTGCATAATCTTTATTATGCGATTTTCTTTTGTGAAGGGAACTCCCACAAGATTTCTGTCGCTGCTATAAGACAACCCATGACTGACAGATTATTTGATATCCTTCCAGCCAGATATAAAAACCCGAAGACTGAATTTCTTGGGCATCCCAAAGGTTTGTGGGTTCTGTTCTGGACGGAAGGCTGGCTCTCCTTTGCCCAATACGGGATGCTTTCCATATTGGTGGTGTATCTGAAGGACATCCTGCAGCACACAGACCGGGCCCGGCATATTCTGGGCCTACCGTCCCTTCTGTCCATCAATGATAGCCTGTACGCTCCCAGTGGTCTGGACGCCACAGCTGGGAGTCTTTCGGGCCTTATCATGGCAGTCATATTTGCAGCTCCATTTGTGGGAAGTTTCATGGCAGATCACGGCCTTGGCCGGACGCGTTCTGCTGTCATTGGCATCAGTCTGCTGACAGTCAGTTTTACCCTCATGATGGCGGAAAGCTGTTTTGTTCTGGCCCTGTGGCTCTTTTTGGCAGGTGTTGCTTTGTCCGGCAGCCTGAAGGCGCAGGTTGGAGCGCTATATACGTTGGAAGACCGTAGACGTTCTGATGCTTATCAGCTTTACAGCCAGAGCATACAGATCATGGCCATCATCTCTCCCCTTCTCTGCGCCTTTCTGGGAACCATTGCCTGGCGTTGGGCTTTCATGGCAACAGCTTGTGCGATGATGATGGGGCTGGCTGGTTATCTCATGGGGTGTCGCTATCTCCCAGAAGAAACGGCCTCCTTTGCTGTTGGCAAGGATATCCGGCCAGTCGGTTGCACGGTGGTGGAAAAGAAACGGATTGTCTTTCTGCTCTGGCTGGTAGGCCTGTTTGCCCTTGGAGTTCTTCCCAATCAGGAAATCATGGATGGTTATCTTCTCTGGGGCAGTGATCATTATCGCCTGACTGTCATGGGCATTACGTGTCCCGTCAGTACGCTGGTTTCATTGGATAGCGTCATCAGCATGATTACGGGATTTCTGGTCCTGTGGTTCTGGCGCTGGTATGATCACCGCCGTGGCCGCCCCGTACATGACATGACAAAGATCATCATTGGTAGCGCCATTGCGACAGCTGGGCCGTTATTCCTGATCGCAGGAGAATATGTCTGCCCCGCCCCTCATCAGATCAGCCTCTGGTGGGGTGTGGCCTTCCATACCGTCAATGACATTGGCTGCGGGATGACTTTTCCTATCGGAATGGCCCTCTTCTCCCGTTATGCACCTGCACGGCACAGTACGACACTGATTTCCTGCTTTACATTGCATATTTTTCTGGGAAACCTGATAGTCGGCAAGCTGGCAGGGATGCTGCACCAGATCCCTGATGCGCTTTTCTGGTCGCTTCATTCAGGCGCTGCTTTCCTGTCTACGCTCGGCCTGATGGCCTCCAGCAGGATTGGCAGTCGCCTGTTTCTGGCAGGTTCTTCCCACGGCTGAAAAAGTCAGCGTTTTTCCACGATAGGCGAAATGATGAAACCGGCTTCATGGGCTGGAGAGATGGTGTTGCCTTCTCTGGTAATGACCACGTTGGCTCCGAGAGAGCCCTTCAGCCTCATGTCATGCCGCTTCATGATCTGACGCTTCACGATGGGAAAGGTTTGCAGAAGCCTGTCAAAATCAGCTTTTGGAATGGCCAGCATGTGGGAAAATTGCAGGGAGCGGACCGTATTATGCGCTCTCTGTCCCTGAATATGGCTGTTGGCGCCAATCAGGTCCCCTGCTCCCAGCATGACTTCCTGGGTTTCCGTGCTGGTGGATGTTTCTACAAGACCTGCCACCTGCGCATAGATCGTGCGGATGCGCTCGCCTTTGCGGATCAGTATCTCCCCTGGCGAGAGGAAACAGATGAAGACCCGGCCCGCCAGTTCATGAAGGGCTGCATCTGGAACCCCGTTGAAGGCAGGGAAAGACCTCAGACGCTGCTCAATGCCACTGCGCAGGTTGAAGCGTAACGGCGTGTCCAGCCGATTCCTCTGTCGTTCGATCGACTTATGAAGCTCCCGATGCAGTTCCTGCGAGATGAGGTTGTCCTTTGCCAGAGTGGCATATTCTTCATCTTCCAGACGAAGGGCTATCTGGCGCAACAGACGTCCCTCCAGCGCTTCTGAATAGCCGGAATAATGCAGCCTCAGTGTTGCCAGGGCATCATCCAGCAGTTTGCGCTGCCGTCCCAGCACTTCAGACACGATTTCCGTAATACGGAGTCCCAGAGTGGGTTCCATGCGTTCCCGGACAAAGCGTATCAGGGATGTGGAAACCAGATGGGAAATGATCAGCGTTTCAAAACGCTCCATCATGCAGGCGGTCAGCGGGCGATCAATATGAAAGCGCCTGTGCAGCATCTGTGCCAGGCGGAGACGCCATGAAGGCTGAAGACTCTTGCGGCGTGTCTTGACGTAGCCATACCGTCCCTCCAGCTGGGTGGCATCCACGATGGCCTCTGTAGCGCGCAGCAGGGTCTCGATCACCCGACGGCTGGACATTCCCTGAACCCGGAAAAGGTCCAGCAGCAGGGTCCGCTCCTGGTTGGCAATGGTCAGCAGGGCCATGTTGACGCGATCTTTGTCGGTCAGTGCTGTCTCAAAATTGTTGCTGGCTTTTTCCTTTTCGGCACGCTGTTCAAGCCGGCTGATGACCCCGCCCCGTGTCCGGGCACCAAAACTGAGTTCATCAGACACATGGGCCACACGCTGAGCCACATGGCTGAGACCGATACCGATGATCTGGTTTCGCAGGGCTTCATCAATGGGGGACAGCCTGTCGAGCTTCAGGAAAAGAACCAGAGAGCGTAGCGTCGTGCCATTGATGAGAAGTGTGGTCAGTACAAATCCGGTAGCTACGATCCCGACAAAATGGGTGATGGAATCGTTGATGTGCGGGTTTTCATTGACAGCAAGTGCCAGCGCCAGCGTGATGGCGCCACGCAGGCCACCCCAGGCCATGGTGGTCTTGAAGCGTAATGGAACAGGTGGCGACAGTCTGGTGAGGATCAGGAGAGGAAGGAGGCCGAAGATGACGGCTGCTCTGGCGATCAGCCCTGCCAGACTGGCAATGAAGATCAGCAGAAGGTCCCACTTCGTCATGCCGATCATCATACGGGGGACAAGCATGGCCGCTAGCATGAAGACGAGCGTACTGGCCCAGAACTCGATCTGCTCCCACAATTCCCGGAGAAAGCGCCACGTTTGGGGACGGAAGGTGGATGGACCAAAAGCTGAAATGGTCAGACCGGCAGAGGCCGTGGCGACCACACCGGAAAACCCGAGGATATCGTCACAGAGGATGTAAACCCCATAGGGCAGCACGAGGGAGAGTGTGATCTCAGCTGCGGGGAATCCGCTGATGGCAGTAATCATGATGAGGGCCAGTCGGGCGACTGACACACCGATGATGACGGCTCCGGCAAAGTTGGTCAGAAAATCTATGCAGGCTTCACTGAAACTGATCTGGTGATGGGCGGTGATGGCCGATACCAGGATGGTGAAAATGGCAATGGCCGCTGCATCGTTCAGCAGGGCTTCCCCTTCCACAAGGCGGCTTAGGCGGGCCGCTGCGCCGATCTCACGGAAAATGCTGGCCACGGCAGAAGGATCTGTCGTGGCCACGATGGCCCCCAGCAGGAGGCAGGCAACGAGGCTCTGCTGTGCAAAGGGATAGAGGGCAAAGCCAATAGTCGCTGTGGAGACAATGACAGCCACGATGGCCAGTAGCAGCACCGTGGCGATTTCATGGGTCAGACTGCGGACATTGATCCCCATGGCCCCCTGAAAGACCAGGAGTGGCAGGAAGATGAGCAGGAAGCCCTCACTGCTGATGGGGAATGACAGGAGAGCCCCTGCCGGTCCTTCCAGCAGGTCCAGCCCCATGGAATTGTTGACGAGAGAGGACGCTGCCCCCAGCCCTATCCCCAATACGGCAATGATGACCGTTTCAGGCAGGTTGATCTTCTTGGCCAGGGGCGGAATGAAGCTGATGAGAAAAAGGAGGAAAACCAGGGTCAGAAGTACAGCTGCCAGCCCTATTTCCATCTGATATCCCCTTTTTTCACCCTCTGATCACGCTGCCCGGAGAGTAAGCGCAAAACCCCTGTCAGGCAAGCCTTGCAGGGGGTTATTACCTGCTTTCCACCTTTCTGAAGCATTAACGGGGCGTCGTCGTTACTCCACGGTAACGGACTTGGCCAGATTGCGGGGCTGGTCCACGTCCGTACCTTTCAGCAGGGCAACTTCGTAGGCCAGAATCTGTACCGGAATGGTGTAGAGGATGGGCGCCACGAAGGCACTGACATCCGGCAGGATGACCATGTGTTCTGCAATGTCTTTCAGTCGTTCAGCCCCCTTGTCATCGGTAAAGACAAGAATGCGTCCCCCACGGGCCCGGGCTTCTTGAAGGTTGGAAAGTGTTTTGTCAAACAGGATGGTGGAAGGTGCGATCGCCACGACAGGAACACTGGGGTCGATCAGGCTGATGGGACCATGTTTCAACTCTCCAGCGGCATAGGCTTCTGCATGGATGTAGCTGATTTCCTTGAGCTTCAGCGCCCCTTCCTGGGCAACAGGCATGCAGATTCCACGTCCCAGATAGAGGACGTCCCTGGCCTGGGCAATCACCCGTGCCATGGTGCGTATCTGGTCAAACAGGCCCAGAACTTCCATGGCATGGGATGGAAGGTCCAGCAGGTTGTCTGTCAGCTCCCGTTCCCGTTTTTCATCCAGCAGGTTGCGCTGGCGGGCAAAATCGATGGTCAGGGCAGCAAGCACGGCAAGCTGGGCCGTAAATGCCTTGGTGGAGGCAACTGATATTTCTGGTCCGGCTACCATGCCCAGAACCAGATCACTCTCCCGGCCCATGGTGGAATGTTCCACGTTCAGGATGGAGACGATGCTCTGCCCAGCCGTCTTGAGCTCCCTCAGCACCCCGAGTGTATCGGCTGTTTCACCGGACTGGGATATGAGCAGTGCCAGCCCCTTGTCAGGCTGTGGCGGGTTCCGGTAGCGCAGCTCGGAGGCCACATCAATATCAACCGGCAGCCGGGCCAGCTCTTCAAGCCAGTAGCGGCCGACCATGCCAGCATAAAAAGCTGAACCGCAGGCCGTGATCGTAGCACGGGACAGCGTACTGGCATCAAATGGCATGTCTGGCAGAGCAATGCGGCGTGTGACAGGGTCGATGATGCGCTGGAGCGTCTGGCCAATGGCTACGGGATGTTCATGGAGTTCCTTCTCCATGAAATGCCGGTACCCATCCTTGCCAATCTGCCCTGTTGTCAGGGAGGCTGTCTGGATCGGCCGCTCAACAGCCCTGCCCTGCCCGTCCAGAATCTCGACATGCTCCCGCGTCAGCACGCACCAGTCCCCATCTTCAAGATAGGATATCTGGCTGGAGAGCGGTGCCAGGGCGAGACTGTCCGACCCGAGGAACATTTCCCCTTCGCCGTAGCCAATAGCCAGAGGAGCGCCATGACGGGCCCCGATGAGGAGATTGTCATGTCCCTCAAAGATCATGGCAATGGCATAAGCACCCTGGAGCTGACGGATGGTTGCAAAAGCAGCTTCCTTGGGAGGCAGACCGTTCTGGATATGCTCATCCAGCAGATGGGCAACGGCTTCTGAATCCGTTTCAGTCTCGAAGGTACGCCCCCCGGCTTCAAGGGTTTTCTTCAGGTCTGAAAAATTCTCGATAATACCGTTATGAACAATCGCCACTTTTCCGACCCTGTGCGGGTGGGCATTGTTGGTGGTTGGTGCTCCGTGGGTTGCCCAACGGGTATGGCCAATACCTGTGGTACCGGAAAGGGGTGTTTCCTCCAGAGCCTTGGCCAGATTATCCAGCTTTCCGGCAGCCCGGCAACGTGCGAGCCGACCATGCTCCACGGTCGCAATGCCGGAAGAATCATAACCGCGATATTCCAGCCGACGGAGCCCTTCAAATACGATCGGAGTAGCAGGACGGTGTCCGACGACGCCACAAATACCACACATCAGCCCTGTTCCTTCTTCTTCCGCAGTGCCTGCTGGAGAGCCTTCCCCTTGCCTGCCTTATTGTCCTGCCGTGTCCGCCCGAATGCAAGGGCCTCGGCGGGAACGTCCTGCGTGATGACACTGCCTGCCGCTGTCATGGCATCATCGCCAATCTGGATGGGGGCCACCATGATGGTATTGGACCCTATGAAGCAGCCTTCCCCAATAACGGTTCCGTGTTTGAAGACGCCATCATAATTGCAGGTTATGCTGCCAGCGCCAATATTGCTCCCCGCACCTATCTGGCTGTCCCCCAGATAGCTGAGATGATTTGCCTTGCTTCCGGCCCCCAGAGTCGTGTTTTTGAGTTCCACGAAATTGCCGACGTGGCTGCCTTCATGGCAGACAGTGCCAGGACGCAGCCGGGCATAAGGGCCAATCACGACGCCCTGCTTCACAACACATCCTTCCAGATGTGAAAAGGCACGGATTACGCAACCTTCTTCGAGAGTGACGCCAGGCCCAATGAACACGTTGGGTTCGATCACCACATCGGCAGAAATGATGGTATCAGGGTCGAAAAAGACGCTGGATGGATCAATTAGGGTGGCGCCCTGTTGCAATGCTTTCTGGCGCAGACGCTGTTGGAGCCGTGCTTCGGCCTCTGCCAGCTCGGCCCGGGAGTTGATGCCGGCCAGCTCGTCCTCCGTCCCCTCGACGCAGCTTACTCGTCCTTGCCGGGCTGCGAGAGCGACGATATCCGTCAGATAATACTCGTTCTGGGCATTTTCGGGGGTGATGCGGCTCAACCAGTCTTTCAGCTGCGCAACCTCAGCACACATCATGCCTGCATTGCAGAGTGTAATGCGCCTTTCGGCATCGGAAGCATCCTTGAACTCGACGATCCGTTCCACCTGCCCATCGGGGCCTGTCACAATCCGCCCATAATGCCCGGGCACAGCAGGGCGCATTCCCAACAGGGACAGTACGTTCTCCTGTTCTCCCTGGGCATCCAGCAGGCGCTGCATGGTATCGGCTGTCAGGAGTGGGTTATCAGCATAAAGTATGACAGCCCGTCCCTCTTCCAACCCATCCACGCCTGTTTTTGCGGCGTGTCCCGTACCTAGACGTTCATGCTGGATGACAGTTGTGTGGGGAGATACCTGCCGGGCCAGATCATCCATTCCCGGGCCGATGACGACCACAATGCGGTCCACGACCTGCCGGGCTGTTTCGATCAGATGCCAGATCATGGGGCGGTTTCCCAGACGCTGCATGGCCTTGGGATACCGGGACTTCATGCGTGTTCCCATACCGGCAGCCAGAATGATGGCAGTAGTCATGGAACTCATAGATCAGGCCTCCCATGGAATGAAGACAGGTGCATGAGGGGCAGGCTCAGCGGGTCTGGGTGTGTGTGACAGCAGAGACTTTTGGTGCTGCCTGTAGAACGACAAGAATCTGCCCCATCTTGTAGTGATCGAATTCGATGCGTGCTGGAACGAACCCGCCCTGAGGATCATGGACAAACCAGACGGTTCCTTTGTGAGGACTGGACTGGGCGGCCTTGAAGCGTGTGCCGATGGAAAAACCACCAATCTGCCGTCCCGTGAAATCACATTTCAGGGCGTCCCCCCGAAAATAGGACCCATGATCCTTGGGAAGGGTCGTCTGGCTGGGGCCATGAACATCCAGATAGGACAGACGGATACCATCGAAAACAGGTCTGCTGAAAGTGCAGTCCTGTTTCAGCGTCATCCGGTGTGTCAGCGCAACAAGAAAACTGAGCATGTCGACAGACTGCTTCAGCTCTGCAGCGGGCAATGGCTCCCGCTGTTTGTCTACTGGCAGGAAGACGGCCACATGCGGGCCAGTCAGATCAAAATCAATGTGAGCTTTTTCTTCCTCGCCATGGGCAAATCCACTGTTGCTGAAGGAAACCGGCGCAACATTATCTCCGTTGAAGTGCCCCTGGGCACTGCTCAGCAGATTCAGTGTCAAAAACCAGCTGGCAAGACCAACGGTATAAAGATGCGTCTCCACTCCGTAGCCCCAAGGTTGCAGGACATAATCTGCATCAGCGCCCAAGGCATGATACCCATGAATGAAAACACCGTACCGGAGATGTATGTTCTGTGCGGCAGGCAGGGTGTCGGCTGCGCTTTTCAGTGAGGGTGCCGGTGCAGGCGCGTCTGCCTGCTCTGCCAGAGCCCCCGGGGCCAGCAGACAGGAAGAAGCCAGCGTCAGGCTCGCCAGCAGGCGGCCAGTGATGGAGCGGCGGATTGAAAGCGTGTCAGACGTCAAGATTGGCAACCTTCAGTGCGTTATCCACGATGAACTCACGACGGGGTTCGACAACATCCCCCATGAGGGTGGAGAAAACCTGCCCCGCTTCTTCGACATCGCCAACCTGCACTTGCAGGAGGGTCCGGGTGGCCGGGTCCAGCGTGGTGTGCCAGAGCTGCTCATCATTCATTTCGCCCAGGCCCTTGAAGCGGTTGATGGCCAGACCACGGCGCCCTTGGGCCAGTATCTGTTCCATCATCATGCCTGGGCCAGAAAATTCGAAATTCTTCTGGTCAAGCTGCAATGTCACGGGCCTGCTGAAGAATTCAGCAAGCCACTGGGACTGCGCGAGAAGACGGCGTGCTTCACTGGAGCGAAGCAGTGTGGCTTCAAACGTGTAGCGTTCCCCCACACCACGGAGAAAACGACGGCAGGTGACGCCCTGGCTGTCGGCCTCAACTTCCCAGCCCCGCTCATTTTCGGGAGATGCTGCTTCCAGTCTGGCCAGGAAGCCATCGACTGCTTTCTGTCGGATCGCTGCATCAGGGTTGATGAGCCCGCTGACAGCCGCCTGCTCCATGATCCAGAGCGGGACACGGGCTGAAAGTGCCCGCATGTCCTGTGCCAGTCGGCTGCAACGGTCAATCACGTCACGGAGTTCCGCACCGTCCAGTACGGTTCCGTCATGGCAGGTCAGGGATGCATTGCTCAGGGCCTTGTCCAGCAGGTAGCTGTCCAGTGCAGGTTCATCCTTGAGGTAGCGTTCCTCTTGTCCACGTTTGGCACGGAAGAGCGGCGGTTGGGCAATGTAGAGATGGCCGTTTTCGATGAGTTGGGGCATCTGCCGGAAGAAGAAGGTCAGAAGCAGGGTGCGGATGTGGGAACCATCCACGTCAGCGTCCGTCATGATGACAATCTTGTGGTAACGGAGCTTGTCAATATTGAAGCCCCCCTGCTCGGCTGGACCATGACCGATCCCCGTGCCCAAGGCTGTAATGAGGGTGCCAATTTCGGCAGAGCCAAGCATCCGGTCGAAGCGGGCACGCTCAATGTTGAGAATTTTGCCACGCAAGGGCAGAATGGCTTGGAAACGGCGGTCCCGTCCCTGTTTTGCTGTTCCGCCAGCAGAATCCCCCTCCACAATGAAGAGCTCTGCCCCTTCCGGGTTGCGTTCCTGGCAGTCGGCCAGTTTGCCCGGCAGGGATGAGACATCCAGAACGCCTTTGCGCCGTGTCAGTTCCCGGGCACGGCGGGCGGCCTCTCTCGCACTGGCGGCATCAGCAATCTTGGCAATGATGATGCGGGCTTCCTTGGGATGCGTCTCGAACCAGTGGCCGATCATGTCGGCGGCGATGGTGTGCACGACAGGCTGAACTTCGGAAGAAACCAGCTTGTCCTTTGTCTGGGATGAGAATTTGGGGTCGGGAACCTTGACGGAAAGAACGGCGGAGAGCCCCTCCCGCATATCCTCACCTGTGAGATTGCTGGTTTCTTTCTTGTTGCCCAGCAGAGAGGCATATTTCCCGACGGCCCTCGTCAGGGCCTGCCTGAAACCGGCCAGATGGGTGCCGCCATCACGTTGGGGAATGTTGTTGGTGAAGCACAGCATGGTCTCGTGGAAGCTGTCATTCCAGCAGAGAGCAAATTCCACCTTGATGCCAGATGTTTCATCCTGAAGCTCCCCGGTGATGGGAGGGTCGATCAGTGGCGTCTTGGAGCTGTTGAGCCATTTGACGAACGCTGTCAGCCCCCCTTCATAGTGGAAGACAACCTCCCGTGGCTCACTGTGACGCTCATCACGCAGGATGATCTTCATACCCGAATTCAGGAAGGCCAGCTCACGGACACGGCGCTCCAAGATACTGAATTCGAATTCAGTTTTGGAGAATGTCTCCGCACTCGGCTTGAAGGTGACTTCCGTTCCGTTTTCTTCGTCCGAATCACCGATGACGGCCAAGGGAGCTACACGCTCACCGTGCCGGAAATGAATGGCATGTTCCTTGCCCTGTCGCCAGATGCGGACATCCATGGTCTCGGAGAGAGCATTGACAACCGCAGCCCCCACACCGTGCAGACCGCCGGAAACCTTGTAGGAATTCTGATTGAATTTGCCCCCGGCATGCAGCTTGGTCAGCACGACTTCAGCCGCACTGATCCCCTCTTCCTCGTGCAGGTCTGTCGGGATACCACGCCCGTTATCCCGGACTGTGACAGAGCCGTCCCCATTCAGAGTGAGAATGCAGTAGGAGGCGAAACCTGCCTGTACCTCATCAACGGCATTATCAATGATCTCGAAGACCATGTGATGCAGGCCGGAGCCATCATCCGTATCCCCGATATACATGCCAGGCCGCTTGCGGACAGCATCCAGCCCCCGCAGGACGGAGATGGAAGAGGCGCCATATTCCTCATGATCGGAAGACTGAATTTCCGGCTGGTTATGGGATTCTGACATGCCTGCGCATTACTCCGGTTGGCTGAGAGCTTTGATGAGTGAATATACTGTCAGAAGCCTTTCCTGACCAGTGCTGTCACCGGGGTTATCCCGAAATAACCGTGAGAAAAGGCCATATTCTGGCCGCCTCATGCCGGATGGAGTGCGCCATTCTGAACATGAAAGAAAGCTGCAATGTTTCTGATGGAAGAAAAAGGTTCAGCTTCGGTTCCTGTCAGGATGGTGGTCGTTTTCAGGGCAGAGAGACTGTCCATCAGGATGATCCGCCGCCGTTCATCAAGATGGGTCAAAGGTTCATCCAGAAGGATGACGGGAGCCTGCCCCCAGACCCTGCTGATGGCATGGGCATGGGAGAGGATGACGCTCAGGAGCATGATTTTCTTCTGTCCACTGCTGGAGTGTGCTGCCTGACGGCCTGTCATGGCGTCCCGCAGGCTCATGTCAGCCCTGTGTGCTCCGATAGAGGTGCTCTTGCGGGCTTTGTCCTGAAGGCGGGACTGTTGCAGGGCGTGGCGGAGCTGGTCTTCCACTTCCAGAGCCGGGCTGGCTTTCAGCGCTGTGGCGATGGGGCAGTGCAGCTCCAGAAGGGTTTGGGGGAAAGCTTCATTGCCGAAAGGGGTTTCTTCCAATGTTTCGAGAAGATGCAGCCGGGCTGCCGTTATGGCGACTGCGTGGCGGCTTATGGATTCTTCCAGGGAGGTCAGCCAGGCCGTTTCATCAGGCTGTTCCAGCAGGATGCGGTTCCGGCTCATGACGGACCGCTCATGTGCCATGAGCTGCTGCGTATGATCCGGCAGGAGAGCGACGGTCAGCCGGTCCAGAAACCGTCTACGGCTGCCAGCACCTTCAAGAAAGAGACGTTCCATCTGCGGAGTAAGCCAGACGCAGGAATAAAGTCGGGCAATTTCTGCCATGGTCCGTGTTCTTTCTCCGTCCAGGAGAAAGATGCGGCGTCCCCGCCCCTCGGTCAGGCCGGTAGACAGTTGGAACTGTTGTCCTTCCCGCTCCAGATGGGCGGCGACGCCCCATTGGGTTGTTCCGTGGCGGGGCAGCATATGAGCTGGTGAGCCCAGAAGCCCCCGCCCCGGGGCAAGCAGGGAAAGGGCTTCCAGAAAATTGGTTTTGCCGCTGCCATTCTCCCCTGTCAGGACGGACAGGGTGGCGGACGGCTCCCAGACGCACCGTCTGTAATTACGAAAATCCGTTAATGTCAGACGGTGCAGGTTCAAGGAGATCGTTCAGACCCGGATGGGCATGAGAACGTACAGAGCCGCAGGTTCGGCCGTATCGCGGATCAGTGTCGGAGATGAACTGTCGGCAAGGGCGAACTCGGCTTCAGCGTCGATCTGGTCGGTGATGTCCGTCAGGTAACGGGCCTGGAAGCCGATCTCCATGTCGTCATTGTCGTAGGTGACGCTGTTTTCATCCAGCTCCTCCTGAGCAATGCCCTGATCGGGGCTGGTTGCGGAGAGGGTCAGATGGTTCTTCGTGATGGTCAGCTTTACCGGGCGGGAACGTTCCTGGCTGATGGCCGCTACACGACCTACGGCTGCCGCAAGATCCTGCTTGGTAACACGCAGGATGCGTGAATTGGACTGGGGAATGACGCGGGTATATTCCGGAAAAGTGCCATCCACCAGCTTGGAGGTCAACAAGATGGAACCGATACGGAACTGGATGCGCGTCTCTGAAAGAGCCACCTCTACGGAGGCTCCATCATTGTCCAGCAGTTTCCGAACTTCGGTTACGGTCTTGCGGGGGATTATGATGCCCGGCATTTCTTTTACGCCGAAAGGCGCTGGAACGTCGACTTTGGCCAGCCGGTGTCCATCTGTCGCCACAGCCCGGAGATGGTTCTTTTTGTCCACCAGTACGATATGGAGATAGATGCCGTTGAGATAATAACGGGTCTCCTCGTTGGACATGGCAAAGCGGGTACGGTCGACCAGCCGACGCAAATCACCTGCCTGAATGGCAAAATGATGAGGCAGATCGCCTGCTACCATGGCCGGAAAGTCATCAACTGGCAGAACGTTCAGGCTCGTCTCGTACCGCCCGGCCTTGAGGTGAAGGGGCCCTTCCGCATCCTTCTGTTCGAACTCGATCAGGGCACCATCGGTCAGTTTGCGGACGATCTCGAAGAGAACGGCAGCCGGAACAGTGACGGACCCGGCATGTGTGGCCTCTGATGGAATTTCCTCGACGACGGCAATTTCCATGTCCGTCGCTGTCAGGCGCAGAACCTCGCCATCATGCTCCATCAGCACATTGGCGAGAATGGGGATGGTGTTCCGTTTTTCAGCGACACCCTGAATGTGAGACAGTGCACGCAGAAGTGGCGCGCGATCAACTGTGAACTTCATGACAACCCCAAAGCCTTATCGGGAAGAGTAATATGTCTCTCTAGCAAAACAAGGACATGCTTGAAAAGCCATCTTCAGCTTTCCAGCATGTGGCGCAGCAGCTCGACGCTTTCAGCCAGACCGGGGTCCTGTTCCATAAGCTCCGAAATGCGGTTCACGGCATGCATGACAGTCGTATGGTCCCGATTGCCGAATTTCCGGCCGATTTCCGGGAGGCTGCGGCTTGTAAGCTGTTTGGCCAGATACATGGCAATCTGCCGGGGGCGGGCCACGGCCCGGGCACGACGGGCTGATGACATGTCGGTCAGACGGATATTGAAATGCTCGGCCACCTTGCGCTGGATTTCATCGATCGTGACACGGCGCTCATGAGCTTTGAGCATGTCTTTGAGGACATCCTGTGTCGATTCCAGCGTGACGGGTCTGCCTACCAGATCAGCATGGGCGATGAGGCGGTTCAGTGCGCCTTCCAGCTCCCGCACGTTGGTGGTGATCTTGTGGGCCAGATATTCCAGCACCTTGGGAGGGACAGGCGTGCCAGAGGCCTTGGCCTTGGCTTCCAGAATGGAAATGCGCAGTTCGAAGGTCGTAGCGTGAATATCCGCTACCATACCGCAGCCCAGCCGTGTGCGGAGCCTGTCTTCCAGACCGGAAAGATCAGAGGGGCTCTTGTCAGCGCTGACGATGATCTGCCGCCCTGCATCCACCAGCGCATTGAAGGTATGGAAGAATTCTTCCTGCGTGCTGTTCTTCCCGATCAGGAACTGGAGGTCGTCAATCATCAGCACATCAACCGACCGGAGCTGTTCCTTGAACTCCATCTGGGATTTGGACTGCATGGACGCAATGAAACGGTACATGAATTTCTCGGCAGACATATAGGCGACCGAGATGTTCCCGCGGCTGATCAGCTTGAGGCCAATAGCGTGCATGAGATGGGTCTTGCCAAGACCAACGCCACCGTACAGGAAGAGCGGGTTGAAACCGGGGCTGGCGGGATGATCCGCAACACGCCCTGCACAGGCATAGGCGAATTCATTGGGCTTGCCGACCACGAAATTGTCGAACGTGAAGCGTCGGTCCAGCGGGACGGCAAGATCATTCCGCACTTCATTCATCGAGGGCGAAGTGGCTGCAACGGCCTCTTCACGATCCAGGGCCGCTGCATCTTCATTGGCCATGGCGCTGATGGAGAGATTCGCAGCCCCCCCGCCCTCTTCAGCCTGTGGAGCATCATCCCCGGTTTTTGCGGCACGCTGTGCTTTCTTGTCGATCCGTAATTCGACATGCTGGACAGCTGGATTCTCTTCACGCCACAGGGACTGAAGGCGTTGGCCATACTGGGCACGGACCCAGTCTCTCAGAAAACGTTCCGGCAGGTAGAGGGTAATTTCATCATCATCCAGCGGGCCCAACGTAATGCGCTGGATCCACATCCTGTATTCCACATCGCCGACCTCACCTTTCAGGCGATCGCAGATGCGCAGCCAAGATGCCTTGAGAGCAGAATTTTCAGAAGAGGCCATAGCAGCGTCCTGGGACTGAGCTTTTTCCACTTCTGATCTCCGTACTTCATGGTCTTGCAGGCCTTCGGCTAGGGTAGAACCCGCCAGAAGGGGTAATCAAGTGTTTTTGCCGGGGCTTGGGTGCCTTGTCACACTAGCTTAACCTTCAGGAAAGGGAAAGCCTGCTTGGGCCATGATACGACCCCGCCTTGCGTGAGGGCAAAAAAAGAACGCGCCCAGTGGGCGCGCCCAAAGCCGTTTCATCAGCTCCTGATGAAACGGGCCATTCTGCCTGGATCGGACGATCAGGCAGCGGCGGTAAGAGACTTGATGCGGGCAGAGAGGCGGGAGAGCTTGCGGCTGACCGTGTTGCGGGAAATCACACCCTTGCCAGCTGCACGCTGCATCTCAGGCTGGGCCGCACGAAGTGCTTCTGCCGCTGCATTCTTGTCGCCGGACAGGATGGCCTTCTCAACATTCTTGATGAAGGTACGCATACGGGACAGGCGGGAAGCGTTGCGCAGACGGCGGCGCTCGTTCTGACGGATGCGTTTACGGGCAGATGCGTTGTTTGCCATGGGCTTCAGGTTTCCTGCGGATAGTTCGCTAAAAAATAATGTCTGCCCCTCTACCGCTCCGCTGACATGGCGTCAAGCACTGTCTTCATATCCTGCGGCAATAACGGGTCACTTACGCAACTTTTTCTGGCAGTGTGGACAGAAAAACGTGGACCGACTGCTCTGTGTCATACGCTGTATGGGGATGGAATACCCTTTTGCCAGGCATGCTGGGCAGGGTTGCCCTTCCCTGCCATAGACAAGATGCAGGGTCTGGAAAGTCCCTGGCTGGCCATCAGTGTGCACATAGTCCCGCAATGTGGAGCCTCCGGCGGCAATAGCCGTCTGGAGTATCTCCACAATGAGGCTGCAGAGACGGTTTGTCTCCGCCTTGCTCAGACTGTCAGCGGCCCGTGCGGGATGGATGCGGGCCCGAAACAGGGCTTCGCAGACATAGATGTTCCCCAGTCCGACAATCCGGCGCTGGTCCAGCAGGGCATTCTTGATAGGCATCCGTGTCGTGACCAGGGTTGCCGCAAGGGCTTCTGCCGTAAACTGGTCAGAAAGAGGCTCCACTCCCAGATGGGTAAGCTGTGGCTGCTGGTGTTCCTGTTCTGTCTGGAAGAGACAGACCATGCCGAAACGTCTGGGATCCACCAGGGCGACACGATGGTCGTTGCTGGTCCACAGGACGAGATGCTCATGCTTGCGGGGTGGCAGATTCTGGCGGGCAGGGTCGATGAACAGCCTGCCGGACATGCCCAGATGTATGAGAAGGGTCCAGCCATGCTGGAAATCCATCAGAATATATTTGGCACGACGTCTCAACTGGATGATCGTTTGATGGAGGAGGATTGTGGAGAGACCTGGCGGAAAAGGCAGACGCAGGTCAGGCCGGTTGACCTCCACGCTGGACAGGCTGTGCCCCTTCAGCGAAGCCTTCATGCTCTGGAGAATGGTTTCAACTTCTGGGAGTTCTGGCATAAATATCCGCAATGAGATAACGGTGGCATATGACTGAACACCATTCTTCCCATACCTCCTCTTCTTCGTCAGCTGATTTTGAGGCTGATACGATTGATTTCGGCTACCGTGATGTGCCACGGGGCGAAAAGAAACCGCTGGTCCGACAGGTTTTTGAAAGCGTTGCTGGCAAATACGACGTCATGAATGACGCCATGTCCCTCGGTATCCATCGGGTCTGGAAGCGCATCTTCGTGACCATGCTGTCCCCGCAGCCGGGATACAGGCTGCTCGACCTTGCTGGCGGTACGGGAGACATCACTTTTGGCTGGTTGCGTCGTGGTGGTGGCCATGCCGTGCTTTCGGACATCAACGAGGCCATGCTGGAAGTTGGCCGTCAGCGGGCCATCAAGGCCGGGCTGATCGGGGAGATGGATGTCTGTGTTGCCGATGCCGAGGCACTGCCTTTTCCCGATGCTTCGATGGACAGGGTCTCCATGGCGTTCGGACTGCGCAACTGTACGGACAAGGATGCTGTCCTGCGGGAGGTCCGTCGTGTGCTGAAGCCGGGCGGGCGTTTTCTCTGCCTTGAATTTTCGAAAGTGGATGTGGCGGCCCTCTCGGCCCTTTATGATCTCTGGTCTTTTCAGGTGCTGCCCCGCATGGGGCAGATGATTGCTGGTGATGCGGAGAGCTATCAGTATCTTGCCGAAAGCATCCGCATGTTCCCGGATCAGGAAACACTGGCAGGCATGATGCGGGCGGCGGGGATGGATCGTGTATCCTATCAGAATCTTTCGGGAGGGATCGTGGCCATTCATTCTGGCTGGCGGCTTTGAGCATGGCCCGCGTCATTCTCATTCTGGGAGGTGGCATTGCTGCCTACAGGGCGCTGGATCTCGCTCGGCAGCTCCGGCATGAGGGCATGGAGGTCGTGCCCGTCATGACGGAAGCGGCGAAGCAGTTCGTGACGCCATTGTCCCTGGAAGTGTTGTGTGGCGCTCCTGTCCATGATGAGCTGTTCCGCCCCGGGCAGGAAAGTGAAATCGGTCATATCGCTCTTGCCAGGTCGGCCGACCTGGTGCTGGTCTGCCCGGCCACGGCCAATCTGATGGCTCGCATGGCACAGGGCATGGCTGATGATCTGGCCACGACCCTTCTCCTGGCAACGGCAGCTCCCATTCTTCTGGCACCGGCCATGAATCCTCACATGTGGTCCCATCCTGCCACACAGGCCAATCTTGCCCTGTTGGAGCAGCGGGGTGTCCGATGCGTTGGTCCGGCGCATGGTGCCGTGGCCTGTGGTGAAACCGGCATGGGACGTCTGGCAGAGCTGGACGAGATTCTGGCGGCAGTCCGTTCAACCCTGTCGGGGGGAACAGGCCTGAGGGGGTGCCGTATCATTGTCACGGCCGGCCCGACGGTAGAGCCGATTGACCCTGTCCGCTTCATTTCCAACCATTCATCAGGGCTTCAGGGCTATGCCATTGCAGGCGCTCTGGCGGCCAGAGGTGCCGACGTCCGGCTCGTGAGTGGTCCTGTCTTTCTGCCCACTCCACCGTCTGTCCAGCGGATTGACGTAAGGACGGCAGAAGAGATGAAGGCTGCCTGCCTTGCACAGCTTCCGGCTGATGCAGCCATCTGTGTGGCAGCTGTCAGTGACTGGCGCCCTGAGACTGTCAGCAGCCGGAAGATGAAAAAAACGGCAGAGGCTCCGCCTGTTCTTTCCCTGAGAGAGAATCCTGACATTCTGGCCACGCTGTCCCATGTTGCAAAACGTCCGGCACTGGTTGTCGGGTTTGCGGCGGAGACGGATGATCTTCAGAGTCATGCGGAGCAGAAGCGTCGCCGCAAGGGGTGTGATTGGCTTCTTGCCAATGATGTGAGCCGGCATCCGTTTGGTGGGCAGAAAAATCAGGTATTGTTCCTGACAGAGAATGGAACGGAGAGCTGGCCAGAAATGACCAAACCCGCTCTGGCAGAACAGCTTGCAGAGCGGGTGGTGGCTTTTTTCCAGAAACAGGATTAACAGTCCTCTGGCTTTAGCTGTGAGGGGATCAAGCCATGTCCGATGTCGTGAAAGTCCGTATTCTTCGCCTCCCCCATTCCGAGGGGCTGGAGCTGCCTGCCTATGGAACTGCCGGAGCTGCCGGTGTTGACTTCCAGGCGGCGGTGCAGGAGCCTCTGATACTTCGTCCGGGGGAGCGGAAACTGGTGCCGACAGGGCTGTGTGTTGCCCTGCCTGAGGGGCATGAGCTTCAGATACGTCCCCGCTCCGGATTGGCCCTGAAGCACGGCATCATGGTGCCCAACAGTCCCGGCACCATTGATGAAGATTACCGGGGAGAAATCCGCATCATCCTCATCAATGCCGGGGCGGAAGATTTTGTCATCGAACGTGGGATGAGGATTGCCCAAGGGGTTCTGGCGCCTGTCGTGAGAATGCAGTGGCAGGAGTGCAGCAGCCTTGATACAACAGACCGAGGGCATGGGGGCTTCGGCAGTACCGGCCATTGACCGGTTTTCCAGTCCCGGCGGCTGATTTTTGAGGGGTCGGTCATGAAGATTCATTCGGCCATGGGCCAGCCATGAGACGGGATACTTGGCCCTTTGCGTACCTTTCCAGACTGGGGGAAAGAAGCAGGCACTGGCTGTTGGCTTATCAGGGAAGTGGTCTCTCCTGCTGTGTCCTGATTCTGGGGGGACTGTATGGGCTTCTGCGGGCATGTGGTCTGGTGCCCTTCCCTGTCTTCCCGTCTCCATGGGATGATATGTTCTGGACCCTGGGCAAGGGAGTGGTGGCGCTGCTTCTGGCGGCTGCGGGGCATTGTGTTCTCCTCTCCTTGGCGGCCTGTTCGACTGGCCTGCGTCGGGCGCTGGCTGGTGTGACGGCCATACTGGGAGAAATTCCCTCCCTTTGCCTTGTCGGGCTGTTCTGTATGGTCATGACGCCGTTCTGGGATGTCGTGGCGGTGGGCTGCTTCAGCCTGCTGGTCAGGAGTGTCCACGCCACCCTGAAAGCGGAAACAGGAATCCCGTCCAGTTTTCTGAAAACGGCAAGAGCCTTGCGGCTGGGGCGCTGGCAGGGTTTCTGGCGCCTTCACATCCCGTTTGCCTTCCCTGAACTCGTACGGTCCGTTCTGAGGGACCTGCCCGATTTCTGGCTCCGTATTCTGGGAGGGGAGCTGGTTCTTGCACTGTTTCTTTCCCATACCCCTTCCGGGTTGGGGGGAGCACTTCTCTCGGCCCTGAAAACAGGCGGAGAGTTGTCCGCCTGTGGCGTACTGCTTCTCATGCTGGTGCCTGTGCTGCTGGTTCAGCATGGTCTCATTGCGCCCTTGCGCGGATACGGTCGGCATTATGCCGTCTGTGACCAGATGCAGACACAGAGGCTGGAGGAGCGTTCCGCTTCCTGGAAGAGGCGCTGCCTGCTGGGAGGGGCCGGAACCATGCTGACCATGATCCTTTCCTGGGGGTTCTGGGGCATACCGGGGCCGTTGGGAGCTCTTGTGGTAGCGGTCTGTCTGGTTGGTGGGGTCTGGGGGTGGCTGGGGGGCCTGCTGCTGGGTGCTCCTGTACAGGTGCAGAAGCGGATCCGGAAGGCCTGCCTGGTGGTAGCGCTTTTTCCTGTTTTCATGGTCTGGCTGGGACTGTCCGTACCCGTCCCTCTGAATGTCATGCCGGCTCTGGCGGTCATGGGCATCACTGGCTGGGCGTTTCTTCGGGAAGCCGACGTTGCGGGGCGTCAGTTCATCGTGATGGGGCATCATCTTCGTTTGCCCCTGTGGTCATTCTGGAAGGATGTCCGCCTGCCCCTGCTTTGCCCGCCTCTGCTGCAGGCAGCTGTCGTGGCGCTGCCTTTTTTCTGGGACAATGTCTATCTGGCCGCTCTGCTGGAAAGGAAAACGCTCCATCTGCGTATTCTTCAGGCTCACGCCTACAGTGTACAGGGCATCCTGCTGTGCCTGATGACGCTGATGGCTGTGTCTGTCCGATGGGGTATCTGCATTCCATTGCAGGAGCGCATGGCGCACCGTTATAGGATCTAGCTCATGAGTGCTATCTTACGCTTGGCCGACTGTGCACAGTTTGCACATAAATCCCGCCATCAGGACGTTCCCATTGTTGAACAGGTCAACATGGATGTTCGGGAGGGGGAAATTCTGGGGCTTGTCGGACGTTCAGGCTCGGGCAAATCCAGCCTTCTTAAGATCATGGCTGGCCTGGAACAGCCCCGAAAGGGGAAAGTGTTCTGGCGGGAAGGACGAGCTACTGCCCAGGCGCTCGAAACGGTGTCCATCATCCTTCAGGATGATGTTCTCTTTCCATGGCTGACAGTACGGGAAAATGTTCTTCTTGCTCTGGAGGCCAGACGTCAGCCCCGGGAAGAGCGGGAAAAAATTGCGGATGCCATCATCGAGGTCCTCGATATGGACGGATATGAAGGTGCCTATCCGAGAGAGCTTTCTGATGCTCTGGCAGAACGGGCCTCGCTGATCCGTGCTCTGGCACGGCAGCCTGAAATCCTTCTGCTTGATGAGCCTTTTCTCAATATCGATCATCTGAGCGCCGAAAACCTGCGAACAGACCTGATAGAACTGTGGCAGGAACATCGGCTGGGACCTTTGAAAGCCATGGTGCTGGCCACTCATGCCATTGAAGAAGCCGTGCTGATGTGTGACAGGATTTTACTGTTTTCATCGGGGCCAGGGCGTATCACGCATGAGATTGTTGTGCCCTTCCCCCATCCCCGGAATCGTCAGGACGATGATTTCCGCCATTTTGTGGATCAGATATATACATTGATGACCCTTCGGGCGCCCAGTGTTTCGGAGGCTGACCTTTCCACGCCCGATCAGGGAGAGGTTCAGGATGAAAGTGATTCCTTCATCGTGCTGCCCGACATTTCCATTGAACTTCTGGTCGGCCTCATGGAATCGCTGGAACATGCGCCCCTCTCTGGTCGGGCAGACCTGCCGGAGTTGGCCAATCAACTCCAGATGACTCTTGATGACCTTTTCCCGCTGGGTGAAACCCTGCAATTGCTGGATTTTGCAGAGCTGGAGGATGGAGACATCATGCTTACCAGCACGGGCCGTACCTTCGTGGAAGGCGATGCCGATGCGCGCCGGGACATCATGCGGACGGCCCTGCTCCATTCCGTCCCGCTGCTGAAGCTGATCCGCAGCACGCTGGATGAGCGGAGCAACCATGCCATGGATGCTGATATATTCCGCCGCAAGCTGGAAGATACCATGTCCACAACCTATGCCCGGCAGACAATGAATACAGCCATATCATGGGCCCGTTATGCCAATCTGTTTGGCTATGATGAAGAAACGGACCGTGTGCTGCTGGAATATGACGAGTGAAGGAACCTTTTCCCGTTCCTCCACTGTTTTCATGATGGAGAACTGATTATTTCAGCCGGTCCCGGTAGAGCTTGCGGGCCTTGGCAACCTTGGGGGCCACGACGGCGGCGCAATAGGCTGTTTCCGGGTTGCGGGCAAAATAATCATGATGGCTTTCTTCCGCCTCCCAGAAGTGGGCAGGTCCCTCAATGGAGGTGACAAGCGGTGCCTCCCAGATGTTCTGGGCTGCAATGTCGTCCCGGACTGTCCGGGCAACGGCCTGTTGGGCTTCATCACCAAAGATGACGGAGCGGTATTGCGTGCCTACGTCATTGCCCTGCCTGTTCAGCTGGGTCGGGTCATGGGTTGTGAAGAAAACCCGGAGAATATCCTCCAGACCAATTTCAGCAGGATTGAACACCACCCGTACTACCTCGGCATGGCCGGTCTTGCCGGTACAGACAGCTTTGTAGCTGGGATGCTCTACATGACCACCCGCGTACCCCGGTTTGGCAGAGATGATGCCCCTGAGACCGTTGAAGATGGCTTCGACACACCAGAAGCACCCGCCCCCAAGGATGATGGATGATGTCTGTGTCATGGTTGCTCCTGTCCGTGTAAAATCGTGAGTGCCCTGCATATGGCCTTCAGCGGCCTGTATCGCTAGGGGGCAATCGCCATGCTTTTCATATCTTTCAATTTTTTTGTTTTATGTTACCGTTTCTTACTATAGAACGCCCTGAAATATTTTTTTTGAAAGAGGTTTCCTGAATGCCTGCCTATCGTTCCCATACAAGCACCCGTGGCCGCAACATGGCAGGGGCCCGTGCGCTCTGGAGAGCGACAGGCATGAAGGATGGGGACTTCAGCAAACCCATCATTGCCATTGCCAATTCCTATACCCAGTTCGTGCCCGGTCATGTCCATCTCAAGGACATGGGAGCTCTGGTGGCTTCGGCTGTGGAGGAAGCCGGTGGTGTGGCCAGGGAATTCAACACCATTGCCGTGGATGACGGTATCGCCATGGGGCATGGCGGGATGCTCTATTCCCTGCCCTCACGGGAACTGATTGCGGATTCCGTGGAATATATGGTCAATGCCCACTGTGCCGATGCGCTGGTCTGTATCAGCAACTGTGACAAGATTACACCGGGCATGCTCATGGCCTCGCTACGGCTGAACATCCCGACCGTTTTCGTGTCTGGCGGGCCAATGGAAGCTGGCAAGGCAGACATGGACGGCATTGAGCGGGCGGTTGATCTTGTGACCTCCATGGTGGCGGCAGCTGATGAACGTGTCAGTGATGACATCTCCGAACGTGTGGAACGATCCGCCTGTCCGACCTGCGGTTCATGCTCGGGCATGTTCACGGCCAATTCCATGAACTGTCTGACGGAGGCGCTTGGTCTTTCCCTGCCGGGCAATGGCTCTCTTCTGGCGACACATGCCAAACGTAAGGAGCTTTTTCTTGGGGCTGGCCGCCTGAGCGTAGAGCTGGCAAAGCGCTGGTATGAGGAAGGCGATGCAACGGCTCTTCCCCGTGGCATTGCTACGAAGGCGGCTTTCACCAACGCCATGACGCTGGACATTGCCATGGGGGGCTCCACCAACACGGTGCTGCATCTGTTGGCCGCAGCCCGGGAAGCCGGAGTCGATTTCACGATGAGTGATATTGATGCCCTGTCCCGGAAGGTCCCTCACCTCTGCAAGGTGTCGCCCTCCGTTGCCAATGTACATATGGAGGATGTCCACCGGGCTGGCGGGATTCCGGCCATTCTTGGAGAGCTGGATCGTGCCGGCCTGATTGATGCGGGAACGCCGACTGTGCACTCTCCTACGCTGGCGGCGTCCCTGAGGCGTTGGGACATCATGCAGAATCAGGATGAGGCGGAAGAGCTGTTCCGGGCAGCGCCTGGTGGTGTGCGGACGGTTGAGGCTTTTTCCCAGAACAGCCTGTACAGGGAGCTGGACCGGGACCGTCGGACCGGTGTTCTGCGTGACCGGAACCACGCCTTCTCGCAGGATGGCGGGCTGGCTGTTCTTTATGGAAATCTGGCGCTGGATGGCGCCATCGTCAAAACGGCAGGGGTTGCAGAACATATTCTGAAGTTCAAGGGGCGAGCCCGTGTCTTTGACAGTCAGGATGCTGCTGTGAATGCCATTCTGGGCAAGGAGATCATACCGGGTGATGTCGTGGTCATCCGGTATGAAGGGCCCAAAGGCGGACCGGGAATGCAGGAAATGCTCTACCCGACCAGCTATCTTAAATCCATGGGGCTGGGAGAATCCTGCGCACTGATTACTGATGGACGTTTTTCAGGCGGGAGTTCTGGGCTTTCTGTTGGTCACATGTCTCCGGAAGCCGCTGAAGGCGGTCTGATCGGCTTGGTGGAAGAAGGTGATACCATTATCATCGACATTCCTGAAAGGCGTCTGCATCTGGAAGTGTCGGAGACAGAGCTTGAAGCGCGCCGTGCTGCCATGCATGGGAAGGGCTCTGCAGGCTGGCAGCCTCAGCGTGAACGTGTCGTTTCCACGGCTCTGAAGGCTTATGCGGCCATGACGACCAGTGCAGCCCATGGGGCTGTTCGGGATCTGTCCCAGATCATCGTCAAGAAGCTGTAATATCAGGGACGGCTGTCAGTACCGTCCCTCTCGATAAATCCCTTACAATAAAAAAGCCTGCCGTTTCAGGGCAGGCTTTTTTTTACTCTGATGGCAACGGGAAATCAGCTTATACGCCCCAGAGCTGTTTTCTGCTTGGCAAGCTCCTGCTGGAACGTCTCCAGCCGGTCACGATTTTCCTGAACAACCTCAGGCTTGGCACGGGCAACAAAGTTCTCATTGCCGAGCTTCTTTTCGACCTTGCCGATTTCCCCCTCAAGCCGTGTGATTTCCTTCTGGAGACGGGCTTTTTCCGCCTCAAGGTCGATCACACCCTCCAGCGGCAGGAAGATGGTTGCTTCATCCAGAATGAGCTGGGCAGCCATTTTCGGCGGCTCCCCTGCCAGTGGTGAAACTTCGGAGGCACGAGCCATCTGGTCGATGGCAGCCTGCCATTTACGGGCCCGTTCGAGCGTTTTTTCCGAAGCATCACGCAGCAGCAGCGGGGCTTTCTGGGATGGCGGAACATTCATTTCTGCCCGAACAGTCCGCACGTCACTGATCAACCGGATGACCCAGTTGACTTCATCCGCAGCGTCTTCAGCACCGGCAATCTGGGGAATCTCAGGCCAGCTGTCGGTCCCAAACGGTCCAGAATAACCCAGCTTCTCCCAGAGCGTGCTGGTCACGAATGGAATGACGGGGTGCATCATGCGCAGAATAATACCCAGTACATACGCACCAGCTGCCTTCAGCTCTTCTGCCTCCACACCACCGGCCCGGAAGGTCGGTTTGGAGAATTCCACGAACCAGTCACAGAAAATATTCCAGACAAAATTGTAACAGCAGCGTGTGTACTCATCAAAACGGGAGGCTTCCAGTGCCGCATCGGCTTGTGTCACGGCCTTGCGGGCTTCCTCCAGAATCCAGCGGGCCATGGTGGACTGGACAGCAGATGGATTGAAACCGGGATTCGGTTTCACTCCATTCATCTGGAGGAACCGGGAGGCGTTCCAGAGCTTCGTGATGAAGGCTCTATGTTCTTCAACACGGGTACGGCCCAGCTTGATGTCCCGTCCCAGCCCAGCACCCGCAGCAATGGCAAGGCGGGTAGCGTCCGCCCCGTAATCGGCAATCAGATCCAGAGGATCAATACCATTGCCTCGGGACTTGGACATTTTCTGTCCCTTCTCATCCCGAACAAGGCCATGGATCAGTATTTTGCGGAAAGGAACCTTCCCCATGAAGTGAAGCCCCATCATCATCATCCGGGATACCCAGAAAAAGATGATGTCAAAGCCGGTGACCAGGGTGCTGGTTGGATAATAGAACTCCAGCTCTTCCGTCCTGTCCGGCCAGCCCAGTGTCGTGAACGGCCAGAGAGCCGAGCTGAACCATGTGTCCAGCACGTCTTCATCCTGCGTCAGGGTGATGGAAGGGCCAGCCTTCTTCTGGGCTTCTTCTTCCGTCTCTGCAACGTAGGTTTTTCCATCAGACCCATACCAGGCCGGTATCTGGTGACCCCACCAGAGCTGACGGCTGATGCACCACGGCTGAAGGTCCCTCATCCAGGCGAAGAAGGTATTCTCCCATTGTTGGGGTTCAAAGACCATTTCACCGGACTGGACAGCCTCGACGGCGGGCTGTGCCAGTCTGGGCGCATCGCAGTACCATTGCAGCGTCAGTCTCGGCTCCACAATGGCACCGCCACGTTCGGCTGTGGGTACCTGAAGCACATGGGGCTCGATTTTTTCCAGCCAGCCCATCTCTTCCAGCTTTTCAACGATCTTCTTACGGGCCTCATCACGGTGGAGACCTTCCAGAGCCTGGACGAACTCGATGTCGCTTATGCCAGCGTGGTCAGCCAATTCGGCACGGATCTCATCCAGCCAGATGCAGGCGCTTTCATCCAGAATGGTCGGTGCTGGCAGGTCATGACGCTTTCCGACTTCGAAGTCATTGAAATCATGAGCTGGTGTGATTTTAACAGCCCCTGTTCCCTTTTCCGGGTCTGAATGTTCGTCTGCCACGACAGGGATGCGCCGCCCCGTCAGGGGAAGGATGATGGTCTGACCAACCATGCTGGTATAGCGGTCATCTTCCGGATTGACGGCCACAGCCACGTCGCCCAGCATGGTTTCCGGTCGGGTTGTGGCAATCGTGATGGTTCCACCGTTTTCCAGAGGATAACGGATATGCCACATGGAGCCTTTTGTTTCCCTGTTCTCCACCTCCAGATCAGAAATGGCCGAGCGGAAAACAGGGTCCCAGTTGACAAGACGACGGTCCCGATAGATCAGCCCTTCTTCATGCAGCTGGACGAATACCTTGCGAACGGCGCGTGACAGACCTTCATCCATGGTGAACCGTTCACGGGTCCAGTCCGCCGAGGCACCAAGGCGGCGAAGCTGCTGGATGATGGTCCCGCCATATTCATTCTTCCAGTCCCAGACACGCTCAATGAAGCGGGGCCGACCAAGCTCTTTCCTGTTGATGCCTTCCTTGTCCAGAGCCCGTTCGACAACCATCTGCGTGGCGATACCGGCATGATCTGTACCGGGCTGCCAGAGAACATTGGCCCCTTTCTCCCTCTGCCAGCGGATAAGAATATCCTGGAGAGTGAAGGTCAGGGCGTGCCCGAGATGCAGTGTCCCCGTGACGTTGGGGGGCGGAAACATGATGGAATAAGGCGAGCCACCTTTCCCGGGGTCCGCCCTGAACGTCCCGGCATTTTCCCACAATCTGTAAAGCGTGGTTTCGTAATCGGCGGGGATGAAGGCCTTTTCCAGATCGGAAGGAATCAGAGAAGAGTGTGCATTCTGTTCGGACATGGTTTCCCGGGTCATGATGTAGCGTGTCAGAGGGTGATGTTCATATCACCGGCATGAAAACTTGCCGATAGGCAGAGGCGAAAAACCCCTCCCCCATTTATCGGCCTGGCTGGTTCACCTGATAATCCCCAACGCCCCAGAGGCGGTTTTTAACGGCATGATAATAGGCTTTTTCATCATACAGGGGGACATTCAGTTTCAGGTCCACAGCGGTGAGATGGCCCATGGCACGGGCAATGTCGTAGGAGGAGGTGACCAGGGATGTCACGCTCTGGATGAGTGCACGCTGTGACTGCAACAATGTCGCCTGCTGCTGGAGGACGGACAGGGTTGTTGCCGTACCGACAAGAGCCTGCCTTTCGACACCGGCAAGGGCCGCCATATTGGAGGAAACGGCAATCTGGTGGCTGCGGAGCGTGTCCTTGATGGACATGTAGGTCTGCCAGCTTTCTGATGTCTGCTCCAGGGCAGACCTGCGCTGGACATCCACCTCATTGCGGGCTGCGATGGCCGTCTGGCGGGCCTGCCGGACGGCTGCATATTCACTCCCTCCCTGATAGAGGGGAATCTGGAGGTTGAGCGTGGCGTATTTGTTGTCCTGCAGGGACTGGTCCTGCCCCTGATCTTTTGAACGCTGATAAGCCACTCCGGCAGAAAGTTTGGGCATGATGGCCGACATCTGGAGGGAGATGTTGTCTTTCTGCTGTGCTTCATTGAAGAGTGCGGCGATCACGTTCGGATTGTTCCGCACGGCCTCTGCTACGGCTTCCTGTTCCGTACGGACAGGCAGGGCCAGAGGCTGTGGTGGAACGAGGTCTGGTGGGGCCGGCACACCAACGACCTGGAGATAGCTGGCCTGGGCTGCCTGCACGGCACCTTCTGTCTGATGACGTTCGGCCGTGGCTGTTGCAAGGGCACCCTGCGCCTGCGCCACGTCTGTCCGGCTCAGTTCCCCGAGGCGGAAGCGCCTGTTCGCTGCATCCAGCTGGGCCCGTAGAGCCCTCTCATTATTGATGCTGACCTGGAGGAGCTGAAGATTGGCGACCAGACGGACATAGGCATTCATGGCCCCGTAAAGGACCTCCTGCTCCGTTTCTATCAGCCGAGCTCTCTGGGCAAAAATCTGGTTGCGGGCCATATGGATGCTCGCAACCGTTTTTCCGCCCTGATAGATGGGCTGGGTCAGCGATACGGTCGTGTTGTAACCGCCACTGTTATAATGCTGGATGTTGGGCAGCCTGACAGTCTGGCCATTGATCTCGGTCTGCTGTGTGTAGCGGCTGCTGCCCTTGTAGTAGGTCAGTGACCCATTGGCCGTAATGGTTGGTCGCCACCCCGCCTCTGCTGCGGACATCTGCTCATCAACAGAGCGGAGCTGCGCCCGGGCTTCCCGAAGCTGGGGGTTCGTCAGATAGGTCAGAGCCAAGGCATCTTTCAGGGTATGAGGGACGAACTCCGGGTTGCCATTGGGATTTGTAACCGCTGTCTGGGCATGGCCATGCTGGCACAGGAGCCCGGCTCCAACACATAGGCCCAGCCCCATCTTCATCGATTTTCTAATTTTTGAAAAAAAATGGGGCGGGAGTTTCATGCTTGTTAATCTGCCGGTTTGGTCGTCTGTTTCGGAAAAGATGTGCAAGAGGGACTATAAGGGAGAATCTCACTGAAAATAAGCGAAAAATGCCCTGTATCGTTTTCTCCCTATTGACCTGTGAGTAATAATCCTTATTAAGGACACACACCTGAGGTCTGGTGGCAGAATGGCTATGCATCGGACTGCAAATCCGCGTATGTGGGTTCGATTCCCGCCCAGACCTCCATGGTGTTATCCCGATACGTCCCAGACACGTTGAGAAACAGCCATTCTCGGGGTAGCGACTATTCCGATTAGTCCCGGTGTATCCCACAATTTTGGGGGTATATCAGGGGGTAATATTTCTGGGGAATTTCCCTTTTTGATGACGGTTTTTTGTGTGGTCGCAGGCCACACAGGCGCTTCATGGAATTTCAGATTTTACCTCGTCCAAGCTGTTTCTCCCGAAACATGACGAAAAAGGGTGCGGCTTGGCAAAACATGGAGCGAATGGAACAGGGCCCTCGATCAGACCTGCATTTTTTCAGAAAATCATATCATGATGAAGGAAGGGAGCATCCTCTTTCTGGATGACTCCCTTCCCCTCATTCAGATCAAGCAGTTTCTGCCTGTTTGCTGGCTGTTTTGCTGGCATAAGCAGCGGCAGCACCGTACAGGCCAGGCTGCGGATGTGTGATGATTTTCACCGGCATTTCGCTCATCATGGTTTCGAAACGCCCCTTGGCGATGAACCGCTCAGCAAAGCCGGAATGCGGTAGAATATTTGCCAGACGCTGGCCCAGCCCACCGGCCACAACAACACCATGAGCCCCATGGGCAAGAGCCAGGTCCCCGGCAACAGCTCCGAGACTCAGGAAGAAGCGCTCCAGTGCTGCGGCGGCCAGATTGTCCGTTCCTTCCATCGCTGTGGTCCACAGGGTGCGGTTGTCCTTGATGGTGATGGGACGATCCTGAAGTTCTGCAATGACTTCATACAGGTTGGTCAGGCCCGGCCCTGAGACGATTCTCTCAACAGAAACACGACGGAAACGTTCACGAAGCGCCTGAAGGATATGATCTTCCACCGCATCCAGAGGCGAGAAGTCCATGTGCCCACCTTCCGTTGCGATCACATGATATCCATCTTCGCCACGCAGAAGGCTTGCAACCCCCAGCCCCGTACCCGGACCAAGAATGGTGATGGTCCCCTCGGAGGGAAGATCAACATCTGGACCACACAGGTGGTTCATGTATTCCGGGCCAACCTGGGCCACAGCATGACCAATCGCTCCGAAGTCGTTCACCAGAACGAAATCATCCAGCTTCAGGCGGCTGCCAAGCTGGGCCGGCTGGATGATCCACGGATTGTTGGTCATCTTGAGGACTTCGCCATTGATCGGACAGGCCACGGCAATGCCCGCTTCCCGGGGAATGGGGCGCCCCAGTGACCGGCCAAAAGCCTCCCATGCCAGCGCCAGGGAAGCGTGCTCGGCACATTTGAGTGTCGTTGCTTCCCCGAGAGACACCACCCGACCATCCTTGATTTCAGCGATGGCAAAGCGGGCATGGGTTCCGCCGATATCAACGGCAACAATTTCTTTCATACGTTTATCCCTTCAATACGCAGAGAGATGTGCTGCCCCATTTTCCCATGCCCCCTTCCTGTCTGCAAGCACCTGACCTGTAAGGTTTTCTTCAATTATTGGTGGGCAGTCTTTTCATGCTCAGGATGCTGCATGACATCCAGCCGCCGCAGGATGCGATGGGCGATAGGACGGGGAAGGACCATCTCCAGCAGACGGGTCAGCTGGAACACCCACGGGAATACAAGAACCCCCCTGCCCTGATTGATGCTGCGGGCGATTTTGCGGGCTGCTTTCTCCACCGGCACGAGGAAAGCCTGCTCACCGTCCAGCCGCTGGCTCATGGGGGTATCCACAAAACCTGGAGCGATCAGGCAGACACGGACATTATGAGGTGTCATGGCTGCCTGGAGGGCCGTGCTGAAGCGTCCCAACCCTGCTTTGGAGCCACTATAGACTGTGGCCAGCGGCAGATCATGGAAGGAAGCGACAGACCCCATCAGGGCGATGCGTCCATGACGACGGGCTGCCATGCGGTTTGCCATTTCGGTGGCCATGGCCACAGGGGTGGCAAAATTGACCATGGACATTCTGAGGGCTGTCTCTGCTGATTCAGCAAGGGCGCCATGAGGCCGGATGTCCGCCATCCCGGCTGAGAGGATCAGGATGTCGATCGGCAGCTGGTCATCGGTATAGGCAAGGGCTTTCAGTGCCTCATCGGCCTGTGTCAGGTCGATGCTGAAGATGTCCACGCTGGCACCTTTTGCACGCACTGCGGACGCCGTTTTTCCCAGCCGCTCTTCACTCCGTCCCCACAGTGTCAGATGTACGCCGGGACGGGCATAATACTCCGCCAGAGCCGCCCCGATGCCGCTGGAAGCGCCAGTTATGAGGATGTGATGCCGAGGCATCGTTGAGTTTTTTTCTGGTCTGGACATGAAGCCCCTTTCATTTTTGCCCTCTAGCGGGAAGGCTCGTGTACGAGTATAGCCATTGCTATGCAATGTGAAGCGCCAAACTCTCAATCTGCCAAGGTCGATGTTCGTCCCGTGACCACACGGGGAGATTTACGTCGTTTTATCACACTTCCGCGCCATATCTATAAAGGAATGGACGGCTTCGTCCCCCCGCTGGACATGGAGCAGAGGCACCTGCTCAGCCCCAAGGAATCCCCGGTTTTCCGCCATGCGGAGATACAGTATTTCTTGGCTTGGTGCGATGGTCGCCCCGTTGGACGAATCGCCGCGATTGTTGATCATAAGGCAATTGATCACTGGCAGGAAGTTATTGGGCAGTTTGGTGCGCTTGATGCCATTCCTGAACGGGAGATTGTCTCAGCCCTTCTACAGGCTGTTGAGGATTGGCTGAAAAAACGGCAGATTTCCAAGATACGCGGCCCAGTCACGCTGAGCGGAAATGCGGAGACCGGGACCATGGTGGAAGGGCAGCGCTCCGCCCCCATGATTGCCATTCCCTGGCACCCGAAAGGTCTGGATGCCCTCATCCGTCAATGTGGATATGAGAAGGCGCAGGACCTGCTGAGCTACCGGCTGGAGTTGGATGGAACGACGGAAGAGCGCTTCAAGGTTCCAGGCAATCTGAGACTCGGTGAAGGGCGGCTCAGCACGATTACGACCCGCAATCTTTCCAAGAAGGAAATCACTACCCAGGGAGAGGTGCTGCGGAAGCTGTATAATGATGCCTGGTCACATAAGTACAATTTTGTGCCCATGCAGGATTACGAAATGACGGCCATGATCGAGCAGATCAAGCCGCTCCTGCGCCCTGAGCATTATGTCCAGATTGATCAGAATGGCGAACCGGTTGCCATGGCCATGGTTCTTCCCAATCTCTACGACATTGCGGGGGATCTGGGAGGAGCACCATCACCTCTTGGGTGGATGCGGCTTGGCTACCGGCTGGCAACGCACCGTTTTCGGTCGGCCCGTGTGATTCTGCTGGGTGTTTCCAGCAAAATGCGCGGAACGATGCTTGGGTCGCTTCTGCCTTCTCTCGCCATTGTGGAACTGATGCGTCGTGGTCATACGCTGCCTTACAAATGGGTTGAACTTGGCTGGGTTCTGGAGAGTGATGTCGGAATGAGGAATCTGGCGGAATCTCTCGTGCCTCATCCACATAAAACACATCGTCTTTACGAAAAAAATCTTTCTGCCTGATGAGGCTGGGTGGAGGAAGTGCCCTTCTTCCTCCATCATGGTCTGGCAGTGATCAGAAATGCTGCCAGCCGGTCCGTGAGAAATTGATGGGGGCGTGCTGTCTGTCCAGCATGGTCACGCCTTCGCCTTCTGTCACCATGCCCACTTTGGTGAGGGGCACGCCGTGCTGTCTGCAATGGGCCTGCAAAGCGTCCTCGCTGGCGGCGGGGCAGGTCAGTAGAAGTTCGTAATCATCCCCTCCGAGGAGGATTATCTCCCGGTGAGTCGTCATATGGGCAGCAACCTCAGGGACAAGAGGCAGCTTTTCTTCAAAAAGGGTGATGGCCACACCAGATTCTTCGGCAATATGGCCAGAATCCTGCAACAGACCGTCCGAGATATCCATGGCGGCACTGACGATACCATACAGGGAAAGGCCGGTACGAGGTGTCGGTATACGATAGGCCTCTACAAGAGAAGCGTCCCCTGTCGCCAGTTTGCCTAGTCGGATCTGCAATCCCAACGCAGCCCGCCCGAGACTGCCGGTAATCCAGACACCATCTCCTGCTCTGGCACCATCACGGCGTAAAACCTGTCCCCGCTGGACTGACCCCAGAATGGTGACATTCAGCATCAGCGGGGAAGGACTGCCAGTTGTGTCGCCTCCCAGAAGAGAAATGTCATACTGTTTCTGATCCGCTGCCAGCCCGGCAGCAAATTCCGTAAACCAGGCTTCATCATAATGCCGTCCTGGCGGAACACTGACATTCAGCATGTAATGGCGTGGCCGACTGCCCATGGCAGCCAGGTCTGAGAGATTGCAGCGTAGCAGCTTGCGGGCAATCGTCCCTGCCGGATCATCTGGGAGGAAATGAAGCCCCTCAACCATGGTATCGCTGGAGAGAACAAGTTCTTCCCCTGCTGGGAGAGCCATGGTTGCTCCATCATTGCGAAGCTCCATGGCGCCCGGCCCTGCAAGTGGACGGAAATGCCGGGCTATGAAGTCAAACTCGCCCATCTGTACCGTCCTTTACCGTGCGCCCTGCTCTCCGCCCAGCTGACGGGCAAATCTGTCCAGAATGCCATTGACCATCTTCGGTTCATCCCCACTGAAAAAGCCATGGGCGACATCCAGATACTCATTGATGGCAACCTGGGCTGGCAGCCCTGTCATCATTTCTCCAATAGCCGTGCGCAACAGGGCACGCAGGACAGGGTCAAGACGGTCCATCGGCCAGCTTTCAGGAAGCAGTGCTGTCAGAGTCGTGTCGATGGCATCCTGTTTCAGCACGGCATTGCGGACAAGCTCTTCCAGCAGGTTCAGGTCGGCATCAGGAATATGGCCATCTTCAAAACAGGCCGTAGAGGCAACATGCCGGTGCCGGATGAACTCCATGAGGACACTCTCGGGATTGGCACCTGTCTGTTCGCACTGATACAGGGCCTGCGTGGCTGCCATGCGGGCAATTGTCCGGCTGCGTTTACGTGATGTAGTGGATGACGGTTCGGTCATGGGGTCTCCTGAGAGGGGGGATTGGCGGGGCTGTTCATATCGACAAGAATTTTGGAGAACGCCTCAATCTCCCGAAAATCTTTATAGACACTGGCAAAGCGGACATAGGCAACGCCATCAATCTCACGCAGCGCATCCATGACGAGCTCTCCGATCCTGTAGGATGGGATTTCCTGTTCGCCGGAGGCTTCCAGCTGTCTGACAAGGCCATTCAGCAGGCGCTCCTGCTGTACCTCATCGACAGGCCGTTTCCGCAGGGCAATCCGGATGGACCGGGCCAGTTTGTCACGATCGAAAGGAATGTGGCGACCATCGGCCTTGATGACGGTCAGTTCACGCAGCTGCACACGTTCAATGGTGGTGAAGCGTTGCGCACAGGCACAGCAGACACGCCGACGGCGGATGGCAGCACCATCTTCTGCCGAGCGGCTATCCTTGACCTGCGTTTCCTGATTTCCGCAAAAAGGGCAGTACATGGCATAATCCGAAAAGCAACCAGAGCAGGGTCTTTCTTGACCCCGCCTGCTGCACAGTTTATCGGAAATGGCAGCATTGAGGAATATGAAAGGGCTTTTTTCTTTATGATTGCCCTGTCTTTTCCCAGGCCATATGGCAGGAGCGAGGATCATGAACAGGACAGGACGCAACTCCCTGACAATAGCAGCCCTGCTGATCGGTCTCGGGCTGGAAAGTGCCGCCGCCGCTACCGACAGCGGTGTAGCCCCCCCGCCTCTTTCCCTGAAGAGCATCACCATCAATGATGCCGCGCTGCACACACGCTACAGGGAAGCTCCGTTTGCTTTCGGGACATTCTCGCTGAGCAATCATGGGGTAACGGACATGCTGCTGCGCGGTATCA
Organism: Parasaccharibacter sp. TMW2.1890; assembly: GCF_023337645.1. Lineage (NCBI taxonomy): Bacteria > Pseudomonadati > Pseudomonadota > Alphaproteobacteria > Acetobacterales > Acetobacteraceae > Parasaccharibacter > Parasaccharibacter sp. TMW2.1890. The sequence continues at coordinate 672,607 of NZ_NWUV01000001.1, read as the reverse complement.
CATCTCCCGGATGCAATTCCGTCACGTCGAACCGGAACAGCCAGGTTGCGATCCAGTCTCCCCGGCAGACATATGATATTTTCCAGCGCATGGCTGTGCCGCATGAAGGGACGCTCGTTTTTCCGACAAGTGGCTATCATCTGATCTGCCACGGGCTGAAAGTCCCCTATCAGGCTGGCAGCAAACTTGATTTCACGTTTCATTTTCAGGATGTGGGAGACGTGACGGCTTCGTTTGTCATGCAGCCGATTGTGGAAGAAAAACACGTCGGCCCCTGATGCTCCCCTTTTCAGGGAGCTTCCTGCAGAATGGCCAGAACCGCATCGCCGTAACGTTCGATCTTGCTCTGACCAACCCCACGGATGTCTCCCAGCTCCTGCCTGTTGGTTGGATGGGCCCGGATGATCTCCCGCAAGGTGGCGTCACGAAAAATGATGTAGGGCGGGATTTCCTGCTGATAGGCTTCTTCCCGCCGCCACATCTTCAGCGCCAGGAAATGGCGATATTCTTCATCAGAAAGCCCTTCATTGGGGTCATTCCGTGGCGTGTCTCCCATGCTGGCCATGTGGCGTGACGTTGCATCTTCCCTCAGGCTGACGGACACCTCTCCCCTGAGAATGGGCCGTGCTGTCTCCCGCTTCAGTCCCAATCCGCCATGATCCCCCACCATGCCAATCGCACCACGGGCTATGAGCTGCCGGATGACCATGCGCCACCAGACATCCGTTCTGTCTTTCCCAATCCCGAAGACTGAAAGGTGCTGAAGGGCGTGGCGTTCCACCGCTTCTGTCATTTTGCCCTTGAGAACAGCAATGAGCTGCACGGCTCCAAACCGTTCGCCTGTCCTGTATATGGTGGAGAGAACCTTTTGTGCTGCTTCAGTGGCATCAAAGGTAGAGGGAGGATGCAGACAGTTATCGCAATGGCCGCAGGGTTCATGCAGCGTTTCACCGAAACAGGCCAGAATGGCCTGGGTCCGGCAACCTGTTGTTTCTGTCAGGGAAATCATGCTTTCCAGCCGTCCCTGCATCGCCCGTTTTTCCGCCTCCGGCACCTGGGCTTCTTCCAGCCAGTAGCGGGCTCTGGCGACACCTTCTCCGCTGTAAAGCAGAAGAGTATGCGATGGTTCACCGTCACGTCCAGCACGGCCTATCTGCTGGTAATAGCCCTCTGGTGACGTCGGCATGTCCAGATGGATGACGGTGCGGACATCCGGGCGGTCGATGCCCATGCCAAAAGCTATGGTTGCCGCAACGATCATGGGCTCACCAGAACGGAACCGCAACAGGACATTCTTCTTGTCGGCGGGGGACATGCCAGCATGAAAAGCAAAAGCTGTATGGCCTTTTTCACGCAGCTGCCGGGCCAGTGTTTCCGTCTTCTTGCGGCTACCGCAATAGACGATGGCCGCACCCTGTCCCATATGGCGGTCCAGTGCATCCAGAACCTGACGTGTCTCCGAGTGTTTGGGCTGGGCCTGAAGAAACAGGTTGCTCCTGTGGAAACTGCCCATCAGTATGTGAGCCTGGGGCATGTCCAGAGCCGCCAGCATGTCACTTCGTGTGCGAGGGTCTGCCGTGGCTGTCAGCGCAATGCGGGGAACTCTGGGGAACAGCTGCTTCAGATTGGCCAGCTCTCGATATTCCGGCCGGAAATCATGGCCCCAGGCGGAAACGCAATGCGCTTCATCAATAGCAATGAGCGACAGGCTGCACCGCCGCAGCAGGTTGAGGCTGTACGGTGTCAGCAGTCTCTCGGGTGAAATATAGAGGAGGTCGAGCTGATCACAGAGCAGATCCTCCCGGACTGTCTGCTGATCCTGATACTCCATTTCGGAATGAAGGGCTGATGCCCTCACCCCGAGCTGCCTCAACCCGGCAACCTGATCTTCCATCAGGGCGATCAGGGGGGAGATGACGAGCCCAACCCCTTTGCGGCAGAGAGCCGGTACCTGATAGCACAGGCTCTTCCCGCCGCCTGTTGGCATGAGGACGAGAACGTCCTCCCCTTTCATGACGGCCTGAACGGCACTCTCCTGAAGGCCCCGGAAGCTCTCAAAACCAAAAACCCGGTGCAGGACAGCTTCAGGAGTTTCACCAACATGACGGGGAAAGCGATCAATGGGGTTCCCTATTCCTTCGCAGGGTTCCCCGTCATGCTGATCGTGCTCCTGAATCAATGTGCGCCCAGATGGACCGTGACACGACGGAAGGCGACGCGTGAATTCTCGACATCTGTTGGCACGAAGGGTTCCTTGCGGATATCCTCACGCTTGATGCCATCCCGCACCAGCACATCAACCACAGAATCCGCACGGGCATCTGCGAGTTTTTTCAGCACGTCCGCATCCTCATTTTTCCCGGCAGAACCGGAAACCGTGATGTGCGAGATATTCCGTTTGTGGGCGGCATCAACGGCGCTGGCGATGATGGCCTCCCCTGTGGGGCTGAGGGTCACAGACTCCGTATCAAAAAACACGACATAATCATCCCGCGGCGGATGCGATACGCAGCCAGCCAGAAGCCCGGCCACCATGAGGGAGGTCGCCCCCACGGGAGCAAGACGACGCATGAAAGCAGAAACTTTCTTCATGGGAGCATCCTTCTCGTTACCTATGGAAAATGATCATCTTTAACTGCCCGTGCTTTGAGCTCCGGTCAATATGGGTCTGGGCCCTGGGAGTGGTAAAAATGCATCCATGGCTCAAAGAGGCTGGGACTTCAGGCGTCCCTCATGGAGGGTCCAGAGGTGATCCAACTGTTCCACTCCTGTAAGACGATGGGTAATCAGCAGGATGGTACGGGAGCGGTCCAGCTGGTTAAGTGTTGCCAGAAAGGCACGTTCCGTCTCCAGATCGAGCCCGGTACCGGGTTCATCAAGGATCAGTACCGGGGCTTCAGAAAGCAGCACGCGGGCCAGAGCAATGCGGCGCCCCTGCCCGCCGGAAATGTGGGACCCGTTTTCACCAATCCAGCTATCCAGCCCATCAGGCAGGGAACGCACGAAATCAGCAATCTGCGCCTGTTCCAGAGCAGCCCAGAGGGCTTTGTCAGAAAAGCCCTCCCGTCCCAGAAGCAGATTGGAGCGGATCGTGTCGTCAAAAAGATGGCTTGCCTGAGAGAGCCATGCCACCTGCTCCCGCAAGGCCTCGGTCTGGATGGAAGCCATGTCCTGCCCACCCAGTGTAATGCTTCCTTCCTGAGGCGCCACGACCTTGAGCAGCAGCGCTGCAAGACTGGACTTCCCGGCACCTGATGGTCCGACAAGTGCGGCCCTTTCCCCTGCCCGGAGTCTGAAATTCACATTCTGCAGAACGGGTTTTTCCGGTGTCCAGCCAAAGGTGACGTCCCGCCCTTCAATCTCATGGCCAGCGGGGGCAGGCGCTGTTCCTTCTGCGGGAGTGCCTTCAGGCATGACCGTGGCATCCACCACACGTTCTGCCGCATGGCGGATGCGCCCGAAAAGAAGGCCTGCCCTTGGTAGATCCACGATGCTGTCCAGAGCAGTCATGACAACAAAAAGAATGGTGATGCCCATGACAGCCTGCTCTTCAGGGAAGAAGACTCCCGCACATCCTGCCAGAGCAAGGATGATCCCCAGGCGGGTCAGCAACAGGGAGATGGCATGGATGTGTGCCATGGCCTGTCCCTGTCGACGCTGCACGGTGTAAAAGGCTTCCTCTGCGGCCAGAAACCGCTCTGCAGCGGCATCTTCCTGCCCGAAGATGCGCAATTCACGCATCCCTCCCACGAGATCAAGGGCCTGATTGTTCATGTCAGCCTGCGCCTGTTGCAGCTCTGGCCCCCAGCGATAGGACAGTTTCGCCATGAGTGCCGGCAAGGCAAAGGCGACCAGGCAGAAAATGACACCGATACTGAGTGCCAGGAGCAGGCTTCCCTTCAGACAAACCCAGATGACGATGGGCAGACTGAACAGCGCCGTTGCCAGCGGGACCAGAATACGCAGATAGAGACTGTCCAGACTCTGCACATCGGCCACGAGGCGGGAGAGCAGATCACCAGAACGCCGGAAGCCCAGCCCAGCTGCGGCTCCTTTGGCCAGATTTCTGTAAAACCAGAGGCGGATGTCTGCAAGAACCCGAAAGGTGGCGTCATGCGTGGCCAGACGTTCCAGATAGCGGAGAATGATACGGGCGGCGCCAGCAAAGCGGAGGATGCCAAAGGCAACGACCCCACCAATGGCGATCAGCCCGAGGCGGGAGCCGGTCTGCCCCATGAGCAGGAAAGCGGCACAGACGGAAAGTTCGGCCAGAACCAGCCCGATAAGCAGGCGTCCCCCACGGGCTTTCCATACATTCCATAATGGCTGCAATTGCCTCATGCCAGTGTCTCCTGTTCCGTAAGCCGTCCCGTCTCCATGGTAAGACGCACGGTCTCACCAATATTGTGGAACTGGGGCGAATGGGTGGAAATCAGGGCTGTACGACCCTTCAGCAGCCCCCGGAGAGACATGAGGATGTCCTGCTCCGTCATGGGGTCAAGATGGGCGGTAGGTTCATCCATGATGAGCAGCGGGGCATCTTTCAGGAAGGCACGGGCGATGGCGATCCGCTGGGCCTGCCCACCTGAAAGGCCGAATCCTCCTTCACCCAGTCTGGTCTCCAGCCCATCAGGAAGCAGGGGCAGATATCCCGTGATGGAAGATGCTTCCAAAGCCGCCTGAAGCTGCTTTTCAGACGCTTCAGGTGCAGCGAACATGATATTCTCACGCAGCGTACCTGCAAAAATGACCGGCTTCTGACCAATCCAGCTGATCTGTTGCGTGATTTCTGCCGGGCCCAGCGCCTGGAGGTCGACACCGCCAAGACGTATGGAACCTTCGAGGGGCCTGATGAAACCCAGCAGCATTTCAATGAGGGTTGATTTTCCAGCTCCTGATGGGCCCGTCAGCAGGGCCACGTCACCCGCCTTGAGCTGGAATGATACATCGTCAAGCGCCAGTGGCCGATCCTTTACCCACTGATAGGAAACCCCCTGCACATCAAGCTCAATACCCCGAGTCATCCGCTCGGCACGTGGCTGGTCAGCAGATGTGCCAGCTGCCATTTCTGGCAGGGTCGGCAGTTTCTGTATGGCCTCGCCGCTGCTGGTAATCTGTGCTCTGTCCTGATAGGCCGCTGAGAGTGCACGGAATGGCGCAAAGGCTTCTGGTACCATGAGCACGGCAAACAGGATGCTGGTTGTCTGCGCAACAGACCCGCCATGCATGAGACCGTGGCGCTGGTCGATCACGATCCAGACCAAGGCAACGATCATGGCAACATCAGTGGATGCTGATGTCAGAAAGGCCAGACGCAGCACTTTCATGGTCCGCTGTCGCAGTTCATCAGCAGCCTGCCCCAGGCCTTGGGCATCTTTTTCCGCATTGCCGGAAAGAACGATGGTAGCAATGCCCCTGATCCTGTCCAGAAAACGGACCTGGAGGCGGTTGAGGGCAAGAAGCTGACGGCGTGAGGCAATGGCTGTAGCAATGCCGAACACGGCCTGGAAAAAAGGAAGGGAAAGGCAGCATCCCCCCAGAATGAGCCCGGCCCGGTGATTCTGCCAGAACACAACAAGAACGACAGACCACTGCGCTACCACCCAAAGGGCCGAGGCAGGCAACCAGCGGGCAAAATAGCCCTCCAGCGCTTCGATGCGGTCTGTCAACAGAGACGCCAGTGCAGCACTGTGCTGATGCCGGAGTAGCGCCGGCCCCTGTGCAAAAAAGCGGGACAGCAGCTCGCGCCGCAGGCGTTTGCGGGCCAGCTCACCACTGGAGACAGCCAAGTGTTCCTGCACATATCCCAGAATGACACGGACGACAGACATGAGGATGAACATACCCAACCAGCGGGCATCCAGCCTCCCCCCGCCTGCCAGCAGGCCTGCCAGAATGGAGGCCAGGCTCCATACCAGCACCATTCCGGCAAGGACGTTGCACATTCCGATCAGGGCCATACACATGGTGGCTGGGCGATTGGCGCCATTCTGCTGCCGTACCCAGCCTTTGAGCATCTTCTTGTCTGCCTTCATGGGGAGACATATACAGAGGAAGCGGGGAAAAGAAAAACAGACAGAGTAAAAGTTTTCCATCGGAAAAATCTTTCTTTCACCTCTTCATCCGTTCCATATTGCAAATCTGCTCCGGTTTCTTCACATCAGGCCCATGTCTGCACCAATCCTCAATCTACAGAACATTTCATATACTCTGGGTGGCCGTCCGTTGCTGGACGGTGCCACGCTCTCCGTGTTGCCGGGTGAACGGCTCTGCCTTGTCGGGCGAAATGGCTCGGGCAAATCCACCCTGCTCCGCATTGCAGCGGGGGAGCTGGAACAGGATGATGGCGAGCGTTTCCTCCAGCCAGGGCTGAAAGTACATTATCTGCCGCAGGAACCCGACCTTTCTGGGTGGGACACGGTTTTCGATTATGTGACGGCGGATCTGGACGAGACAGCCCATTACCGGGCCCGAGCCATGCTGAGTGAGCTCGGCATGGATGGTCGTGAAAAATGTGCCAGTCTTTCTGGAGGGGAAGCACGCCGAAGCGCCCTTGCCCGGGCTCTGGCAACTGAGCCGGACCTTCTCCTTCTGGATGAACCGACCAACCATCTGGACCTCCCCTGCATCGCCTGGCTGGAGCGGGAGCTTCTGGCCTCGGGAGCGGGGATGATCATCATCAGTCATGACCGCCGCTTTCTGGAAACATTGTGCAAGGCAGTCATTTGGCTGGATCAGGGGGGCACGCAGAGGCTGGACGCCAGCTTCGCTCATTTCGAATCATGGCGGGACGAGCAGATTGAGCTTGCCGAACGGGCAGCGCACAAGCTGGACCGTCAGATTGCCCGTGAGGAAGATTGGATGCGCTATGGCGTCACAGCACGCCGAAAGCGAAATGTCCGTCGTGTTGCTGAACTGGCCGCCCTGAGGGCGGAGCGGCGTGATCTTGCCTCCCGCCAGAGAGGCTCCCTGAAGCTGGAAGCCAGTGAGACGGAGAATACCAGCAAGATTGTCATGGCTGCGGAAGGTGTTGGCTGGGCCTATCCGGAGCGTCCCCTCATCCGTGATCTGACGCTGAAGGTGACCAGAGGCGACCGGTTGGGAATCTGCGGGGCCAATGGGGCCGGGAAAACGACGCTTCTGCGCCTGCTGACCGGTGAGATGACCCCACAGGCCGGTGAAATCAGGCGTAGTCCGTCCATCCAGATGGTGACGCTGGACCAGCAGCGCAGCGCCCTGGATGGCGACCAGAGTGTGGCCAGCTTCCTGACGGACGGACATGGCGAGATGGTACAGGTCGGCACGGAAAAACGGCATGTCATTGGGTACATGAAGGACTTCCTGTTCCGGCCGGAACAGGCCCGCACGCCAGTCAGCCATCTCTCCGGGGGAGAACGGGGGCGGCTGGCGCTGGCGGCTGCCTTGGCCCGTCCTTCCAATCTGCTCGTGCTGGATGAGCCTACCAACGATCTGGACCTTGAGACGCTGGATATGTTGCAGGACATGCTGGGCGATTATGCTGGGACGGTTCTGCTCGTCAGTCACGATCGTGATTTTCTGGACAGACTGGCAACCTCAACTCTGGTGGCAGAGGGTGATGGCAGCTGGATTGAATATGCTGGTGGCTATTCAGACATGCTGGCCCAACGCAGGGGACGGTCTCCCGTAGAGAGACGCCAGAAAGACACGGCCCCCTCCTCCAGCGATACAGGTTCTTCCCCTGTACGTACTGTCAAACAGACCGTCAAACTGAGCTACAAGGAACAACGGGAGCTGGACCGGCTGCCTGAACTTCTTGAAAAACTTGAAAAAGACGCCACGCTTTGCCGGAATGCTCTGGCTGACCCCGGGCTGTACAACCGGGACCCTGTCCGGTTTGAAAAGATTACGGCTGCGCTGGAAGACACCGAGACAAAGCTGCGCCAAGCGGAAGAGCGCTGGGTTGAGCTTGAAAGCAAACGGGAAGAACTGCTGGAAAACTGATCTTCGGCAAAGGTCCTTCCAGCCTGCAATGGCGGGCTGGAAGGACATGCCGTTACAGGCGGTTGATGAGACGTTCCTTGGCCTTGGCGAATTCAGCTTCTGTCAGGGCGCCACGGTCTTTCATCTGGGCGAGCTGCTCCAGCGTTTCAGTTGGCCGGTCAGAAGATGATCCTCCAAAAGATTGGGTCCGATCATGTGCCTGATAGGGGCCCCAGCCCTGTCCATCCTGAAATGCGACCAGTTTTTCTTTTGGCCAGAGTGCCCAGATGAGCAGGCCGATCCAGAAGAACCCTGTCCACCCAGCAAAGACATTCAGACCGATGAGAAGCCATTTCTGGGGATGCTGCCGCATGATGGCAATGATGCTGGGCAGGAAATACAGCGCCAGCATGGAGAGCATGAGGATGGCGAAGATCAGCAGGCTCAGATAAGGATTTATGGCGTTGATCTGCTGCGTGTAGTCAGTCATGTCCATGATGATTGTCCCTTCATGTCGTAAGGAAATGCACTATAGTGTCCTGATCAGTCGATCAGACCTGCATGCCGGATCAACTCCTGCGCAGCCCGTATCTCTTCACCAACTCTCAGGGCAGCGTCAAGAGCCCTGAGACCGGCCTGTCCATCCACCATCACGGGAGCACCATCCAGACAGGACGCCACAAAAGCATCATGCTCGGCAGCCAGGTTGTCATGGTCATGCCACCGCACACTCTGCCGCCGGAAGCCATTGCTGCCCGGGAGGGGTATTCCTTCATGACGGTTTATGAAAACCAGCTGTCGACTCATGAAATCCGCCGAGAGATAGCCTTCCTGAGAGAAAAGACGCATTTTCCGTTCGGTCTTGAGAGAAATGCGGCTGGCCGTAATGGAGGCAACGCAGCCATTGGCAAAACGGACACGTGCATTGGCGATGTCTTCATGAGCACTGGATACGGCGGCGCCCATCGCATCAATATGGAGGATGGGGCTGTCCACAAGGGACAGGATGAAGTCGAGATCATGAATCATCAGGTCCAGCACGACTGATACATCCGTGCCCCGCTCCTTGTAGGGAGCGATCCTTGTGGCCTCGATGTACAGAGGCTGTTTCATGCGGGCTGAAATGGCCTGATGCTCGGCCGAATAACGCAGCAGGTGTCCGACCTGGAGGATGCGTCCCTGCTCTCCAGCACAGCGTACCAGTGCGGCCCCTTCTTCTTTTGTGGCGGCGAGAGGTTTTTCAACCAGCACGTGGCAGCCGGCCATCAGGGCCTGTTGTGCCATCTGATAATGTGTTTCGGCAGGGGAAGCGATGATGACAGCCTCACACCGTTCCAGAAGCTCCTCGTAGTTTCTGAAGGCAGAGGTTCCCGTTTCTTCCGCAATGCTTTGGGCACGACCATGATCAGGGTCGTACAGCCCGACCAGCCGCTCCCGGGGGTGTCTGGCAGCCTGGAGGGCATGGTAACGGCCAAAATGCCCGGTACCCGCAATGGCGACATCAAGGAGCTTTTCCGTCTTCATGAAAGGAATCATAGCACCCGGAAATGCTTGTGCAAGGCGCCATGCAGCCATGCATAATGGTTGCAATAAAATACTGGAGAGGGCATGGTCGCACCCATCTGCGAGATTAGTTCTGGCCTCTTCATTTCCACGTTTTTGAGGTTCTCTGACCCCTTATGTTGTATTACAGCCGCCTCAGGATGTTAGGCGTGGTGGGCATCTGTCTGATCAGTGCCCTGCTCTGCCTGCCCAATTTCATGAAATCTCCCTCATCATCCCTGCCCTGGCATCAGGTACATCTGGGGCTTGATCTGAGGGGAGGCTCCTATCTCCTGTTGCAGCTGGATACGAAAACCCTCCAGCATGACCGGCTTCAGTCACTGGAAGGTGAGATCCGTCAGGGGCTGCTTAGTGCCCACCTTGGCTATCGGCTCATCCAGCGGGATGATGCTACGGCCTCCGTGCTGCTCACGCCCCGCTCCGAAAGTGAAAAGGAGAGCGACCGGAAGGTGTTGGAAGAACTGACGCCCTCCATTCCTGGTGAACTGGCCATCAATGAGAAAGATGGCCGCTTCGTCATCAGCCTGACACCGGAATCCATCCGGGCCCGGGCCCGGGAGGCTGTGTCACGCTCCATCGAGATTGTCCGTCGCCGTATCGACAGTACCGGTGCCATCGACCCGAGCATTGCCCGTGAGGGGGAAGACCGCATCGTGCTGGAACTGCCGGGCATCAGCGATCCTCAGCGTATCAAGACCCTGCTGGGCACAACAGCCCGCATGACCTTCCATCTCGTCTCTCCAGACCCGCTCCATGCTGGTCCCGGCACGACCATGCTGCCCCTGCCTGAAGGGCGTGGAGAAATCGCCGTGGAGGACAAGGTCGACGTGGATGGTGCCAACCTGACAGACGCCGCTGCCACAATGAATGAGGGGCAATGGGTTGTCGAACTGAAGTTTGACAATAAAGGTGCAGATGACTTTGCCCGCATTACGACAGAGAATGTCGGCAAGCCGTTCGCCATCGTTCTGGACGGTCGCATCCTGACAAGCCCTGTCATCAACGGCCCCATCACGGCGGGGCGCGGGATCATAACCGGGCGCTTCACGGCTCGTTCCGCCTCCGACCTGGCGCTGCTGCTCCGTGCCGGGGCCCTTCCTGCTCCCCTTGCCGTAGTGGAACAGCGCAGCATCGGGCCGAGCCTTGGTGCGGCCTCCATCCATGCTGGTGTGGTCAGTCTTGCGGCTGGCTTTGTGCTGGTCGTACTGTTCATGCTGCTGTTCTATGGCCGGTTCGGCCTGTATGCGGACATTGCGCTGTTTGCCAATCTGGTCATGATCCTGGCCATCCTGTCGCTTTTTGGAGCAACACTGACCCTGCCGGGTATGGCGGGTATCCTGTTGACCCTCGGCATGGCGGTGGATGCCAATATTCTTATCAATGAGCGTATCCGGGAAGAAGTACGGAACGGCCGGAAACCCCTGCAGGCGCTTCAGGCCGGGTTCCAGCGGGCCACGGGGACCATCATCGATAGCAATGCCACGGCCTTCCTCGCCCATGTCATGCTCTTTGTCTTTGGTACGGGGCCGGTCCGCAACTTTGCCCTGACCATCACCATTGGCATCGTCACCACGCTGTTCACGACGCTGGTGCTGTCCCGCATGCTGATTGTCCGTTGGTATGCTCATAAACGTCCACAGGAATTGCCGGTCTGATCGCCATGTTTTCTCGCCCTCTTCTCCGTTTCGTACGTGATGACCGACAGATCCACTTCATGCGTGGCCGTCATGCCGGTCTGATTGTCTCCGCCCTTCTCTCCATCGCCTCTGTGGTGCTGTTCATCGCGCCGGGCCTCAATCTGGGGCTTGATTTCCGGGGTGGAATCATCGTGGAAACCCACTCTCCAGCAGCGGAAGATCCCGCCCATATGCGGGAGGTCCTCAAGGCTGGTCACATCAATGCGGCCTCCGTACAGTCTTTCGGGTCTCCGCAGGATGTCCGCATTGCCATCAACCTTCCGCCAGGGGGTGAAGATGAGCATGTTACCCAGAAGCTGGTGGATCAGGTCCGCACGGTCATCGTGCAGGCTGTTCCCGGTGTCCAGATCCAGCGGGCTGATGCTGTTGGCGGGTCCGTGTCGTCCGAACTGTTTCGGGATGGTGTGCTTGCCCTCCTCTTCAGCCTCGGGATGATTCTCATCTATATCTGGTTCCGCTTCGAGCGCGAGTTTGCCCTGAGTGCTGTCATTACACTCGTGCTGGACCTGACAAAAACCATTGGTTTTCTAGTGGTTACACGGTTCGAGTTTGACCTCGTCATGGTTGCAGCACTGCTCACCATCTTGGGTTATTCCACAAATGACAAGGTGGTCGTGTATGACCGTATCCGTGAGAATCTCCGCAAATACAGGACAATGCCTCTGCGGGAATTGCTGGATCTTTCCATCAATGAAACACTGAACCGGACACTGGGTACGTCCATGACGGTGTTCCTTGCCGCTCTGCCTCTGGCACTGTTTGGTGGAAGCACGCTGACCGGCTTTGCTACGGTCATGCTGTTCGGCATTGTCGTGGGGACATCATCATCCATCTTCATTGCCGCACCACTTCTGCTCCTGATGGGGCAGAAGCGACTGCGCAAAGCAGGCTGAGACCAGCCTTTTCACCGGAACATGGTCAGAAAAAAGGGGGCTCTGGAGCCCCCTTTTCTGTATCCTGTCCAGCTCCCGGGAACTATTTCAGGATAAGCCCAAGATAACGGGTCAGTATCTGTTCCGCCCTGAAGTCCGACCTGATCGTCTGTGAGTCCAGATTGTGGATCACAGCCTTGCGGGTCACCTCATCCATCTGGATCAGCGTGGGCATATCTTTCTGGTGCAGTTGGCCCAGAAGGAAAGCGCCACGGGCCATTCCATTGATGATGAAATATGAATAAAGGTGCGCATTGGGCGACAGAGGGACCCCGAAAGCTGTACCATCCGCCTTGGCGGAACTGGCAGACAGGACGCCTGCCAGAGCAAGACCCGCCAGGGCGCATCGTGCCGTCATTTTCATGGGGAAAAAACGGGTCATTTCTCTACTGCGCGTGCCGCCAGGAGGTCACGGATCTCCGTCAGCAGCACTTCCTCTTTGGAAGGAGCCGGCGGGGCGGAGGGCTGCGCTTCTTCCTTGCGGTGCAGCTTGCCGACCAGACGCATTACCCAGAAGATGAAGAAGGCAATGATGAGGAACTGGAGGACCGCATTGAGGAACAGGCCCACATTGATGGTCACGGCTCCGGCCTTCTGTGCCTCTGCCAGTGTATCCTTGACCGGCCCTTTCAGGGTGATGAAGATGTTGCTGAAGTCCACGCCCCCCGTCAGAAGACCCAGGATCGGGGTCAGGAGATCCTTGACGGCGCTGTTGACGATGGAGCTGAAAGCAGCGCCAACCACCACACCGATTGCCAGATCCACGACATTCCCGCGCATGATGAATTTCTGAAAATCAGAAACCCAGCCAGGTGTTTTGATAGGACTCATATAGCCTTTTCCTGAAATTTGAAGAATCTAGACCGCACGACAGGCATGATCTGTGCCATGTAGCCGAGCCCTGCCGTAGCATACAGCGTATTATGGCAAAACTGTATGAAGTCTTTAAGAATCGCTTTATCAACAAAAAGAATGATGCCCAACCTTTATTTTCCGAGCCATATCCTTTATGGAGGGCTCCGTCTGCTCCGGTCGGTATCGGAGCTTCTTTCATCAGGTTCAGGAAATATTATGAAACCCGGTATCCACCCCGACTATCATGAAATCACGGTCGTGATGGCTGATGGCAGCGAATATACAACGCGTTCCTGCTACGGCGAGCCCGGCGCGAAGCTGCGTCTGGACGTTGACCCCAAGACCCATCCGGCCTGGACGGGCGTTCAGCGTATTCTGGATACAGGGGGGCAGGTTGCCAAGTTCAACAAGCGCTTCTCCGGTATTGGCAATATCAAGAAGTAAGACAGTTTCCCTTTACGGGATGTCTGGATAGAGAAACCCTCCACCCTTTTCCTCGGGTGGAGGGTTTCTTTTTATTTCTTTCCATCTTGACCTCTCATGGTCTCTGACGCATCTTGGCGGCACTGTCGTGCATTGTCGCAGGCACCGCCCCTCATGCGGGTGGCGGGTGATTCTTTTCCAGAGTGGCCCGGGCCCTGCCAGATGCCGGACCATATTATCGCTCTGCAAAGGACTGCGTTGACATGACCCTGCCGCTAATGCCGAAGGCAACTGCCGTCTGGCTGATTGAGAAAACCGGCCTTACCTTTGACCAGATCGCCACTTTCTGCGGGATGCACCCGCTGGAGATTCAGGCTATTGCTGATGGTGAGGTTGGCGGCGGGATCAACGGCTATGATCCTGTAAAAAACAATCAGCTGACTGAGGCCGAGATCAAGCGCTGTGAGGCCAATCCCGCCGCCCGGCTCAAGCTGACAGCCACTCCCAATCCCGTGGCCCGTCGTGCCAAGGGGGCACGCTACACGCCGGTGGCCAAGCGGCATGATCGCCCCGATGCCATCGCTTTTGTCCTGCGCCAGTTCCCGCAGCTGAACGATACCCAGATTGTCCGCCTGTTGGGCACAACCAAGGATACGATTGCCAAAATCCGCAACCGTGAACATTGGAACAGCCCCAACATCAAGCCTCGTGACCCCGTCATCCTTGGCCTCTGCACCCAGACAGACCTGAATGCTGCCGTTCAGGCCGCCAATGACCGTCTCGTCCGGGAAGGCAAGCCGCTTGAGAATGATCATGAGGCAATCGACCCGGAGAGCCTCTTCCCGTCCCGTGATGAAACCGGCAACAGCTTCTGAGACAAAGAAGGACAGAACACGATGAGTGTCTCACCAGCGCCGTCAGTCGGTGTGATCATGGGCAGCCAGTCGGATTGGGAGACCATGAAGCATGGTTGTGAGCAGCTGGACGCTCTGGGCATCCCCTATGAGGCCCGGATCGTTTCCGCCCACCGGACGCCGGACCGGCTGGCTGATTATGCCAGAACGGCTCGTGAACGTGGCCTGAAGGTCATCATTGCCGGAGCGGGTGGCGCAGCCCATCTGCCAGGAATGTGTGCAGCATGGACGACCCTGCCTGTTTTTGGAGTGCCGGTGGAAAGCCGCACGCTCAAAGGGCAGGACAGTCTGCTCTCCATCGTGCAGATGCCTGGCGGGGTGCCTGTCGGCACACTGGCCATCGGCAAGGCTGGAGCCATCAATGCAGCTCTGCTGGCTGCATCTGTCCTTTCCCTCTCCGATGACAGCATAGCCGAAAGGCTTGAAGCCTTCAGGGTACGGCAGACGGCTTCCGTGGCTGAGGTTCCTGCAGGATGAAGACGGAAGCATTACAGCCTGGCGCCTGGATCGGCATTGTTGGGGGGGGACAGCTTGGTCGCATGTCTGCCGTGGCCGCTGCCCGGTTGGGCTATAGGGTCCATATCCTCTCCAACAGTGAGCCAAGCCCGGCAGCGGAAACATCGGCCCGTTTCACGGTTGGTGCTTACGATGATCCGGTGTGTCTGGAGCAGTTCGCCCGTTCCTGTGACGTCATTACGTTTGAATTTGAAAATATCAGCGCAGAGGGTCTGGCCCATCTGGCACGGTTCTGTCCGGTCCATCCATCCGGTCATATTCTGGAAACCAGCCAGGACCGTATCACCGAAAAGACCACTCTGGAATCCTTCGGCCTGCCGGTTGCCCCCTGGAGGGAAATCGGTTCGGCAGAGGAGTTTCATGCTCTCCCATCATTCGGCTTTCCCTGCATCCTGAAAACAACCCGTTTCGGTTATGATGGGAAGGGGCAGTTCCGTCTGGAGAATGAAGCCGCTTTCAACTCTCTGGCAGCAGAGGCAGACACCCTCCCCTATCCGCTGGTTGCGGAGCGGAAAATTGATTTTGCCCGTGAGGTCAGCGTGATGGTTGTCCGCAATGCAGCAGGCACTGTGCGCTGCTTTGATGTTACGGAAAATCATCATCGCCAGGGGATCCTCCGTGTCTCCATCACACCAGCCCCCATCATGCCCGATCTGGCTGAAAAAGCGCAGACCCTGGCCGCAACGTTGGCTGAAAAACTCGGGCTTGTCGGTATCATGGGGGTGGAACTGTTTGAGGATCGGGATGGCAGGCTCCTTGTCAATGAGATTGCGCCTCGCCCTCATAATTCCGGCCACTGGACCATGAGTGCCTGTCTGGTAGACCAGTTCGAAATGCATGTCCGGGCCGTGACCGGGCTGCCCCTGCCACCTGCCCGACGCCATTCTGATGCCTACATGCATAATCTGATTGGCCCGGATGACATGGCGCTCCTGCCAGAGATCGTGGGGGAGGAAAATGCCTCCATCCACCTCTATGGAAAAGAGGAAGCTCGCCCGGGGCGCAAGATGGGCCATGTAAACCGCATCTTCCCTCGTGGAGGGCTGCCCGGAAGCATGGTTCTTTCCCGCTATCAGCCCCAGCTTGAGGACTGATCAGTCATCATCAAGAAGCCCAAGCTGGCGGAAGCTGGTCTGGGTTTTTCTTGTGATGATGACATGGTCTATCAGACAGACATCGATGACAGCCAATGCCTTCTGAATGGCCTGGGTCATGGTGATGTCTCCCCGGGATGGGTTTACCTGCCCTCCCGGATGATTGTGGACCATGATGATTCCGGCTGCGCCCAACGCCAGACATCGTTTTGCTATCTCACGTGGATAGACCGAAACATGGTTGATTGTCCCGTGGCTCTGCACTTCATCGCGGATGAGGTGTTTCCTGTCATCCAGAAAAAGCAGCCGGAACTGTTCCACTCTTTCCCTGGCCATCTGGACCATCAGATAGTCCTTCAGCAATTCCGGTTGCTCCAGCAGGTTGCCCTCTGGCAGCAGGGACCGTCCATACCGATGGGCCAGCTCTTTCAGCACAGCACAGAATACGGCCAGAGGCACATCATCCCGGCTTATGGCCTTTCTGTCCGTTGGCTGAGATGAAATGAGTTCAGCCAGTGAAGAATGATGCCGCAGAAGGCGCTCAACCAGCTCCTTGCGGGCATCTTTCCCGGCAACAACAAACGATGCGATTTTGTGAAAGCTCTCCCTGACGGAGGGCAGACGGTCCGTAATGATCATCCTCCTTATAGAAGCCCGGATTCACTCATGCTGACATACCATCCCTCACCAATCAGGATGCCTTCATGGACGATGACATCCAGAGACCGCAAGGCCTGTCTCAGCCCCCGTACCTCTGGAGCCAGTGCCGTGGCTGGACTGCGTGGATGGTAATAGACGACGATGGCCGCAGTGGCGTGGCAGTTGAGAAGTGTCTGTGCAATTGATCGGTGGAGGGCATGAAGGTTACTGGCTGCTGGCAGCAGCTTTTCCATGATCAGGCCGTTGTTGCTGTCCAGGCAGATCAGACCGATGGCTGGCTCATCTGTCCTTTGCAATGTGCCTTTCAGATAATTCATCAGAGCCTTGGCATTGCCCAGCTGAAGCGGCATGTCTTCATCACTCTCCATGAGGGAGCGTGCTGCCAATACGGGCAGTTCCAGAAGGCTCATGATGCGCTCGCTCAGACCATGCAGCTCCAGTCTGGCAGAAGATGCCTGCAACAGCTTCCCCATCGACCCGAAAGCGGAAAGCAGCGCTTTGGCCTGCGGGTTGGTGTCCCTGCGAGGAATGGCGTAGAAAAGCAGAACCTCCAGGAGCTCATAGTCGGCCAAGGTCTCGGCTCCATGGGTGAGGATGCGCTCTCTCATCCGTGCCCTGTGCCCCTGTTTGGATGAAACTGCTTTTTTCACAATCTATGGTTATGTCCTAGCCAGCGGGTATGAGCCGCATTATACCAGATAATTGTGATGGATGATCTTTTTTCCCCCCGTTTTCCGTCTTCCGGTCCTGATTATCTGCACGGGCTGAATGAAGAGCAGCGTCTTGCCGTGGAAACGACGCAAGGCCCCCTGCTGATTCTGGCTGGTGCCGGTACCGGGAAGACCCGGGTTCTGACAACACGGTTCGCTCATATCCTGCTGGAAAAGCTGGCATGGCCCGAGCAGATACTGGCCGTGACCTTTACCAACAAGGCTGCCCGGGAAATGAGGGAGCGCATCAGCGCCATCCTCGGCCGACCAGTGGAAGGCCTCTGGTTGGGAACCTTCCACTCTCTCTGTGCCCGCATGCTTCGGCAGCATGCGCCACATGTCGGGCTGGAGCGCAACTTCACCATTCTCGATACGGACGACCAGCTCCGTCTTCTCAAGCAGGTCATCGAGCCCTGGAAACTGGACCTCAAGCGCTCTCCTCCGGCACAGATCATGCATCAGATCCAGTTATGGAAAGATCAGGCCCTGCTGCCCGATGGCATCACTGCTGCGCAGACACCTGAACTGGCCAATGGCCAGCTCCCGGCCATCTACGCTGCCTATCAGATACGTCTGAAGGAAATGAATGCCTGTGATTTCGGGGATCTCATGCTGCATGTGGTGACCATCCTCCGTCAGCATCCCGATGTACTGGAGCAGTATCAGAAACGCTTCCGCTATATTCTGGTTGACGAATATCAGGATACGAACACCATCCAGTATCTGTGGTTGCGTCTTCTGGCCAGAAGGCAGGATGGACAACCCTCTAACATTGCCTGCGTCGGGGATGACGATCAATCCATCTATTCATGGCGTGGTGCCGACATCGCCAATATCCTCCGTTTCGAGAAAGATTTTCCCGGTGCACGGATCATCCGGCTGGAGCAGAATTATCGTTCCACCCCCCGCATCCTGACCGTGGCTTCGCAGGTCATTGCCCATAATGAGGGACGGTTGGGCAAGGTTCTGCGGCCTGGGCTCGACATCATGGAGGGTGATCCTGTCGAGGTCATCAACATGCCGGACTCGGATGACGAGGCCCGTGTCATTGGCCGCCGGATACAGGAGTTTCACACAAAAGGTCATCCTTACGGTTCCATCGCCATTCTGATGCGGGCTGGTTTCCAGACACGTCCCTTTGAAGATGCCCTGATGAAAATGGGCATTCCCTATCAGATTATTGGCGGTTTGCGTTTTTATGAACGGGCCGAGATACGGGATGCCATCGCCTATATGCGGGCAGTGCTGTATCCCGTCGACGATCTGGCCTTTGAGCGCATCGTCAATCTGCCCAAACGGGGATTTGGCAGTGTTGCCCTGACCCGTCTGCGGAATGCTGCCAGAGAGAGGGGGCTGTCCCTTCAACAGACGCTTCAGCATCAGCTGGAACAGGGGCAGCTGAAGGGCAAGGCGGCCGCCACGCTGTCGGACCTGATGGACAGCCTCTCCAGAGCCAGAGACACTGTCGGCAAGGAAGGCCATGTTGTCGCCACTGATATGGTGCTGGAAGAAAGTGGGTATCTCGCCATGTGGCGGGATGACCCGAAGACCATAGAAGCCGCCGGCAGGCTGGACAACATCCGGGAGCTGATCCGGGCGATTGGTGAGTTTCCAACAATGGATGCGTTTCTGGAACATATCGCCCTTGTGATGGACAGCGACAATGCCGAGGACGATCCGGACAAGGTCAGCCTGATGACGCTCCACGCCGCCAAAGGGCTTGAGTTCCCAACGGTTTTCCTGCCCGGATGGGAGGAAGGCCTTTTCCCGTCCCAGCGTTCTCTGGATGAAGGTGGAAACCAGGCTCTGGAGGAAGAACGGCGCCTCGCTTATGTCGGCCTTACCCGTGCCCGTGAGCGGGTAATCATATCCCATGCAAACAGTCGTCGGCTTTATGCAAACTGGCAGGATTCCATACCAAGCCGCTTTCTGGATGAACTGCCTGAAGAACAGGTTTTACGGAATGTTGCAGAGGCCGGTCACGCCCTGCCCTCAAGGTCATTTTTCAGGCACAGGGCTCAGGTTCTGTCAGGACAGCAGCGGGCCAGACCGTCCGCTGTGCAGCCTGCCGTCCCCATCGGAGCGACGGTGCGCCACAACCGTTACGGTGAAGGTGTGGTCATCGGGGTTGAAGGGGATCGTCTGTCCATCAATTTTGAAAATATCGGTCTGAAGCGGATCATGGCCGGTTTTATAGAGGTCGTATCGTGAAGACAAAACAGAGCCCTATTGCCCCCACCCATGTTGGTTCCCGTCATGCCCGGGCGCTGGAGACACTTTCCATTGTGGTGGAGGAAATACACGTTCCACTTTTCGAGCAGGCCCTGCTTGGGGTCTGTGACACGGTCGGCATGTTCGAAGAGGATGATGAGCAGCGTTACTGGCGGCTGGAAGCCGTCAAGGAAAAAGGGCGGAATGAGGAGGAGCTGGATAACGCCCTGGCGCTTGTCCGTGCCATGACAGGCGTGGACGCACCCCTGCACCGGCAGAACACCGAGGCCGAGGGCTGGCTGGCCCGTACGCAGGAAGCCTTCCCTCCCCAATATGTCGGACGGCGGTTCTGTATCCGGGGGACACATCTGAAGGAGACGTCACCTTCCAATCGGCTGGACATCATACTGGATGCCGGGATCGCTTTCGGGTCCGGTGAACATGGTTCCACCCGCGGGTGCCTGCGTGCCTTGGAACAGATTGCCCATCGGCGCCCCCGTCATATTCTGGACATGGGATGTGGGTCCGGTATTCTGGCCATGGCAGCGGCTCGTCTGCTGCATCGCCCTGTTCTGGCCGTGGATATCGAGCCATGGTCTGTCCGTGTTGCAGCTTCCAATGCCCGGCTGAACAGGCTCGGCCCCCTGCTGGACTGCCGCTTCGGCAATGGCTGGCATACGGAAGCTGTTCGCCGCAATGCTCCCTATGATCTTGTTTTTGCCAATATTCTGGCTCGTCCTCTCTGCCGTATGGCCAAGGATCTTGCCCGCAACCTTCAGGCAGGGGGAACAGCCATCCTGGCCGGACTGCTCAATACCCAGGCCCGCATGGTGCTGGTTGCCCACCAGAGGCAGGGCCTGATCCTTGAAAAGCAGCTCAGGGAAGGCCCCTGGAGTACCTTGATCCTTCGGAAACCAATCTGACTGTTCTCTCCCGTTTTTCCATGGTGGCGTCTGTGTCTCTTTCATCCATTCCTTTGCAGGACCGTCCTGCTCTCGTCCGCCAGCAATTCGACAGACTTGGCATTTCCGGTGTCATCGTCACCCGGGGTGATGAATATCTGGGGGAATATGTTGCGCCCCATTCTGAAAGACTGGCCTGGCTGACCGGTTTTACGGGCAGTGCTGGCCTTGCCATCCTGCTGGCAGAAACCGGCTGTGTTTTTTCCGATGGCCGCTACACCGTACAGATGGCCGAGCAGGCTCCGGCGGCATTGTGGGAAACCCGTCATGGCGGCCAGCATCCTCCCCGGCAGTGGCTGGCTGAGAAAGCGCAAGGGCTGCGCATCGGGTATGACCCCCGGCTGACCAGCCAGAGAGACCTCTCATCATGGGAGACGGATGGTATTCAGCTCGTACCCCTGTCTGACAATCCAATAGATATGTCATGGCATGATCAGCCTCCCTCACCAGCCAATCTGATCCATCACCAACCATTCGAATTTACAGGGGAAACGAGCCGGAGCAAGCGGGATCGTCTGGCCCGGCAGCTGCATGAAGCGGGGCAGGATGCCATGATCCTTGCGGACTGCCCGTCCCTCGCCTGGCTGTTGAACATCAGGGGAAGTGACATTGCCATGACCCCTGTCGCCCATGCGTACGGCCTGCTTCATGCTGATGGTTCGGCCGACATTTTTGCTGATGTGACCCGTTTCCATGATGCCCCGGAAGATTCAGGCATACGTCCATTCCCTCCTTCCGAACTGTCGAAGGCCTTGCAGGCCCTGGCCGGAAAAACCGTACGGCTGGACCCTGCCACGACGCCAGTCTGGTTCAGCATGGTCCTGAAGGACGCCGGAGCTCACATCGCTGATGGGCCGGACCTGTGCACTCTTCCCAAAGCCATCAAAACAACCGTGGAACAGGATGGCAACCGTCGGGCGCATGAACTGGACAGCATTGCTCTGGCCCGGTTCCTGCACTGGCTGGAAGAACATGGCCCCGGCCATCGTGAAACAGAATTGGCCGATCGCCTTGAGGCGTTCCGGGCCATGTCCCCTGATTATCGGGGCCCCAGTTTTGAGACAATTTCTGCGGCTGGTCCCAACGGCGCTTACCCTCATTACCGGGCCGAAGCCGGGCATGACAGCATCCTCCAGAAAAACAGCGTCTATTTGGTTGATAGTGGGGCGCAATATCCTTTCGGCACCACGGACATCACACGGACTATCTGGACTGGCCCGGATGAAGCACCTGCCGCCATCCAGAAAGCTTTCACGGCAGTTCTGAAGGGGCATATTGCCCTGAGCCGCCAGCGTTTCCCCATGGGACTGCCAGGTTACAGGCTGGATACTCTTGCCCGGGCGGCTCTCTGGAATCAGGGACTGGATTTTGATCATGGTACCGGCCATGGCATTGGCAGTTATCTTTCCGTCCATGAGGGGCCTCAATCCATCTCCGTAGCGCCACGGCCGACCGGCCTTGTACCAGGGATGATCCTTTCCAACGAACCGGGCTATTACGAGGTTGGCGCTTACGGCATCCGTATCGAGAACCTGCTGCTCGTTCGGGAAAGTTCCCTGCCTGAAACCGTACGGCCCTCCCTGGAGTTCGAGGTGTTGACCCACACCCCCATAGATCGCCGTCTCATCGCCATGGAACTTCTGACAGCAGAAGAACGGCACTGGCTGGACCAGTACCATGCCACGGTTCTGGAAAAGCTCCTGCCACTGCTGGAAGATGAGCTGCACCCGTGGCTCCGTCAGAGCTGTGCACCTCTGCTTTGAAAGCAGTACCTGCATATGAAAAAACCTCTCACCATCAAGGATGAGAGGTTTCCTGCTGTACCGGTAAGACCGCTACAGGTCAGGCAGGAGGGAGGTCTTCTTCCAGCACTGTCATGTTGACGGCATAGGAGACCTCGCCCTCATCCTCATCGCGATACACAGTCCCCACGACTTCACCAGCCACTGCGATTTCCACACTCATGCCCTTGCGTGGCGGGACCTGAACTGTCAGCTCCGGAGAGCCCAGCAGACGGCGCAGTGCCTTTTGCAGGCGGGGAACCTCAGCAGCGGAAATATCGGCCATAAAGCAAACTCCAAAAAGGGAAACGGCTCCTCCTTCTCTAACCGATTGCACTGGAGACTAAAACCCATCTTTCAGACAGAAAGAAAAACATGATAAAGCAGTCCCCCCATTGCCTGCCTTTCTACTCTGATGGAGAGAGAATGACATTTCAGAAAATCCTGTTCCGGCTTACCTGTATGCTGCCGCTCGGCCTCTCTGCCTGCGGTTATTGGGATGCCCATGAGGCTCACAAAGCTCAATATGAAATGATCGGCATGACAAGCTATGATCTGCAGGCTTGTGCGGGAGCTCCCAATTCGACCAAATCACTGAATGACAGTACGGCGATCTGGGAATACGATATTTCCCGTTCGATCGCCCCTCTCCCCAGCTCTGGCCTTCTTCCAGTAAGTTCGGCTATCAGCGCCTATCAGTCTATTTTCGGTGGAGCTGGCTCAAGCTGCCGGATGCTTGTCCGTATGGATCATGATCGGGTTGCCGAGATCCATTATGCGGGCGACGATGACGAATATATTGGCGAAGATGGTATCTGCTCCATGCTGACACGCGGCTGTGCACGACAGCCTGAAGGAACAATGCGTGATGCTCCGGGCGTCTGGCCCATGGGGCCGATTTCGGCATTTCATTCCATGCCCACGGAAGAGCAGCGGCCAGAGGCCACCTATTCCGACAAATCAAGTAAATTTGTTCCGAATTACGATCATAAGCCGAACGAACCTCTTATCCAGCCAGCTCCTAAAGACGGGAGCATCCCTAAGGTCCGTCGTAACAATGGGCTATTCAGTATCCAGCAGGGCAATAATGGATTGCCCATCTTCAACACACAGCCCAACTGAATCCTGAGGGAGGTCCCAGTGACGGGACCTCTCCATGACGGTTGATGAAGTCTTCAGGAAAGCAGATCTTTCATCCGCCGCACGGAAGCTCCCAGCCCGACAAAGACGGCTTCGCTGATCAGGAAATGGCCGATATTGAGTTCTTTCAGCCCAGGCAGTTCCGTGATGGGAGAGACATTCTCATAGGTCAGACCATGACCGGCATGAAGTTCAATCCCGCATTCAGCTGCCATATGGGCAGCCCTGTGGAGACGTTCCAGCTCGCCTTCTTTCCCCAGAGCGTAGGCTCCCGTATGCAGTTCAACTACCGGAGCTCCCAGAGCAGCCGCCGTGCGAATGGCTTCCGGCTCTGGATCGATGAACAGCGAAACACGGATGCCAGCTTCCAGAAGGCGGCTGACATGCGGGGCCAGACTTTCTCGTAATCCTACGACATCAAGCCCACCTTCTGTTGTCAATTCCTCCCGTCTTTCGGGCACAAGGCAGCAGGCGTGGGGCTTCAGTGCGCAGGCCATGGTCACCATTTCGTCCGTGACAGCCATTTCAAAATTGAGTGGAGCCGAAAGCGCCCGGAGGCGACGGATATCCTCATCCCGAATGTGGCGGCGGTCCTCACGCAGATGGGCCGTAATACCATCAGCCCCATTCTCCAGAGCCAGCTCAGCAGCACGGACAGGGTCGGGGTAGCGCTCACCCCGTGCGTTCCGCAATGTTGCAACATGATCAACATTGATACCAAGACGGATCATGGGCTGTTCCTTTCCCTCTTCATGGAGTCTGCGCATCACTCATGACACGCTGGTTCGCCATATCATGGGCCATGGCAAGCGCTGATGAAAGGCTTGAAATGCTTGCCTTTCCTGTCTCACCCGGACCGACGGCAATATCAAAGGCTGTTCCATGATCTGGCGATGTGCGGATGATGGGCAGACCCAGTGTGACGTTGACACCTCCAGCCATGTCCAATGTCTTGACCGGGATGAGGCCTTGATCGTGATACAGGCAGATTGCCGCATCGTACCGGGGACGGACAGCGGCACTGAACATGGTATCTGGTGGCATGGGGCCACTTACCTCCAGCCCTTCCCGCTGCAAGGCCTCTATAGCGGGTTTGATGATGCGGCTTTCCTCATCCCCCATCATGCCATTTTCACCTGCGTGAGGGTTCAGCCCTGCAATGGCAAGCCGAGGCTGGACCAGACCGAAATCACGTTGCAGGGCAGATGCCGTTACCCGGCTCACAGCCATGATGCGGTCTGCCGAAAGCGTCTCGATGGCCTGTCTCAACGAGACATGAATGTTTGTCAAAGCAACCTTGAGCTGCGGGCAGGCCAGCATCATGACTTCCCTGCCACTGGCACCACACAGAGCTGCCAGAAACTCTGTATGCCCCGGATGGGGAAAACCGGAAGCTGCCAGCACATGCTTGGCAATAGGGTTTGTCACGACAGCTCCGGCTGCCCCTGACAGAGCGTAATGAACAGCTTTTCTGATGCTCTCGATTACCGCTACGGCATTGCCTGTTGAGGGATGCCCGGGTTTGACCGGTTCCGGGCAGGAAAGCGCCAGTACGGGCAGGGCTTCTGCAAAACAGGCGGCTGCCTCGGACGGATGGCATATTTCCCGGTAGGGTGTGTTGCCTCCCAGCAGCACCGGGTCCCCTATCCAGAAAAAAGGTTGCCCAGCCGTTCTGAGACACTCCCAGACACGGCGTGTCAGCTCCGGCCCTACACCAGCCGGGTCTCCCATGGTCAGGGCAACAGGTTGCGCCATGCCTGGTCTTATACGATTCATCGGGCCAGGGCAGCCAGGATGCGGACCCATGAGCGTATCCCGTGGAAGAATGAATCAAGACCATACTGCTCGTTGGGAGAGTGTATCCGATCATCAGCCTGAGCAAATCCCACCATGAGTGCATCCATGCCCAAAGCTTCACGGATTTCCTCTGCTACCGGGATCGAGCCTCCACAACCAGTCATGACGGCCTGTTTGCCCCATTCCTTACCCAGAGCGTCCAATGTTGCCAGAAGAAAGGGACTGTCCTGATTCACGGCAAAACCGGATGAAGCTCCATGCCCCGTAAAGACAACCTCGACATCTTCCGGCAGGGCTGCACGGACATAAGCCCGGAAGGAGTCCCGAATCCTGAGTGGGTCCTGCCCCGGTACCAGACGGAATGATACCTTCGCCGAAGCCCGGGCCGGAATGACCGTCTTGAAGCCATCCGCCTGATACCCGCCAGCAAGGCCATTGACCTCAAAACTCGGACGGCACCATGTCTGCTCAATGGCACTGAAGCCCCGCTCACCAGCAGCATGGGACAGGCCGACATCTTCCAGCAGGGCTGCATCATCAGGATAGAGTGTCCGCCACTGCTGGCGGGTATGCTCATCAGGCACGGTCACACCGTCATAAAAACCGGGCAGTGTGACCCGCCCCTGCTCATCACGCAGGCCACTGATGATCTGGCAGAGCAGAAAAGCCGGATTGGCCGCAGCATTGCCATACATCCCGGAATGAAGGTCCTGGCTGGCAGCGACGAGCTCGATTTCCTCGGCAACTGTGCCACGCAGAGAGGTCGTGATGGCCGGGGTCTCCCTGTCCGGCATGGCGGTATCACAGATCAGGGCAATATCAGCTTTCAGCTCTTCCTGATTCTCCCTGAGAAAGGGAAGCAGATTCTCACCACCGGATTCTTCTTCACCTTCCAGAAGAAAACTGACAGCCACGGGGAGGTCCCCATGAACAGCTTTCCATGCCCGGCAGGCCTCGATGAAGGTCATCACCTGCCCTTTGTCATCGCTCGCTCCCCGGGCCACGAGGACCTTCCGGCCATCGCCGGTTTTCTTCAGGCAGGGTTCGAACGGATCCGTTAACCAGAGGGCTTCGGGGTCTGTCGGCTGAACATCGTAATGACCATAGAAGAGAACGTGGGTCTGCCCGTTCCGTACCTTCTCTGCATTGGCATCATCATGCCCGACAACCATTGGATGCCCCGGTTCTGCCCATGAAACATCCCGCAAAGACGCCGTAAAGCCAAGCCCCTGCAATTCGTCCGCCAACCAGCGTGCGGCTTTCCGGCAATCATCCCTGTGCTGCTTCTGTGTGGAAATGCTGGGAATCCGCAACAGTTCACAAAGCCGCTCCAGTGCCGTCTCCTTGGTGGCCTCCACATGCTGGAGGACTGCGGCCATACGTTCAGTCATTGTCAGCCTGTTCCTTCTGATTCTGGTCTTCTTCAGGCAATGTCACACCCAGATGAGTGGGAAGCGGCATGAATTCATCCTCCAGCCCGTCTTCCGACTCTTCATCTTTATCTTCGGCGGCAGGGGGGTCTCCAGCCGGTTTCAACACGATGCGCAGAGGGGCTGGCGCAAAGGAGCGATGTAGCGACACCCCTTCCTTCCCGGCAGGGGGGGCTACCGTAGCGGGCCCATTCAGCAATGCCTCGATGAACCGCCCAAAAGCTTCATGCAGGCGACCATGGCCATGCCTCTCCCTGACCGTTTCATGCGCTTTGCGCCGTATCCGGTCCCAGAGAGTCGGGTCTTCATACAGACGGATGATCTGCCGGGCGAAATGCTGCGGATCGTTGAAACCACCATCCAGAGCTTCTTCTTCATCCTTCCAGCCCAGACGTTCCATCTGAACCTTGTTCAGCACGGCCGGGATGCCCTGACCGGCGGCCTCCAGTATCTCGGTAGCCTGTGTGGCCGGGACCCGCGAAGGGTCCATGAGAATACGGCATCGCTGCATCATCCTGGGCAGCGTATCCATTTCGGCCAAGCCATCCAGTGGTGCCAGGCGCTCATAAAATCCCAGATCAACCAAAGGATGATGATACCCTCCGATCCCGATGGAAGGTGGCAGACTGAAATGACGTTGCAAGTGGGGCATCACGGCAAGGCAGAACCAGTCAAATCCGTCATGTCCGGAATCCCCTGCCCGGTAGATGGAAAGAGGGAACAAAATACCCTGCCGCCGTTCAAATTCGTCCTGTTTGCCCAGCTGCCGGCACGAAACAGCATAAGGCAGAGCTGTGACATTGCCGTAGCCCAGCCTGTGCAGCAGTGCGGTTGTCTGCTCATCACCCGTCACGATGCCTTGGCAGAGCCACGCATAATCCAGTTCTTTTTTGGCTTCCCTCATGAGACGTGCCGGCTCATCCACAATGCCAACGAGACGTCGCAGATGCTCTTCCACAGCTCTGAGGGCCGTGCCGTCCTGATTGACAGTATCAAGAACGATCAGCTTGTCCTGAAGGGAAATGTCCCCTGTGGCAAGAACCGGCCCCAGACGGGACAGAACATGCGTTCCACCAATCCAGAGCAGTTTCATGTCGGTCAAGCGGTCCCGCAGGAAGGATGAAAAATCATCCACACCTCGCCAGCACTCCACATCAGCTGGATAATCATGAGGAATGACGAGCCTGTC
Organism: Parasaccharibacter sp. TMW2.1890; assembly: GCF_023337645.1. Classification (NCBI taxonomy): domain Bacteria; kingdom Pseudomonadati; phylum Pseudomonadota; class Alphaproteobacteria; order Acetobacterales; family Acetobacteraceae; genus Parasaccharibacter; species Parasaccharibacter sp. TMW2.1890. The sequence continues at coordinate 644,771 of NZ_NWUV01000001.1, read as the reverse complement.
TTCTTCTTTCCGGTCCAGACCGACAACCAGCACCTGCCAGCCCAGCCAACGGAAAGCATCAATCTGCTGCATGACCCGCCGTGCTGCACCACCTTCAATCAGGCGTGGAAGATGGGGGAAAACCATCATGACAAGAGGGCGATAGCTTTTGCCCATGCGGGCGTCCCCTCGTGCCACGGCATGTCTGGGCAGAAAAACGGGGAATAGACGCCGCAAGGCATCCTTTCCCATGGTTCGCCTCGCATAACTTTCCGGCGTGGCATTCAGCAGTCTGGCCTGTACGGTTGGCCAATAAGACAGGGTCCGCCCCGTGGCCCGCAACGCCATGGAAAAACAGGTAAAGAAAGGCTCCACCCTGTGCCCTTCCAGGTACTGCAGTGCCTGTTCCATCGCTGTGCGATGGCAGAACAGCAGCCCCCCCTGAATGGCTTCCACCATCTTCTGGAAACTGACAGACTGGGCCTGTCCTTTTTCTCCCTGACCATGGCAGGTGATGCTGCCATCACGCCATACAGCGCTACCTGCTTCCAGTACGGTATTGATGCTTGTAAGAAGTTTGCCGCCCCCCTCACTTTCTTCAGCCATCATGGAAGCCATGGCAAAGGACAGGGCCATGGGCAACAGCTGCACGCCGGATTCCAGAAGCAGGATGCGCTCACCGGCAAGGAAAGGCAGACTCTCCCGCAACTGCTGCGCCAGGGGCTGGAGCTTGTCGCTGACAACGTGCCGCAACCCCTCTACTGCCTGATCCAGCCGTTGCCGGGAAAGGGTGTTGCCTGTACTGGCCACGACGACCTGCATGTCGGGAATACCCTGCGCATGCAGGGAAGCAAGCGTTGCAATATCGAGCAGATAATTGCCCTGTGAAAACAGAACGACACTCAGCTGGGGAGACGCCTGATTCACGAATCTCAAAGGCTTCCTGAACAGGGAGGGCAGACTGGCTTCGACCTTGCATAACGCCAGCCTGTTGGCGGCAGTAATGGAAATCCCGGGAATTTCGGCGCCTGTCCGCCCTTCCTGCTGTAAAATCCAGAGCAGAAAGGGATTGTCCACGTGTGCCTTGTTGAGTGACTGGGGCATATCCAACGTGGCCACAAACGCCCTGAAATCCAGATCAGCCGATGGATTGCGCAGCTCACTGATCCCTGCCCGGATGAAATGGGCATAACCATTGCGGAACATTCCGCTTTTCACGGCATCAGCTACGTCAGGATTCTGTGCCAGATAATAGGATTCATCAAAATAAGGGTTCGGATCATAAGCGCTGGGATTGTCACATCCCATGTAATGGTGAAGTGGCCCTGTAAATACGCCATCCTCTATCAGCTTGAGAACATCGGGATATTTTTCAAGATACCAGACAGGATCGAAGTACCAGGACGTCCTGACTGTTTTCATGTCAGGATATTCGAGGGCCAGATATTGGCTGAAGGCCCCCTGGGAGGGATCAAACGGAATGTTTTTCCCCAGACATTCACGAATGAAGAGTTCGGCATCGAAAAGGAAATGAGGCGACCGGAAACCATAATCCCCGACACGGAGAAAATGGTCATAGGCATTGACATGCCCTGCCTCACGCATGGCCCGGAGACTGTAGTCCGAATTCACCTTGAAGTAGTATTCTGCCGAGAAAAGCCAGTGTCCAGAGCAGCTCTGGCAGCCTACATCCACATAATGCTGGAACCCGCTCTGAAAGATACCTTTCTCCTGCACGCCACGCCGGACATCAGGATAGGCATTCAGGTACCATTCTTCATCAAAATACCTGTTGGGTGAAGTTCCTTCCTGTCCCTCACCGCTCTGCCATCGCTCGGCAAGCTGTCCGTCCGTCCAGACCGTCCCCGCCTCTGCCAGCTGCCGGGCATAACGGCGACGGTACCAGGCGGCATCAAATTCACTCCAGACAGGAGCCCTTGCCCGATCATTCGCTACAGCCTCGAAAAAGGTCCCATCCGTGTCCATCTTGCTTCTACCAGCCTTTCCAGCATTGAGACGACGCCTGAGCGCCTAATACCAGAGTTTCCCCTTTTTAGGGAGGATAACTACACCTCCTTTCATCAAGATCATGTAAAGACAAAACAGATGGATGACAGAATGGGCGAGTTCTTCTAGAGTCCGCCAACAACATTCACCAGCATTCTTCATGACCCTCTTGGTCCATCTTGTTTACTGCCACAAGGCAGGGTAGGAGCAATCCGCATGATTCGCCTTCTGATCATCGTTCTTTTTCTGGCTTTTACGGCCATTTTCGCCATGAGCAATCTTGATGATGCCACCGTCTGGCTGGCGTCATTTGGCTTCTCCATCAAAATGGGAAAACTCATCACCCTCCTTGCCGTGCCGTCCCTCGTACTGGGGCTGCTGCTTGGCCTGACAGGCGAACTGCGCCAGCGTCGCCGCGCCCGCAAGGCCGAATCACAGCTGCGTACATCCCAGAAACAGCTGATCGAGCTGCATCAGCGGCTCGACCAGCTCAAGGCGGGCAGTGTTGCTCCCACTTCTGATGCGATCCAGCCTTCTTCACAGAAATAAGACCATTTCCTCATGTCTATTCGTCGTACCCGCCTCATTGCCGCATTGGATACCGCCTCCCACGACCAGGCCCAGCACTGGGCAGCAGCGCTGGAAGGCAAGGTTGATGCCATCAAGCTTGGTCTGGAATTCACCTATGCCTGCGGGCTGGATGCCGTAAAAAGTCTGGCCGCCCGGCAGGAGCTTTTTCTGGATCTGAAGCTGCATGACATTCCCAACACGGTTGCTTCTGGCCTCCGGGCTCTGGCTCCCATCCAGCCGAGCCTGATGACCATTCACGCACTTGGTGGGGCCGAGATGATCAGCCGCTCCCGTGCAGTTCTGGAAGAGGCTTTCGATGACGGGCGGAAGCGCCCCAAGCTCCTTGCTGTGACTGTACTGACCAGCATGAATGAGGAAAGCCTTGCGGAGATAGGCATCAACACCACACCGCTAAAGGAAGTGGTACGGCTGGGCCGGATGGCTGTCCGGGCCGGAGCTGATGGTCTGGTCTGTTCAGCTCATGAAATTACGGCGATGCGTGATGCTCTGGGTGACGGACCAGAACTTGTCGTTCCGGGCATTCGCCCCGCAGGCAGCAGCACGGATGACCAGAAGCGCATCATGACACCAGCACAGGCAGCACGGGCTGGTGCCGACTGGATCGTGGTTGGCCGTCCCATCACCCGGGCGAATGATCCCGCCGCCGCCGCACAGGCCATTCAGGATGAATTGCAGGCTGCGACCTTGTGAAGGTTGACGTCAAAATCTGTGGTCTGACACGGGCAGAAGATATGGAAGTCTGTGCCGTATCGGGTGTGCGCTGGGTTGGTCTTGTGTTCCATTCCGCCTCCCCCCGTTTTGTCCGACCGGAACAGGCAGCCCGGCTGCATGAGGCCATAGCGTCTCCCTCTGCGGGGGGGCCTCTTCGTGTCGGGCTTTTTGTGCGGCCAACCCATGAGCAGATTGCTGCCGTTCTGGAGCGTATCCCTCTGGATATTCTGCAGCTCTATACAGATGAAGCCACTGCTTTCACCCTGAAAGAGCAGACAGGTCGGCCCGTCTGGTTGGCCCGTGGCGTCGCCCAGCAGCACGATCTGCCTGTCTCGAAAGCCATGGATGGGTATGTCATCGAAGCACCTGCCCAGAAAGGAGATACCCGCCCCGGTGGGCTGGGGCGTGTGTTTGACTGGACGCTGACACGCCAGTGGCAGGCTCCTGCTCCGTGGCTTCTTGCCGGTGGACTGACCCCTGACAATGTGAGCGAGGCTGTACGGGTCAGCCGCGCCCAAGCCGTTGATGTCTCATCCGGAGTGGAAGAAGCTCCTGGGATCAAGTCTGCGCTTCTTATTGAAAAATTTGTGAAAAATTCTCAGAAAAAGGCTTGCACTCGCAAAGAATAATGGTATTGTCCCCCCATCGCTCGCGGAGAGATGGCCGAGCGGCTTAAGGCGCACGCTTGGAAAGCGTGTGTACGTTAATAGCGTACCGAGGGTTCGAATCCCTCTCTCTCCGCCACTTCCCCTTGAAAATCTGCTTTCCGTTCAAGCGCTCCGAGTGCATGCCTGTAGACCCCACCGGAAGATCGTAATCCCCCGGTGAAGCCTTGTGTTGCTCAGGCCTTCGAAAAGATGCTCTCAGGTGCCAGGCGGGATTTCGGGCATGTCGCATTGGCATCTTTGTCAGAATGATAGCCAAGCGCAACAATGACCAGAGGTGTCAGCCCTTTTTCTTTCAGGCCGAATTCTTCTGAAATGACATCCGGCAGGAAGCCCTCAATTGGTGTTGCATCAACACCCAACAGCCCCGCGGAAAGCAGCAGAAAGCCCTGTGCCAGATAAACCTGTTTCTGGTTCCAGTGGGCGACATCGCCAGCATCCAGATGCTGCTGGACATACCCGGCACGGGCTGTACCAAAACCCTCACGGGCCGCAGCATCAGCGTAGCGTCCGTCCTGCTCTTCTTTGTCGAGCACTGTCTCAAGATAAGATTCCGGCAGCTCATTGCGGGCGCAGAGAACCACTACATGAGAGGCCTGCGTGATCTTGGGCCGATTATAAGACAGAGACCCGGAATCTGGTGTTGCCTTGGCCAGACGCTGCTTGCCTGCATCATCATCGGCAATGATGAAATGCCAAGGCTGGGCATTGACCGAAGACGGGCTGTACCGCAGGGCTGCCAGCAGCTGCTGCACCGTTTCCTCCGGGATACGGCGAGCCGCATCGTAGGCCTTGGTCGTGTACCGTGTTTTCAGAACGTGGAGAAGATCCATGACATCCATCCTTCAGTTATGTGGGAATATGTTCCATTTATATCAAACAATAAGGATTCAGCAAACGATTCCATCCTGTTCCCAGTATCAAGATGGGGGGTGTGGGCATCAGGAGCAATGAAAAGAAAAACTTATGGGATAAACAGGATTTTTAAATATCTATCGAAATAACAAGAAAAACCATGAAATACTCACCGTGCGATTTTGATAATCTTTCTTATAAAGTCTCTTTGATAATGATTATCAAGTACGAATACATCGTAATTTAATTTTTATATTGCAATCCTCAAAGTTGAAGACTATACCGACCTTCGTTGGAGATAATCCTACAGTTCATACTTCATGCGATGGAGAGAAAAATGGCCGCAAAAGACCCGAAAGTAATTGAATATCTCAATGCTCAGCTTGCCAATGAGCTGACAGCCATCAACCAGTACTTCCTTCATTCCCGCACCCTGAACCATTGGGGCGTCACCAAGCTGGGCAAGAAGGAATATGAAGAGTCCATTGAAGAAATGCGTCATGCCGACTGGCTGATCGAGCGCATCCTCTTCCTGGGTGGACTGCCGAACCTGCAGCATCTGAACCCGCTGCACATTGGCGAGAATGTCAAAGAGATCCTGGAATGTGATCTGAAGGTCGAGGCTCTGGCTCTGGAGAAAATCCGCGAGGGCATCGCCTACTGCGAAAGCGTCCGTGACTTCGTGTCCCGCGACCTGCTCTTCCGCATCCTCGCTGACGAAGAAGCCCATGAAGACTTCATCGACACCCAGCTGGACCTCATCAAGCAGATCGGCCTGGAACGCTACATTACGCTGAACTCTGAAAGCGCCGACCAGAATAGCGGCCACTGATCACTGTCAGAAGCCAGACTGATGAAAGAAGCCTCTCCTAAAGGGAGGCTTCTTTTTTTTGTATCGGGTCATCACCATTGGCTATCTGTGCAGCCATCCCCTGCTCTATTGCCATAGTTGTCGGGCAGGGACAGGTTTTCCTCTTTGCTTCTTTCAGAAGGCAGGCGACTCCCTTTACACAGTTGCCGCATTTCACCTGACACTTACGGGCAGAGTAAACCTCGGAGACTTTCACAACTCCGGCCTGGATGGCCGCCTGCACGTCCCTGTCAGACAATCCGTTGCATGAGCATATAATCATCTGGAGCCCGCCTTCCATTCTGCTGTACCCCTGTGACGCTAATGATAATGACATTCTTTCGCAACTTAATTCTCTCCTTTCTTTCTCGAAGGCTTTTCAGAATGATAGCGAAATGGGTATGAAAAAATTCAGGTTTCACCGAAAACAGAAAGTGATTCATGACACGACCATGGAATATCTCTACCATTCGCCAGATATCCCGGGCGATAAGGGAGAACTGGTCGCTGAATATACAAAATTGAAAAAAAATCATCTTTATGATATCAGAAACATACTTCTGCGTCTGGACAGGCATACTGAATTCCTATTTCAGGGCTCTAATAAAACGCTTCCTGTACGGACGATAATTCAAGGGGCCTGAGCACTCTCGTAAGGCCAGTCAATCATCTATTGAGGAATGAAGCGCCACGGACTGGCTTTTTTCATCCCTCCCCAACAAATGGAGAGATTTCATGGCAGGCACGCCAGACAAGAAACCACACTTTGTTGAAAAAATAGGCATACCGGCCGCCCTGTTCTGGGCCTTTGTCGGACAGCTTCTCTTCATGGTCGGCGATGGTGTCGAGGCGGGATACCTGGATACGTTCATGCTGCACACCGGCCACCCCCAGAGTTTCGTCAACGAGCTTTTCACTTTTTACGGCATCACCGTGATGATTGCCGCCTGGTTTGCCGGGCCACTATCCGATCTCATGGGACCTAAAAAGGTCATGTGGAGCGGTCTGGTCCTATGGGCTGTCCTGGAGGTCTGCTTCCTTGTTTTTGGGCTTACCCCCAACAACAGTACATGGATATTGACGTTCTATGCTCTCCGCGGGTTTGCCTATCCGCTGTTCGCCTATGGTTTCCTGGTCTGGATTGCTGCAGCGACACCAACATCCATGCTTGGAGCGGCAGCCGGCTGGTTCTGGTTCTCTTTCTCTGCCGGCCTGCCTACTCTCGGCTCCCAGTTTGCCCGTTTTGCGATTCCTGCCATCGGTGAAATCAACACCTTCTGGTGCTCTCTGGGGCTGGTTGTTCTCGGCGGACTGATCGCCCTGCTTTTCACAAGGGAGCCAACCGGCAATCGCCGTCTTCTACCTGCCGATGTTCCTGCCCGACAGATCTTTCTGGGCTCCATCAGCATCATCTGGCGTGAGCCCAAAACTCTCATTGCCGGTATTGTCCGCACGGTTGATACATCATCGGAATATGCCTTTCTGGCCATCATGCCCGGCTTTTTTGTCGATCATCTGGGGTTCACGCTCGGGCAGTGGCTCAACCTGCTGTCACTCATCTTTTTGAGCAACATCATCGTCAATCTGATTTCAGGCATGGTGGCGGACAAAATGGGCTACCGCTTCGTCGTGGCTGTTTTTGGAGGTATCGGTGGCTTCATCACCATTCCCCTCTTCTATTATGTTCCCCTCTGGTATCCGGGCAATTTCGCAGCGGCTGCGGTTGTGGGCATACTTTATGGAGCCTCCATCGCTGCCTTCGTTCCTCTCTCCGGTCTTATGCCCCAGATCTGCCCACGGGAGAAAGCCGCTGCGCTGTCCATACTCGGGCTGGGCGCTGGAGCGTCGACATGGGTAGGGCCTGCCATTGTTTCCCTCTGCGAAATGATTTTCGGCGTCGGCATGGCCTACGTCATCTGGACATTTGCCATCATCTATCTGCTGACCGCCGGTCTGACCATGACACTGACCGTTTCATCAGAGGCTCGCCGTTTTACCGAAGAGCAGGAAAAGAAGCAGGGAACCCCCTGATCATCCCTTCCATGCCCGATCAGAACAAAGGCCATCCCCTGCGGGTGGCCTTTTTCTCTCCGTCCCTGTCATGCCTCATAACGGCTATGCTCTGACAGACGGCATGAAGTGAGGCTGAGCCCTTGCAGTTCAGGCTGTAGTGGCGCAATCTCCCAGTGTTGCTAAAACCTTATACATTAAGGAGATCATCATGGCCGTAACAAAGCTTGTTCTGGTTCGTCACGGGGAAAGCCAGTGGAACCAGGAAAACCGCTTCACTGGCTGGTATGACGTCGACCTGTCAGAGAAAGGGCGCAGCGAAGCCAAAGCTGCCGGCCAGTTGCTGCACAAGGAAGGCTATTCCTTCGATTACGCTTATACCTCCGTGTTGAAGCGTGCCATCCATACACTCTGGAACATTCTGGACGGTGTGGATCAGGCATGGCTGCCCGTTGAGAAGAACTGGCGTCTGAATGAACGTCATTATGGTGCTCTCCAGGGCCTCAACAAGGCTGAAACAGCCAAGAAATATGGCGATGAGCAGGTCAAGCAGTGGCGCCGTGGTTTTGCTGTCACGCCGCCTGCTCTGGAGCGTTCCGATGAGCGTTTCCCCGGTCATGATCCGCGTTATGCCCATCTGAGTGCTGATGAGCTGCCCGTCACGGAAAGCTTGGCCCTGACCATTGAACGTGTGATTCCCTACTGGGAGAAGACCATCCTGCCGCGCATCAAGAAGGGCGAGAAGGTCATCATCGCTGCTCACGGCAACTCCCTTCGTGCTCTGGTGAAATATCTGGACAACATGACGGAAGATGAAATCCTGAACCTGAACATTCCTACAGGTGTGCCGCTGGTTTATGAGTTCGATGAGAACTTCAAGCCGGTCAAGCACTACTATCTGGGTGATGCCGAGGAAATTGCTGCCAAGGCAGCAGCTGTCGCCAACCAGGGGAAAGCCAAGTAATCCTCTCTGGCGTATGAAAAGAAGAAGGGCGCCTCTTCATCAGGCGCCCTTTTTTTATAGCGTATCTTTTCAGGAGCTGACGTGATGAAGAATGCTCCGATGGAGCTCGGCAGGTGTTACATCTACAGGCTCAGATGATACGCGACTTCCCTCTAGCCCATTGGGCCGCAGTATGACATAGGGTGTCCCCCTCTCCAGTCCTTCAACAGCAGGCAATGCTTCCAGCGCCGGACGATGGTCCCCAAAGAATACCAGCATGATGTCCCGCCCGCTCCCTTTGATCTCTGCAAGCAGTTCCCGCAACATGGCATCACCATTTTGCACGTGCTGATGCCACGCTTCTGCACCACTCGATTGCTCCAACCGCCCTTTCTTCCAGGGACCATGATTTTCGATTGTCACACAGTAGGCCAGAAAATGATCGTTTTTCTGGAGATATGTCAGCAGCCGTGCTGTTAGCGCAGCATCACCTACATACGGGCCAACCCTGTCCTGCTCGGAAAAACATTCCCGCCCGATGACGTCATTGAACCCCCATAAGGGCAGCAGACGATTCCGACCATAAAAACGCAGATCATAGGGATGCAGGAAAAGAGCCGTTTCATAAAAATGTTTCAGACGATTCGGCAGGGCATGGGACGGAGACTGATCCGCTGTCAGGAATGGATCAAACCGGCGATATGAGAGCATCTCCTCATCATCGCCACACAGAACCCCATATTCACTACGCATCGTATAGGCACCTAATCCGCTAGGCAGGAGCCTTCCCCATTGTACCGCTTCCTGCCGACATCGGACGAGCTCTGGCAGAGGCGACCACTCATTCTTCAGCTCCGCAGGATCGGCAAATGATTCACACTGGATGACGATGACAGACTCTGGTGCGGCAGCCGTCCGCAACAAGGCAGGCCTGACGGGTAGCGGTGCCAGCTCATGGCAGCGCCAGGCATAAAGCAGCAGTGTTGGCAGCAGCCCTCCCTCACGCACATCCCGCCACACGTCCGGCCCTGTTTCATCGGAACGACTTCCCCGTGCCAAGAGCCACCAGAGGCATAGTCCCACGGCGACTGCCTCGATACAGCCCATCAGCCGTAACCCGACAGACAGTGATGAAGCCCATGCAAGCAGGTAGAGCACCCCTGCACCACCAGCTACGACAACACACCGCACAGCAGGCGGAATGCCCTGAAGATAAAAACGTGGATGCTTCATGAACGCATCGATCAGGGCAAAGTCCGTGAAAACCAAAGGTTCATTCAACAGGCGCAGCTTCAGGTTGGATGCCGTTACAAGCACCCCCATCAGGATGGCACTCAGCAGCAGGGAAAGCCAGATGACACCTGTCAGGCAAAGAAAAATACCGGTTGCCATCATGACTGGAAAACAGCGTAAAAGGACCAGGGAGGGCTTTCTTACAATACGGACAGGGTGAACAAAAAGGTCGATACCTTCTCCAATGACAAGGCTCCCTACAATCATCAAACATAATTCTGTAATGTAATATGACATTGAAGATACTGGAACTCCGAAAGAAATGACAGAATAAACGGATTCATGAAGTTTTCCCTGGACATTTCAGGGATGGATTGATCAATGAAATGGAAATTTTGCCAATAAACTCCACTTATCGGTCGAATTATTATTCAATCGTGGAAATTAAATTATATTCACCACCCCTCTCTTCCCAAAAAAAAGACTTCCTGATAACAAGCTAGTGTTTCTACCACCTGTCCGGTATGGAAAAGGCCCCATTTCACCATGTCATGCCATGTCCCTGCGTCTGGAGCCAGAGCCATCAGGCCTGTCGTAGCCTGCCATGGAATAGCATGGTGGAAACAGCGCCGCATTCGTTCTTTTCTTGAAGGAAGAGACCCCATCCGGTTTTTCTGGTCGCCCCGTCGGGCTCTGGCCTATGCCCGGAAAAAGAGTGCTGGACTGGCTGTTTGGGCAAACCGCATCACACCAGCCTTGCAGGCACAGGCTTATGCCATGCGGGTGCCCCTCTTCTTCGTGGAAGATGGCTTCATCCGGTCCATGGGACTGGGAAGCGGGTTTCTGCCTCCATGCTCCATTATCCTGGACAGCCAGGGCGCTTATGTTGATCCCTCCCATCCCAGTGATCTGGAGGACATGCTGAGGGATATCAAGGTTGCACCGGCCCTCCGTGGAAGAGCCGATACTCTCATGGAGCGCCTCAAAACGCTTCATGTTTCCAAATATGCCGCTACGCCTGATTCATCTCCCGCCAAAATGGAGCATCCTGAGGGCGTGCCGGTCATTCTGGTTCCGGGGCAGGTTGCTGGAGATCTGTCTGTCGTAAGAGGCGGAGGCAAGATTACGGATAATCTCGCCCTGCTGCGTGAGGTTCGCCGCAGGAATCCTGGAGCATGGATCATCTATCGGCCCCACCCTGATGTGGAGGCTGGCCATCGTTCCGGTCATCTTTCCGAAGCAACCATTCTTGCCTACGCCAACAGCATTGACCGCAGTGGCAGCATGAGCCAGCTCCTTACACATGTTGACGAGGTACACACCCTCACATCCCTGACAGGTTTTGAGGCGCTGATACGTGGCAAAAAGGTTACGACATACGGTGCCCCCTTTTACGCTGGCTGGGGACTGACAACACATCTGGGACCATCTCTTCCCCGCCGGGGGCGTCAACTGGATGTAACAGACCTTGCTGCAATCGCCCTTATTCTGTATCCGCTCTATATCAATCCAGAGACAGAACAGCGATGTGACGTGGAGGAGCTGATTGACTGTTTTGGCAAGACTGAGCTCTGGAAGCCAACATACGCCATGAAATTACGGCAGAGGCAGGGCCAGCTACGCCGTTGTTTCACACATTTCATTTCATCATGCCGGGCCCCTCATGCTTGACAATACCCAGACAACATATTCTGGCCACCCTCCCGAAGAGACGGAACACGCCGAATATCCATCCAATTTTTTTGAAGATCCGAGCCTGACAGAGACCAGCACGCTTGTGCCCATGTCGCTCCAGATCCCCCCAAAAACAAAACGCAATTTCCTGCTGCTCCAGGGGCTCATGGGGCCTTTTTTCCAATCCGTTGGCCGTGCCCTGAAAAAACGGGGGCATAATGTGTGGAAAATCAACTTCAATGGAGGGGATGAGCTTTTCTGGCGTCTGGGAGGTGGTATTGCCTTCCGCAGCAATTATGGGACATGGCCCGCCTTTCTGGGGCATATCCTGCAAAAACATCACATCACGGACGTGCTGCTGTTTGGTGACTGCCGGGAACTCCATCGGCAGGCCATCCTCATCTGCCGTGAAATGAATATTGCCGTCCATGTTTTTGAGGAAGGCTATATTCGGCCAGACTGGGTCACCCTAGAACTTGGTGGCGTTAACGGTAATTCCACGCTACCCAAAGACCCTGACTGGTACTATCAGCGTGCCAGCCAGCTGCCTCCTGCCGCCCCACATGAGCCTGTCCCCTCTTCCTTCCCACGTCGTGCACTGGAAGGCGTGGCCTATAATGCGGCCACCATTCTTCTGAAGTGGCGTTTCCCGCATTGGACAGATTATCGCCCCTGGCCGCCCCTGGTGGAAGGCGTTGGGTGGTTGCGACGCCTCTGTCGCCGTAAAAAGGCTCAAAAACGCAGTCACGAACTGACTGAATGGCTGGTTGAAGGGCCCAAGCCTTACATGCTGCTCCCTCTGCAACTGGATGCCGATGCCCAGCTACGCCTGCATTCTTCCTATTCAGGCGTGGCGGAAGTCATCACCGAAGTTCTTGTATCCTTTGCCAAAAATGCCCCACTGGAGATGCGTCTTGTCATCAAAGAACATCCGCTCGACAATGGTGTGCAGGACTGGAAGAAACTTGTCCAGCGACTTGCTGCTGCGCATGGTGTCAGCAATCGTGTGGATTACATGGAGCTTGGAGATATAGCCAGGCTTGTGCGTCATGCCCGTGGGGTCGTAACCGTTAACAGCACGACTGGTACCCTGGCCCTGGCTCATAATGTCCCTGTCATTACCTTGGGTCACGCCATTTACGACATGCCGGGACTGACTGCGCAATCGACATTGAAAGCTTTCTGGCAGGCACCCCAGCGACCTGACCCACTCATTTTTGCGGCTTTTCGTCGTGTACTGATAGATCAATGCCTAATCCCTGGAGGTTTCTTCTCTGAAGAAGGGCTTGAAAAATTAGTTCACCATACCGTAATACGCCTCGAACAATATCAGCCGGCCTCCTTTTGAAACGTATGACATCATCTCAGCTACAGCCTGTTTTTATACTAGATATATCTCGTCTACTTTCCCGTGCTGATTGTTTGGCGCCCACAGGTATTGACCGGGTAGAGCTTGCATATGCACAATATCTTCTCGAGTACCATGAAAAACAACTATATTTTGCCTCATATTCTCTACTGGGGCGGATAAATATTTTACCAAAAAAAATAAGCAAAAAATTTATAATTTCTCTAATCAATGGGTGGAGCTCAGGAAACAAGAAATACATGGCACATGCCTATAAAATGGCTCTGTGCCTTAAATTCTGTTTCTCTTTTATCCCATCTTCAACGAAGATTTTTTATCCATCAATTTATTTGCTCCTGTCGCACCATCACCTAACGCATAAAAACGCAATTCAGCGTTTTCTTGTTCGTACTAAATCATATTTCGTTCCAATGGTGCATGACCTCATACCGCTCGAATATCCTGAATATTCGCGGCAGCGTGAGTTATCTCGTCATAGGGCTCGTATTAAAACTGTTATTGCATTAGCTAAAGCTGTCGTAGTCCCAACAGAAACGGTAGCTACGTCCTTAAAAAGTTTTTCCACGAAAAATGGACAAGACAATACCCCTATCTGGGCCGTACCTCATGGAATAAATATCAGAAATTTTTTCAAGGAAACTTTATCTGACATTTATAATAGACCTTATTTTATATATCTTAGTACAATAGAACCACGAAAGAACCATCTTATGCTGCTCCATTTATGGAGAGCTATGGTCCAAAAGCATGGGGAAGCAGAAGTACCTTATCTTGTCCTTGTTGGGAAACGTGGCTGGGAAAATGAGAATATTTTAGATCTCTTGGACCGTTCGCCTGCTTTACAAAATTCCGTCAAGGAAAAAAATAATCTTTCGGATGAAGAAGTTACAGCTCTTTTGAAAAGAGCCAATGGCCTTCTTTTCCCCAGCTTTACAGAAGGATATGGTCTGCCTCTAGTTGAAGCTATGTACTTGCAGGTTCCAAGTATTTGTGCTGACATCCCGGCTCTACGAGAAGTTGGTGGAGACATCCCATATTATATTGATCCACTTGATACCCCAAACTGGGAAATTATGATCGATGATTTCAAAAAACATGGTCCACTATGGCAAAATCAGATGGAAAAGTTAAAAACGTATGAGCCGTTATCATGGGATGGGAGCATCGCTCAAACTGTAGAAAACTGTATTTCCTTGATAGAAAGAAACAGTATTTAATTTATGAAAAATAGGAACCTAGTTTCATTGCCATCGTCCAACCCGAAAATATGGCTAGATGGAAGAAATATTAGTCGCCATAATGGCACAGGTATTTATTATTATGCCCTTAATCATCAGAAAATTCTAACAGAAAATGGATTCAATGTTAAATGGCTTCTCGAGAATACACAAGATACTCCTCTAAAAAGTGGTATATACCGCTTTGTAAGAGCATTGGCCTCATTAGCTCCTCATATTCATGAAGAGAGCTTTCAATCACCATGGGGAACAGCTCATCTAGCCAGCGATCTTTACCGTGTTGCACATGTGCATTTTCGTTACCATAAAAAAATATTCATATTAAAATCGTCTATCGCCCCAGATATAATGCACTGGACGTATCCTCTTCCAGTTCTTATCGAGGGGTGTAAAAATATAGTAACTATTCATGATATTATCCCTCTAACACATCCACACCTAACAAATATCAACGCTCATAATTTTCGTTCTCTTCTTCAGAATCTCATCGACCACGATGTACATTTCATAACCGTATCCGAAACAGTTCGCCAACAGATAATCAATACTTTTACTATAGAGGAAGATAGAATAACAACTTTATATCAACCTGTAGATTTTAATCGAGAAACACTGCAAGAAATAAAAAAAGCCCCTCAAATAGCGCCAGCAAATTCTTTTATATTTTATGGTCGGATGGAACACCGTAAAAATATAGAACGACTTTTGGAAGCTCATGCACGTACCAAAACTAAAACTCCTCTTGTACTTATTGGCCCCAAAGGGGATGACCAGCCGAATTGTTCTTCACCCTCTCCAGACAGTAGAGTCATCCATCTGCCTTGGAGCCAACGTTCTTCCCTTTTACGCACCTTGGCAGAAGCGAAGGCCTTGCTTTTCCCAAGTTTAGCTGAGGGTTTTGGAGTTCCTATTATAGAAGCCATGGCCTTAGGGATACCCGTGCTTACCAGCCAAGGAGGTGCTACGGAAGAAATAGCCGGCGGGGCAGCTTTATTATGCAATCCGCTCAGTATTGATTCAATTGCTGAAAAAATCACCCAACTTGACAAGGCAAGCCCCTCAGAAATCTATGATATCCGTACACAGGGCTACCAGGTCAGTAACTCATTTAATTCGCCCTCTTATCAAAAACGCTACATCAAATTCATAGAGGAGATTACAACGTCAAATTGAGCGGAATAATCTCCCACATGAATACTGGTAACTAACTAGCGCTGATATATATCCTCCAATCTTACAATATCATCCTCTCCCAAATAGGGGCCAGATTGTACTTCAATCAACGTAACCGGAATCCGACCAGGATTTTCTAAACGATGAACGGATCCAAGGGGAAGATAGACACTTTCATTCTCCCTTACCGTAAGAATCTCATCATCCCGCGTAACTAAAGCGGTACCCTCTACAACAACCCAATGCTCGGCTCGATGAAAGTGTTTCTGTAAGGAAAGCTTCTCCCCAGGTGTCACACAGATTCGTTTCACCTGGAAGCGATGGCCCTTTATCAAACTTTCGTAAAAACCCCATGGACGATACATCCTGACGTGCTGATCGGCTTCAGAATGTCCCTGCTCTCTCAAAAGCTCAACCACATGTTTGATATCTTGAGCACGATCTCTATGAGAGACCATAACAGCATCCTTGGTGACTATAATGACAAGATCTTCCACCCCCGTCACTGTAGCGACCACATTGTCGGACTTTACGTAACAATTCTTCGTATGATCTAGGAACACATTACCTGAAACAGCGTTCCCATTACTATCCTTTTCGGTCAGAGCCCAGACAGCATCCCAACTTCCTACATCCATCCACTCAAAATAGGATGGGACAACCACACCACGTTGTGTTTTCTCAGCGAGAGCATAATCAACAGATATAGAAGGAGTCTTCATAAAACTCGCTTCATCCAACGTAATGAAGGCAGAGTCACTTTCCGAAAGGCGAACACTCTTCTCAACAGAATCATAAATCTCCGGGGCCCACTTGCGTAACTCTTCTAAAAAAATACGTGCCCGAGCCATGAACATTCCAGAATTCCAGAAATACTTACCGCTTTCTAAAAAACGTTTAGCATTCAGTTCATCTGGTTTCTCTAAAAACTTTGCAATATGGAAAGCTCCGTCTTTCCCTTCTATCGGACTACCTTGCTCAATGTAGCCATATCCCGTTTCAGGACGAGTGGGTTGAATGCCAAACATGACGATATAATCGTGCGTTGCTACCTCGTACGCTCGAAGCAGAGACTCATTTAAAGATTTATTGTCGGTGATAGCTGAATCCGCTGGCATAAACCAAAGGATGGCGTCTTCATCAGACTTTGCCTGCCAAAAAGCTGCTGCAGCCATAGCTGCCGCCGAATTACGTGAAAGCGGCTCAAGTACGATATTACTATCGTCATTCATCTCAATTTGGCGCAACTGCTCCGCCATTATGAATCGATGTTCTCGATTCCCAACAACAATAGGAGCCGACTTTATACCAAGTCCTACAATCCGTTGTAATGTCTCTTGAAAAGGACTTTTATCGCCCAACAGCGTACAAAACTGCTTTGGATAACTCTTTCGAGACACAGGCCATAAACGAGTGCCAGAACCGCCAGAAAGAATTACAGGAACGATCATACTACATACCCCACTGAAACATTAAAAAAATACAACGAACAGTAGCAGTCTGTAAGCTATAAACTCTGTCTAGGGAAGATTGAAAAACTTTTTCAAGCTTCCCTAGACACAAATCTTGGTTACAGCTCGTTCTTCCAACGTGATAGAAATTGCAATCCATTAGATAATAAGAACTGAACACGTTCCTCTGAATAAGATTCAACATAAAGCCGTAACTCGGGAGCATTCCCCGATGGACGAAGGTGTACTATATCACCACTATCAAATGTGACCCTTATTCCATCTACTTCATTCAATGACTTGACATTGCCACATAAATCTAGAAAACCTAACTCCTTCATTCCAGAAGAAATATCATCCCGTAGCGATGCCAACTTCTTTTTCGAAAAGGCAGTTGGAACATCTTTTATTCTATCACTGGCTGTGTATTTATTAGGCAAATCTCCCACTAACGCACTAAGTGACTTATCGCTATTTTGCGATGCAGCAAGAGCGCACAAAATCGGCAATACACTATCACGCGTTGGAAGCTTCTCTAATTTCTTTCCCTTCCTATAAACAGGCGTTCCCAGCAAAAAGCCACCATTCGCCTCATAGCCAACGGCAGGAGAAACCTCTTGCTCGATTAACGTGTTCATAGCCTCTATCACATAAGGCGAACCAATTTTTGTACGCTCTATAGATATATTAGGATGCTTGTCTTCTAAGGCTGTATTACTACTAATTGGAGTTGCGACCCCTTTGGCTTCGAGGCACTCGACCGCCAATATCCCAAGCAAATCACCCCTTAACCATTTCCCATGTTCATCAGCCATTAAAGGGCGGTCTGAATCGCCATCAGTCGTTATAATGGCATCAACAGCATTCTCTGAAGCCCAATGATGCGCAATGGCGACATCTTCTTCCCTAACGGCTTCCGTATCGACAGAAACAAAACTATCAGAACGCCCAAATGGCAGTGCCTTTCCACCCAGTGACGAAATTATTTTTGTTAAAATATCTCGCCCTACAGCAGAATGTTGATACACTCCAACATTCATACCGCTTAAGGCATTTTCTCCAAAAAAAACCTTATATCTTTTAATATACTCCTCTTCCACACTAAGCGGCTCAGGTAACATCGGAACTTCTAACAGGTTGCCGGCCTGGTCAAACAAGTGGGATGGTATTGCAATATCCTGCTCTCCCATCTTGACTTCATCACTCTTCAAGAATTCCCCTTCTGCACGATTAAATTTGATGCCATTCCTATCCGCTGGGATATGGCTACCAGTTACCATTAATGATGGAATCTTCTTTGCGTAAGCATAGTAAGAAAGAGCTGGGGTCGGAATATAGCCACAAAACACAGGCTTTCCCCCAGAAAATTCAATAGCTGCAATACAGGCTTGCAATATTCGTGGTGAACTAGGTCGAAGATCCCCTGCCAAGGCTACTTCTTTCCCTGACTTAAACTCACCAATTGTTCCAAGATATGATAAAAAACCTTGAACATATGCAAAACAGACTTGATCGGTCATGTCCGAAACAAGCCCCCTTGCCCCACTTGTGCCGAAAGAGACGCCAGAGTCCTGCATTAACCTGCTGATTTTCATGAATAATCCCTCCCCTTAAGAAGAGGGCGATAATGGCCCCCCTAACAAAAAAAAACAATCTGATTCGTATGCTAGATCAAAAGATAGGATAAATTCTCAAAATTACCTTAACAACAAAAGAAAACAGATCCTGCACTTTTATTTCAAAATATCAATACCACAAAAACAAAATATTCCATTATTGTAGGATATTTCCAATACACATAAGCCCAAATTTTTATATAAGAATCATCACGTCAAAATAAATAGATATGCAAGTATTTACAAGTGTATATACCCTGGTATTTTCCAGAAAGGCAAAGTAGGGAGACAGAGGACCGTCAACTTCCAAGTTAAAAATGCGAGAGAAGTATAAAAATTCCAAACCTCAGGATGGTTCCGAACGTCTGGTATCCGTACACCGGCATAGTGTTCATCACCGTACCTCTCCGGACGGGCACTGCGCCAATTTCGTCTCCTAAATACAGGCTAGGTTCTTTTTCAACCCAAATTGTCAGAACCCACAATTTCTGTCCAACACAAGCCTCCACGAATGAGAAGGCCATCAACCCATCGAATACCTTAATAGGAACGGGTAATGTCATACTAAACCATACGAAGCGCTTCACGTAATTTTCCGTTGAGTAACGGATATTATTTTAAAACTTGAGCAATAAGCTTGCAGATATGTTAGGTATCACACCTTGTGATAGACCATTATCTGAATAATAAATGATGGAATTTCATACACTAATTACCTCACCCCCCCAATTTCCTCAGCGATATTACATTGCTGCCAGCCAAATAATCTTCATCAATGCACATATATGCTCTTATCCAACCACAATCTTCTGGGACAATCGAACCGTTGATCTCATCAATCAGGTAAGAACAATGCTGAAGAAACTGTGACTCTATGATCGCTAACCCATTGGATATATTCACCTTACAATAAGGATATATGGCTCTAGGGTCGCTGCCTCAATTTGCTGCACGTAACGCCTGCGGGCA
The DNA here is from genome assembly GCF_023337645.1 of Parasaccharibacter sp. TMW2.1890. NCBI lineage: Bacteria > Pseudomonadati > Pseudomonadota > Alphaproteobacteria > Acetobacterales > Acetobacteraceae > Parasaccharibacter > Parasaccharibacter sp. TMW2.1890. The sequence goes on along the minus strand of NZ_NWUV01000001.1, from coordinate 625,437 downwards.
AAGAAGGATCGTGTTGCCAGCTGATAAATGATCATGTTTCGACGCCCCCCTTTGATACCCCGCCCCGTGCCGGACTGCCAAATCATAAACTAACCCGACCGGAAGACCGGCAGGTGGCAGATCATGTAAAGGAAAATGGAGCCTCATGACGTACCCCTGCCAGCAAAATCAAGGCACATACGCCGCCATAAAGAATATAGCAGAAACTTTATCATCATCTCAGAAAAACTGATTTCACCTTAGATCGGGCCTATTTTGATGGAACCGTCATACTTGCTCACCAAAAAGCAGTCGGGGCCGTAAAAAAGATAAAGTAGAGAAAAATCAGAAGCGTGCAGAGCTTTGACCGCTCACATGGTGGCCCTAGATCAAAAGTCTACGTCACCTCTCATGCACGAAAAAGCTCTAACCCTCACCCGTCTCCTAGAAAAACCCGTGAGCTACCATAACCCTGTGCTCTTTTTGATCAATTATCCAAATTCCCAACCTATCTGCTTTGTGGCAAAGGGTGTGCTGCGGATAAATTCAAAAAATGCTTTCAACAGCGTCAACCCATTCCTGTCACCCCGCTAAAACGACGGCGACTTACTTTCTATCATCCAGAATGATCATACAGAATGCCGACATCTAGTGGAAAATCTCTGGACTAAGCTCAAAGAATGGGGAATAGGAGCACCCGGTAAGAGGTATTATCAATTCATTGCCGGATATCTTAATAGAATCTCCACAAAATAAATATTTTACATCTTATCTTCTGAATCACTCCTCAATTCTCCCTAGAAATCTATCTTAGACATAGAAAATAGTAAAATATAGTTTCGCACTAAATAAGAACTTTTCTATAAAAATGAGATAAATTTTCCGCATAATGGTTTGGAGAAAATTTTTCTGCTTGTTCTTTTGATTTTTGCCTTAGAAGAAAGCATAACTCATCATTACTATCCAAAAGTTCAATCCCCTCTTTAATATCATTAATGTCATAAGGGTCGACTAAAACCGCAACATCCCCTGCCACTTCTCTTAAAGGAGCCTCCCTAGAGGTCAATACTGGAGTTTCCAAAACCAAAGATTCCAACACAGGCAATCCAAAACCTTCGGCGATAGACGGAAAAATCAAAGCCCGTGCGTGCTTGATAAGTGAATAAAGAACGTCTCTCTCTACATATTGGATCTGTATAATACGGCCGTCCTCTATACCTTTACCTAAGAACCTAAGCTCATCTTCTTCCTTCCACGAATTTGAACCAACAATCACCAATTTCCTGCGCGTATTTGATAACAAGAAAGACTTTATTATACGGCCTATATTTTTTTTAGGCTCTAACTGACCAAAAAACAAAAAATACTCGTCACTCTTCAGCGAAAAAAGTCGATGCAACTCGTCATTCGTAATCAAAGAATTATCATCAATACAATATGCATCAAGTAAATGGGATTGATATGTATTATAAACACGCCCCTCTGCAGCCGGGAACATATCAACAATAGCTTTCTTCGAAGCCTCTGAGACAGTGCAAATTCCATCAGATTGACGGACTATCTTCGTCAACAGGTCAAAATATAACTTCCTATCATCCAATGTTGTATGTGGCAACTGCAAGGGAACTATATCATGTATGGTATAGATATTTTTAGAACCTCGCACCTTCAGCGGCAAGGGGTACGTCCAATGCATGATATCAGGCGGATTGGGCATGGATACAGTTAAAAAACGCCCTGTTGTTTTAAAAAAACCCTGGGCAGCTCTAAACAATGAAGGAACATTATAAACTTTGTCATATTCCGGAAGGCGTGTTGCATGCTCTTTCAAAACAACATGTCCACTAATAACTACTTCTTCTGCCTTATGACCATAAAAGTGATTAAATGTCTCTTTCCACCAAGAGGGCTTGGGAAATTTAGGCCGTCTTGGATAAAGATCGGTACCTAACGTATCAAAAAACAAGACTTCCCTTAAATCGGAAGAAAGATTTCTAGGTATTGGCAATCCATATAATAAACTTATATGATGCCCTAATAAACGCAAAGCCCTAGTCAAAGCTACTGAATATGTAGCGACCCCTGTCCCTTTCTGAAGAGCAAGATTAAACCCATCAACTCCAATGCGCAAATTAGGCCTCACCGAACGTCCCTTTCAAATTAGTTAGAGTGCTTCATACCGTTGGATAGCATCTTCGACCGATGAGCAATTTTGAATTTTCCCGTCATTCAGCAATACCGCCCTATTACAGGTCCTTCTTAAAAAGTCCATCTGATGTGATACGACAATCAAAGTTCTATCCGAACGCTTCCCAAATAACTCTTCCTCACAGCGTCTAGAAAAACGTGCATCCCCCACCATAATGACTTCATCTATTAAATAACAATCAAATTCTATTGCCAAAGAAAGGGCAAAAGCAAGCCGCGCTTGCATACCCGAAGAATATGTTTTTACAGGCTCATAAAATTGCCTACCCAATTGAGCAAAATCCTCGACGTAATCCAATGTCTTTTCGTAGGGAAGGTCATAAACGCGACATATAAAACGCAAGTTGTCATGCCCCGTAAGACTTCCCTGGAACGCCCCTGAAAACGCTAACGGCCACGAAATGGTCATCCTTCGCTCTATGATGCCCCCTGTAGGATGCTCGACTCCCCCTATCAATTTTATTAGTGTCGACTTCCCAGCTCCATTCCGCCCAAGAACAGCCAGCTTATCGCCTTTATAGACATCAAGGTCGGCCTCATCTAAAACAACCCGCCTTTTACGGCCAACTTTAAAAATCTTAGTTAGGCCAATACACTTTAGTCCTATCATACATGCCTCACGAAATATTAATGTGCGGCCTTACCCGCAAAGTCAAATACAATCCAATCATAAACAAAAGCGTACAACTAAAAAGAAGAAAGGGCACCGAATAGTGAGGAATAACTTTCATTCCAAAACAACCATACCTTATCATCTCAATACTGTTTGCCAACGGAGAATACTCCAAGATCCAACGATAACGAGGAGGAATCCAATCTGTCATAACAAATGCTCCCGATAATGGAAGTGAAAGATAAGAAAGAACAGCCATAGCTTTTTCCAAAATATCAGAGCGCTCTGTTAATGCTGCTAAAATAATTGCAAAGCCAAATGAAAAAAATGTACAAAACCCCATACCTAAGTATACAAAAAACCAGCTCTCTGGAACCTCCATGTAATTCAAATACAAAGCACCAGCTACAACCAAGGCTCCAGCTAATATCGCCCCAGCTGCTTCCAAAATAATTCGAGCCAAAATAATATCTAATGGAGTAACCAACCTGTGAAACAATAAAGATGAATTAACCTCATAAGCCTTGATGGATCGGCTATAAGTATGACGCCACATAGTTAGGGGAACGTATCCTGAGATGACCATTGCCGTCATCTGCAACCCATGCTCATGAGAGGGACGAATAGCAGTCCATACAATTGCAACCCCAGCGCAAAATAAAATAGGTTCACCTATTACCCATAAAAAACCAATATTTTCTCTACCATATCGAGTATGTATCTCCCTCATTAATAGAGCATAGATAACACGTAGTTGTATCATAAAAGCATGAGGCAAACTCGGCCTCGCATGCCTTGCAGCACTATATCTACTGATCTCCTCTATTGAAGAATCTTTACTGGAGCGCATGTTCACGCGCCCCCGCAACTAATAGTTTCCCGGTAGCATAGACCAACAATGCAGATACAAACGTTATAAAAAGAAAGGCCAAATTTTTAGGATACTCCGGATAGTCCGGCAAACTCGGCTGCGCCACAACTGTAACATATAGCATCTGCCTATCAGCTTGAGCTTTAGCCATTTCCAATGCGCTCGTCTCAGCTAAAATCTTTTTTTCAATTATACTCTTTTTAACCGTGAGCTCATCATATCCAAGCAACTTAGGCACTAAAGATCCTTGTCCTTCTCCCTTCCGCCCTGTTATGTGGGCTTGCATACCACTCATTTGAGCTTGAATCGACGCAATCCGCTGAGCATATACTTTTATCAGAGGGCTATTAGGAGCACTCAAAATAAGCTGTTTCTTTTCAGCTTCTAACATAGAAAGTCTTGTTTCCAGAGAAAGTGCCGTACCGACCATCGGAATAGCCTGCTTCATCGGATCAATGATCTCATTACTATACCGATAAATCGCCAATTGCATTTCTGTATCATGCAACTCCTTCAAGCTTGTATCAAGTTCCATTTGAGCAGCATGAAGAGTGTTATATCGCTGCCTATCATTTATCTCATTAACCAACCTTTCACCTGCGTCCAATAATGTTTGCGCAACACGTTGTGAATCGAGCGCCGAAAAAGTACGAACTCTCAAATGAGATATACCCGTTTCTTCGTCAATGCGCGCATCTATATGCCTCCTATAGTAGCTATAAAAACTCTCAAAATCCTTTCTCAGAAAAAAAGAAGGAAATTTAGCTAAAAAATCAGCCGAGGGGTCATTAAATAATGTATTGATACGTACTTTCTCAATCAACATCTTCAAAGCATCACGCGATATCATATAATCTTGTACGGCATAAGTGTCTTGGGATCCGCCGTGGCTAGTTTCCAACAGACTACTTAACCCACCCATAGCGGAGTTGTTAATTGATTTCCCACGAACAAGGAAATGTGTTTCAGAAATATACTGAGGACTTGCCAAACACAAAAGATAGACTGCTACAACGGTAGTTGGAAGCAAGACTATCAAAGAAAAATCCCATTGCTTCCTCAGCCATCTTGCCGCACCAACCATATTCCGTAGCAGTACATTCCCTAAATAGGTAATAGAAGACATCATGCCAGAGCTAACCGGTGTCCTATTTTTATCATCAAGAAAAGTATCTTTCTGAACATGCCTCAGATGTTCCGGTAGCGGTTCACTCAACTGTCTACTTCCTAAAATTATCTGCCAGGATTAGGTTCAAACCCACTCCCTTCGGCCATGTGCGTTCATACCAACCTGAATATTTTTCAGTCAAGCACTTGCAACTTCGGAAAAGCGAAGGCTGCCTCCTGAGAAAGCACAATACCGAAACATATCAGGCTTGCCTTACTCCTAAAAAATGGATAATGACAAGTCCGGCTAGCCCTTCAAGGTCATTACCATCAGGATCGCACCGTGCTTGATTCCCCCTCTTTAAAGAAAACTTCCTTTTGCAACGCTAGTACCTTCACCCGTGCAATGAGGGGGGGCACTGGGCTTGCTATCCTCCTTCTATCTGGCTGTAGCTGGGTTCCTCATTCTAGTCCTACGCAGAAACAGGTCCATAACTATACGAAATCATCGAAGAATACGAAAGCTCTCGATTACAAACTTCTAACCATGACACCAGAGATTGCAGATATTTTGTCATCTGAAATAACCCCCAAGATATCTACACTCGTCACCAGTAATCTCAGGCAATCCCGCAACGATCATATCGGCGCTGGCGATGTGCTAGGCATTACGATATTTGAGCTGGGAAATGGCCTCTTCTCATCTTCTGATAAAACAGCACCCACCAGTGATGGTGCGGCTGTAGGCGGAAGTGCACCTCATATCTCTTCTCAAAATCTTCCTCCCACTCAAGTCGAAGGTGACGGAACCATCATGGTTCCATATGTCGGAAGGATGAATGTTTTAGGGAAAACCCCTAGCCAGGTTGCTGCGGTAATTCAGGAACATCTGAAAGGAAAATCGCAAGATCCTCAGGTTATGGTCCGTATCCAGAATGACATTGGTAATACCGTTATTGTCTCAGGTGAAATCATTCATCCAGGCCGGGTTGTCCTTTCCCTTGCCGACGAACATCTTTCAGATGTAATCGCCATAGCTGGAGGGGCAAAGTACCCACCAACGGATTCACAAGTTGAACTGGTACGTAACGGCAAAATTGGGGCTACGGATCTGGCAACATTGGAAAACCACCCGGAAGAAGATATTCGAGCTGATCCTGGCGATCGGATCCATGTTATATACCAGCCCCGTACTTTCACTGCTTTTGGCGCAGTAGGACAGACGCAGGCACGTAATGAGGTTAAGTTCGGAACGGCTAAGTTGACCCTTGCGGGAGCTCTGGCACGCATTGGTGGCCCTGCTGATAGTCGTGCTGATGGGAATGCCGTTTATCTTATCCGCTATGAAAATGAAATGGTCTGTAAGCGCCTTGGCGTTCCGATTAAGACAGGAATGGATTCTGCTCCAGTTGTATATGAGATTGATATGCTGAATCCGACTCAATATTTCTTGGCACAAAGAATCCCAATGAAAGACCATGATTCTATCCTGATAGCTGACGCTGCGACGGATTCCATTTTCAAGATAAATATGATTATTGGAGCGTTGTTCGGACAGGCTGCATCCATGGCTGCCATTGCTGCTCGCTAGTCTGTCTTATGATTAAGAGGAATCCTTCTAGGATATATCAACAGGCAACCTTGATGTAACTTTCTCTCCTATCAATGACTTGGGGTTCTGTCTTAATATGTCGAAATCTTCTTCCAGATTAATCAGAGTTTCTGATCCAGCAAATTCTTTGACTCCCAATTATAAAGTTTCTGCCAAGGAAGCCCCTGTTCGAATCTTCCAGAGAGATTGGATGGAGGCCTTCACCCTAATCTCTTTCAGGCAATTCGTTATGTATTGCATGACCTTTGAAGGTATTTTGCTTTTCTCCATTTTCCATACAAACATACCATTGATAAAATTTGTTATTCCTCTTTTAATTGGGCTATTTTTGTGGTTTTTATTTGAGTATATTCTTCATAGATTTGCCTTTCATTTTGTTAGTGATAATAAGAAAGTACAGAGACTGATTTATATCTTCCACGGGAATCATCATATTCAACCCAATCATCCCTTTCGGACGTTGATGCCGATAATTGTGACGTTACCAATTGGACTATTTATCTGGAGTATTAGTGTCTATAGTATAGGTTTTTCTTTAGGCACCTCTTTTTTCATGGGATTTTTCTCAGGGTACGCCATATACGATACCATACATTATGCTACGCATAATTTTAAAATGAGAAAATTCCCCTTATCTTTATGGAAAAAGCACCATTTACTTCATCACTACCGCACAGAAGAGCATAATTATTCAATAAGCTTACCTTTTCTTGATTCAATATTTAGAACAAAATATAAAAGATAGAAAGTTTTATTTAAAATTTTCATAGCTGGTCTGTTAAGGTACAATTGATGCCAGTACAATAAATCCTTATGATGAAGCGTAACTTTTGGAGACTCTATATGTATTTCCCTGATGAAGCTTCCCCTTCAGCTATGCCCCTCAATATACCTCAATCCTTACATATCGATGCGGAGAGAACCATTTCCATTAACACCCCAAAAGTAAAGAATCGACGATATAGCCAGTGTATGCTTCCCTTCCCCCTGAGATAACGCTCTCTCAATGATTTGAACCAGTTCCTTACGCCCCACGTCACTCTCTAACCTGTCAACAATCCAGTTCAAAACAGACAGCGTATCTGGTCGCTGAACTAACTAGCCCTGGTGGCTCACATGGATAGTTCGTCAAGAATCGGCCTCACGGCTTTATTTCCATCCTCTTCAGGTGATTCTGAATCTAGAACAGGAAACGATATCTGTTTGCTGCCTTGATAGAAACCATCCTATCAAAATCCTTGACAACAATACGGACAATCGTTCTGCCCTATCCGGCGGGATGACATACTCATCGTGATGCGAAGTGTATTCCTGCTGCGTTATAATCACGCCGACAGTCCCAGATTTTTTCATAGCGTAAGCTTCAGTTCTTCAGTAAGAACCTCCCAAAGTTGCCTGCACGATCCCACGGTCTGATCCCCGACCATTATTGGCCTCGACGTTGGTAAAGTCAGATGCCGCTACTTTCATTCTCTCGCTCTGTGATTCTCTTTCCATACTGCTAGTGTACACATCGCAAGCGATTCTTAAATTTCATGAAAATTTATGGGAGGGGAATCGCAATCCCACCTCCCTCCTTTGGGACAATGGGCGGTAGCAATCTATTGAAGCAGGTACTTCTAAGGAATAATTTTTGGGCCTCGCCGGGGGCCAGAAAATAAATGCCATCTTATCTCTGGGGCGACACTGCGATTTTCAGAAGGAACCGTGGCGGAGGGGATGGGATTCGAACCCACGATACGGGAGTTACCCGTATAACGGTTTAGCAAACCGCCGCCTTCAGCCTCTCGGCCACCCCTCCGCTGTAAACGGTTTTTACACGGCGTTTGCAGGAGTGTTTGTAGGGGGAAATGACGCTGACGTAAACCCCCCTACAACACTCTTTTTTATATTTTTCAGGAGGCAAGAAGCTTCTTCAACAGCTCGTTCACCATGGCAGGATTTGCCTTCCCTTTCATCGCCTTCATTGTCTGCCCGACAAAGAAGCCGAAGAGCTTGTCCTTGCCGCTCCTGTACTCCTCCACCTTGTCCGCATTGGCTGCCAGAATATCACTGATGGCTGCCTCAATGGCTCCCGTGTCGGTCACCTGCCGCAGGCCCTTGCGATCCACGATGACAGAGGGCTTCTCCCCCGTCTCCACCATGTCCTCGAAGACTTCCTTGGCAATCTTCCCGTTGATGGTGGAATCACTGATCAGGGACAGAAGCTCACGCAGGGCCTCGGCAGAAACAGGACTATCCTCGATGCTGCGCCCCGTACGGTTCAATGCGGCGAAGAAGTCACCCAGAATCCAGTTCGTGGCCAGACGGGCATCAGCCCCACGGGCAACCGTCTCGTAAAAATCCGCAACGGACTGCTCCGCCGTCAGCACGCCAGACTCATAGCGGGACACGCCATATTCTTTTTCCAGACGGGCACGCTTGTCCTCTGGAAGTTCCGGCAAGGCAGCCTTCAGCTCATCAACCCAAGACTGCTCGATGACCAGCGGAAGAAGATCCGGCTCCGGGAAGTAGCGGTAATCATGCGCATCCTCCTTCGTCCGCAGAGACCGTGTCTCGCTCTTCACATGGTCGAAAAGACGGGTCTCCTGATCGATCTCTCCACCAGACTCCCAGATGTCCACCTGGCGCTGCGCCTCGACCTCGATCGCCTGCATGACAAAACGTACGGAATTGACGTTCTTGATCTCGCAGCGCGTGCGATACCCTTCTTCCCCCTCACGGCGGACGGAAACGTTCACATCCGCACGCATGGAGCCTTCCTCCATGTTGCCGTCACACGTCCCCAGATAACGGAGAATCTGACGCAGCTTGCGGAGGTAAGCCCCAGCCTCTTCCGGAGAGCGGATATCCGGCTCACTCACGATCTCCATGAGAGCAACACCAGCACGGTTCAGATCGATGAAAGAGCGTGTCGGGTCCTGATCGTGAATGGACTTGCCTGCATCCTGTTCCATGTGCATGCGGGTCACGCCAATATGGCGGATCTCACCATCAGAAAGTTCGATCTCGACCGTGCCCTTACCAACGATCGGATGCTCAAACTGGCTGATCTGATAGCCCGTCGGAAGATCAGCGTAGAAATAGTTCTTCCGGTCAAAGCGGCTGAAAAGATTGATCTGTGCCCGCAACCCAAGGCCCGTCCGTACGGCCTGTGCCACACACTCACGGTTCAGGACAGGCAACATGCCGGGAAAACCGGCATCAACCAAGCTGACGTGCGTGTTGGGCTCCCCGCCATATTCCGCAGAGGCACCAGAGAACAGCTTGGACTGGCTGACAATCTGGGCATGGACCTCCAGCCCGACAATGACTTCCCATTCGCCAGTTTCACCCGTGATACGATATGCGCTCATGCTGACACCCCTGCATGAATGGTGGGACGATGGGTAAAGGAAGCGGCCCGCTCCAGAACGGAGCCGACGGCCAGCAGCGTTTCTTCATCAAAGAAACGGCCGATCAGCTGGAGCCCGAGCGGCACGCCACGGCCATCCAGCCCGGCCGGAACGGACAGGGCCGGCACACCTGCCATGCTGGCCGGCACCGTAAAGACGTCATTCAGATAGACCTGAACCGGATCGGTCGGCTTTTCATCCCAGGCAAAAGCCCCGGAAGGAGCCGTTGGTGCCAGGATGACATCAACCGTTTCATACGCCTTCAGGAAGTCACGCTGGAGCAGCGTACGAACCTTCTGGGCACGAAGATAGTAAGCATCGTAATAGCCGGAAGACAGCACATAGGTGCCCAGCAGGATACGGCGCTTCACCTCATCCCCAAATCCGGCAGCACGGGTGGCTTCATAAAGTGCATCCAGAGACGCACCGCTGACACGCTCCCCAAAGCGGACACCATCATACCGGGCGAGGTTGGAGGATGCCTCTGCCAGAGCGGCAATGTAATAGGCTGGCAGACCATACTTCGTATGCGGCAGGGAAATGTCCACCACTTCGGCACCAGCCTCTTTCAGCCAGTTGATCCCCTGCTGCCAGATGGCTTCAATCTCGGCAGGCAGACCATCGATGCGATATTCCTTTGGAATACCGACCTTCAGCCCCTTCACGCCACGTCCAAGAGCCGCCTCATAATGTGGGACGGGCCTGTTCACGCTGGTGGAATCCTTGGGGTCGAACCCTGCCATGGATTCAAGAAGAATGGCACAGTCTTGAAGGGTACGGGCCATCGGCCCCGCCTGATCCAGAGAGCTGGCAAAGGCGATCGTCCCAAACCGGGAGCAGCGGCCATAGGTCGGCTTGATTCCCGTAATACCGCAGAAAGCCGCAGGCTGACGGATAGAACCGCCCGTATCTGTCCCGGTCGCTCCCAGAACAAGCCCTGCCGCCACAGCAGCAGCGGACCCGCCAGAAGAGCCACCCGGCACAAGCTTTGCATCGGAATCACGACGCTTCCACGGATTTTCCACACCACCAAAAGCAGAGGTCAGGTTCGTGGAGCCCATGGCGAATTCATCAAGATTCAGCTTGCCCAGCGAAATGGCCCCATCACGCTTCAGGTTCGCTGTCACTGTGCTTTCGTAAGGCGGCACAAAATTACCCAGAATCTTGCTGGCAGCCGTCGTACGAACGCCTTCCGTTGCGAAAAGGTCCTTGATCCCGATGGGCAGGCCACAGAGGCTTCCACCTTCTCCCTTCGCCAGAAGGGCATCCGCTTCTTTGGCGGCCAGACGGGCCTGCTCGGGCGTGCGGGTGATGAAGCTGTTCAGCCCACCATCAAGACGTTCAATGGCATCAATATGGGCATCGACCAGCTCGACGGCAGAAATCTTGCGGGACCGGAGAGCCTCACGGGCAGAAGCAAGAGTATGATCAAAAATGCTGCTCATCATTCCACCACCTTCGGCACGGTATAGAAGGGGCCTTCACGGTCCGGTGCGTTGGAGAGCACCTTGTCCCGACAGTTGCCATCTGTCACCTGATCGTCCCGCAGACGTGGCTGGGCCAAACCAGTTCCAATCATCGGTGGAACGTCGGTCACATCAACCTCATTGAGCTGGTCAACCCAGCCAATGATCCCCTGCATCTCTTTCTGATAGGTGTGAACCTGCTCTTCCGAGAGGCCAACCCTTGCCAGCCTGGCCATTTTTGCCACTGTTTTCGCATCAAGCGACATGTATAATCCTGCTTTCAGACATCAATCACATCAGCCTATTACGGCCATGGAAGCGATCATACCCCTTTGCCATGACACTATTCAATCCACATGACCTGCGTAATCAGCTCCCTGCAGCACATTCCATCTTGGGGCTGGACCCCGGCAGCAAACAGATTGGCGTGGCGCTCTCCGACACTGCTCTCATGCTGGCCTCACCCCTGACCGTGCTGGCCCGTGGTAAAATGAAGCAGATGGTTCCCCAGTTTCAGACACTCTGTCGGAAACATGAAATTGGCGGGATTGTGGTCGGCCTTCCGCTTTCATTGGATGGCAGCTTTGGCCCGGCAGCACGTGCCGCCAGTGACTGGGCCAATGACCTTAGTGAGCGGCTGGGCCTGCCTGCCTGCCTGTGGGATGAGAGGCTTTCGTCCAGTGCCGTAAACCGTTTCCTCGTTCAGGAAGCCGACATGACCCGCAAGAGGCGTGGCGAGGTCGTGGACAAGATGGCCGCCGCTTACATGCTCCAGGGCTGGCTGGACGCCACTGCGGCCTGATCCTGCCGATACAAAAAAGAGAGGCCGCATAAATGCGGCCTCCCCTCCTGCATGACATCCAATCGAAATGATCAGATGGTCTTGCGCCAATCACCCCAATCGGTGGAAACCGGGCGGCTGCCAGAATGGGCAGACTGATACATGGCCTGAATCAGACGGACATCCTGCATCCCTTCCTCACCCGTGGCTGCCAGCGGCGTATTGTTGGCAACGCTGATGGCCAGATGATCCAGCTGTGCAGAGAACTGGTTCAGGGCCGGGATGGTGAACATCGGGGTGGACCATGTATGCGTGTCACCAGTGGTGCAGTGGCTGACACTGTTGCACCAGTAACTCGTGGCCGGGTCCATCCGCAGGGAGGCGTCCGTCCCCTGAAGGTTGAAGCGGGACATGGCATTCACGTTGAAGGAGGCGCTGCCATGTGCCACGGCACCGGAACGGTACTTCATGATCCAGACGATGGTCTCGTCGATCTCACGGAACATCGGGTCAGACGGCGGCATGATGGTGGCCTGGACCTCGATTGGATCTTCATTCAGCATGTAGCGTGAACCGTTGACGCCATAGATGCCCAGATCCATCAGCGCACCACCACCAGACAGGGAGCGGGTCAGACGCCACTGGTAGGTCGGATCCGTCGGGTCGGTATTGTCACCGTTATCCGTGGTAATGATCTGCGGCTTGCCAATGCTGGTACGGGCCAGCTCGATAGCCTTATGCGTAACGGGGTCAAAGTGGCAGCGATAGCCAATCATGAGCTTCTTGCCAGCCTTCTTGCCGGCAGCAATCATGCGCTGACACTCTTCGACCGTGACGGCCATCGGCTTCTCACACAGCACATGCTTGCCGGCACGGAAAGAACGCTCCGTGAAGTCGGCATGCAGGGAGTTGGGCAGGATGATGTAAACGGCGTCAACCTCCGGGTCCTGCGCAATCTTGTCAAAATTGTCGTAGGTGTAGAGGTGCGATTCCTCGATCCCGTAATGCTTGCCCAGACGACGGGCCTTGTTGATGTCGCCGCTGACCAGCGCCGTCACCTTGGCATATTCACACTCGGCAAAAGCCGGCAGGATCTGATTGACGGCATATTTGCCAAGACCCACGATGGCATAGCCAAATTTGCGGGGACCATCATTCATCGGGCGAAGCAGATTCGGATACGGGCGTTTGCCCAGCCCGGCAGGCGGTGCGGGGAAACCGAGAGACTGGGCCACAGCCTTGCCAGCGCCGCCAGCCAGAATAGAAGCACCGAGTGCTCCAAGAACATGCCGACGACCTGCATTTACTGGTTTATGTGGTGAGTGAGAGCTCATTATGAATACATCCTTTTCACTCAAGTAAGCAGCCCCGCACGATTACAAAGGCTGGTGACGAACGGAAAATTCCATTGCTTCCCGCTTCGTTTCCCCGAAGTTAAGACTCCAGACGGGATAATTGCAATTAACCTTGGGAAAGGAATTATTTTTGAAGGCAAGAAAGGCAATAAATAAAATTTATCTTAAAAATAAAATTCTTATTTTACAATAAGTTAAAATCAGATAAGGCGCAGTCCAGTTTTATCATGGCAACTGTATGGATGGGCTGCATTTTTATCATGGCATGAACAAAAATGGCCGCATCCCCCGTTCTAGGAGATGCGGCCATTTCACGAAAACCGAATAATCCGGTCTGAATTACCCGTTACATTTTATGAAACGCACAGAGCTTGTTTCCATCTGGGTCACGAAGATAGGCCAGATAAAGCTTCATGCCCATCACCACACGCTCACCTGGCGGATTTTCAACAGCTGTTCCCCCTGCCCTGATGCCAGCTTCATGCCACCTGCGTACATCCTCGGGAGACGACAGGCCGAGACCAACCGTACCGCCATTGGCAGCCGTAGCAGCCTCCCCGTTGATCGGACGTGTGACGATGAATATCTGCCCATCCTTCTGGTACACGATCCTGTCCGGATTATCCTGCGGGCAGAAATCAGCTCCCATGACACCGAACAGGGCATCATAGAACGCCTTGGCCTTCTCCAGATCGTTCGATCCCACAACAATATGACTCAGGAACATGGTCTCTTCCTTTCCACACCAATACACATTCTCTGCGCGTACCAGAAAATCTACAGGCTAAGTGAAATTTTCGCTAGAATAGAAAGAAGATGGCTATACAGCCACCTGCACTTCAAGCATATTTTCAGGGAGGTAATCACCAGAGGGGTGGTGGGCGCAACAGGGATTGAACCTGTGACCCCTACCATGTCAAGGTAGTGCTCTACCGCTGAGCTATGCGCCCCCGTCTGGTGTGAAATGGTGTTTACCTCAGCCTATGGATTGTGGCAAGCCTTTATTGTGAAAAAAAATCAGAAACTTCCATGCACCAACACTGCCCGCCCGTCTTCCACTGTCGGGATCCATCTTCCTTCCTGCCGGAAGCGGACACCCTTCCTGCTTTCCTCTCCACATTCAGGGCGCAATTACCCCCAGCATTTCCTGGAAATGGCCGTCCTGCCCATGACAGAGCTGGAACGCATGGAGGACCGATTTACCGATCAGCTCCTTCAATATGCCCCTGAGAATGGCCTGAGCCTCGTGCAGGCCCTGTTTCCTCGCAGTTTCTGCGATGTAAACCGGGACTGGAGAGAACTGGATGCCACCATGTTTTCTCCTCCTCTCATTGAGAAGGACCTCATCCTCAGCACGAAAGTCAGCGCAGGTTATGGTGTCATTCCCCGCTGCACATCGCCAGGCAAGAGTATCTACCGCTATTGCCTGCCTCTCGAAGAGGCGGGACATCGCCTTTCACAATATTGGGAGCCATACCATACAGCGCTCCAGCAGACGCAGAAAACACTGCACGCACAGTTTGGCGCTTCCATCCTGCTGGACATCCATTCCATGCCACCACTGGCACAGTCCCGCCCCTGTGATGTCGTCCTGGGGAACAGGCATGGGAAAACCTGCTCCGACAGACTTATCAGCCTAGTGGAGCACCTTTTTCTCGAGAAAGGGTACCATGTCCAGCGAAACACACCCTACTCGGGCGGCTACATAACGGGCAGATACGGCCAGATGGAAGAAAATCAGCAGACCCTGCAGGTGGAAATCAACCGTGCCTGCTACCTGAACCTGCAGACGTTACAACCCAACCGCCATTTTGAAAAAGTACAGAAAGACATCACGGACATTCTGTCCGAAATGGCACGGACTCACCCTGCCCCATAAACCGGGCAGGGCAAATCAGAGAACAGAACTTACCTGCCCAGAAGAAACGCTATCCCGGCAAGACGATTGTTCTGTGCAACCTGAGCCACAGCCACCCCCTTGGCATTCCGTACGATTCCCTTCGAATCGATCGACCCTACCACCGTGCCCGTATTGTCATACACGACACCGGTCCGATCAACTTCTCCGATGATCTTCCCCGTACTGTTGTCCTCCACCGCTCCTGCAGGACTCACAGAACCAGAAAACGGCGCCGTTATCTGCTTCAGCCCTCCCTGCTGAGCCGTGGTATTTCCCGAAGCAGCGAACCCTATGGAAGAAGTACAGGCCCCAATGGCCATTCCTCCCAGCAGAAACATACGGGCCAGCCTGGATGATAAAGACATGGCTATCTCCTCCTGTTTTCCTTCATCAGAACACACTGAAGGAAAAGAAAAAACCTCACATACACAGGAGCCTCGTATGATCCAATCAATCATACCCACGGGACTCGCAGTAATTCCCGCCCCCCTGCAATTATCCCACGTTCACATATCGTGACGGGCACAAAGCTTATTGCCATCGGGGTCCCGGAGATAGGCCATGAAATATTTCCTGCCTCCGATGGTCCGCACGCCAGGTGCGTCTTCTATTGCGGTTCCACCATGCTCAACACCAGCCCTGTGCCAAGCCTCCACCGCCTCCACGCTCGAAAGGGCAAAACCAAGGGTAAAGCCATTCGCAGCTGTGGCAGGCTGCCCATCAATGGGACGCCCAACCATGAACATCTGACCATCCTTCTCGTAAAGCAGCTTACCCATCAGTTCCCCAAGGGCCTGCCCTCCAAGAACGTTGAAAAGGGCATCGTAGAAAGCCTTGGCCCGTGGCAGATCATTCGTCCCGATGACAACGTGCGTATACAGCATAAAACCCCTCCATCCACTTGCAGACATCAACCATCTTTGAAGGTGGGGACCACAACAGGACAGTTCAATCCCTCAGATACAGGCTACGCATGATCACCCTATCTTCCAGGCACATACCATGACATCCTGCACGGTAACGGCTGGCATCAATCTCGATGTCCCCGCCCAGATCGCCTACCCCAAGAACTACGTGGCCTGAGGCGATCATGGCAAGATATCGTGTCATCCAGAACAGCTTCATCAACGGTCATTTTCTGACCGTTGATGAGGAAGTGGATTATGCAGGCATCCCCGGCTTCAATCTGGAGCCGCTGGATGATGAGGCCCGTTCCGCCAAAGAAAAGGCTGGCCAGCTGGCCCAGAGGGACGTGAGCAGCCGGGCCTTTCAGGAAGACCTGACCCGTCCTGACGGGGCTCCTTCCCAGCAGGAACATCTGACCAGTCCTGACGATGTGCCGCCCCGGCATGAAGACCTTCCTGCGGCCAAAGCTGATGAACCGACTGCCGATGAGAAGGCTGGCAAGAAGACAGCCTCCAAAAGGTAAGTCACGCCATGACGACAGCCATTGACCTGTGCAGGCGGGCACTGATGCGCCTCGGCACGCAGAGCGGCATCACGGCGTTTGATGATGGCTCCGTGGAGGCAGTGTCTGCGCCGCCTATTATGACGATGTGCTACTTGGCCTGCTGGCCCATCCGGCCAGCTTTGGCGGACCAGCCTACACATGGCAGTGGCCCCGCTGCTTGGGAACAGGCACGGCTATGGCCAGTGACAGCCCTTTATGGCGGTATGAAATCCTCATGCCGGAGGACAGCGTGCGGGTTCTGCGGGTCGATGACGGAAAAACCGTCAGGCCCGTGGACCAGCGCATGAAGATGTTCGACCAGCGGGACAGTTTTGGCGAGGGCATGGGCAAGGCTGGGGGCACAGTGCTGCGCCCTGTCATCCTGACGGACAGCCAGACCGTCAACGTGACCTACATCACCCGGAACGTGGCCATCGACTACTGGCCACCCGCCTTCCGCTGGGCTTTCTGGCTCTGTTTTGCATCTGCTCCCATGAAGAATAGATTTTTTTCTGAGTGTCATCTTGGCCCTGCTTATGTTTCACACCGCCCATACAGGTTCATGGTGGAAAGTGAACGGTCAACGTGTTTACGTGCCAAACAGAGCCAAGCATTCCATGCAGGACGTCCTTGCCGCAGCAAAACAAGCTCCGCTCCCCCATCCGACGGAAGCCCTTCGCTTGCTGTAAGCCCGAATATTGCCTGCGAGGCCGCTCTTTGCCTGATGGAATTCTCACCCGCAGGAAGATGGCAGCCCTAGATGGTAAACCTTCACAGGAACTCTCTTTCGGCATCAAGGTGATCTATCCCCCCCCCAGAGGATTTGATGAAAACCTGACAGACTCTGCCCGTGGCCTGTTTCTAAGCTTCTGCCTGACAGGAGAAGACCCAGATGAGAGCGCATATTGCGTACTGAAAATGCGCTTCTTAGATGGCGTGAAGATACTCCCGGCTGACTGGGCCAGCATCATTCCCCAATCGATCATTCTCTGAACAAACGGGAAACCCATCCGACATACCCGGCAGTGACAGGTAGAAATCATGAAGCGTCCTGAACCAAGACGGCACCTGAATATATGAAGCCCCTCCCCTCAGTGTACGAGCATAACAAACGCATCAAGACACATGACATGAAAAATAGTTCAACATTCCAGAAGATAACTAAAAATTATATTTTCAATCCTACGGTAAGATGGAGTCTAGTTTGTCACTCTGCCTTCGCAAAGGTCTTCAGGCGTGAAAACGGCGCACACACCACCTCATAATCATAAAGAGAAAGCATTACCTCATGAACGGGCAGATGATCTCATATCTATGGGGGTTTCTCGAAAACCTCCTCAAAGAGCACCAAGCCTCCTCATGTCTGGAGATTCTTGACTCTGTCGGGCAGCTCTCCTGTTCCTGACCTACGGCGACATCCTACCCGTCAGCCTCAGTCTCAGCGGCCGCAAGGCATATACCAGCTATGTATTCCGGATGCCCAGTGACAGCGTTATTGCTGGTCTCTCCAATTTTGGTCATGTCTCGCTTCTGGACGCCCCCTACTGCTTCCTTCCCGGTGGTGACATCTACCAACCGGGCAGTAGCAGCCCCCCTTCCCTTTTCATAGGGCTGTCAACCAACCGTCCTGATAAAGACAAAGTCTTTGTCAAGGATCCCATCGTAGGGCTGTCCGAAGTCAGCTCCGATTCAACCAAAGGATCATCCAGAAATGACAAATGAAGTGCGAAAAATTCTGGTCACAGGCGCAGGCAGTGGACTCGGCCTGCGTTTCAGCATCGAACTGGCAAAGCGCGGCCATCGTGTCATCGGGGCAGTTCATCTGCACAGCCAGATGAACTGCCTAGAAGAAGCCGCCAAGGAAGCAGGAGTGACTGTGTCCGTCATCAAGGCTGACATTACGGACCCCGTTGACCGTGCCTATCTGGCCCGGCACGACGTTGACATTCTCGTCAACAATGCCGGCATCGGTGAAGGCGGTGCCTTGGCCGACATGCCAATGCCTGTCCTGCGCCGTCAGTTCGAGGTCAACTATTTTGCAACAATGGAGGTCTCACACCCCTTCATCCGTCGCTTTGCAAAGAGGAAACGGGGGCGGATCGTTTTCATCAGCTCCATTGCTGGCGTCATCACAGGCCCCTTCACGGGTGCCTACTGTGCCTCCAAACATGCTCTGGAAACCTCAGCCCGCAGCCTTCGCAATGAACTGAAAGACCTCGGTGTCTCCGTAGCCTGCATCAACCCTGGGCCTTACGAGACTGGCTTCAATGACCGGATGGTCGAAGCGCACAAGAACTGGTACTGCCCGGAAGAAAGCCTCGTTTCTCACGAAGACCTTGAATTCACCAAGCCTCAGATTGACCCCGACAGGGACATCTCCGAGATGGTGGACGTGATACTGGATGACCACTCCAAAGCCCGGAACGTCTCCCCCAAGGAGATCATCCCCGAAATCCGGAAAATGCAGGACAAGGAATGGGACTGACAACCCCATGACGGCCCGGTCTCTATCCCCGGCCTCGTGGCAGGATAGAGACCCCCTGAGGGACGGTAGCTTGCCGCTCGTTCAGCATTCGACTTCCAACCGGCAGCTCTTCCACCTGCAGCGAAGAACACTTCGTCGCTCACAGCAAAACAACATTTTCCGGGAAATCCATGGTGGATGCGACAGGGATTGAACCTGTGACCCCTGCCGTGTGAAGGCCGGTCCCACACGCTTCTTTATCTTCAAAAAACCCAAGTTTCTCTAGTGTTACAGCTAATCCCGAAGACAAACACACCATGGTTAAAAGGATGAAAAAGCTTATAAATCTGGGTCGCTTCTGGGTCAAGCTTTTGGACGAACCTAAGACAATAAAAAACAAACTTGCAAACCAATTGAGAACTCACCAGACTAAAGCTGATGGGCCGCTACAATTCAGCAGCAGTACTGATCCCGCAGGCCGATAACGTGTCATTGCTACGCAGGATGACGCGCCCTCACCAAGGCATTATGATTAAGCTTGAACAGAGAAATCAGCAAAGTCACGTAATGCGGACCTGGCTGTGCCGAGTGTACGAGAAAACAGGGCCGATCATGTGCATGGAGGGTTCTAAAAACCTCTTGGTATTGAGGCCTACGCTGTGATTCCATTTTCCCGGTTCTGGTTGGAGGAATGAGGAGAAGCGTTTTCTCGGATTGTGGATTTTGAGGTGTTCCGCCGGAGCTGGACAGAGCACTGGCCTATTCAAACGGGAGCAAAGGCGGGTGTCCGCCGTTTGATCTGGTGCTGATGTTCAAGATCCTGTTGATCCAGACACTCAACAATCTGTCCGATGAACGGACAGAATAGCTGATCAACGACCGTCTCTCCTTCATGCGCTTTTTAGGTCTGGGACTGTCGGACCGTGTACCTGATGCCAGAACGGTATGGCTGTTTCGTGAGCGTCTGACACAGGCGGAAGCCATTGATGTTTTGTTCAACCGCTTTGATACGACCCTGCGGAATGCCGGTTATCTGCCGATGTCAGGTCAGATCCTGGATGCTACGCTGGTAGCGGCTCCAAAGCAGCGCAATACCAGTGCGGAGAAGGCGGATCTACGTGAGGGACTTCTTGATCGCAGCAATACGGCGTCTGATGTCTGGGCGGATACAGCCTACCGCTCAAAAGCCAATGAAGCCTTCATGGAAAAGCAGGGCGTTGTCTCGAAGGTTCACAGGAAAAAGCCGCATCTCAAGCCTATGCCATGCCATATCCAGAGATCCAATGCAGGAAAATCCGTTATCCAGTCGCGTGTCGAGCATGTCTTTGCCGATCAGAAATCACAGACGGGGCTGTTTGTCCGAACCGTAGGCATAACGCGGGCCACCATGAAGGTCGGGCTGGTCAATATCGTCTATAATATGCGCCGCTTTCTCCTCCTGGAGCGGATTAACACGAGCGCGTAGCAATACAGAGCGTGCCCCCCTCGCTCTGCTCAAAACCCAAAGCGAAAATCAACACATCAAAAGCCTGAAATCAGGCACAAGAAAAGTCAGACAAAGGTTTTTAGAACCCCCCACCTCACGAACATGGAGACGTATTATGTCCGCCTTATCCGTTATAGCGATCGATCATCTTGTTCTGAACGTCAATGACATTGATGTATCATTCGACTGGTATGTAAATATTCTTGGAATGCACGGGGAAAAAGTATTTCGCACAAAACCGGGTCCAACCATGCCTACATCTTCCCAGAATGCTTCACCAATGTTAAAAAGAAAAATCTAATTGGAAGACAGCTCATTATATTCTCTACGCCATTTCAATAAGTTAGAAAAGTGTCACTACGGGTTGATGCAGGTTCGAGTCCCGCAGTTCGCATACCTTAACGTATTGATTTTATTAAGAAATCCTGAAAGCAGTGAAGTGTAAACCCGCTTCTCCATAGTCCTTCTCCAAAATGGAGAAGTTCCCAATGCTGGCTCTCGTGGGCACCCATTACCATTTCCGCCGTGCCGTCCCCGTTGCCTTACGGCCCCTCTTCGGCAAAACTGAATTCTGGATTTCCCTTAAGACAGGGAACAAATCAGAAGCCCGTCTCTCTGCCATGGCCCTCCATGCCCAGACCAGTGCACTATTTAGAACGGCCCGCCTCATGACTGATCCAGCCCAGAAGAAGCCCATCACCAAAGACGACCTTCTGGCCCTTTATCAAGACATCATCAAAAAGCAGAACGAGGTCATAGAGACCAACGAACACAATGCCGCAGAGCAACTCAGACTTGAACGCTACCGCGCCAGCATGAGCCGCTATGAAGACCTGCTGAGAACAAAGGCTTTCATCGACTATTCCTCACAGGCTTTGGAACAGGTGAACCAGAGCATGATAAAGCTGCGCAAGGACATGATCACGGGCACGACGCAGGACAAAGCCAGTCTTGCCCGCAAGACCGAAGAGATAGACCGGCTTCATGCAACGCTGATCAAACTGTTCCAGACAGGCCCAGCTTTGTCTCAGGCCCCCGGTGCAGTACCACCGTCCCATCAGTTGGCATCTCCTACACCGTCTCCAGTTGTCCCAACCTCTCCGCGCCTGACAGAAGCCCTTCAGCTTGCCTTGCTGGCAGACAGCCAGAAGAGTGAGGCCACCAAGAAAGAAACCGCCCGCACCGTGGCGCTGTTTGTACAGGCTTTCGGCGATAAGCCGATTAAAGAGATTACCGGGCGCGTGGCTGGGGAGTTTAGAGACCTGCTTTTCTCCTTGCCGACCTCCTACGCCAAAGGCAAACAGGACTTGGATTTAAATACTGAGGTCGAACGGGCGCAGGAGTTTGACCTGCCGACCCTCAGCGGCAAGAGCGTAAAGAACCACTTTATGAGGCTCTCAGCTCTGTGGAACCAGCTACTCCGGCGCGAAATTGCAGAGAAGAACCCATGGAGCAACTGGGACTTTGACCTGACCAAACGCAATCCACGCAGGGCATGGACAGATGATGAACTGGCCCTACTCTCGTCTTCACCATGGACGTGCAGCACCATCTCACAGGCGACCTTTGCAGGCATCACACTGGTTGCTGCCTATAGCGGTATGCGGCTGGGAGAAATCTGCAACCTACGGAATGAGGACATTCAGGAGGTTGACGGTATTCCCTGCTTCCTTATCCGCCCTCACCCTGCAGACAAGTGGACACCCAAGACGGAAGCAGGCACCCGGAACGTGCCTATCCATAGTGTCTTGCTGGAATGGGGCATTCTGGACTTCAGGAAAGACGGTGAAAAATTCCTGTTTTCTGAACTGAAAACACCCCAAAGCGGCCCGCGTGGCACAGACTTTGGCCGGAATTTCTCGAAGTTCAAAACGACCGTAGGCCTGCCTGCCGCCATGACCTTTCATAGTTTCCGGCACACTGTATCTACCCGCTTACGCAATCAGGCTGGAGACCTGAGAGAGCTTTGGATTGATGCTCTCCTTGGTCATGAAGCCAGCCATAAGAGTCAGGGGGCTACGACATATCTCTCTGGTATTACAACAGCAAACCTTAGGCAGACTGTGGAAGCTGTGAGCTATCCGACACTTTTCTTGAAGGCGTAAACCATGACGACTTTGGGCGGAAAGCCGACCTGCGCCACAGCGGCATGGCGGTAGCAGCATTTAAGCCAGAGCCGCCATTCATCCATCCCGGAGGAACGCTGGCCAAAGATTGACCAGGAGAACTTGTCTGTCACTTCCTCATCTTCCGGGCCTGCGTCAACCTGACGCAGGATCGCTACCGTCCCGCAGCTCTGCCCCTGACCCAAGGCACGGCGGCAAAAAGCGGTCCTTTGAGCCTAAAAGGACCGGGGCCTGTGCCGCAAGTGGCCTAAAGGCACAGAGCCAGACGTGCTTGTCATTCGATCAACCTGCCGACCAACAATATCAAACTGACAGACCCTGGTTATGATCGAGAGACAATAGGTGGAGGAGGTCAATTCGAGTCCATTAGACGCATTTATTGTCGCCGAAGTCTGGGCAGGCACGCTTCA
The DNA here is from genome assembly GCF_023337645.1 of Parasaccharibacter sp. TMW2.1890. Lineage (NCBI taxonomy): Bacteria > Pseudomonadati > Pseudomonadota > Alphaproteobacteria > Acetobacterales > Acetobacteraceae > Parasaccharibacter > Parasaccharibacter sp. TMW2.1890. The sequence continues at coordinate 602,214 of NZ_NWUV01000001.1, read as the reverse complement.
GTCATTGTCAGCGCAGGCTCTTTGTCAGCGCCTCCTTGACGCTTAGGTATAGTGCAGATCTGAACGCCTCGTCCTGATTGTGAAGCTTGTAGAGTTCCAACTCCTCTTTCCGGCGTTTTAGCATGACTTCTTTCATAATTTTTTCAAATGCCAAGTTACGGCTGTAGGGATCAGAATTTTCATCAAATTTCTTCTCGAAATCGGGATGTGCCTGAACACTTTCAACTATGTTCAGAAACTTGATCCGTTGTTCTTCCGGGGTGGCGCTCCAGCCTTGGAACCAACGTTCGTTGAAGCTGCGAATGATCTCTTCCAACGGGTCTTCCTGCACCTCTCCTTCGCGATAGCCGCGGGGGGTGGGGTTCTGTGGATCTAGCTCTGCTTCTGAAGAGTCCAAGCCGATGGTCTGGTTTAGTTTTGTCCGCTCTAGCCCATATGACGAAAGGTCAACGGCCTCGAGAAGATCATCCAACGCATCCTGATTCGGGTCCTTGATGCTTAGCTTCGGGACCAGGAACTTCAGGAACCAGAAGAGCTTCTCCCAAGCCTCCACTTCGAACGGCACGATTGCAGCCATCTGGCCGTAGATCTTCACGAACTGCTTCGCTTTGATCTTGAAGTCGATCTTCTCCGGGTCTTCCAGTTCCAGGCCGGTGTTGAAACGTTCGGCAGCCACGTCAATCGGGGGGCTGAGTTTCTCGGAATCTTCGCCGTCAAAGAACCTTTTGCAGAATTCCTCCACCTCTGACCATTCGTAGACGCCGACATCATCCAAAGCTGCTTTCAGCTCGTGTAAGACGTTCACGTCCGTCGCCTCAGATAAGGTCGTCACCGTGAAGAACGGGTCGAAGGCAGCCTTGATGTCCTCGATCGAGTTGAAAAAGTCGAGAACAAACAGATCCTCCGTCCGTTTGCCTAGCTTGGGGGAGGACCGGTTCAAACGGGACAGGGCCTGGACTGCCAGAACCGACTGCAGCTTTTTGTCGACGTACATCGCACAGAGCTTCGGCTGGTTGAAACCGGTGAGATACTTGTTTGCGACGATCAGCAGGCGGAATTCATCCTTGTCAAACTCGCTGCGGGTCTTGTCCTCAGGTACGCCATTCATCTCGCTCTCGGTGTAATTGACCCCATCGACTTCCTTCTCGCCCGAGAAGGCAATTAGCGCCTTGAACGGGTAACCGCGCTTGGCAAGCTCTGCCTGTACGGCCTTGTAGTAGCGGATCGCCACCTCGATATTTTGGGTTACGATCATCCCTTTGCCTTTGCCGCGCAATTTCTTGGGGTTGACAACCTTGTCGATGAAATTCTCGACCATGATCTCGGCCTTGGTGTTGATCGTCTGCTGGCTCCGCTCGACATAGGCGCGCAGCTTCTTCTGCGCCTTGGATGTGTCGAACAGGGGATTGTCCTCAATGGACTTCTGAATCTCGTAATAGCCCTTGTAGGTCGTGTAATTCGCCAACACGTCGAGGATGAAGCCCTCCTCGATCGCCTGCTTCATGCTGTACAGGTGGAACGGGCGGAAGCGGCCGTCCGGCTGCTGCTCACCGAACTTTTCCAGAGTGATCGGCTTCGGCGTCGCGGTAAAGGCAAAGTAGGACGCATTGCCGCGCATCTTGCGGGCCTGCATGGCCGCCACAATCTTGTCCTGCGCGTTATCTTCATCTGGGTCGCCGCCCATTGCCTGATTCATCTTGTCACTGGCGATGCCGCTCTGGCCGCTGTGCGCCTCGTCGATGATCACTGCGAAACGCTTGTTGCCCAAATCCTCTATGCCGTCGATGATGAAGGGGAACTTCTGGATGGTCGTGATAATGATCTTCTTGCCGTTCTCCAACGCTGTCTTCAGGTCCGAGGACTTCAGCGCCGGGGCCACAATATTCTTGACCTCGGAGAAATCCTTGATGTTGTCGCGCAGCTGCTTGTCTAGCAGGCGGCGGTCGGTCACGACGATCACGCTGTCGAACAGCGGGGCGTCCAGCGCCTTGGCGCCGGGCAGATCTAGCGTCGCCGGATAGGTCTCAATCAGCTGGTAGGCGGCCCAGGTGATGCTGTGGGATTTTCCCGAGCCGGCAGAGTGCTGGATCAGGTATTTATGCCCTACGCCCGTCTGAGCGGCGTGGGACAGCAGCTTTCGGACCACATTCAGCTGGTGATATCGCGGGAAGATCAGCGTCTTCTTCGCCAGCGGGTCGGTCTTCTTGCCCTCCAGCAGGACGAAATGCTGGATGATCCCGGCAAGGCTCTGCGGTTGCAGAACCTCTTCCCACAGGTAGGCCGTCTTGTGGCCATTCGGGTTCGGCGGGTTGCCCGCGCCCTCGTTGTGCCCCTTGTTGAACGGCAGGAAGAAGGTCGAGGCTCCCGCCAGCTTCGTCGCCATCCACACCTCGTCGGTGTCGACGGTCATGTGGACCAGCACGCGGCCAAAGCGCAGCAGGGTCTGGTTTGTATCACGCTCACGGTACTGCTTCTGGCCGTGGTAGCGGGCGGTCTGGTGGGTCCAAGCGTTCTTCAGCTCCAGCGTCACCAGCGGCAGCCCGTTCAAAAACACCACCATGTCCACCGATTCATTCGGGTTGGCGGTACTGTGATGAACCTGCCGCGTCACGCTCCAGATATTGGCGGCGAAGTTGTCGTGGACTTTTTGCGCTGAACTGGCCAGCGGAGCGGGATACATCAGGTGGAAATGCGCGTTGTCGACGGGTAGGCCCTTTTTCAGGACGTGCAGCAGGCCCTTGGACTTGATCAGCTTGTCGAGCTGGCCGGTGATCTTGGCCTGCCAGTCGGCAGGGTTGTGCTGCTTGAGCTTGTCGAGGTCTTTGGATTGGGTGGCTTCGAGGAACTCCCAAAACTTCGCGCGGTCGAGCGCGAGGGTCGCGTCGAAATCAGAGGGCTGGCCGATGCGGAAAGGGCCAGAGGCGATGGCCCCGGCGGCCAGCTCTTCGGAGCTCGCACCGCAAAGCTGCCTCTCGATGGCCTGTTCGAGGGCGATTTCCTTGGTGTTGCTGACCGCGATATTCATGGCGTTGCTTTCAAATAAGTTTCTACCCCGCCCCGTCGAGGGGCCGGGCGTTTACAATACCTTGATCTTACCAGTCACCGCCGCGTTGATCAAACTTGCCTTGTATTCCCGCAATGCGGTGATCTGGGATTTTTTGAGGGCAATGGCCGCGTTAATTTTTGCTCGCCTGTCCCTCAGAGTTCCGAGAATTTCTTCCTGCTCGCCCAAGGGCGGTACAGGAAGTGGAATGCGCTTCGTCTTCGACTGGTTCATGATCGGCATTGTCGTGTAGTCGGTCTGGTTGAAAACCACGTCGCGGGAAACGTTGAGCCAGACCAAGAGCCAATCCGGGACGATATCCTTGTTCGGTGCGATTACGTTAAACTGCTGGTTGCAACTGGCGGGTACGCGGCTGATGTTCGCTTTTCCAAGTGTTCCACCGATCCCGATGAAGAAAATGCAGTTTTCGGGGAACAGATCTACATGCCCGTGAGAAATAGCGCTTGGGGACAGGCGTTTTTCGCTCGCGCCGAAAACGCCGCCGTCCTGAACGTCACCGGGAGTATACCACGGAATGGTGCCGCCCTCGAAGTAGTCCATAACTGAGCTTGAAGAAGGTGTCCTCCCCGTTTTGACTGAGCGAGATACATCCTTTAGGCGCTTCACCTCCCAGTGCGCGGGGATCTGGCCGATCCAGTCGATGCCGCTGTCCTTCATGGGGGCGTCGGGGTTCAGGCCGCGAGTGACGGCTTCTTGGATCAGGATCTGCCTGCGCTCGGCCAAGAGCCTGATCTGCTCATCCTTGATCCGCACCGCCTCGTCAATCGTGGCGCATTTCCCATCCAGAAACGCCGCAATGGCCTGGATCTCTTCGACGGGTGGCACGGGAAAGTGAGCGTTCTTCAATTCATCCCAGCCGATTGCGCAACGGTGCGCAAGAATGCCGTTGCCAAGGGACTGCGAAAATGTCTGAAACTGAGGGTGCTGAAAAATCCGCTCGTAGTACTTAATTGATGCTGGATTATTCGCCTTCAAGATTACATAGACTGAACTGCATACGCCTTTGAGGCTCGACACGCCAAACGAGCCAATACCAAAGTTCATGCTGTTCAATACGAAGTCGTCAACGTCGACGAGTTTGCAGCCGCTGAGGTCAGCTGGCATTTTGTTGCCTACATCGCCCTTCTCCGAGTAGGGAATGATCCCCCGATTAGCCATAAGCGACAGATAGTCTTTGTTCTTACCATCGCCGTTCTTGCGACGGCTTTCTGTAAATAGGTTTCTGATAGGCTGGGTCGTCCAGTGCGAAGGAAGTTCTTCGCACCAAGAGATTTTGACCTCCTGATAGCTGTCATACTTCGGATATGCCGCGATGTTCATTCCGACGGCTCCAGCTTGGTCGCGACCTCGACACCCAGAATGTCTGCAATCAGCCCGTCGGCTTTTTCTTCCAGGGCCAGAATGTCCTGCGTCACCTCTTCAAGGCTGCGCAGCGGCTTGTGGCGATAGAAATACTTGTTGAAGCTGATCTCGTAGCCGATCTTCACGCTGTCTAGGTTGATCCAGGCTTCTTCCACATGCGGCTTCACCTCCGTCAAGAAGTAGCGGTGGATGTTATCCTTTAGGGCCACACTTTCCTCATCGCGCAGCTCTGCAGTGCTCTCATAGGTCAGGTAGCTGCCATCCTTCTGCCGGTACCAACCGAAATCAGCCAGATCCTCCGCCGCACAGCCCAGATGCGTGGCCAGATCCTCAACCTCTGCGTCGGTCATCTTGTGTTTCTTGGCGATGACCTTTTGCGCGGTCTCGTCGTACCAGCTGACGGCGTTCAGGATGGCGTTCTTCTCGGTCACGGCCAGCTTGATCTTGCGCGCCTTGATCGCGGCGTTGACCGCCTTGCGGAAGGCGTTGAAGTCGCCGGTCTCCTCAAGGCCCACATCGCCCATGATCTGGGTCGCCGTGGCCAGCAGGTCGCGCAGCTTGACCCAGTAGTTGGTGTCGAGCAGCTTGGCCTTGGCCTTGGCGTTCAGGGGTAGCCCGGCTTCCTCACACCACGCGGTGATCTGCTTGGCCTTCTCCTTTAAAAAGCCCGGTTGATAGACCTGATCCCCGTGTTCGTCGTAGAGCCATTCCATGGGCTCGCGCAGGGACTTATCAAAGCGTAGGGGGGCGAGGCGTTCAGCGCTGAAACCCGCACGGCGGCGGTCCGGGCGTTCAATGGTGACTTTGTGATAGCCGAAATCCGCGTTGTCGAAGACTTGCACGGCGATGCCCTGCGGATCGCCCGCCGCGTCGATCTGGCGCTCGACAGGGGCGAAGTTCAGGAAGGCCTCGGTGATCTGCTGGATATGTTCGTCCGAAAACTCGCAGTTCTTGTCGCCAAGGTTTTTGCGCAGCTTGCGGAACATGAGGCTGGCGTCAATCAGTTGGACCCGCCCGCGCCGTGCCTCGGGCTTGGCGTTGGACAGGAGCCAGATATAGGTGGTGATGCCGGTGTTGTAGAACAGGTTGTTGGGCAGCTGGATGATGGTATCCAGCATATCATTTTCGATGATAAAGCGGCGGATGTTGGATTCCCCTTTGCCCGCATCCCCAGTGAACAGGCTGGAGCCGTTATGGACCGACGCGATGCGCGAGCCCAGAGGGCTGGCGCTGGTGGGTTTCATTTTGCTGATCATCTCCATCAGGAACAGCAGCTGGCCATCCGGTAAGCGCGGGGTGGCATCCATCGTTTCGACCTTGCCCCAGTAATCGGCCAGCTCGACTTTAAAACGGGGATCAATGACGTCCTTGCCGTCTTTGATGTACTTCACCTCGCTGTTCCAGCTTTTGCCATAGGGCGGGTTGGACAGCATGAAGTCGAAACGGTCATCGGAGAATTCATCGGTAGAAAGGGTGGAACCCACGCGGATGTTTTCAGGGTTATTGCCCTTGATCATCATGTCGGATTTGCAGATCGCGTAAGTCTCGTCGTTGATCTCTTTGCCATAGAGGTAAACGTCCCCTTGGGCATGGAAAGGGCCATCTGCGTCCGTGATATAGTTCTGAGCCTCGGTCAGCATGCCGCCCGAGCCGCAAGCCGGATCGTAAATCGTCAGGATCTGGGGCAGAGGGCCTTTTATCGGGTCGAAAAGCAGGTGCGTCATGAGGTGGATCACCTCGCGCGGGGTGAAGTGTTCCCCCGCCTCTTCGTTGTTCTCTTCGTTGAACTTACGGATCAGTTCCTCAAAGACGTATCCCATACCTAGGTTAGAAAGACCCGGAAGCGTGTTGCCTTCCGGATCCTCCATCTCATTCGGGGTCAGGTTGATCCAGGGGGAGACGAATTTCTCAATGACGTCGAGAAGCACCTGCTTCTCCGCCATATAGCGCATCTGTTCGAACAGTTTGAAGCGACGGATGATCTCTTTGACGTTGTCACTGAAGCCGTTGAGGTAATCCTCAATATTAGCTAGGAGGATCTGCCGGTTGTTGGTGGCGGTGTTGTACAGCTTCTTTAAGGTCCACTCGCTGGTGTTGAAGAAGACGTAACCAGAGGCCTCCTTGAGCGGCTCATCGTCCAACTCCGTCGCGTCAATGTTTTCTTTTTGGTACCGGACTTCTTTCAGAACGGCGTCCTTGGTCGGCTCAAGCAACGTGTCAAGGCGGCGCAGCACAACCATCGGCAGGATCACATCGCGATACTTGCCCCGTACATACACATCGCGGAGGCAATCGTCGGCAATGCGCCAGATGAAGGAAACAAGGCTGCTGTGGGACGTCTGATTCAATGTAGGCCTCAAAAGTTGATGCGAGGGCAATAGTCCTTCAACGAATACCCTTAAGGGCTTGGTTTTGCAATCAGCCTTGGGATGGGGAAGCGTCAATCTGTAATTGGCAGGATCGACATCACCCCATGTCAGATTGAAGGTTTCCTGCCGCCTTGTGCCCTGATTGAGGGAAAAGGTGAAAAATTCCACGATATCGGAAGCATCCTGCGCGGGGATGTGGGACAGGATGGCGGCAAACTCGTCATCCATAACGCGGTGCTTTCGTTTCCTGTCAGCGCCCTTGAGTTTCCTGACGGTCTTTACGACATTTTCAAAATCGGCGTCATGCTCCTCATTGAGGTGATCAATGACGACGGAAAGCAGGTTGATGTATTTATTGACCGTCGCCCGGGAACGCGTTTTTTCCCTGAGTGGTCTTTTACCCTTCACGCGGGCCCGTCCCCGTAAAAAGGCTTGCCCTGCAGGCACCGTATAGGGAGCCTGCATGTCCTTTCTGAATTTCGTGATGTCACTGCGTTGCAGGTCTTCCAGGGGGATGCGCAGAAGGGGAAATTGCTCCGGGTTCTGAAGCAGGAAGGCGATATAGCCCTGATAGCTGGTTTTTTTCTCAGCCCGATAATGAAGGTCCAGTAGTCTCAGCCCGCTCTCCAGGGTCATTCCGCAAAATTTGACGCTGCCATGATCCCGGGATGAACGAAGCTTCAATTCCTCTTTCTGTGCAGCCTGCCAGCGCATGGCCGTCTTCAGGTTGTCCTGTAGGGTTCGTCCGGATGAGAAGGTTCTCTCATGACGCTTCCCCTGAAAGCTGAACCGTGCCTGAATGGCCGTCTTCCCCCGCTGGCGCATACCAGCGGGGAAAACAGTCCCTTCATATTTGTTGGCAGGTCCAGGCAAGGCTTTTCCCCAGTTGTCTCAGACAAAATCTTTATTTGAGACAAAGGTATGGAATAATAAACTTACAAAAAAAGCACTTTTTTCAGTTTACCCTAAATTTCCGTTGCAGTTTGTTGAAGAAATGGATGCGCATTCATGGTTATTCATGCTGAATGGCATTCCTGGACATGAGCATGGCTATGCTGTTGGTGCTTGTATGGGTATAACGGGCCAGGGAGGCATCATCCCGATGGCCGGTAACACGCTTGATGAGGGAAGTATTATGACCACAGAGGGCAGCAATCCGCGTTGTGGCCTCATGCCGGAGGTCATGCAGGCGGATGTCTTCCAGTCCGGCCTCTTTGGTCGCGCGCCTGAAGGCAAGGCTGTAACCATCCACTCTCGCATAGGCATTGAAGACCTTTTGGGAGGCAGTAACACGGCCTGCCTCCTCCCTGAGCCGTAACAGCAGGTCCCGCGCCTTGCCGGTCATGACACGAACCTGCCCGCCAAGTTCCTGGTCGTAATTCATCGTCTTGTGTTTGGGAAAGCGAATGGCGTGATTGTCAAAATCGACGTCGCCCCAGGTCATGTTGAAGGCCTCTGAGCGTCTTGTGCCCTGATGGAAGCAGAAACAGATCAGGGCTGCCGCATGTCTGGCTGTGGGGCCTTTGAAATGCCGGAGGATGAGGGTCAGCTCCTCGTCACTGACGCGGCGGCTCCGGCGCTTGTCGGCATTCTTGATATGGGCGACGTAATCTGAAGAAGCATAGTTGGTCAGCTCAGCATCGTGTTCGCGATTCAGAAAATTGATGGCAACTTCAATCAACCCGATCCGTTTGTTGATCGTTGCAGCACATAATCCCCTTTCCTTCATGCTCTCACGAAACTGGCGAATATGAACCGCGCGCAATGTGCCCAACTTGCACTGCACAAGGGGAAGATTTTTCCAGCGTTTGAGAAACGAGGAAATATGGGACACGTAACTGACTTTCCCCTGTTCGATATGATACTGCCCAAACTTTCTCAGAAGATCAGCCACTGTCCATTCGGCAAAGGGGGAAGACGAAGAAACAGTCTCCACAGGAACAGGATCAGGCGGTGAAACGACTGGCTGGCAAACACCTTGTGGAACGTCCTGAGACGCCTTTTGAACGGCTTGCCAAGCGATGGCGGCATCCAGGTTGGTGAAAATATCGGAACTGTCAGAAAAACTCCTCGCGAGACGCCGACCCTGGACGCTAACGCGCGCTTCTATGGTCACACTCCCTCGCAGGCGAAGCCCTGCATGTTTTTCCAGACGACGTTTCAGCTTCTTCCGAGCTGCCACGGACAGGGCAATAAAAGCCATCCAAGCTTCTCCCTGACCCACTCTTATGACCACAAAAACGGTTAAACCTAGGTCAAATTTGGGTCAATCGCTAAGAGATGCTCTGTCTCGGGATAGCGAAAAACGGCAGTTTTCTGGGGAAAAAGCGTGGTGGATGCGACAGGGATTGAACCTGTGACCCCTGCCGTGTGAAGGCAGTGCTCTACCGCTGAGCTACGCATCCGTCCCTTTGGATGAGCGCCTTATACCGCTCTCCCCTAACGCTTGCAAGAGCAATAAGGGAGAACGGTACAGATTATTTCAATAACCCTCTCAAAAACCAAACATGTGATCCAGAGAGAAACTCCCAACGCCATTCTCCAGCCCATGATACCCGAACAGACGGCAGGTCAGGTCCCGTATGAGAACATACCCCCCCTCTCCTGCCTTCTGTAACAGCTCCGCATCAAAAAGCTCATGAGGCTTCAGAAGCCAGGAACCGGAAGGCTGAATACTGATGGTCTCCTGCGCCACTTCAGCCCCATTGGCAGCGTGAAGATGCAGACAGGTCCTGGAAGGCTGACGCCCATCCCGCAGGGACGTGGGATAGATCAGATGGCAGAAGCTTTTCAGGGTAACACCATCAAGCTTCTGCCCCAGCTTCAGGAACAGCCGGGTGGTCAGGCCCGGCGGTGGACCTGCATAGGACTGCGGCTCATTCCGCCAGGTCATCATGGTGTTGAAAATATGCCCGCCAAAACTCGTCTCGGCAGCATGGTCTGTCCCGACATGACGGTAACGCATCAGCGCATGAGGCCAGCCATCCCCCTCACCCCCATCCCGGAAATCATAGACAAGCTCCGCATGGCCCGGCTGGTCCATCAGTTCATGCAGGGCCACGGCTCCCTGATGATTGCGGGGCAGATCACCCAGAAAATGGCTCCCACAGCTCTGACCGGCTTCATCAAACAGGTCCAGTCTCATCGGCAGGCTTTTCAGGGATTCCGACATGGGTGTCGGCTGGACGAAGCTCGTATAGATGGCCGGGTCCGGCACCGGAAAAGGCAGAACGAAACCACGCCCAAGCAACGGGGACATCGTGCGGATTGCCGGGTCCGGCAGCAGGTCGGCACGCTCAACATTCATATGGGCAATACGGGTCCGGCCCCTCTGCACAACCTCGTAGCGGGGCCGCACCAGATGCTGCCCGGAACGAAGTTCAAGCTGGGCTGGCCATTCCAGATCAGGAAACAACGCTCCCACATCAACAGCGACCGTCTCATAAGGTCCGATAACCTGCCTTACCGCACGATGCTCTTCCTCGCCCATCGGGTTCAGCGTGATCGCCCCTGACGGAATGGCCGTGCCATGACTGTTCTGTATCCAGAGGCGGACCGTCTCCTCGTCGTCTGGAGCTGGCAATGTGGCAAAGCGCATGGAAGGCCAGGCATTGGCATCATGGGTAACAGACAGGCTGGGATCACCATTCCGGCCAAAACTGTCCAGCGCATATTTCACGACATCATGGCCTTTCGCCCCGATGACATGAATGAAAAGCTGTCCAACAAAATCTGGCAGGCCAAACTGTTTCTTCACCGTGCGGCTGTCAATCACTACACCCGCATCAGCCTCTTCCACCTCCTCAAACCATTCAGCCAGAACGTGACCAGTAACATCAAAGAGCCGCAACCAATAGCGGATTGTTTCTGCACCATAATTCGACCAATAATTCGCCGTAACCAGCCTGGTGCTGAACTGTTCAGTCTCCCGGAAAAAGGCAAAATTGGTCGCAAAATTGCATTTGTCCAGATAAGGCCGCCGGTAAGGCAGAAATTTATCCGGCAACCGTGCATCCCCCAGAGTATGAAGAGGCTTCCCCCCGAGAAATCCCCCAAGACGGGACCGCATCCTGGCATCATCAAAAGACAGGACTAGGACCGCATCCGCATCAATCTCGGCAATGTGGACGACAGCCTTTTTCTGCCCGCCAAATCCATCAGGCTGCCCGACCTGCTCGCTATCATGCGTCAGGATGACGGAAGGCTGAAGAGCAGGATACAGCCCGCATACTGTCGGCAGGTACCCCTCCGGGTCATAAACGGCAAGAGAGCAGTGCTGAAGCGTCTGCTCCAGCTCTTTCATTCCCTCTACAACCAGAGGGTGAGACAAAGCCTTATAAAGGACGTTCCCCCCCTGCGGGCCAAATGTCTTGATATCCAGCATTGGGTCATCCTTCCTGATTGAACTGAATACGGCGATGTATTTCTTCTGCTGCCAGAGAAGTATCGTCAAGTCTTTTACAAGGATAAAACGAAACGTTTCTTAAAGAAGACTGCACACGTCCCTCTTTTTCAAGTATCTCGACGAACCTCTCAAGCCTTGAAGACCGGCCCTTCAATGGCAGAATACAGACAGGGCGATCCGTCGCCACTGCTTCGGAGATCATGGATACACTATCCTGCGTCACAGCCAGAGCATCAGCGCAGGCCAGCAGTCCCATATAAGGATTCTCATTCCCTTTTCCTTCCATCACGACACCCCCCAGAGGCATCAGGCGCTCCCGCAGCACCTCCAAAGCCTGCCGTGATGTCCGTCTGGATGGTGTCAGCACGCAGCGAACACCAGTCACCTGCATGAAACCGGCCAGCTTCTCCGACAGGACCGCAGCTTCGGCCTCTTCCAACCTGTACCGCCCATTGGAGCCACCCAGAAGCACCCCCAACACCTTTTCTGCCCCTGCCCGGATACGATCCTTCCACAGCTTGCCAGCTTCTTCCAGACGGGCCGGTGTAACATCATGCATGGCTGTACGGACTGAAAGCACATTCGGCCCCTCAAGCCGGTCATGCTGACTGGCCACGACAAGAGCAAAGGGAGAGAGTTTCACTCGTGGGTGCTGTATCTGCACTACTGGCAGACCGTACCGTTTTCCGAGAGCCGCCCCGGCCACGCCGCCCTTTCCACCCACGCTGATGATGAGACGGGTTGCAGAAGAAAGGCTGAATGGGGCAAAAAGACCCAGAGAATGCGGCCAGAAACGGACGGACAGACGTGAGACCAGCCTTCCCCTGTTGGTGATGACAGGATGGAACTCCCACGAAAAACCCGTCCGCTCTGCCAGCCCTCGCCCCTGGGATCTCATTCCGGCGAAATCTTCAGCTATGATGGCTGCATGCATTCCTGATCTCCTGCGGGTATGGTCCCGTGCATCACATCGACATCCCTCTTCTGGCAAGAACAGCATTCATGACACAAACAGATTTTACAGACCTCGGCCTTTCAGACGAGCTGGCACAGGCCGCCTGGAAAGCAGGCATGGCCAGACCAACCCCCATACAGCAGCAGGGCATCCCCCCCCTGCTGGCGGGGCGTGACGTTCTCCTGCCCGGCCAGACCGGCACGGGCAAGACGGCAGCTTTTGTCCTGCCCGCCCTCCAGAAACTGGCCAGCCTCAAACAGGACGGAACTGCCGGGTCCATTCCACGGGTCCTGATCCTAGAGCCAACCCGTGACCTCGCCATGCAGACAGCCGGGGTCTGCCGTCAGCTGGGCCGTCAACTTCCCCTTCGCACGCGGGTCATCTGTGGCGGCGTGCCCCGTGACCAGCAGGCACGCTCACTGGAACAGGGAGCCGACATCATCGTCGCCACGCATGGCCGTCTTCTGGACTTCGTGGAGAAAGGTGAACTGTCACTGGAACACATCATCTATCTGGTGTTGGATGAAGCCGACCGTCTTCTGGATGAAGAATTCTCCGCCAGCATGACGGCTCTCGTGCCCTACATCGCCGATCGGCCCCAGACCATCTTCTGCTCCGCCACGCTGCCGGAACCTGTCATGACACTGGCCAAACAGGTCACGAAAGACCCCGTGCGGGTGGAACCCGGCGAGGAAGAGGTCACGCCACGGCGCATCCGCCAGCAGGCCCTGTTCATCACCGAGGCGCAGAAAGACTCCCTGCTCCTGACACTTCTGGAACGGTCAGGAGCACAAGCCAAAGACGGAACGGGTCGAAGCATCATCTTCACGAAGACGAAGCAGAAAGCCGATTCCGTCGCAAAACTCCTGAGAAAAACCGGATACAGGGCCATTGCCCTGCATGGCGGGCAGACGCAGGGAGACCGCAAAAAGACTCTGGACCGCTACCAGAATCAGACCGGGTCCATCCTCGTGACAACGGACATTGCCGCCCGCGGACTTGATATTGACGACATCCAGCTCGTCGTGAACATGGACCTGCCCCAGACGCCAGAACTCTACATTCACCGCATCGGCCGGACAGCCCGTGCGGGAAAGCAGGGGCGGGCCGTCACGTTCGCCACGCTGGAAGAACGGACCCGCCTGCGGGATATTGAGAAGCACATCCAGTACCGCATCCGCATCATCACGACGGAAACGCTATAGAACGGCCTTCCTGCCGGGGGCTGACTGGCACGCCCTCCCCCGGCAGAACTGAACATGATCAGGCAGACGCACGATCATAGATCGGGAAGCGAGCACACAGCTCCTTCACATCCTTGCGGATACGCTCGAAGGTAGCGTCATCATTCTCATCAGCGCTCAGCACGGCATCAATCATGCGAGCCACCTGACGGAACTCTGCCTCACCGAAACCACGGGCCGTGGCGGCCGGGCTGCCCAGACGCACGCCAGAGGTGACGAACGGCTTTTCAGGATCGAACGGCACGGCATTCTTGTTGGCGGTGATGCCAGCACGTTCCATAAGGGCCTCGGCCTTCTTGCCGGTCACCTTCTTGGGGCGCAGGTCCACCAGCACAAGATGAGTATCCGTACCACCCGTCACGATATCGAACCCACATTTCAGCAGCTCGTCAGCCAGCGCACGGGCATTTGCCTGCACACGCTGCTGATATTCCTTGAACTCACCCTGCAGGGCCTCACCGAAAGCTACAGCCTTACCGGCGATGACGTGCATCAATGGGCCACCCTGGAGACCAGGGAACACCGCAGAGTTGATCTTCTTGGCGATCTCCGCATCGTTGGTCATGATGATGCCGCCACGGGGGCCACGCAGCGTCTTGTGTGTCGTGGAAGTCGTGATATCAGCGTGAGGAACCGGGCTGGGATAGAGGCCAGCCGCCACAAGCCCGGCGAAATGGGCCATGTCCACCATCAGATAGGCACCGACCTCATCAGCAATCTTGCGGAAACGGGGGAAGTCGATCACGCGGGGATAGGCCGAGCTGCCCGCCACGATGATGCGGGGTTTGTGCTCACGGGCCAGACGCTCCATCTCCTCGTAATCGAGCAGGCCGTCCTCGCCACGCACACCGTACTGCACAGCCTTGAACCATTTGCCGGAATAGTTCGGGGCTGCACCGTGGGTCAGGTGGCCACCGGCGGCAAGGCTCATGCCGAGGATGGTGTCACCCGGCTTTGCCAGTGCCATGAAGGCCGCCTGATTGGCATTGGCACCGGAATGGGGCTGGACATTGACGAATTCAGCACCGAAAAGTTTTTTCAGACGGTCGATGGCAAGATTCTCGACCTTGTCCACATCAACGCAGCCACCATAATAGCGGCGACCCGGCAGACCCTCGGCATATTTGTTGGTCAGGACGGACCCCTGAGCCTCCATTACGGCGAAAGACGCCATGTTCTCAGAAGCGATCAGCTCGATGCCATCCTGCTGGCGTTCAAGCTCGGCATTCAGGATCGCACTGACTTCATGATCCCTCTCCTTGAGGGGGGCATGAAAGAAAGAATGCAGACCGGCCTGATTGGTGCTTTTGGACATTGTCATCCATCTCCCGCAAAAAAACTCTTTTCTTTCTATAGGCGCGAGAGCTAAGCGCGTCTATCGTCGCAGGTTAATTACGTTTAAAAAATGCGAGAGACCCACCAATGACCTTGCCCTTCTGGCAGACCAAACAAGTCCCCCCTCCAGAAAGTCAGAACAGTGGACTGAAAAGGGTGTTCGGCCCCTGGCGTCTCATCGCCATGGGTGTTGGCGTCACCGTTGGCACGGGTCTCTTTTCCCTTACAGGCGTTGCTGCCGGACAGAATGCCGGCCCGGCAGTCATCATCTCTTTCCTCATCGCCGCCATCGCCGCCAGCTTCGCTGGGCTCTGCTATGCCGAGCTGGCCGGGATGCTGCCCTCCGGCGGGTCCGCCTATGCCTACGCCTACGCCGGACTGGGTGAAATTGTCGCCTGGATCATCGGCTGGGACCTGATTCTGGAATATACGGTCGGGGCGGCGGCCGTCGCCTCCAGTGCTTCGGGCTACATCGCCTCCCTGCTGAAGGGATGGAACATCATCATTGACCCGAGACTGCTTGCACCACCAATGACGGATGTCGTCATGCCGGATGGTCACACCGCCCATGCGTGGTGCAACGCACCGGGAATGTTGCTTCTCTTCATCATCACCCTGATGCTGATGCGGGGCACAAACTTCTCCGTCCGTCTCAACTCGCTGGTCGTGCTGGTAAAGATTCTCGTCATCGTCGGCCTGATCATCGTCTGCACGCCTTTTGTCGATACCAGCAATTTCCACCCCTTCATCCCGGCCAATACGGGGAAATTCGGAGAATTCGGGATCAGCGGCATCATGCGGGCTGCTGGCATGGCCTTTTTTGCCTATGTGGGCATCGACATCGTGTCCACCGCCGCACAGGACACGAAGAACCCCCAGCGCAACATGCCGATCGGCATTCTGGGGAGCCTGCTGACCTGTGCTGTCATCTATGTCGTTTTCTCCACCATCCTTCTTGGTGTGGTGGACTATCGTGCCCTCGCCCATGACCCCAGCCCCGTTGCCACGGCCATGGACAAGATTCATATGCCATGGATGGCCGTGCTGGTGAAAATCGGCATCACCTTCGGTTTCATCTCCGTGCTGTTCGGCCTGCTCATCGGGCAGAGCCGGATTGCCATGAACATGGCCGATGACGGCCTTCTGCCCCCCTTCCTTGCCAGACTGCACAAAGGCACCAGCACGCCCTGGACGGCCCATATCATCACTGCGGCAACGGCCGCCGTGCTGACGGGCTGCGTCCCCATCGCCACGTTGGGGGAGATGACCTCCATCGGCACCCTGCTCGCCTTCGTCATCGTCTGTGCCGGCGTGACGGCCCTGCGCTTCCGGGCACCGGAGGCACCACGCAGCTTCCAGGTGCCGGGCGGGCCGTTCGCCGTGCCCCTGCTGGGGATCATTTCCTGCGGGATCGTCATGGGATCCATGAGCCCGCTCACATGGATGCGTCTGATCCTCTGGCTGGCAGTCGGCTTCTGCGTCTATTTCGCTTATGGCATCAGGAAAAGTAGACTACGCAACAATTCTACAAAACAGGGTGGAAATTTATAATATTCTTCCATAGAAGAGAGATCACCCTGGATGCGGTTCCCCGCAAAGGATACCGCATCCGGGGCAGACCAGAAACGACCGGACATGAGATCTTCTTCCCCATGATGTCATCCCTGTGGCGCAAAAAGGCCATCACCTCTTCCACTCCTCCATCCACCGGACTGAAGCGCATCTTCGGGACGTGGCAGCTCATCGCCATTGGAGTGGGTGTAACCATAGGGGCCGGTCTTTTTTCCCTCACAGGTGTGGCAGCAGGACTTTATGCCGGCCCGGCCATTCCGCTCGCCTTCCTCATCGCTGCGGTTGCCGCCAGCTTTGCCGGTCTCTGCTATGCCGAACTGGCAGGCATGATCCCCTCTGGCGGATCGGCCTACTCCTACGCCTATGCCGCCCTCGGTGAATTCGTTGCCTGGGTCATCGGGTGGGACCTGATCCTTGAATATACCGTCAGCACGGCGGCCGTCGCCTCCAGCTGGTCCGGCTACATGACCTCCTTCCTCCGGGATTGGGGCATTGTCATCGATCCACGGCTCCTGAACCCGCCCATGACGCTGGTTGAACTGCCCGACGGCCACAAGGCCCATGCGTGGTTCAATGCTCCCTGCCTGTTCATCCTCTGGCTGGTCACCATCATGCTGACACGGGGCATGAAAGAATCCTCCTGGATGAATGCGCTCATCGTGGGCATCAAAATCTGCGTGCTGGTCGGCCTGACCGTTGCCTGCATCCCCTATGTCCAACTGGCACATTTTCATCCCTTCATCCCCCCCAACGGAGGACATTATGGGGATTTTGGCTTCAGTGGTGTCATGCGGGCAGCCGGGATGGCCTTTCTCGCCTATATCGGGTTCGACATCGTCTCCACGGCGGCGCAGGACACAAAGAACCCCCAGCGTTCCATGCCCTTCGCCATCCTGGGCAGCCAGATCATCTGTGCAACCGTCTATGTCATCGTATCGGCCGTGCTGGTTGGCGTGGTGGACTACCACCACTTCGCCCATGACCCCAGCCCCGTGGCTACCGTCATGGATGTCGTCAACATCCCGTGGCTCAGCCTGCTCATCAAAGGCGGCATCTGTCTGGGCTATGTGTCTGTCGTCTATGGCCTGCTGATGGGCCAGAGCCGCATCCTGATGAGCATGTCCCAGGATGGCCTGCTGCCCACCTTCTTCCGCCGGATGCACCCGAAAAGCCATACGCCGGTGCCCAGCCACATGCTCAGCTTCCTTGTCAGTGGCGTACTGGCCTGCTGCCTGCCCATCAATGTGCTGGCCAACATGGCATCCATCGGAACCCTGACAGCCTTCGTGATTGTCTGCGCAGGTGTCATCGCCCTGCGTTTCACATCTCCCGATGCGCCCCGCACCTTTCGCCTGCCCGGAGGGCCGCTTCTGATCCCCTGCCTGGGCATCATCTCCTGCGGCAGTGTCATGCTCTCCATGAGCCTGATCACATGGATGCGTCTAATTATCTGGTTGGTCATTGGTGCTGTCATCTATTTCGCTTATAGCATACGGCACAGTCATCTCAGGACGAACGGCTGAACGGCCGTCCTCCTGTTCTGGACGACACCGAAACATCGTGGAGCAAAGTACATGAGACGGCCTTTCTGGCGTACCAAACCAATATCCCAGGCGGCAGCCCCCGAAACAGGGCTACATCGTGTACTGGGGCCGTGGCAGCTGATTGCCCTGGGTGTTGGTGTCACTGTCGGTGCTGGCCTGTTCTCCATGACGGGCGTGGCCGCAGGGCAGTATGCCGGCCCTGCCGTGACGCTTTCCTTCATGATCGCCGCCATCGCCTGCGCTTTTGCCGGTCTCTGCTATGCCGAACTCGCCGGAATGATTCCCGAGGCCGGGTCCGCCTACACCTACGCCTATACCTCCATGGGGGAAGGTATCGCCTGGATCATCGGCTGGGATCTTATCCTGGAATATACGGTAAACGCTTCCACGGTAGCAGCCAGCTGGTCAGGCTATTTTGCCAGCCTGATGCATGAAATCGGCATTTCGCTGGATCCCCGCCTGCTGGCCCCTACCGGTGCCTCCATCATGACGTCGGACGGGCAGTTCGTCCGCGCCTGGTTCAATGCTCCTGCCGTCTTCATCATCTGTGCCGTCACCTGCCTGCTGATGTGTGGCACCAGGGGCTCCAGCAAGATCAACATGGCCATCGTGGCTCTCAAGCTGCTGATTATCGGAAGCGTGACGGTCATCTGCCTGCCACACATCAGCGCTGCCAACCTGCACCCTTTCATTCCGGCCAATACAGGGCAGTTCGGACAGTTCGGCGCAAGTGGCGTGATGCGGGCTGCGGGGCTCATTTTCTTCGCCTATATCGGTTTTGATATTGTCTCCACAGCGGCGCAGGACAGCCACAACCCCCAGCGCAACATCCCCCTGAGCGTATTGGGCAGCCTGGTGCTGGCCGCCGTCATCTACGCCATTTTTTCCTTTGTGATTGTCGGTGTCGTCAATTACCGGGCCATGCTGCATGACCCCAACCCGGTCGCCACGGTCCTGCACAGCCTGCATATCCCCTGGTTCTCTGCCCTGATAACCTTCGGCATAGCCTTGGGGTATATCTCCGTCATCTATGGGCTGCTCATGGGCCAAAGCCGCATCTGTCTCTCCATGGCCAGAGACGGCCTTCTTCCCTCCCTCTTCGAAACCCTGAACAGACGCAGCCGGACACCGTGGTCCTCACATATCATCACAGCCGTGGTGGCGAGCATTCTGGCAGCCTGCCTGCCCATCGACATCCTTGGCAAGATGACCTCCATCGGGACACTGCTCGCCTTCATCATTGTCTGTTTCGGTGTAATGGTCCTGCGCCTCCGTCAACCGAATGCAGTGCGTCGCTTCAAGACACCGGGGGGGCCATTCCTCGTCCCCATCCTCGGTATCCTGTCCTGCGGAACCGTCATGCTTTCCATGGACATCATGACATGGATCAGGCTGGCCCTCTGGCTCTTGGTCGGCCTTGGAATCTACGCCGTTTATGGTCTGCACCGCAGCCGCCTCAAACATACACACCACTGAAAGCCACCATCTCCTCCATGAAGCCACCCTCCTGCGAGGGTGGCTTTTTTTATGGGGTCTGGTCATACGGGATTTCAACAGGCATCATGCCTGCATGATGATACATTCTTTTCCCCACACCCGCCTGCGTCGCAATCGTCACGATGACGCCACACGCCGCCTTGTCAGCGAAACACACCTGCATGTCGATAATCTGATCTGGCCAATTTTTGTCTGTGAGGGCGAAAAACAGCGTCAGAAAGTACAGGCCATGCCGGGCGTGGAACGTGTGAGTCTCGATCTACTAGCGGAGCATGTCCGCCCCGCTGTCGAGCTGGGCATACCAGCTGTCGCTCTCTTCCCCGTTACGCCCATGGAAAAACGTGACGAGATGGGAACGGAAGCCCTGAACCCCAGCAACCTGATGTGCCGTGCTGCCCGGATACTGAAAGCCGCCTATCCCGGGCTTGCTCTCGTCGGGGATGTGGCTCTGGACCCCTACACCTCCCACGGGCATGATGGCCTAGTACGGGATGGACAGATTCTGAATGATGAGTCCGTTGAGGTTCTTCGCAAACAGGCCCTCAACCAGGCAGAGGCCGGCATCGACATCATTGCTCCCTCCGACATGATGGATGGGCGCGTCCGGGCCATCCGCTCCACTCTGGATGAAAATGGGTACCAGACAACCCGCATCATGGCCTATGCAGCCAAGTATGCATCTGCATTCTACGGTCCGTTCCGCAACGCTCTGGGCTCCGATGCCCTGCTCGGCGGAGACAAGAAAAGCTACCAGATGGACCCCGCCAATAGTGATGAAGCCCTGCGCGAAGTTGCCATGGACCTTGCAGAAGGGGCCGACATGATCATGGTCAAACCAGGGATGCCTTATCTGGACATCATCCGCCGGGTGCGTGACAGTTTTGCCGCACCGACATTCGCCTACCAGGTCTCCGGTGAATATTCCATGATCATGGCCGCCATTGAGAATGGCTGGCTGGACCGTGAGAAGACCATTCTGGAAAGTCTCATGGCCTTCCGTCGTGCCGGCTGCCACGGCATCCTCACCTATTTTGCTGTCGAAGCAGCCCGTCTGCTGCGTGCCCGCTAAACCATCTTCTCTCACCCCGCCTCCTCACCGCAGGAAGCGGGGTAGCTTGGCCTATCAGGCAGGTAAACAGGCTGAAGATGCTGCTGCAGAATTTCTGGCCAGACAAGGGTATACCCCCTTGGCAAGAAGGCTACGAACTCCCTGCGGAGAAATCGACCTCCTTGTCGCCAATGATGAGTGGCTTCTTGCCATTGAGGTCAAGCAACGCACAACCCTGAGCGAAGCCCGGTACGCTCTTTCGCCCCAACAGAGCCAACGCCTGCTCCGGGCTTTTGCCTTCATTCTCGAGACAAAACCAGACTGGCAGCGCCCCAATACCCGGCTGGATGTGCTGGTCATCGATAAGACGGGACGCATTGAACAGATAGAGGATGCCCTCCGTCTATACTGACCACTTCATCCGAACAAAAAGAAACCCCACAAAGGCCAATTCAGCCTGCGGGGTTTCCCATTTTCATGCTCACAGGGAGACAGGCTCACCCGCGGCGATGATGCGTATTCCGCTGATGCCTGCTGACAACATGGCCATGGAAAGCCACGGTCCGGACAGCAACAGCCCGATGATAATGTGAAGCGGCCAGACGGGTCGGCACAGCGCCACGTGCATGGAACGCTGCCCGACGGGCAACCGTCACATGATGAAAGGCCGATGGCGGGGCGATGAGCGCACTGAATGTCAGCTTGCTCGCCTCATGCTCTGTCAGGATACGATCTGCATGGGCAGAAGGAGCAGACGCCAGCCCCACAAACCCCAGAAGCCCAAAAAGAACCCCTCCCTTAAGGGATTTCACCATGTCATCAACCCTCCACCTTTACCCCAAGCCGCTACAACAGGGATGGACCTCATTCTACAAATAATGGGCAACTCTAATCACAACAGGATGAAGAAAGCAACGTTGGAAGCCTACGCTGACCTTTATTTAATGAGGACCATCCTGCTCTGAAATCAGTCCCCGTTTTTCAGCAGGCCCTTCTCTGCCAGAAGGCTCTCCAGCTCACCGCTCTGGTACATGTCCGTCACGATGTCACACCCGCCAATGAACTCACCCTTCACATAAAGCTGTGGAATTGTCGGCCACTGGGAAAAATCCTTGATACCCTGACGCATCTCCGGACTTTCCAGCACATTCTCCGTTTCAAAATCCACACCCACATGGGTAAGAATCTGCACAACACGAGCAGAGAACCCACATTGCGGAAACTGCTTGTCGCCCTTCATGAAGAGCATGACGGGATTCTTGTCCACCAGGGACTGGATGGTCTGAAAAACAGCCTCATTCATTTGATCATGTCCTCTCGATCAACCAGGAATACGTGTCTTGACGGCCAGAGCATGAAGCTCTGTTCCGACACGGTCCCCGAAAGCTTCATAAACCAGCTTGTGCTGCTTTACCCGTGGCACACCACGAAATGCCTCGCTGACGACCTCACAGGCAAAATGGTCGCCATCACCTGCGAGGTCTTCAACCACAATCTCGGCATCAGGAAAAGCAGCCCGGAGGGTCTTCTCTATCTCTTCTGCTGTCATCATGGCCGAAGCCTCCTTACTCTTCGTTTCCTCAGGATATTTCATCCAGATGCACGACCGGAGCATCCTCCTCTTTCTGCCCCATGAAACGGGGGAAGAAAGAGGCATGCTGCTTACGGAGATGTTCAACCGATACCGCCATGACGCCATCAAGCTTCAACACATCACCGCCGATACGGCCCAAGCGGGATACCGGTACACCAGCCGCCTGTGCAGCCTCCAGCACTGCATCAGCCTGCTTCGTGGCCAGTACATACCGGGCCTGATCCTCAGCAAACCAGTAGACATGCTCCGCCAGTCCGGCCGGTCCTTTTTCAAGGATGCATCCCCTCTCACCTGCCATGGCCATCTCAGCCAAAGCAACGATCAGGCCGCCGTCTGACACATCATGACAGGCTTCGACAAGACCTTTCTGGATCTGCTCACGCACGAAGTCGCCATTGCGCCGCTCTGCCGTAAAATCAACAGCCGGCGGGGCCCCTTCCTCACGACCCAGGATTTCCTTCAGCCAGATGGACTGACCCAGCTCCCCCCTGGTCTCACCAACCAGAAGAAGCTCACCGTCCTGCGGCATGGCCAGACCAACGGCCTTCCGGACATCATCCAGAACACCGACACCACCAATCACAGGAGCTGGCTGAATGGCCGTCACCGAACCATCATCACCACGGGTCTCATTATACAGGGAGACATTGCCGCTGACGACCGGGAAGTCCAGAGCACGCCCCGCATCGCCAATCCCCTTCACAGCCTCGACGAACTGCGCCATGATACGTGGATTTTCCGGGCTGGCAAAATTGAGATTGTCCGTCATGGCCAATGGTGTGGCACCTGTGGCTGTCAGGTTCCGCCACACTTCCAGCACGGCCTGAGCTCCCCCAACATACGGATCAGCCTGACCGTACCGTGGTGTGCAGTCGGTCGTCATGGCGAGAGCACGGTCAGTCCCTTCCACCCGGACGATGGCCGCATCAGCCCCACCGGGACGCTGGACAGTCTGCCCGCCCACGCCGCTGTCATACTGGTTCCATATCCATGCACGGGAGGCCCCATTGGCACCCGCCAGAAGGCGGCAGAGTCCTGCCTCTATTCCACATGGATCAGCAGGCGCCACCAGAGCAGGCTGCCGTTCATACACCACCGTAGGCCGGTCATAGATCGGAGCCTCATCGGCCAGCGGACCGAGAGGAATATCCGCTTCAACCTTTCCATTATGCCGCACGATGATGCGTCCACTGTCAGTCAGCTTTCCGACAATGGCAAAATCCAGTTCCCACTTCTCGAAAATCCGGCGAGCTTCTTCCGTTCTGTCAGGACGCAGCACCATGAGCATGCGTTCCTGACTCTCGGAAAGCATCATCTCATAGGCATGCATGTTGGGCTCACGCTGCGGGACATGATCCAGCTCCAGATCAATCCCGACACCACCCTTGCTGGCCATTTCCACGGCAGATGAAGTCAGGCCCGCTGCCCCCATGTCCTGAATGGAAATCACCGCATCGGTGGCCATCAGCTCCAGACACGCCTCCAGCAGAAGTTTCTCGGTGAAGGGATCCCCCACCTGCACGGTCGGACGTTTGGAGCTTGATTCGGAATCAAACTCCGCTGAAGACATGGTGGCACCATGAATCCCGTCACGCCCCGTCTTGGAGCCGACATAAACAACCGGATTACCTACACCTGCCGCAGCTGAAAGAAAGATACGGTCCTGCCGGGCAATCCCGACCGTCATCGCATTGACCAGCGGATTGCAGTTATAGGAAGAATGGAAGTTCACCTCACCGCCAACGGTCGGTACCCCCATGCAGTTGCCATAGCCACCAATACCGCGCACGACACCATCCACCACACGCTTGGTATCCTTGTGGGAGGCATCACCAAAGCGCAGGGCATTCAGGTTGGCTATGGGGCGGGCACCCATGGTGAACACATCACGCAGGATACCACCAACACCCGTTGCGGCTCCCTGATAGGGTTCAATGAATGACGGATGATTGTGACTTTCCATCTTGAAGACGGCGGCCAAGCCTTCTCCAATATCAATCACACCGGCATTCTCACCCGGACCGTGGATGACCCATGGAGCCTTGGTGGGCAATGTCTTGAGGTGAAGACGGGATGACTTGTAGGAACAGTGCTCCGACCACATGACGGAGAAAATGCCAAGCTCTGTCAGGCTCGGCGTCCGTCCCATGATGTTCAGCACCGTCTCATATTCGTCATCTTTCAGGCCGAAAGAGCGTGCAAGCTCGAT
Source organism: Parasaccharibacter sp. TMW2.1890 (assembly GCF_023337645.1). NCBI lineage: Bacteria > Pseudomonadati > Pseudomonadota > Alphaproteobacteria > Acetobacterales > Acetobacteraceae > Parasaccharibacter > Parasaccharibacter sp. TMW2.1890. The sequence continues at coordinate 578,016 of NZ_NWUV01000001.1, read as the reverse complement.
ATCAACAGGTGCTGCTGTCATCAGCCCAGTGCCTCCATGATCCCGTTAAAGAGCGGCAAGCCGTCCGTGCCGCCAAGGATCTCCTCTGTCAGATTTTCAGGGTGCGGCATGAGACCACAGACACGGCGGTTCTCACTCAGCACACCGGCAATGGACCGGGCACTGCCATTCATGTTTACGTGCTCGTCCCCGTCCTTCACCTGCCCCTCTGCGGTGCAGTAACGGAAAGCGACACGGCCTTCTCCCTCCAGACGGTCCAACACGTCTGGCGCAGCCGTGTAGTTGCCGTCCCCATGGGCCATGGGTGCACGGAAAACATCACCATGCTTCCAGCCAGACGTGAAGATGCTGTCACGGCCTTCAACCTTCAGGTGACAGTCCTGCGAGAGGAAGCGCATCCCCGCATTACGCAGGAGCGCCCCCGGCAACATCTGGGCTTCCGTCAGAATCTGGAAACCATTGCAGACACCAAGGACATAACCACCCTTCTCGGCGAACTGGCGCACGGCTTTCATGATCGGTGAATGAGCCCCCATGGCACCGCTACGGAGATAGTCCCCAAAGCTGAACCCACCGGGGAGGACGATCAGGTCAAACCCTTCGACACTATCCTGCTGATGCCAGAGCATCTGAGGTGTCCGGCCGGATACCACCCGGAAGGCCTGAGCCATGTCGCGCTCCCGATTGGTGCCCGGAAAAACGACGATACCTGTTTTCATTGACTGTCTACTGTCCTCTACTGAGCCGCTGGTGCCGAGGCGATGGGCCGTATCGTGGAAGAGCACGGATAGTTGTCATGCAGGGCCCGGTAGATGCCACGCCCGGCGGGTTCGTTCATGGCATCTTCATGACCAGCATACCACCCGACAACCAAAGCCCGGAGCTGGGCTCCCCGGATTTCCTTCGGGACACAGAAAGCCACCGGTGTATGGACTCCCTCGACCGTGGAATAATTGCGGGCCCAGACCTCACTGTCCATCGTTCCGGCCAGATAGCCGTCACAGGCGAGCAGGCCACTCTCATGCGTGCACATGGAGACGAGGCCACGTCCCGGCAGAGAAGAAATATTCTGCGCTTCAGCCCTCTGTTCAACATACATGCCGGCCATGCCCGTAGGGCAGGCATAGTTGGCATGAAGGGCCTGATAGACGGCCCGTCCGGCAGGCTGGGCGGCCACGCCATCATGACCAGCCAACCAGCCGACAACAAGCGACCGGACCTGAATACCCTTGATCCCCGCAGGCAGACAGAAAGCCGTCGCAGGGCGTGCCCCGACCAGAGCCCCAAAACTCTGCGACCAGGCAGCACCATCGACCACACCGGCCAGATAGGACCCGCAGGCAGCCCGCTTGGACTCTTTCTGGCAGAACTTTTCCAGCTCAGCGCCTGAAAGAGATGAAATACGCTGAGCGTGAGCCGCAGTCCCCAAGAACACGCATGCCATGCTGAAAAACAGGGCAAGCCCTGTCTGCCGAACAGACTTTTTCATCCAACCACCTCTACCCGAAAATCCTCAATCACCTCATTGGCCAGAAGAGCACGAGCCATTTCAGCTCCCTTCTCCTTGGCCGCCTCTGCACTGTCAGTCTTCACGCACAGATCCACCACACGGCTGATCCGCACATCAGATGCCCCCTCGAACCCGAGAGAATGCAACGCATGCTCTACTGCCTTGCCCTGCGGATCCAGCACACCGTCCTTCAGAGAAACAAACACCCTAACCTTCATCACACACTCTCCGCAGCTACGCTTTCAGCCTGGCCATGTTCCGGAAGGATACCCAGACGACGTGCCACTTCCTGATAGGCCTCACCGACGCCACCCATGTCCCGACGGAACCTGTCCTTGTCCATCTTCTCCTGTGTCCGGCTGTCCCACAGACGACAATTGTCTGGTGAAATCTCGTCAGCCAGGACTATCCTCATCTCGTCCCCCTGCCAGAGACGACCGAACTCCAGCTTGAAATCAATCAACGTGATCCCGACACCCGTAAACAGGCCGCATAGGAAGTCGTTCACCCGCAGGGCGAGGCTCTGGATTTCCTCAAGCTCCTGCGGATGCGCCCAGCCGAATGTGGCAATATGCTCTTCGGAAACCAGCGGGTCATTCAGCGCATCATTCTTGTAATAATATTCCACAAGGGTCCGGGACAGACGCTCACCTTCAGGCAGGGCAAAACGCTTGGAAAGGGACCCCGCCACAACATTGCGGACCACGACCTCCAGCGGAATGATCTCCACCTCCCGCACCAGCTGTTCGCGCATGTTCAGGCTGCGGATAAAGTGAGTGGGAATGCCCAGCTCCCCCAGACGCTGCATCAGATATTCGCTGATCCGGTTGTTGAGAACACCCTTGCCCGTAATGACGCCACTCTTGGCCCCATTGCCTGCCGTTGCATCATCCTTGAAGTACTGGACGACCGTTCCCGGCTCCGGCCCTTCAAAAATGATCTTGGCTTTTCCCTCATAAATCTGACGACGGCGAGCCATGTCATTCAATCCTTAATCGATGCACCTACAGGTCGTCCGGGCAGCCTAGCACAGCTGGACGCCCTTAGACGAGCCTGAGATCAGGCCGGCAGCTCCGGCCCTGCTGTTCAGCCAAAAACGCGGGCAAATATCTGGTCCACTGCACGGAGATGCCGTGCGGGATCCAGAGCATCATCAAGCACGGCCTTCTCGACCCGTCCGGCCACCTCGGGATCAGCCTCCAGATTTTCACGGAATGTCCGGCCTTCTGGCGTACCGAGCTTCGTCCATGTTGCCATGGCGGCACGCTGGACGATCCGGTAGGCATCCTCCCGGGAAATGCCAGCACGGGCCAGAACCAGCAGCACCTCGCCAGAGTGGACCACGCCACCAAGGCTTTCCACATTGGCAAGCATCTGGTCTGGATAGACCACCAGTTTCTCCATCATCCCGGACAGGCGGGCCAGGGCGAAGTCCAGCGTGACCGTCCCATCCGGGCAGATGTTCCGCTCCACAGAGGAATGGCTGATGTCACGCTCGTGCCACAGGGCCACATTCTCCAGCGCCGGAGTGACATAAGAGCGGATGAGACGGGCCAGGCCCGTCAGGTTTTCGGACAGGACCGGGTTCCGCTTGTGGGGCATGGCCGAGCTGCCCTTCTGCCCGGCATGGAAGAATTCTTCTGCCTCACGCACCTCAGAGCGCTGGAGATGCCGTACTTCCGTTGCCAGACGCTCGATCCCGCTGGCGATCACGCCCAGAGCGCAGAAAAAAGCCGCATGACGGTCACGGGGGATCACCTGCGTGGAGACAGCCTCCGCCTTCAGCCCCAGGTGATTGGCCACATATTCTTCCACCTCGGGAGAGATATGGGCATAGGTACCCACCGCACCGGAAATGGCACAGACGGCGATTTCCTCACGGGCCACCTCAAGACGGCGACGGTTGCGGGCAAACTCGGCATAATGCCCGGCCAGCTTCTGACCGAAGCTCATCGGTTCAGCATGGATGCCGTGACTGCGCCCGATGGTGACGGTATGTTTGTGCTCATGGGCACGCTTCTTCAGTGCAGCCAGAAGGATGTCCATGTCCTCCAGGAGAATATCGGCTGCCTGCGTCAGCTGCACGGCCAAACAGGTATCCAGGACATCAGAGGATGTCATGCCCATGTGGACAAAACGGCTCTCCGGTCCGACCTTTTCTGCCAGCCATGTCAGGAAGGCGATGACGTCATGGCGGGTTTCGGCTTCAATCTCATCAATCCGGGCCACATCAGCATCGGAGAATGCCGCCATGGCCTCATCACCCTTCGTGCGGATGATCCTGGCAGCTTCTTCCGGAATCTCCCCTCTCTTGGCAAGCGCCTCACAGGCCAGAGCCTCAATCTCGAACCAGATGCGGTAACGGTTGACCGGTGACCAGATGGCCGTCATCCGAGGACGCGAATAGCGGGGAACCATGACGTAACTCCTGCAGAAAAAGCAATCCAGCCCTGCTTACCCCAAACAGTACCCTCTTGCCAGAGCCGACAGCGAAAAGAGACCGGCTTTTACAGGAAGGAAAGCAGAACCGTCTTTATCAATCTTCTCCGGAGAAATCATTTTACTGCATCAGAAAACATTTCTGGCTATAATGGAGGGCCGACAAAGGCAGGCCGGACACTGCAAATACGATCGTGTGATCATGTCTCTTTTCCATTTCATCGTGATGGTCTGTCTGACCATCCTCCTGAATCTGGCCCTCAGCGGCTATAACGTGATCATCCTCAAGAAGATCATAGACAGCATCAGACCAACCGGAACCGATGAGAATTTCCAGTCCTCCGAGACACAGGCAGAAATACGGCGCTACAGGCGGCAGGCTTTGATCTTCGGCACGGCTCTGGCTGCATTTCTCAGGATCGGGCTGACCCTGATCCTCAGTGATCTCCTCATTTTTTCCTACACGAAACTTGTAGCCAGCGTTCTGCTGTTCTGGACAAGCTGGACACTGTACCGTGCCCTCACGTCCCCCGTCCCGGAAGAGACAAGCAGCCACTCAACCAGCCTGGCCGAGGCCATTCCCAAGATCATCATTGCGGACCTCGCCCTCGGATTGGACAATATTCTCGCCATCGCCTGTGTGTCCATCCATCACCACATCATCCTCATTGTCGGGCTCGTCATTTCCCTCGTGATCATCACGGCCGGCGTCATCCATACGCCCACCCTCCTGTTGCGGATGCGCTGGCTGGGCTGGGTTGGCGTCCTGATCATGCTCGGCCTCAGCCTGCACCTTCTTTACCAAGGCTATCATGATATCCGCTTTCCGAACGTCCATTAAACCGCCAGGCAGACCGGGGCGGACGATCCTCCGATGTGTTCTGGCCCTCGCCTGTTCTGCTCCGGCCGTGACAGCATGGGGCGACACTTCCAGATCACTGGAAGCAGAGCTCGGCCTTTCCCCTTCTGTTCCATCCGCATCGTCTCCATCCCGGCTGGATGAATGGAAAGCGCTGACAGCCCCGGGAGGCACGGCCTACCCAGCCCAGCGTTATGCGGCTTTTCTCCGCCAGCAACCCGCCTGGCCGTTGCAGAAACGCATCGAAAGCCGGTATGAACGGGCCATGCTGATGGAAACGTCGGCGCAGGCACGTCAGGCCCTGTGTCCTGCCTTCCCCATCATGCGCAGTGATCTTCTCGCCGCCTGTGCCTCCTTTCTGCCGGACCTCCCAACCCAGGCACGTCGGCTCTGGCGGGAAACAGACATGGGTCCGGCAGAACAGGGGCTTTTCCTTACCCGTTTTTCAGCCCATCTGACAGCCGATGATGAACTGAAACGCTACGAGCGGCTGGAACGCAACGGCCCGGTCACCCTTGCCAGGGAGCAGCTTCAACGAACACCTCCTGCTCTGCGTCCTGTCCTCACAGCACGGCTGGCCAACCGTTTTGCCACGGCTGACGCCGATGCTGCCTTCCAGAATACGGATGCCTCCAGCGATGCCATGCTGGTTTATTATCGACTGAAATATCTGCGCCTTCACGACCGGCTGGATGAAGCCATCCAGCTCTGGCAGCAACCGCTTCCCACAACGTCCGTCGGTGCCCTCTCCCCGCCGACGGTCACACAATGGCAGGACGAGCGTACAAATTTTGTCCGGGCCCTGTTACGCTCCGGCAGACATGATGCCGCACTGACGGGTTTTGCCCTGCTGGACACCATACCTGCCTCCAGCCAGACCGAAGACAGCCACATGATGGCCGGATATATCGCCCTCATGCTGCTGCATGACCCCAACCGGGCTGCACCACATTTCAAGGCTCTGGCAGCAGAAACAGACCTGAACCACCGGGCCGCAGGGCTCTACTGGCAGGCCCGAAGTCTGGAAAGCCAGCACCCGGACCAGGCCGGACCACTCTTCAGGAAAGCAGCAACCCTGCCGACCACCTTTTACGGCCAAATGGCTCTGGCACGATTGACGCACACAGCATTTCTCTCGGCCACCAACCGGGACATGCGTTTCCTCGCACTTCTGAAACAGCAACTGGCTGCTCTGCCCCCCATGCCACCAGCAGGAAAGTCGCCACGACCTGATCTGATGGCGGCAGCAACACGGCTGCAACAGGCTGGTGACAACCAGAATGCTACCCTGTTCCTGACCTATCTTCAGGGCAGGACACAGGATGACCGGGCGGGACAGCCAGCCATAGCACGCCTTTCAACCAGACTTGGCCTGCCCAAGCCCGCCATCCTCGTGGCCCGACAGCTGGCCCGGCAGGGTATCGCCTTCTATCCGGGAGGCTATCCGTCACCCCGTGTCATGGTTCCCACTTCCCTGCCCCAGAGCCTCATGCCAGCCCTGATCCGCCAGGAAAGCAGCATGGATGAATACGCTGTCAGCCCCCGCCATGCACTTGGCCTCACGCAGCTTCTCCTGCCAACAGCCATCCGGACAGCAAAACGCCATGCTCTACCGTATCAGCTGACATCCCCTGCCGACCTGCTGGCCCCCAACATCAACACGACGATCGGCAGCCTTTTCATGGAGGACCTTCAGGCCCAGTTCGGTCAGGTTTTGCCCTACGCACTGGCTGCCTACAATGCCGGGCCTGGCCGCTCCAGGCAGTGGCAGGACGAAATAGGCAGCCCCACGTCTCCAACACGTGAAGATGAAGACAGTCTGCTGCGCTGGATTCTCCTCATCCCCTATAAGGAAACACGAGTCTATATCGAGCACATCATCACGGACATGTCCCTTTACGCACTTCTCCTGCCCCATTGATCTTTTAGGGACGAATCATAAAAAAAGCGGTCCCAGACGGGACCGCTTTTCCACTGCCAGAAACAGGCCTGGATCAGTTGGCCGGAGCTGCTTCCGGAGCCGGAGCTGCAGGCTGGGCCGGAGCTGCTTCCGGAGCCGGAGCTGCAGGCTGGGACTTCTGCAGGGAAGATGCGTTCAGATCTTCAGTAGCCTGCGGAGCCTTGCCGTCTTCCTTCTTCTGGCCATGCTTCATGTTGCACTTCTTGCCATGATGATGGTGATGGCGAGCATGATGGGCATCAGCAGCAAAAGCCGGAGCAGCAGCAGCTGTCAGGCCGATCAGAGCGACAGCAGAGAGAGACAGTTTCTTCATAAAATCCTCCTCAATCGTCCTTCCATGTGACGACGGGGGCAGTGTAGGACGAATACTTCTGCAAAACAATCCACACAGCACTAAAAGAAATATTACATAAAAAACAGGTCTGTAAGTCCACCCCATCCAGACCGGGCAACAGATCTTTCGTCTGCTGGTCCTGTCAGCCTGCATTCCCTCCGGGAGGCCCATAGATTGCCCCGGCCCGGGTAATAAAAGCCTTGACCATCAAGCGGACCCCCTCATTGAAGACCATGCCGATGGCATTCCTCAGAAGGCGGGACCGGAACTCAAAATCCACAAAGAAATCGACACGGCAGCCCTGCCCCTCCGGTGTGAAGGTCCAGACATTCTTGAGATGTTTGAAAGGACCACGCTCATACCCCACGACGATACGATGGGGACGCTCCAGCCGCACACGGCTCGTATAGCTTTCCCTGAACGGCCCGAAGCCGATTGTCAGGTCGGCCAGCAGCTCGTCTTCCGTACGTGACCGAACGACCGATCGCACGCACCAGGGCAGAAACTCGGGATACTTGCCAACATCAGCTACCAGATCAAAAAGCTGCTCAGCAGAATAGGGAATCACTCTCTGTTCAGCGTGTGTCGGCATCAGCCCTGACCCTTTTTCAAACGACGTTCCCGGGCCTCACGCAGCTCGGCAAAGTCCCGGTCCGCATGATAGGAGGACCGGGTCAGCGGAGACGAGCTGACCTGAAGGAACCCCTTCGCCCGGGCCATGGCACCGTAATCAGCAAATTCATCAGGCGTGACGAAGGCTTTCACTGCCGCATGTTTGACAGTGGGTTGGAGATACTGACCCAGCGTCAGAAAATCGACATCGGCAATCCGGAAATCATCCATCACCTGCGCCACCTCCATCTTCTCTTCACCCAACCCCAGCATCATGCCGGACTTCGTGAAGATGGACGGATCAAGCTTCTTGGCCTCATCCAGAAGACGGACTGACTGATAATAACGGGCCCCCGGGCGTATCCCCGGATAGAGCCGGGGCACCGTCTCGATATTGTGGTTGAACACATCCGGCCGGGCCTCCACGACCACCTCCAGCGCACCCGGCTTCCGCAGGAAATCGGGTGTCAGGATTTCTATGGTCGTACCGGGCGACGCAGCCCTGATGGCGGCGATCACATCGGCAAAATGCTGCGCCCCGCCATCAGGCAGGTCATCACGGTCCACCGATGTGATGACCACATGCTTCAGCCCCAGCTTGGCCACAGCCTCCGCCACATGGGCAGGTTCATCAGGGTCCAGCCGGTTGGGAAGGCCCGTCGTGACATTGCAGAAGGCACAGGCCCTCGTGCATATCTCACCCATGATCATCATGGTCGCATGGCGCTGGGACCAGCACTCCCCGATATTCGGGCAGGCTGCTTCCTCGCAGACGGTCGCCAGGCCATGCGTGCGCATCAGCTCTCTTGTCTCATCATAGACGGGATTGCTCCCTGGAGCCTTCACCCTGATCCATGAAGGTTTCTTCTGGATGGGGTTGTCCGGCCGGTGAGCCTTCTCAGGATGCCGTATGGCCGCCATACGCTCCCGCTGATGATTGATGACGATACGCTGGACCATGAATCAGATGTGCAGAGCACCCTCATAAGCAGCAAGAACGGCTTCGTGCATCGTCTCCGAGATGGTCGGATGCGGGAAGACCGTTTCCATAAGCTCAGCATCGGTCAGCTCGCCCGTACGGGCAATGACATACCCCTGGATCATCTCCGTAACTTCGGAGCCGATCATATGGGCACCGAGCAGCTCGCCCGTCTCGGCGTCAAAGACCGTCTTGGTCATGCCTTCAGGCTCACCCATGGCCACGGCCTTGCCGTTGGCCAGGAAGGGGAACCGCCCGACACGGACCTTGTAGCCCTCTGCCTTGGCCTTCTCCTCGCTCAGCCCCACGGAAGCCACCTGCGGACGAGCATAGATGCAGCCCGGAATGTTGCGGGCATGGAGAGGCTCCGGAGAGCGTCCGCTGATCTTCTCGACGCAGATCACACCTTCATGGCTTGCCTTGTGGGCCAGCCACGGCGGAGCCGCCACGTCACCGATGGCATAGATGCCCGGCTCACCCGTGCGGCAGAACTCGTCCGTCTGGATGTGCGAACGGTCCACCTTGACCTTCGTCCCCTCGAGGCCGAGGTCTTCCACGTTACCGACGATGCCCACGGCGCAGATCACACGATCCACCGTCAGGTCAACCTTGCCTTTTGCCGTCTCGATCGTGGTGGAGACCTCATTGGCCCCCTTCTTCAGCGGACCAACCTTCGCACCCGTATGGATGGTCATGCCACGCTTCTCGAACGCCTTGTGCGCCTGTGCGCTGATCTCGGCATCCTCGGTCATGAGGATACGGTCAGCCACTTCAGCAATCGTGACCTCACAGCCAAGATCACGATAGAAAGAGGCAAACTCGATGCCAATGGCACCAGAACCGATGACCAGAAGCCGCTTGGGCAGCGTATCTGGCGTCATGGCCTCACGGGCACCCCAGACAAGCTTGCCGTCCGTCTCAAGCCCGGGAAGCTGACGCCCCCGTGCCCCGGTGGCCAGAATGACATGAGGCGCACGGATCTGGGCCGTTTCCTTGCCATCCTTCGTGATGGAGACCTTATGCGCCTCACCAGCACGACCGGCCAGCCTGCCACGGCCATCAAAGGTCGTGACCTTGGCTTTCTTCAGAAGATGGGCCACGCCCTTCCCCATCCGCTCCGCCACGCCACGGGACCGTTTCACGATGGCTGCGAGGTCAAAGGACGGCTGGTTGGCAGAAAGACCGTACTCCTGGAGATGGCCGAGCGTATGATACACCTCGGCGGAGCGCAGCAGGGCCTTGGTGGGGATGCAGCCCCAGTTGAGGCACACGCCACCCATGTGGGTGCTCTCCACCAGAGCCACATTCATGCCAAGCTGGCTGGCCCGCAGTGCGGCCACATAGCCCCCCGGGCCACCACCGATCACAACAAGATCAAAAAGGTCGGACATGATCAAAGCACCAGAGAATAAGGGTTCTGAATGAGGTCACGCAGCGTATTGAGCCACTGCGCACCAAGAGCACCATCCACGGCACGATGATCCACCGAGAGCGTGGCCGTCATGACGGTTGCCACGGCCAGCTCACCATCCCGCACCACGGGGCGTTTCTCACCCGAAGCAACCGCAAGGATGGCAGCCTGCGGCGGATTGATGATGGCGGCGAAGTCCTTCACGCCAAACATGCCCATGTTGGAAATGGAGAACGTTCCACCCTGATAGTCCTCAGGCGAGAGCTTGCCGTCACGGGCACGGGTCGCAAGACTGCGGGCCTCCTGACTGATCTCCCTGAGGCTCTTGCGGTCAGCCTGCCGGATGACCGGCGTCACCAGCCCATCCGGCACGGAGACGGCCATGGAAATGTCCACATCCTCGAAATGCAGCATCTCGGTCTCGGTGAACTGGACGTTCAGGCCCGGCAGCTTCTTCAGGGCAAGAGCCACAGCCTTGATCATCATGTCATTGACAGAGATCTTGCAGCCCTCGGCCTCCAGAGCCTTGTTCAGGCGGCTGCGCAGGGACAGCAGGGCATCCAGCTCGATATCGACAGAGACATAGAAATGCGGCACCTGTGTCTTGGATTCCGTCAGGCGGCGGGCAATCACCTTCCGCATCCCGGAATGCTTCACATGCTCCACATGACCAGCTGCCGGAGCGGCCGCAGACGACGCAGCCGGAGCAGGCTTCTGCCCCTTCGCCTTCTCCACGTCACGCCGCAGGATGCGGCCATTGGGGCCTGTCCCTGCCAGGCTGGCAATATCAACCCCATGCTCCTTGGCAATGCGACGGGCCAGAGGAGAAATGAAGATGCGCTCCCCTTTGCCTTTTTCAGGTGCAGCCGGCTTCTTGTCCGGGTCGAAAGAGGAAATCTCAATCGGGGCGGGAGCCTCGTCCTTTACCCCGGCCTTCTTTTCCGGTTCCGGCTTTGCCCCGGCAGCCGGAGCCTCCGGAACATCTTCCCCCTCATCCACCAGAATGGCGATCGGGGTTTTCACGGCCACATGCTCGGTCCCTTCCGGAATGAGGATCTTCCCAAGAATCCCCTCATCCGCCGCTTCCACTTCCATGGTCGCCTTGTCGGTCTCGATCTCGGCGATCACATCGCCGGACTGGACCATGTCACCCTCTTTTTTAAGCCAGCGGGCGACAGTACCTTCCGTCATGGTCGGAGACAGGGCCGGCATTAAAATATTGATTGCCATCGGTTTCAGTCTCCAAACTGCTTGCGCACAGCCTCAACAATCCATTCCGGCTTGGGCAGGGCCAGCTTCTCCAGATTTGCTGCATAAGGGAGAGGAATATCCAGCCCGCAGACACGGGCCGGAGGGGCATCCAGCCAGTCGAAGGCCTGCTCGACGGCAACCGTGCAGATTTCGGACCCGATGCCCGCAACCGGCCAACCTTCTTCCACCGACACGATGCGGCTCGTCTTCTTCACGCTCTTGATGATCGTTTCCGTATCGAGCGGACGCAGGGTCCGCAGGTTGATCACCTCGGCCTCGATGCCCTGCTCGGCCAGAAGCTCGGCAGCTTCCAGAGCCACGCCAACCATGATGGAGAAAGCGACCAGCGTCACGTCCTTGCCTTCACGCTCGATCTTGGCCTTGCCGATCGGCAGGATGAAATCCTCATCCACCGGGCATGGGAACTTCTTGCCGTACATGATCTCGTTTTCCAGAACCACGACCGGGTTCGGATCACGGATGGCCGCACGGAGCAGGCCCTTGGCATCTGCCGCAGACCACGGGGCCACGACCTTCAGGCCCGGAATGTGGGCATACCAGCTGCCAAAGCACTGAGAATGCTGCGCCCCGACACGGGCCGCTGCTCCGTTGGGACCACGGAACACGATCGGACAGGACATCTGACCACCGGACATGTAACGTGTCTTGGCGGCAGAGTTGATGATGTGATCCACAGCCTGAAGGGAGAAGTTCATCGTCATGAATTCGACGATCGGCTTCACACCGGACAGGGCGGCACCAACGGCCATGCCGGTGAAGCCATGCTCCGTGATGGGCATGTCCATGACACGCTTCGCACCGAATTCATCCAGAAGGCCCTGACTGACCTTGTAGGCACCCTGATACTGGGCCACTTCCTCACCGAGCAGGAACACGTCCTCATCACGACGCATCTCGGCAGCCATGGCATCACGCAGAGCCTCACGCACGGTGATCTCGGCCGTCTCCCCCCATTCAGGCTCGACCAGATCGGTCGTGGAGGTGCTGGCCGGAGCCTGTGGTGCGGGCATCTGGGCAGGAACGTTCTTTTCCACCTTGGAAGCAGAGCCAGCCTTGGGACCGAGGTCCAGCCCGTCCGCTGCAGAAGCGTCCTCACCCTCCTCCAGCAGGACGGCGATGGGCGTGTTCACCGCCACGTGGTCCGTTCCCTCGGTGACGAGGATACGCCCCAGAACGCCTTCCTCGACGGCTTCCATTTCCATGGTGGCCTTGTCGGTCTCGATCTCGGCGATCACTTCGCCGGGCTTGACCACATCACCTTCTTTCTTGACCCAGCGGGCCAGTGTTCCCTCCTCCATCGTCGGGGAGAGAGCAGGCATGAGAATAGGAGAGGCCATGAGTTATTCCCCCACCAGAACGTCGGTCCAGAGCTCGGATGCATCCGGCTCAGGGCTGGTTTCTGCAAATTCGGCAGCATCCTTCACAGTGGCCTTCACATCCTGTTCCACTGCCTTGAAGAAGGCTTCATCAATCCCGTGCTTGATCATTTCTGCTTTCAGCGTTTCGATCGGGTCACGTGTCCGGCGCATCTCGTCCACCTCGGACCGCTGGCGGTACTTCGCCGGGTCTGACATGGAATGGCCACGATAGCGGTAAGTTTCCATCTCCAGCAGGAACGGCCCCTTGCCGGAGCGGCAATGCTCCATGGCTTCCCTGGCGGCCTGATAAACGGCGGCCACATCCATGCCATCCACCTTACGGGATGGAATTCCCCACGGAGCGGCATTCTTCGAGAGGTCCTTGGAGGCGGAGGAGCGCTCAATGGAAGTCCCCATGCCGTAACGGTTGTTCTCGATCACATAAAGGCAGGGAAGCTTGTGCAGGGCGGCGAGATTGAAGCTCTCATAAACCTGCCCCTGATTGGACGCACCCTCACCGAAATACACGATGGAAACGGCACCATCCTTCTTGTAAGCACTCGTCAGGGCAAGGCCGGTCCCGATGGCCACCTGCGCTCCGACAATACCATGCCCTCCGTAGAACTCCTGTTCCTTTGAAAACATGTGCATGGAGCCACCCTTGCCGTGGGAATACCCCCCTGAACGGCCTGTGAGCTCCGCCATGACGCCACGGGCCGTCATGCCAGCCACCAGCATCTGCCCGTGATCACGATAGGAGGTGATGGAACGGTCGCCCTTCTTCATGGCGAGACCGATACCAGCCACAACAGCTTCCTGACCGATATAAAGATGGCAGAAGCCACCGATCAGCCCCATGCCGTACAGCTGGCCGGCCTTTTCCTCGAAGCGACGCACAAGGAGCATTTCCCTGTAGGCACGCTCCATTTCCTCCCGTGATAGCGCCGGGCCATTCTGCCGGTTCGGCGCGTCCGTCATAGAACCCATGACACTCTCCCGCGGTTGACGATTTCAGATAGGGCGGACTTGTAACAACAGTCCCTTCCAAAAGCTAGCTATCCGAGACCCCCTCCAACCATTTTTTATACCGGACCGGTACTCTTTTCAGAAACCGAGCAGCCTGCGGGCTGCAAGCCCCGGATCTTCCTCACGCAACAATGATTCTCCGACCAGAACGGCACTGCACCCTGCCTCGCCAACCTTGGCCAGATCATCCGGCGTGGCAATGCCACTCTCGGACACGACAAGACGATCCGGCGGAACCTGCGGAGCAAGGTCCAGCGTCGTCTGAATGTCCGTCTTCAATGTCTTGAGGTTCCTGTTGTTGATGCCGATCAGGAAACTGTCATAAGCAAGCGCCCGATTCAGCTCTTCTTCGTTGTGCACCTCAAGCAGCACATCCATGTCCAGACCACGGGCCAGAGCGATCAGCTCAACAGCCTCATCTTCCTTCAGGGCGGCCATGATAAGCAGGATGCAGTCCGCCCCGATGAGGCGGCTCTCATGAACCTGCCATGGCTCAAGGATGAAATCCTTCCGCAAGATCGGAAGGCTGCATGCAGCACGGACGGCCTGAAGGTCTTCCGCACTCCCGTGGAAACAGGACCCTTCCGTCAAAACGGAAATACAGCTTGCCCCAGCATTCTGATAGGATCGGGCGATCTGCGCCGGATCATACTCAGGCCGCAGGATTCCTGCCGATGGAGATGCTTTTTTCACCTCTGCGATGAGTCCCACACGCCTGTCAGCCGTAATATGCTGAAGGGCCTGACCAAACCCACGGGTCGGCATGGAGACTTCCTTTGCCTTGGCAGCAATCTCCTTCAGCGGCATCACCTGCATCCGCTGCTCGACATCAAGGCGGGTCCGGGCACAGATGCGCTCCAGCACATCACCGCCGCTCTCCCCGCTACCTGATGTGGCAGGCTGGGAGACTTCCGACGCTACCGCCTCCTGTGCATCACCATTTGAAGGGACATCAGAAGCCGGAACCTGTCCACCATCCTCTGCAGGGGCAAAAGCAGCCATCGACCGCTGTGGCAAAAAAATCATGATCGTCCTGAATCTTTACCTTGGAACATTACCGAACGGTTCTAGCGTTCAGTCCTGAGCACTTACACCCGTTTGAGCCCGGATTAAAGCCTTCCGGGCCAGCCCTTCATCAAGGGAGCGGGCTGCCTCGGCCACGTTGCGCCTCAGAGCGGGAACAGAGAGACGGCCACTCTCAAGCAGATTCCCCCGCCCGGCAACATGCAGGCCAACAGCTGCATTCAACAGCACCGTATCCCGATAACAGCCTGTTTCTCCTGCAAAAAGAGCCCTCATGCGCTGGGCATTGCAGATGGGGTCTCCCCCCTTCAGGGCGGCAATGCCGTAATGCGGCAGGCCGGCCATTTCCGGTGTCAGGTCAAAAGAAATGATCTCCCCATTCTCCCACACATCATTGTGTGTTGGGCCGGCGAGAGTCAGTTCATCAATCCCGCCTTCATCCGTATGACCATGCACAACCCAAGCGGAAACAGCCCCCAGCTCACCCAGCACCCGGGCCACTGGCCGGCACCAGACTTCATCAAACACGCCCACCAGCTGCCGCCGGACCCGCGCCGGATTGCAGAGCGGCCCCAGAAGGTTGAAGAGTGTCCTGAAACCAAGCTGTTTGCGAACAGGTGCAGCCACACGCATGGCCGGGTGATGGAACGGCGCTGCCAGAAAAGCGAGATTTTCCTGCCTCAGACGTTTTTCCTGCCGGGCATGGTCCGCATCGGCAGGAATCCCCAGAGCTTCCAGAACATCCGTTGCCCCGGCCCGGGAAGACAGGGCCCGCCCCCCGTGCTTGGCCACGGGCACGCCCAGCCCAGCCAGAACAAAGGCCGTGGCTGTGGAGACATTCAATGTTCCCAGGCCATCGCCCCCTGTGCCGCAGACATCCACCGTGTCATCCGGCACCTTCTGCAATGCCTGCATACTCTGCCGCACGGCCTGCACGGCACCTGAAAGCTCCTCAACGGTCTCTCCCCGCATCTGAAGGGCTGTCAGGAAAGCGGCAAGTTCAATATCCGAAACGGCTCCCTGCATGATGAGCCTGAAAGCCTGCTCCGCCTCAGAAACATCCAGCTCCTTTCTGGCGGCGACTTTCCTGAGAAAAGACGCAAATGGCTTCTCCTGCCCGCCCATCAGCCAGTTGCACCCTCTTTCTGCGGAAGAACATTGGCCAGTCGCAAAAAGTTGGCCAGAAGGTCACGCCCGGAATTGGAGGCAATGCTTTCAGGGTGGAACTGCACACCATGGATCGGATGCTCCCGGTGACGGACCCCCATGATGACACCATCCTCCGTCCTTGCATTGACGATGAGCGAATCCGGTATGCTGTCCGGGTCCAGCGTCAGGCTGTGATAGCGCACCATATCCACCGGGTCGGGCAGTCCGGCAAAAACCCCGCTGCCATCGTGATGGATGGCATTGATCTTGCCATGCATCGGCACGGCAGACCGGACGACCTTCGCCCCGAAGACCTGCCCAATGGACTGGTGGCCCAGACAGACACCCAGCACGGGGACCTTCCCCGCTGCTTTTTCAATCAGCTCACAGCAGATACCCGCTTCATCGGGAGAACAGGGGCCGGGAGACAGCACAATGGCAGAAGGATTCATCTCCAGCGCCCGGTCTGCGGTCAGCGCATCATTCCGTTTCACCGCACATTCCACACCCAGTGCTCCGAAATGATGCACCAGATTGAAAGTGAAACTGTCATAGTTATCAATCAGCAGGATCATCTGACTCTCTCCTCACATCCAGAGGTCATATCTGCTTTCTCAGATGATGTGCGGGATGAGGAATTACACCCCCCTTCCCCAGAAAACGCCTGCTGCCCATTATGAACAGCCTGACCAATGGCCGCCTCCGCAGCAGTGAAGAGCGCCCGGGCCTTGGCTCTCGTCTCCTGATATTCCGACTCAGGGTCAGATTCCGCCACGACACCGCAACCGGCCTGCACATGCATCTGGCCATCCTTCAGCAGGGCCATGCGCAGACCGATGCAGGTATCCATGTCACCATCCGCTCCGAAATAGCCGACACACCCGGCATAAGGGCCACGCCGGGTGGGCTCCAGCTCGTCAATGATTTCCATGGTGCGTATCTTCGGCGCCCCGGTCAGCGTTCCCGCCGGGAAAGCAGCCGAGAGAGCATCCAGCGCCCCGCACCCCGGCTTCACCCGGCCCGTCACGGTCGATGAAATATGCATGACATGGCTGTAGCGCTCCACCACGAAACGGTCGGGCACCTCCACGGTCCCGAGCTGGGACACACGCCCCACGTCGTTCCTGCCCAGGTCGATCAACATGAGATGCTCGGCAAGCTCCTTGCCATCAGCGAGCAGCTCTTTCTCCAGTGCCAGATCATGGGCCCGATCCCGCCCGCGGGGCCGGGTTCCGGCCAGAGGACGGACCGTTACGATACCATCCCGCATCCGCACCAGAATCTCCGGGGACGACCCTACGAGGGTGAATTCACCCAGCTCCATCAAAAACAGGAACGGTGCCGGATTGATGCGCCGCAAACTGCGATACAGGGCCAGTGACGACAGGGGAAACGCTGTCGTGAAACGCTGGCTCGGAACAATCTGGAAGGCGTCACCCGCTGCAATATAATCCTGCGCCGTCCTCACCTTCTGGAGGAAAGCCTCATGCGTGATGTTGGAAACAGGCTCCGCCAGCCGGGTTCCCTCTGGCAGGGTCTCTGCCGGGTCAGCAACGGGCTGCCGCAGAGCGGCCACAGCCTTCTCCAGCAGCGCCTCCCCTTCTGCCCTGACCATGCCATCACGCAACGGGGTGGCCAGAATCAGCTCGTCCCGCACCGTATCGAACACAGCAAACAGCCGGGGACGGATCATCACCCCTTCTGGCAGGTCCAGGTCATTCGGCGGCGGGTTGGGAAGGTCTTCCATCTGCCGGACCATGTCATAGCCCAGCACGCCAAAGACACCGCCAATCATCGGGGGCAATCCCTCCGGCAGGTCCATACGGCTCTCATCAAGCAGAGCCTTCAGCGACACCAATGGAGCCGCCTCTTCCGGCCTCCCATCACGAAATGCCTGACCATCCTTGCAGCGCCAGATCGTATCCGGCAGCAGGGCTATGATGGAATACCGCCCTCTGGCAGCGCCTCCCTCCACACTCTCGAAAAAGAGGCGGTACGGATCATCCACCAGACGGGAAAGACGGAGAAAAACCGAGAGCGGTGTCAGCAGATCGGCTGCTTCTACCCTATGTAATATCCTGCTCACTGCTGGCCCAACCTTCCTGAAATCATGCTCAGCACCCTCTCATTCACATCACTGAACAGAGCTGCATTGAAATGACGGGGAGGAGCCTCCCGGGTATAGGACATGCCCAGCGTCTCCTGAAGATCATTGCGGTAAGCCCCGGCTATCAGGCTTGCCTGACGCTGCCGGATGGCCTGCATCATGGTCGGTGATTCCGCATACTGCCCTGTCACATTGACAAGCCAGTAGCCATCTCCCTCCTGGAGCATGGCTGTCTGTCCCTGTTTCTGCTCAAGCGCCGCCCTGAGAATGAGGGCGGGCACATCGTTCCGCAGCTGGAGGCGAGAAAAATGCTCATCCTTCTGGAGCATGGCTTCCTCTTTCTGTCCTGCCAGAGCCTGACGCAGCCCCTCTTTTTTCGCCTGCTGATACAGGGCGGTGCCCCTCTGCTCAGTGGCGTGTTTCCGGGCATCCGCCAGCCAGGCATCCTTGACGGCCTGCTGCACGACCTCGTACGGCTCCTGCCTGCCCGGCGTGACACCATCCACCAGCACGGCAAAAGCACTGCCATCCGGTCCGGTCACGACATGCGGCGGCTCATCTTTCTTCTGACTGAAGACCTGCTCTATCAGAGCCTGACGCAGGGCGGCATCACCCGGCAAAGGAGCAGGCTCCCCGCCCGGCAGATTGCCATGGGAATCCAGACTGCCTTCCAGAGGGAAAGCACCAATGTCGGCCGGAACCTTGTCCAGCGTGACAGACCCGGCCACGGCCTCCTCAAAGGCTCTCTGACGGTCCTTCAGCATGGCCGTCGCCCGTTCATTGGCCAGATCCTCACGGAGACTGTCCTTCAGGCTTTCAAAACTGGCATGTCTCGCAGGCTTGACGGACAGCACATGTACCACGCTCCAGCCAGCGGCCGTATGAACAGGCGCAGAAACATGACCCTCCGGCGTGGCAAACGCTGCCTTGCCCAAGGCCTCATCAGGCAGATCGGTCAGACGGGCGTCATTCAACGTGGCAGGAATGGCTTTGGGGTGCTGCTTCTGCAAAGCCGCCCAAGACTGCCCTCCCCGCCATGCTGCCGCCAGATTCTTTGCCGTAGCCTCATCCGTCACGGCCAGCACCTCAATGGAGCGCAGTTCCGGACTGTTATGCCGGGCCGCCTCGGCGGGGTCCTGCATCTTCATCCTGTATGCCGCCTGAAGGTCCTCATCAGAAATCTGGATCGTCTTTGCGACACTGCCTACCGTCATGATCACGATCCGGGCATGACGGTACTCCGGCTGCCGGAACTGCCAGAGATGGTTCTGATAATAACGCTTCAGCTGCCCATCAGTCGGTTGGGCAGACACCTCTCCCAGAGAGAACGGCAGACGCACCATATCCACCACGGTGCCATGACCGATATAGTTCATCAGCCAATCCAGCTCCTGCGCCGGGGGCTGCACGGTTTTACCGAATGCAAGCAGAGTGGCACTACCATAAAGCATGCGCCGTACTTCCTGCGTCAGATCCTGATGACTCATATTGTTACGCCCGAGCACCGCCTCCATCTTCTGCGGGTCAAAGCGGCCACTGGGATCCTGGAAATCCGGCATGGCAAAAACAACCCCACGAATCGTTTCATCCCCAGGATTGAGGCCATTCCGCCTGCCAGCCAGTTCTCCCTCATGCACCAGAATGAGACTGCGCAGGGCCGTATGGCCGATCTCCTGCCGTCCCTGCGGGGTCTTCAGGAATTCAGCCGAACCACCCGTCTGCTGAAGGACAGAGGCAACCTGATTCTGGATGGCTTTCTGAAACTCGGCAGGGGTGATCTTGTGTGCTCCGACCTGCACCACGGTATCACCGCCCAGACCGGCCATGCCGCCGCCCAGCCCAAAAAAGGTGCCTCCCAGTACAACAAAAGACACGAAAACCATTAAGGCGATCACCCGGCCGAGCCAGGAGTCAACCAGGAAATGACGCAGGGCAGTAATCATCGAAGACGCATATCACTTTACTGATGGCAGAATAGCATTAGCCGGGAAAACCCGCTAAGCTGCCCCAGCATAGAGATGCCGACACAGATTGACCAGCACGGCGTGTCCCTTCTCTGCTCATGCGCAGTGGATGCATCGTGCCGACCGGGGAGAGCAGAATGACCACCGTACCCAAATTCGTCATTGGGAACTGGAAAATGCAGGCTCGCCACGAGCACGGCCTACAGCTCGCACGGGACATTGCCCATGGCATGAAAGAAGCCCCGCCGCCAGCCCACCTTCACACCATCATCTGTCCGCCTTTCACGCAGCTCGATGGTGTCCATCAGGCCCTGAAGGAAGTCTGCCTGCCCCACGAGCAGCTGGCCCTGGGGGCACAGGACTGTTACCCGGCCTCCTCCGGGCCCTTCACGGGGGATATTTCCGCCCCGATGATCCGGGACATGGGAGCACGCTATGTCATCCTGGGGCATTCCGAACGGCGCCAGAACCATGGGGAGACGGACGCAGTCATCCGTCAGAAGGTCAAGGCCGCCACGGCAGCCGGATTAACGCCAATCGTCTGCATTGGCGAACATCTGGCCGAACGGAACGAAGGTCGGGCCGCCAGCGTACTTTCCACACAGATTGAGGGCTCCCTGACACGGGGCTTCCGTGGAATCGTGGCCTATGAGCCTGTCTGGGCCATCGGCAGTGGTATCACACCCTCCCGGGAAGAGCTCCAGAGAAAGCTCCAGCTGATCCGTGCCCTGCTGCCAATGAGACTCATGACGGATGACATTCGTGTTCCGGTCCTGTATGGCGGGTCTGTAACTTCCGTGCAGGCTCCCTCCATCATGTCCATAGAGGCAGTGGATGGGGTGCTTGTCGGCAGTGCCAGCCTCGAGGCACGAAGCTTCCTGGACATCATTGGCGCTGCGGCTGAAGCAACAACGCCTCAGCCTTCCCCATAACCTGTTGGACCTGACTGCATGACCACATTACTGCTTATCCTCACTGTTCTGGTTGCCCTGGCCCTCATCGGCATTATCCTGATCCAGCGTAGCGAAGGCGGTGGTCTCGGCGTTGGCAGCAGTCAGGGACTTGGCTCCTTCATGTCCGGCCGGGGGACAGCCACCCTGCTGACCCGCGGTACGGCCGTTCTGGCTGCCATTTTCATGATTCTCTGCCTGTGTCTGGCCGTGCTGAACCGTGGGGCCTCCAGCGGTGGCAACACGCGGGACATTCTGGCCCATCCTCCTGCCAGCCAACCAGCAGCTCCAGCGGCTCCGACAGCGCCGTCCCAGCCACAGCATCCCTGAGGCCATTTTTGGGGGAAGCTGAGCACATAATCTGCTTCCCCTTCCCCCCCTCTTCACTATATAAGGGCCTCCCATGACGCGCTTTGTTTTTGTGACGGGTGGGGTTGTATCCTCCCTCGGTAAAGGTATCGCTTCGGCGGCTCTGGCTGCCCTCCTCCAGGCTCGTGGGCACAAGGTCCGCATCAGGAAACTGGACCCTTATCTGAATGTTGATCCGGGCACGATGAGCCCGTATCAGCATGGTGAGGTGTTCATCACTGATGACGGTGCCGAGACCGACCTCGATCTCGGTCATTACGAGCGTTTTACGGGTGTTCATGCCCGTCGCTCCGACAACACCACGACGGGCCGCATTTACTCCGATGTCATCGCCCGGGAACGCCGGGGCGATTACCTCGGGGCTACGGTCCAGGTCATTCCGCACATCACGGATGCCATCAAGGAAGCCGTGGTTACCGATACGGATGGCTACGATTTTGTCCTGGTTGAAATCGGCGGCACGGTTGGCGACATTGAGAGTCTTCCTTTCCTGGAAGCCATCCGCCAGCTCCGCAATGATCTGGGGCATGAGAACACCATGTGTGTTCACCTGACCCTCCTGCCTTACATTCCCTCCGCTGGTGAGCTGAAAACCAAGCCGACCCAGCATTCCGTCAAGGAACTCCAGAATGTCGGCCTCCAGCCGCAGATTCTTCTCTGCCGCTCCGACCGTCCCATTCCGCAGACAGAGCGGCAGAAAATTGCCAGCTTCTGCAATGTCCGTCCCGAAGCCGTAATTGCAGCGCTGGATGTCGATACAATCTACGCCTGCCCTATCGCCTATCACGAGCAGGGCATGGATCGTGAAGTTCTGCGTTATTTCGGCCTGCCGTTCGAAACAGCGCCAGACCTCTCCCGCTGGGAGAAAATCGTCCGTGGCGTTCGGGAGCCGAAAGGCGAAGTCCGCATCGGCATCGTCGGCAAATATACGGCCCTGCTGGACAGCTACAAGTCCCTTGCCGAGGCCCTTCTGCATGGTGGCATCTCGCAGGATGTCCGTGTCCATATGAACTGGATTGATGCAGAAGAGCTGGAAGACCCCTCCAGTCTTGAAGAGCAGCTGCGTGGCATGGATGGCATCCTCGTGCCGGGCGGCTTTGGCGAACGTGGGTCTGAAGGCAAGATCAACGCTGTCCGTTATGCCCGTGAAAACCGGATTCCGTTCCTTGGAATCTGCTTCGGGATGCAGATGGCCGTTATTGAATGTGCCCGCTCCCTCGCAGGCCTGAAGAAGGCCTCCTCCACGGAGTTCGGCCCGACAGATGAGCCACTGGTCGGCCTGATGACCGAATGGGCCCGTGGCACGGAACTGCTGCGCCGCCGTGAAGGAGGCGACCTTGGCGGAACCATGCGTGTCGGTGCCTATCCGGCCAAACTGGTTGAAGGCTCCCGTGTTGCAGAGGTCTACGGCCGGACGGACATCCGTGAGCGCCACCGCCATCGCTGGGAAGTCAACGTCCATTACCGTGACGTGCTGGAAAAAACGTCCCTGCGCTTCTCTGGCATGTCTCCCGATGGCGTTCTGCCCGAGGTGGTGGAATATCCAGACCATCCCTGGTTTATCGGTGTGCAGTACCATCCAGAGCTGCTTTCCAAGCCGTTCGACCCGCACCCGCTTTTCGTAGGGTTTGTCGGCGCTGCAAAAAAAGAACATCTGTCACGGGAACAGGATGTATGAGCGTCCCTCTGGGCAAATTTGTCATTGGTCAGGATCAGCCCTTCCGGCTGATCGCTGGCCCGTGCCAGATCGAATCCCGTGATCACGCCTTCTTCATGGCCGAAGCCCTGCATGGGCTCTGTCAGGAGCTGGATATCAAGCTGATTTACAAAAGCAGTTTCGACAAGGCCAACCGCAGTTCCGTCCATGCTGCCCGTGGTGTCGGTATGGAGGAAGGGTTGAAAATCCTCTCCGACATCCGGTCCCGCTTCAATATTCCTGTGCTGACGGATGTTCACGCACCGGAACAGTGTGCTCCTGCAGCTGAAGCTGTGGATGTTCTACAGATTCCGGCTTTTCTCTGCCGTCAGACAGACCTTCTTCTGGCCGCTGGACGGACAGGACGGGCCATCAATGTCAAAAAAGGGCAGTTCCTCGCTCCGCAGGACATGCAGAACATTGTCGACAAGCTGAAATCTACCGGCAATGAGCGTATCCTGCTCTGCGAACGTGGCACCTGCTTCGGCTACAATACACTCATCAACGACATGCGGGCCCTCCCCATCATGGCGCGCACCGGCTATCCCGTCGTCTTCGATGCCACCCACTCCGTGCAGCAACCGGGCGGATTGGGTACAGCCACCGGAGGGCAGCGTGAATTCGTTGCTCCGTTGGCCCGGGCCGCCCTAGCGACAGGTGTCAGCGCCCTGTTTATCGAGACCCATCAGGAACCGGATACGGCCCCCAGTGATGGCCCGACCATGATCCCCCTTGCTGAAATGCGGTCATTGCTGACCCCACTCAAAAAGATTGACGAACTCGTAAAAGCTGAGGGCCTCTGATCAGAGGCCCTTCCTCCCTCTCAAAACTGGCCTTGCGGTGAGAGAAGGGCAAACAGGAAGCCAATCACGCACAGACCGGTGCTGATGGCCCGGACCATGATATATCCCTGCGGCAGGTCACCATGCCGGTTGGCGATTCGTTCCAGAGCAAAAATTCCTGCAAAGCCGATTGCCTCCAGCCCGAAGCCTGTGCGCAGATTTCCCAGCAGGCCTACGCAGAGGGCAAGCCACCCCCAGAGAAACGCAAACGTCCCTGAAAGAAGCGCCCGCCTGTCCCGCAGGCTCTCTCCCTTTGGCGGAATGATCGTGGGTTTGCTGGCCAGCAACCCCCACTGTACAGCCCCATAAAAAGGCAGGAGGCATCCCCCATAGGCCAGAAGGATCTGGCTGAGATGTGGCAGGGATGTCAGCACACCCGCCAGAAACAGCCAGCCCCCCACCAGAAAGGGAAAAACGCCGCCAAGCGCAACAAGCATGGCAGCCGTGACAGGAAATTGTCGCATCTTAATTGACCTCGGGCGCGGATTTTGAGACTGAAATAGAGCGAAAGCGGATCCGGTCTGCGAGCTGATAATAGGCCGTTCGGGGTCCGCCGCATAGAGTCAGGAGAAGTCCCTTGAGCGCTATTGTTGATATTATTGCCCGCGAAATTCTGGACAGCCGTGGTAACCCGACTGTTGAGGTAGATGTTGAACTGGCCTCCGGTGTGACCGGCCGTGCCGCTGTTCCTTCCGGTGCCTCCACCGGTGCCCACGAAGCTGTAGAACTGCGTGATGGCGACAAAAAACGCTTCCACGGCAAGGGTGTCCTGAAGGCCGTCAACGCCGTGAACACGGAGATCGCCGACAAGCTGCGTGGCATGGAATCTGAAGACCAGATCGCCATCGACCAGGCCATGATCGACCTTGATGGTACACCGAACAAAGGCCGCCTTGGCGCCAATGCCATTCTCGGTGTGTCCCTCGCCGTGGCCCGTGCTACAGCTGAAGAGCTGGACCTGCCGCTGTATCGCTATGTTGGCGGCACATTCGCCCATGTTCTGCCGGTCCCGATGATGAACATCATCAACGGTGGTGAGCATGCGGACAACGCCATCGACTTCCAGGAATTCATGATCCAGCCGGTCGGGGCTTCTTCCGTTGCTGAAGCCATCCGCATGGGCTCCGAAATCTTCGCCTGTCTGAAGAAAGAGCTGCACAAGAACGGCCTGAACACCAACGTTGGTGATGAAGGTGGTTTTGCTCCGAACCTGAAGTCCACAGAGGAAGGCCTGAAGTACATCGAGAAGGCCGTTGCCGATGCCGGCTACAAGTTCGGTACGGACATCACCATCGCTCTCGACTGTGCCTCCACCGAGTTCTACAAGAACGGCCGTTACGAGATGAAGGGCGAAGGCAAGAGCTTCTCCTCCAGCGAGATGGTCTCCTACCTTGAGGAACTGACCAAGAAGTTCCCGATCGTCTCCATCGAGGATGGTCTGGCTGAAGATGACTGGGAAGGCTGGAAAGAGCTGACAGAGCGTCTGGGTGACCGCATCCAGCTGGTCGGTGACGATCTCTTCGTGACCAACCCGGCCCGCCTGAAGGAAGGCATCGAGAAGGGTGTTGCCAACTCCCTGCTCGTGAAGGTGAACCAGATCGGCTCCCTGACAGAGACACTGCACGCTGTGGAAATGGCCCAGCGCGCTGGCTACACCACTGTCATGAGCCACCGTTCTGGTGAGACAGAGGACAGCACCATTGCCGACCTCGCCGTCGCCGTGAACACGGGGCAGATCAAGACCGGGTCCCTCTCCCGCTCCGATCGCATGGCCAAGTACAACCAGCTGATCCGCATTGAGCAGCAGCTGGGCAAGAGCGCCAAGTATGCTGGTCACAGCATCCTGAAAAAAGCCCGCAAGTAATTACGGGAGCAGTTTAGCCGGTTCTCCCGGCTGAACTTGCGGAAAAGGCCTCCACCTGGAAACGGGTGGGGGCTTTTTTTATACCTCCCCTTCAGATTTCTCTCTGGCATGGCCGGCAGATACCTTGCCTCTCCCACCAACCGCTTATAAGGTGATAACCGTTTCAACCTGATCAACATGAAGACCGAGGAGCCATTGCATGATCGCTCTGCTACGGCGTGGACTGGGTGCTGTATTCGCTCCGCTCCTCTTTCTGCTTCTGACAGCCTATTTCATCTGGAATGCCCTGCATGGGACTCTTGGTATTGAGGCCTATCAACGACAGAAGAAACTTCAGGCAGAGGCACAGTCCGCCCTGCTGGATGCCCATAAGGAGCAGGACATCTGGCGTCGGCGCGTCATGGCGCTGAATGAAAGAGCCCTGGACCCGGACATGCTGGATGAACGGAGCCGAGTGATGCTCAACAGCAGCCGCAAGGGCGATCTGGTCATTCCCTACGGTGAGAAAAACTCTCTTTATTGACAGACAGAATGACCGGGCTCTGCCCCCGCTCACCTCACGTTTCCCTGTAAACCATCAGGTCGTTTCTCCCCTCTTGGGGGCAATGACACATAAAAAAAAGCGGCCCCAAAAGGCCGCCTTTCTTTTTCGTCAAATGGAATGACGATTACTTGATCTTCGCTTCACGGAAGACAACGTGCTTGCGCACGACCGGGTCGTACTTGCGTACTTCCATCTTCCCCGTTGCCGTACGGGCATTCTTCTTCGTGACATAGAAATAACCCGTATCTGCAGAAGAAACGAGACGGATCATGATTACGTTTGTCTTGGCCATACTACCCTCGGACTGCTGCCGCATGATGGGACGCTGCTTCATCAGTGTCGGAGCAGCACATCCCCTATACCTGAGCGGGACAATGATACCTTGAGCCTTTCAGGTCAAGCCCTTTCCAGCCCACGATACCCTCATTGAGACAGATTATGCTCTTTTTCTCACAAGGTGGTCTCATTTGTCCCAGTCAAACTGATAAACCCTTTCACTCTTATGAGAACGATGGGACCTCGCAGGAGCCTCAAAGCCCAGAGCATCCACGTAATCATCATCACGTTTTCTGCTCGAATGATGACGCTCCTTCTGGGCATGTGCTTCCACATGCCGTCCGGCGACCGTGTGATGCTCCCTCTCGATAACCACCACCTCATGCTGACGGGCCTGCGTATGCTTATGCCTATGCGTCCGATGCGGCTCCACCACCGGCTGTGCTGCATCCACCACTGCAGCCTCATGCCTGTGATGTGCTCCAGCCTTGCCCTTGGACCTGTGCTGTCTGCCCATCTCTTCATCAGCTCCAGACTGTTGTGGAAGAGGAGCTGCTACGACACCAGTCTCAGGCTGCGGACGGGGTGCTTCCGTAACGGCTGGTACCTGACGTACAGGACGCTGCGGTTCGGAAGGAACCTCGACCCTGGGCTGCGGACGGGCCGCTTCCGTAACGGCTGGCGCCTGACGTACAGGACGCTGCGGTTCGGAAGGAACCTCGACCCTGGGCTGCGGACGGGGCGCTTCCGTAACGACTGGCGCCTGACGTACAGGACGCTGCGGTTCGGGAAGAACCTCGACCCTGGGCTGCGGACGGGGCGCTTCCGTAATCGTCGGCTCCCTGTAGGCTGGCTGCCGGGACACGGCACCCCCGCCAGCCCTGCGCTCCAGATGGGAAAGCGGTTCTGCCGGCGGTGCCTTCTGGAGCTCGGCCTGAGCCTCCTGCCGCGATTCCTCAGAAGAATGAACATGCCCGAATGTTCTGGCATGTGCGTACAGGGACGCCTTGCCCGCACTGACAACCTTCACGCTGCCATCAGGAGCGATGAGCGTATCCGTTCCATCACCATTGGGAATGGTAACCACACCCCGCCCTGCGGGCTCCATGTAAGGCCGCGCATTATCCTTGACATGGGATGGAATGGGTTTGCCTATGGGCATCACGCCCTTACCGGACCCATAACGCTGCCCGACATCTTCCCCGACACTCATGCCCTGGCCATCATTGAGCTGCTGCCGGAGATCCGCATCAAGCTGTGGTCGTGCCTTCTGCCATTTCTCAACAAAATTCCTGTCAGACCGGCTGACATCCTGAAGGCTGGGCACAGGCTCCGGCTGACCCGGCCAGACATCCCCCTCCTCGGGAAGAACAGGCATTGTGCTCAGCTTCACTCCCCGGACACGCTGCGCCGTCTCGCTCCGGGCATCTGGCATGTTCGGATTGCCAAAAGGATTGATCGTACTGCCCAGATGCCTGTCCAGACCCGTGCAGCTGACCGAAAAACTGGTACACCCCACCGCAAAGAAGGACATGACAGCGCCTACCCTCTTTAGCTTTCCTTCCCTGCTTTTCATTCCCTACCCTTTACAATCATCGCAACCTGTCCCCAGGAAGGCTCAGCCCACCTTCTGCCACCATCATCTCGAGCTGCCAGATACCTCACACCAAGTCTATCTCCGCATCTGCGCCACGGTCGCCTTGAGGTAGTCTGTCCCCGTCAGAAGCGTCGGAATGACAGACAGCCAGAGCAGCGCAGCGCCAATTACGCCAAAGCACCATGTCACGTCATGAAAGGAGGTAGAAGCCCCCTCCCCCAGAATCAGGAAACCGATGGCCACCATCTGTGTGCCTGTCTTCCATTTGGCCAGACGGGTGGACGGAATCGTCTCATTGCGGGAGGCCATATACTCCCGCAGCCCGCTGATCATGATTTCCCGAAGCATGATGAGAATGGCTGCATACAACGAGCAGAACCGCAGCCCTCCCATCCCTGCAAGTGCCAGGAGAAGCCCCCCGACAAGGAGCTTGTCTGCGATCGGATCCATCATCCTGCCAAGGTCTGATGTCAGGCCTTGCCGACGGGCCAGAGCCCCATCGAGATAGTCAGTCACACAGGCGCCAACATACAGCAGAAACGCCATATCAGCCCACAGGCCACCACCTGCCAGACACCCGATCAGCACCGGGATGACAAGGATACGGAACAGAGTGAGAAGGTTGGGAAGATTGATCACCTGATATCCCTAATATGGAAGGCCACCCCCAACACGGTGCTCAGTCAGGGTTTTTTGAGGACGTCACTCTGTTCTCTTACCCATTCTGGATGGAAATATCCATAAATGACCTGTGCCATTTCGCGATTAATTCCCGGTACATGCTCCAGCTCTTCCAGAGCCGCCTGCCCGACATGGCGTGCAGAGCCGAAACGGGTCAGCAGAGCCTTCTTGCGAGCTGGGCCAACACCGGGAATCTCGTCGAGGCCGGAACGGGTCAACGCTCTGGAACGTCCTGCCCTGTGTGTCGTGATGACAAAACGGTGGACCTCATCCCGCAACCGCTGAAGATAGTAGAGGACAGCATCATTGACGGGCAGCTGGAACGGTTCCTTCCCCTCCACAAAGAACCATTCCCTCCCTGCATTGCGGTCCACCCCCTTGGCAATACCCACTACAGGAATGGAGGACAGGCCCCTCTCCGCCAGAATCTCCCGGACGACTCGTACCTGCCCTTTGCCGCCGTCAATCAGCAGCAGGTCCGGCCAGTTTTCACTCCCTGAATCATCCGGTGTCAGCTGGGCAAAGCGACGGGTCATGACCTCCTTCATCATGCCAAAATCATCACCCGGAGCGACAGGACCACGGATGGCAAATTTCCTGTAAGCCCGCTTCACGAAACCTTCCGGGCCGCCCACAATCATGGCGCCATAGGGAGCCTGTCCCATCAGATGGGAATTGTCATAAACTTCAATACGTTTCGGTGGCTCGGGCAGGTCGAAAAGCTCGGCCACCTTTTCCAGCAGAACGGCCTGCCCGGCCGTTTCTGCAAGCCGACGCTCCAGAGCTTCACGAGCATTGAGAATGGCGTGGTCCAACACCGCCTTCTTTTCACCCCGCTGCGGCTGGAGAATCTGCACCTTCTGCCCCCGTTGCAGGCTCAGCGCTTCAGTCAACAGAGGCTGTTCAGCAGGCTCAGAACTTGTCAGCACCTGTAAAGGAGGCTGCTTGTCCTCGTAGAACTGGAGGAGAAACGCCGCAAGAACATCAGCCGCAGGCTCATCTGCCTCATGCCGGGGATAGAAAGCCCTGTTGCCATTGTTGCGACCACCACGGATGAAAAAGACTTGGATGCAGCTCTGCCCCGCCTGCTGCCAGAGTGCAACGACATCCGCCTCCTGGATGCTGGCCGGATTGATGGCTCCTGAGGCCCGTAGATTGGCAAACCCCCGGATACGGTCACGGATGAGAGCAGCCCGTTCGAAAGCCAGCTCCTCGGAAGCCTGTTCCATTTCCAGGGTCAGGCGCTGTTGCAGCTCCCGGCCGCCTCCACTCAGGAATTCCTTCGTCTGTTCCACCAGCCCCTGATACTCCAGCGGGCTGATGCGCTCCACGCAGGGAGCAGAGCAACGCTTGATCTGGTGCAGCAGGCAGGGGCGGGTCCGGGATTCGAAAACGCTGTCCGTACAGGTCCGCAGCATGAAGGCCCGCTGAATGACCTGAATTGTCTGGTCCACTGCTCTGGATGACGCAAAAGGCCCCCAATAGGTTGCCCCTTTGACGGGCTTCCCCCGTTGGCGCATCAGGCGGGGATAGGCGTGATCCCCGCTCAGCAGAAGCCACGGATAACTCTTGTCATCCCGCAGAAGGATGTTGAAGCGGGGCTTCATCCGCTTGATGTAGTTGGCCTCCAGCAGCAGGGCCTCGGCCTCGGTGCGTGTCACGACAATTTCCATGCTGGCCGTCAGGGAGACCATGAGCTTCAACCGGTCCGGCAGACGGGCGACATGCGTGTAAGACGTGACCCGCTTTTTCAGGTTCAGCGCCTTGCCGACATACAGCACCTCCCCCTTCACACCGATCATGCGATACACGCCGGGACTTTCAGGAATCGTCTTCAGGGCTTTCCGAATCGCAGGGGCGCCGTGGGGTCTTTCAGGCATATGTCCTAGTTTTCCGCCAGTTTTTCATGATCATGCTGCGCCTTTCATACTCATCCACCATTCCTGTGGACAAAGCTGTGAATACTCCAAGGGTAAAAGCACACAGCATAGGGTTTCTCTTCTTTTTTCATAGATTGCCCATTTTTTAGGCAAAGAATATAACCATCTGAAAAATAAGGAATTATAAAAGATTTTATCCCTGCATCCTCCCCTTTCCTGCCCCCTGATGGCGGTGTGGGCTGTCAATCCCGTTTCTGAAAAAATTACTGTGCAAAAAATACCACGAATTTTCTCAAAAAGTAAAAATCAGGTTTGACATTTCGAAATTTTATCTTCTGCCCTCTGCAACAGGCGCAGCATGTTTTCTCCACATATGGCCCGAATCTCCCCGGCATCCAGACCAGCAACAGCCAGCGCTTCGGACACATGGTGAGTCTCACTGGCATCCTGCCAGCCCTCTATCCCGCCTCCGCCATCAAAGTCGGACGAAATTCCCACATGTTCGACACCAATCCTGCGGGCCACATACAGCACATGCTCCACAAAATCTTTCAGCGTTCCACCACCACCCCGGCGCAGGAATGGCCCCATGGCTGTAATCTGGATCAGGCCACCACTGGCCTTCAGTGCATCAAGCTGTCCGTCATCCAGATTGCGGGGATGATCACACAAAGCCCGCACACAGGAATGGCTGGCAAAAACAGGAACTGAGGATGCATCCACCGCCTGCATCATGGTCTTGCGGGATGCATGGGAAACATCCACCAGCACACCATGCCGGTTCATCTCACCAATAACCTCCCGCCCCAAAGCGGACAGACCGCCATGCACTTCTGCCGGCCCCTGCCGGACAACCGCCGAATCCGCCAGAAGGTTATGGCCATTATGGGTCAGGGTCATGTAACGCACGCCATGCCGCCGGGCGAGATAGCCGATCCGGGCCGGGTCATCCGCCAAGGGGTAGCCATTTTCCATGACAGGCACCAAAGCCACCTGCCCGGCCTCCGTAGCCCGCCGGATATCCGGAACTCTCCGGCACAGCACAGCCTGCCCGGAAAGATGAAGCGGAACCATCTCTTCCATCGCCTCCAGCATGGCCCGTGCTCTTTGCCACGCTGCCTCATGCCCTGCGTCATCCAGACCAGCCTGCGGTGTATAGGCAGCCAGACAGGCCACCCCCATCCCACCGGCCTGCGCCTTAGGAACGGTAAACCGGCGTTCCACATCCCGCATGGCAACATCCGCCTGGTCCCGCTTATGCCAGCAGGGCAGACCTTCCGCCGTTTTTTCGTTCCATGGAATATCAATATGGCTGTCGATCATCAGGATGGGCATATGCGGGAGACTTTCCTTATTCATTCCCCCCCAGATTGGGGTAAACCCTGTTCATCGCAAGATCATCCGTTGAAATTTCCCGCTCCAGAGGAGATCAGAAAACATGCGTCTCATTACATGGAACATCAATTCACTCCGCCTCCGGCTACCCCTGCTCCAGCGTCTGATTGAGGAACAGGCCCCTGATGTCATCTGCCTTCAGGAAACCAAAGTGCCGGACCCTCTCTACCCCCGTGATGCACTGGCAGAGCTGGGTTTTCCCCATCAGCTCTATCGTGGAATGAAGAGCTATAATGGGGTCACCATTCTCTCCCGCACACCGCTGGAGCCCATTACCGGCACGCCGGACTGGTGTGGCCGGGAGGATTGCCGCCATGTGGCTGCCAGCATCCAGACAGAAACCGGGCCGGTAACGCTCCACAATTTCTACGTGCCCGCCGGTGGCGATATTCCCGACCCGCAGGAAAATGAAA
The DNA here is from genome assembly GCF_023337645.1 of Parasaccharibacter sp. TMW2.1890. Classification (NCBI taxonomy): domain Bacteria; kingdom Pseudomonadati; phylum Pseudomonadota; class Alphaproteobacteria; order Acetobacterales; family Acetobacteraceae; genus Parasaccharibacter; species Parasaccharibacter sp. TMW2.1890. The sequence goes on along the minus strand of NZ_NWUV01000001.1, from coordinate 545,506 downwards.
AATTCGCCCATAAACTCGCCTTCCTTGAGGAGGCTACAGCATGGTTCCGGGCCAATCCGCCACAGCGGAGCATTCTGGTCGGTGATCTCAACATCGCTCCGCTGGAGCATGATGTCTGGAGCCACCGTCAGCTTCTGAAAATCGTCAGCCATACGCCACCGGAAACGACACGCCTGACCGAATGGCTTCAGGCCGGATTTGAAGACGCCATGCGGAAGGCCATTCCAGAACCGGAAAAGCTCTTCACATGGTGGTCATACCGCAATCGTGACTGGAAAAAATCCAACCGGGGGCGCCGTCTGGACCATATCTGGACAACACCGGACCTTCTCCCCGGCCTGAAGACAATCAATGTCCTCAGCCCCATGCGGGACTGGACCTCCCCTTCCGACCACGTTCCCGTCATGATGGATCTGGCCGTCTGACCAGACTGGACCAGATGGCAGAAAGGCTGGCAGGACTTCCTCCTGCCAGCCTTTCTTCTATCCGCCCTCAGGGCACCATCCGTCAGAGATCAGGATTCAGGCAGTACCCACCACCTTCCGTCAGCAGAATCCCGGCCCGGCCATGATCAGGCTCGATCTTCTGCCGCAGACGGTAGATGTGCGTTTCCAGCGTGTGGGTCGTCACCGAGGCGTGATAGCCCCAGACCTCATGCAGCAGCACGTCCCGCTCCACTGGCTGCCCACCGGCACGGTAGAGATATTTCAGGATTGCCGTTTCCTTTTCCGTCAGATGGATGCGCTGCCCCTTTTTCTGGTCCACCAGCTGCTTCCTGGCCGGATGGAAAACATAGGGACCGATATCAAAAACAACATCCTCACTGTTCTCGAAAAGACGCAGCTGCGCCCGCAGACGGGCCTTCAGCTCGCCCATGCGGAACGGTTTGGCCACGTAGTCATTCGCTCCAGCATCCAGACCACGAATCACGTCATCTTCATCATGCGACCCCGTCATCATGATGATGGGGATATGAATGCCCCTCTCCCGCAGCCCGGCACAGAAATCCCGCCCGTCACCATCTGGCAGGTTCACATCCAGCAGAAGAATGTCTGTCCTGCCTCCAGAAGAGTGATCCATCACCTCCCGTGCAGCCGCAATGGTGGCAGCCTGTTCAACGCGGTACGCTTCCTCCTCTCCCAGCTGTTCAGCCAGCAGAAGGCGCAAGGCATCATCATCGTCAACAATCAGTATTGAGTGATGAGCATTCATATCCCAAAAATCCCGTCCGTAATGCACTCAAAACCCCGCCTCTCCGCCCATGCCGGATGGGCAGACAGGGAGGACCTGTCTTTCTGATAGGGCACTACACTAGCCCGAATGACGGCCAAGCACTACGCCCCTGCACGCAGTTCTGCTTCCTCTTTTACATCTGCCCCCTCATCACGGCTTTCCGGCGCCCTCATGGAAATGACAAGATCCCCCATGCTAGGCATGGTCCAGGCCCGATCTTCTGCCGAGCGAATGAAGATGCCCGTACCCCGGCGAACAATGAGCAGATCCAACCGGTTTTCTTCTTTCCCGAAAAGATCCACCGTGGCATCCGTCACGCTCTGACAGACAAAACGCCAGCCACGACTGAACAGGGTATCAAAGAACGTATAGTTCCAGCCCGGTTCTCCCAGCACCTTCCCCCGGGCATCACGTGAGAGGCCACGATACAGGTCCAGCCGGGCCACACCGGGACTGACCTGATAGACCCTCTCCCGCCCCATATGCGGAGCCATGTGCCCGCAGACCATCCCGTTATAGATGGCATCCCCGGTCGTGGCGATCAGGTAGTCCGCCGGGCGCTCCTCCAGAGCCTCCTGCCCCGCTGCGGAGAGAAGTTCCGCCTTGAGGACCGGCACCCCACGCCGGGCTGCGGGCATGAGTTCCTGCGCTGTCGTATCCACCAGCAGAACAGGTACCTTCTCCTCATTCAGGCAGGCCGCCAGATCGGTCGACCAGGCATTACCACCAAGAATGACCAGAGCAGGCTCATTGGAGAGAGTCAGATGCAGCCTTCGTGCCAGCGGGCCGAGTGAAAAACCGTGGCAGATCATCGTCACGGCAATCACGCAGAACACGGCCGGCATGACAAGATCGGCAGAGGCGTACCCCGCCTCCGAAAGCTTGATCCCCGCCGCACCAGCCACAGCCGCCGCAACAATCCCTCGTGGAGCGATCCATCCGACAAAAATCCGTTCCTGCCAGCTGATGCTTGTCCCCAGCGTGGCCAGGAAAATGCACAGGGGGCGAACGACAAACAGCACAACCAGCGTGAGAAGCAGGATGGGAATGGACAGTCTGGCCAGCACGGCACGGTGCAGGTCGGCCGTCAGCAGGATGAACAGAACGGATACCATAAGGACCACCAGAGATTCCTTGGTCCGTTTCAGTTCATTCAGGCCCGGGATATGCAGGTTGGTCAGCATCATGCCGAAGACGGTCACGGCAATCAGGCCGGCCCCTTCCATCACCAGCGTGCAGGCCTCGAAAATGATCAGCGCCAGCGTGACCATGATGGGTACTTTCAACAGCTCCGGCATCAGGTCCCGGGTAAAAAGGTAACGCAGCAGATAGGCAGGCAAAATGCCCGCCGCCACGGAAACAGCCCCAGCCAGAAGCATGTCCGGCAGGGTATGGACGAAGAAAATCTGCTTGTGCAGGTCCACATGCAACAGCATGATCTGCATGACGACGGCAGCCAGAATGGCCCCCAGCGGGTCGTTGACGATGGCCTCCCACCGCAGGAAGGCCGCCACACGGGGCTGGAGTTTGGCACTCCGCAACAGGGGCAGGATGACCGTCGGCCCCGTCACCACGATGATGGCCCCGAAGAGAAAGGATGTTCCCCATTCCAGATGGGCAACATAATGGGCTGCCAGAGCTCCCAGTATCCAGTTGATTGGCAGGGCCACCATCGTCAGGCGGGCAACGCCCTGCCCGGCCTCCCGGAGCTGGCGGATATCCAGCACCATTCCACCCTCAAAGACGATCAGGGCCACCAGCATGGAGACCAGTGGACGGAATGCATGACCCAATGTTTCTGATGGATGCAACCACCCCAGAACAGGGCCAAAAAGCAGCCCCATGGCAAAGAGCAGAACAATGGCTGGGAGCCGCAGGCGCCAGGAAACCCATTGTGCCAGCATCCCTGCCCCGAATGTCAGCACCACACCAAAGAGAACATCATAGGCCATAGGGGATATGTTTCCTCCAGTCAGACAGGACCGCCCGGCCCCGTAGCAGGAACAGGCTGGCCATTGTCCAAATATTAGCCATTTTCATGACAGATGCACAAATCCGCCGCAGGGACAGACAGGAGACCGGATAGCCCGTCCCTGCATGCGTCTCAGCCCTGGGACATTTTTTCCATGGCCGCCACGAAGAAACCATCCGTCCCGAAACCATGAGGCGTCAGGGAGAAAAGTGCCTCCTGCCGCAGTTCTTCCGGCAGAAGGATGGAACGTTTCTCCGCAGGCAGCAGGGTGTAAGCCTCCTGCCTCTTCAGGAAGGCTTCAATCTGCTTTCCGTTCTCCGCCCCCAGAAGGGAACAGGTGGCATAGACCAGCTTCCCGCCCGGCCGGACGAGACGGGCTGCAATGTCCAGAATGGCTGCCTGCTTGGCGCAGAGTTCCTTGATGTCCTCCTCTGTCAAACGCAGGCGGGCATCAGGATTGCGCCGCCATGTCCCGGTACCGGAACAGGGGGCATCCACCAGTACCGTGTCAAACTGGCCTTCCCGCCGTTTCGCCCATTTGTCGCCTTCACTCAGCAGATGCCGTGTCACGTTATGGACATCCGCCCGGCGCAGACGCTTCGTGGCACCATCCAACCGGACCCGGGAGACATCACAGGCCACGATCTGCCCTTTATTCTCCATCGTCATGGCCAGAGCCAGCGTCTTTCCGGCAGCACCGGCGCAGTAATCCAGCAGCCTCTGCCCCGGTCTGGCATCCACGGCTGCTGCGATCAGCTGGCTGCCTTCATCCTGTATCTCTACCAGCCCTTCCCGGAAAAGAGCCGCCGCCGTAACGGGCTGACGCCCTTCAAGCCGGATGCCCCACGGAGAGAGAGCCGTCGGCTCCCCCTGAAAACCTTCCCGCCGGAGACGGCGCAGGGCCTCCTCCCGTGTTCCCTTCAGAAGATTGACCCGCAGGTCCAGGGAGGGTGCCCCCATGAGGGCCCGCATTTCCTCCTCCAGCCTGTCACCAAAATCTTCCACCAGATAAGGGTGCAGCCAGTCGGGATATTCCAGCCGGACCGGCAGTGGCTGCTTCTCGCTGCTGATGTCCTGTCCTTCCAGAGCCTCCAGCATGACCATTTCACGCTCGCTCAGCGGGGCTGGAGCGTAACGCTCCCCGCTGAAAAGGGACTGGATGGATGAAAGGGGCTGCCCGACAAAATGCAGCATGGCCGCACAGAGCAGCCTCGGGGAAACATCCTCATGCCGGTAGCGCAGGTCCGCCCGCAGATGCCAGTGCAGCCGACGCCATGCCCGCAGCACGTCCCACGCAAGGGTGGAAATGGCCCGGCGGTCACCACCACCGATATAGCGGCGTTCACGGAAGAAATTGTTGGCAACGGCATCAGCCGGACGGTGCGGTGCGTTCTGGATCGCACAAAGCAGATCAATCGCACCAGAAAGACGAGCAGCGGGGGTCATGGCCCCCGCCTACTCCGTTTCCTTTCATCAGGAAAGGAAAAAATGACCTTTCAAAGCCAATTAAAGCCGATAGTTGGGGGCTTCCCGGGTGATGGTCACATCATGCACGTGGCTTTCCCGCAGACCCGCATTGGTGATCTTGCGGAAGCGGGCACGGGCCTGAAGATCGGCAATCGTGGCGGAGCCGGTATAGCCCATGCCAGCCCGCAGGCCACCGATCAGCTGGTGTACGACAGCCGCCATCGGCCCCTTGTACGGCACCTGCCCTTCAATCCCTTCCGGCACCAGCTTCAGCGTGTCCCTCACCTCACCCTGGAAGTAACGGTCTGCCGAACCACGAGCCATGGCCCCCATGGACCCCATGCCACGATAAGCCTTGTAGGTCCGCCCCTGATACAGGAAGCTCTCGCCGGGGCTTTCCTCACATCCGGCCAGCATGGAGCCGACCATCACGACATCAGCACCGGCCCCGATGGCCTTGACGATGTCACCGGACGTGCGGATGCCACCATCGGCAATGGCAGGAATATCCAGCTCATGACAGGCGGCTGCCGTTTCCAGCACGGCGGAGAACTGCGGCACACCCACACCGGCCACGACACGGGTCGTGCAGATGGACCCCGGACCAATGCCGACCTTCACACAGTCTGCACCGGATTCGATCAGCGCCCTGGCAGCTTCTGGCGTGGCCACGTTGCCGGCGATCAGCTGCACGTCGGCATATCTGTCACGCAGGCGGGCCACGGTCTCCAGCACGCCACGGGAATGACCGTGGGCCGTGTCGACCACCAGCACATCCACGCCCGCCTCGACAAGAGCCGCCCCACGGCGGAGACCATCCTCCCCAACGCCGATGGCCGCAGCGCAGAGCAGACGCCCCTCCGCATCCTTCACGGCCAGCGGATGGGTCATGGCCTTGTCCATGTCCTTGACGGTGATCAGACCGATGCAGCGTTCCGCATCGTCCACGACCAGCAGTTTCTCGATCCGATGATCATGCAGCAGCTGGCGGGCCTGATCCGGGGATGCCCCGTGCCGGACCGTGACCAGCCCCTCATGCGTCATCAGGTCCCGCACACGGGTATTTTTATCTTCGGTAAAGCGCATGTCACGGTTGGTCAGAATACCAACCAGCCTGCCATCCTTCTCCACGACCGGGAGGCCGGAAATGCCATGGTGGGCCATGATCTCATGAACATCGCTCAGCGTCTGGTCCGGCCCCACCGTAACGGGATTGACCACCATGCCAGCCTCAAAACGCTTCACACGACGGACCTGCTCGGCCTGTCCTTCCAGCGTCAGATTCTTGTGGATGACACCCATGCCGCCCTGCTGCGCCATGGAGATGGCCATTTCCTCTTCCGTCACCGTATCCATGGCGGAAGAAAGCAGCGGAATGTTCAGCTCCAGCTTGCGGGTAAGACGTGTCTTCGTGCTGACCTGACCGGGAAGAACCGATGATTCAACCGGCTCGATCAGCACGTCATCAAAGGCCAGGGCATCACGCACACGGCTGTAAAGTTTGTCATTCTGGAAATTGGTCATGATGCCTACGCCCTCGCTCGTGCGTCCTGTTCAATACAACTAGGTCAGCCTACCACCACTGAAAGGGTAATTAAGCTGTTGGCAGGGTCTCATAACGCACTCTGTAACCATAGGCAAAGGAAAACAGACTGCAGCCTACTCTCCTCACAGGGAGGAAGAAAAACGGGGGACTGGTTTCCCCTCGCCTGCTGCGGCCAGTTCCTTGCGCCGTGTATCGAATACGGCCGCCAGATGCCGCAGGAAGGGGCCGCCCTTTTCTGTCAGGCTCACCCGGTTGCCCTCCCAGCGGATCAGCCCGTCCTCCTCGAAAGGACGCAGGGCTTCCAGCTCTTCTGCAAAAGCCTGTTCCAGCCCCTGTCCTGACGGGATGTAGGGTGTCAGGTCCACGCCCGAAAGGCACATGACGGTCTCGATCACCTTCCCCCGCCAGCGGTCCTCCTCCGTACGGAACACCCCCCGGGCAACGGGAAGGCCATCATGCTCCTTCAATGCCCGGATATAAGCCGCCGTAGACGGAATGTTCTGGTAGAATCCGTCAGGTGTCATGGAAATGGCCGATGCTCCCATCCCCAGCAGGACGGGTGATGAATCGATCGTATAGCCCTGAAAATTGCGATGCAGTGTACCGGCCTCATAGGCATGGGCCATGGCATCTTCAGGATGGGCATAATGGTCCAGCCCGATGGGCTTGTAGCCTTCCTCAACCAGAACACGGTCGATCCTGTCCGCCTGCTGCAACCGCTCTTCCGAAGAGGGGAGAGAGTCTTGCGGGATGAGCTGCTGGCGTTTCTGTTTCCACGGGACATGGGCATAGCCGAAAACAGCCAGACGGTCTGGCCTCATTCCAGCAACACGCCGGGCCGTGTCCTGTACGCTCTCGACTGTCTGATAGGGCAGGCCATAGATCAGGTCGATATTCACCCCATTCACCCCTGCCGCACGGGCCTGCTCCACACAGGCCAGCGTCTGCTCGTAAGACTGCACACGCCCACAGGTCTCCTGCACAATACGATCAAGGTCCTGCACACCGAAACTGATGCGGTTGAAGCCCAGCTCGGCCAACAGGGGCAGCATGCCCTCCGGCACATGACGGGGATCCATCTCCATGGCGATTTCAGCATCATCAGCCAGCCGGAACTGTTCCCGCACTGCGGACATTACGTTACGCAGGGCCGTTTCTGGCAGGGTTGTCGGTGTGCCGCCACCAAAATGGAGATGCCGGACCACACGCCCTTGCCCAACCAGTGCAACGATACGGTGCATCTCCTCCAAGAGAATGTCACCATAGGCTGCCCGTGCCTCTTCCTGCCGCATCACTGCCGTGTTGCAGGCACAGAAGCGGCACAGCTCGTCACAAAACGGGACGTGGAAATACAGGGAGACGGACTGCTCTGGCGGCAGGGCCTTCAGCCAGTCTGCCACCTCCTGCGGCCCGATGGCATCAGAAAAACTGACCGCCGTAGGATAGCTGGTATAGCGTGGCAGGTTGCCGCCATAACGGGCGATCAGGTCAGGAGAAATATTTGCAGCCACAGTCTCACCATAATCCAGTCTCGGTCAGGGAGCTTCTGCTTACAGCGGCGCACCCTGTTACGCAAACCACCCCATGGGCAGAATGTAACGGAACGATTAACCTGTCTGAGAAAAATGGCTGGGAGACCTGGATTCGAACCAGGGCTGACCGGGTCAGAGCCGGTAGTTCTACCGCTAAACTATCTCCCAAGCGGTCGGGGCTTCCCCCTGGAGCAAACACACCACATGACTGGCTGGGAGACCTGGATTCGAACCAGGGCTGACCGGGTCAGAGCCGGTAGTTCTACCGCTAAACTATCTCCCAAGCGGCGTTTGCTGGAGGGGTTCTAGCCCCATTCCCCCCACGACGCAAGGGGGATGGGAAAGTTTTTCCTTATTTTACCGGACGCCGGAGTGCGCTGGCCAGAAATGCTCCACCAATCAGGACAAGCCCGACAAGCCCCGTCACCCACTCCGGCACCTCCACCAGCACGCTGACCAGCATCAGGAGGGAAAGGATGAAAATGGTGTAAAACGCCCCATGCTCCACATAGACATACTCGGCCAGAGCATTCGTTTTCAGCATGGAGAGTGTCATGGAACGGACAAACATCGCCCCCACGCCCAGCCCCAGCGCAATGACAACTGGGTCCGTCGTGATCGCAAAGGCCGAGATGACACCATCAAAGGAAAAACTGGCATCAATGAATTCCAGATACAGAAAAGTCAGCAGCCCCCCGCCAGCCGCCATACGGGACGCCCCCGGCTCGCCTATCAGCCAGACCAGCGTTTCCTTGCCCAGAATATAGGCCGCAATCCCCCCGCAGCCCCAGAACAGGAAGGCCATCGGGTCATGCCCCTGCCCCATCAGGCGGGTGATGAGCATGAGAACTGCCAGTGTCAGCCCGACCGGCAGGGCTGACACCCCGCCCAGATGGGCTGCCGGACGCTCCAGCCATGAGAGCCAGTGATGCGTCTTGTCATCATCCAGAAAATAGTTCAGCGCAATCAGCAGAAGGAACGACCCACCAAAAGCGGAAATCATGTCCTTTGCCCCCAGCATGATGGCGGCATAACGCTGCGGCTCCATGATGGCGAGACGGGCCGCCTGCCATGGTGACAGCCCGGCCACCAGAGCGACCAGAAGCACGGGGAACAGGAACCGCATCCCCAGTACGGAAAGAGGCATCCCCCAGCTGATGTACCGCTTCTGCCAGCGTGGCGACATAGTTTTGAGGATGCCATAATCCACGATGGCATTATCCATGGATTCAGCCGTTTCCATCAGGGCAAGAATGGCCACGCCCTCCACACCCATGAGAGCACCGTACAGGCTGGGCGTATGTCCGTACCCCAGAGCGGCACCAGCACACAGGGCCAGAGCGGCCAGAACAAAAGCGGCGTAAAACTGTCTCAAGAGCTGTACCTGTTTCTCAAGATGATGAGCCTTTCTGCTCATGATCCCTCATCCCTTACAGGCAAAAAGGGGCAGGCAGCAACGGACAGGCTTTGCAGGGCGACAGGAAGAGCCTATCTTTCCCTCCATGAGTCCGAAACACACGCCTCCTTCCTCCCGCCGGCCAAAGGGCGGTGCCACGCCACCCCGCATCCCCGGCAAACCCCTGCGCCACTCCCGCACGCCCGGCACCCGGGATACGGCGGATGACGCGGCCACCTCCCAGACACTGCGAACCCAGACCGTAAAACTCCGCAAGGCACGGGGCCGCACGCCGGCGCAGCAGCGCTGGCTGAACCGCCAGCTGAACGACCCCTACGTGACAGCGGCACGACAGCAGGGCTGGCGCTCCCGTGCCGCCTTCAAGCTGCTGGAAATGGATGACCGCTTCCACTTCATCAGGCCCGGAAGCCGGGTGGTGGACCTCGGGGCTGCCCCGGGAGGCTGGGCACAGATTGCCGTCAAGCGTGGAGCTGCCAAGGTGATCGGCGTGGACCTGCTGCCGGTGGACCCGGTGCCGGGGGCCGAGATCATCGAGGGTGACTTCATGGAGGCCGACATGCCGGAGCGGCTCCAGACCATGCTGGGCGGGCGGGCTGATCTCGTCATGTCCGACATGGCACCGAACACGACCGGCCATGCCGCAACCGATCATATCCGCATCATGGCCCTGGCCGAAAACGCCCTGGATTTCGCCCTGAAGATATTGGCCGAGGACGGAGCCTTCATCGCCAAGGTCTTTCAGGGAGGGTCCGAAAAAGACATGCTGGACCTGATGAAACGCAATTTTGCCGTCGTCAAGCACGTCAAACCCCCTGCCTCCCGCAAGGAATCGAGCGAGCTTTACGTCATTGCCACGGGTTTCCGTGGTGAGCCGTGAGTTCAACGACTATCCGGAACCGATTCGGAACCTCTTCATAGGGGCGCTCTGCGGCCATCAGGACGCCTGCTTTGCCCTTCTGCCGATCGGTCTGGAACAGTCCCTGTTTCCGGTCCTGTCCCGCTGCGTTCCACAGGAATTCCCCCGGAACATTCCGAAGCACATTGCCCAGTTCTGGGACAGCCCTGAACCGCCGGAAGACGTCCGGGCTGCCATGAAAGGCATCCGGAATGACAACCCGGCTTTCTCCTACCATCTGGAATGTGATGCCTCCGCCCGGGCGTTCATCCATGACCACTATGGCGCCAGCATCACCGCCCTCTATGACGTCTGCCCTCACCCGGCCATGCGGTCGGACTTCTGGCGGCTCTGCTACCTGCATGTAAAAGGCGGCGTCTATATTGATGCGGATGTAACAAGCCGTGCCCCTCTGACAGACATAACCAGAGGCACACATTTCAGGACGCTGTTACCTTATTCCGTCGGCGAACCATGGTGCCTCGACAACGACGTGCTCATCCAGGAGGCTGGCAACCCTCTCATTCAGCATATCATGGAAACCATGTTCCAACGGGTCCGGCACATTCTGGAAACCGGCTATTTTGAAAATGTCTGGGTCTCGACCGGCCCCGGCGCCATGGTTGTCGGCACGATGAGCTGGATCGCCCACACCCTGAAAAACCAGAAAGTTCCATTCCATAAGGTCAGCCAGTTCCTGATGGCAGCAGGAATCGCCTTTGTTGCCCATCGTCAGGTCGAGCAGACACTCGATACCTGCTCACACTTTGCCTACCAGAGCACCAATGCCAACTGGCGAAAATTCATGAAGTGGCCTGACAGCAACACCCCCTGATCCCTGACAGCAGCATCCATCACCGTTCCGCTCCAGTCATCATTTCCTGCACGGCCTGCATCAGGACACTTCGCTCATGAGGGGCCGTGACATCGGCCAGCGTGACTTCATCCAGCACATCCATGAAAGCGAATCGGGCTTTCAGCAGCGTCTGTTTCAGACGGCAGCCACCAACCAGAATGCAGCCAGAGGCTCCCTCCTCCTTGCCCATGCAGCCGACAAGGGCGAGATCATCCTCCGTGCAGCGGACAATGTCTCCCAGATAGATCTCCTCAGCATTCCTGCCCAAACGCAGCCCACCATTGCGGCCACGCAGCGTCTTGATGAAGCCGTGCCGCCCCAGCCTGTGCACGACCTTGACCAGATGATTCTCTGATATGCCGTACACGCGGGCAATCTCGCCAATGGAGACGAGACGCTCCTTCTGTGTCTCCAGATAGATCAGGGACCTGAAGGCATAGTCGGTATAGAGGGTCAGACGCATTCCGGGAGCTTCCTTCCGGTCGTGTTTCAGATGATCCGGCGTCACTCCAAGCCTGCATGCAAAAGAGGAGACGTGGTGGCAGTGGCTCCTTCTCCGAAACTAACAGAAAGATGACATCTGCCAACCTGTTTCCTTGCCTCGTCTCTTCCGGCTTGACAACGGCTGGTATCGACCTATTTTAAAGGTGTATTTTCTATACATCTTTTAGAGAGTGTGATCCTTGTCCATTTCCCTCACCCCACAGACCCGTACCATCGTCAAAGCCTGTATTCCTGCCCTGGAGGCTCATGGCGTCGACATCACTAGAGAGATGTATCGCCGCCTTCTGAGTGATGAAAACATCCGAGACCTCTTCAACATCTCCCATCAGAAAAATGGTGACCAACCCAGGGCCCTGGCCTATGCCGTCCTCGCTTATGCCCGCCATATTGACGGTCCCACGGCCCTGAAGGACATGATCGAGCGTATTGCCGAAAAACATGTCGGGCTGAACATCCTGCCAGAACATTACCCCCATGTTGGCACAGCGCTGCTTGGGGCCATTGCCCATGTCCTGGGAGAGCAGGCCACACCTGAAATCATGGAGGCATGGAAAGAGGCTTATGGTTTTCTGGCTGACGTATTGATCAACCGGGAACGGCAGATATATGAGGACCACGCCGCCAGAAAAGGCGGCTGGACAGGATGGCGTGCCTTCCGCATTGCCGATCGGCATGAGGAAACGGCTGACACCGTCTCCTTCATCCTTCAGCCGGTGGATGGCCAGCCCGTCATGCAGCACCAGCCGGGCCAGTATCTCAGCTTCCGGCTGGACATCCCTGGCCATGGCCCGGAACGCCGCAATTACAGCATCTCATCAGCCCCGGCAGATGACCATTACCGCATCACTGTCAGGAAACAGGAAGACGGCGTCGTGTCCCGCTGGTTCCATGACGATGTCCGGACAGGTGATACTCTGGATGTCTCTGCTCCAGCCGGTGATTTCTTCCTGCAATCTTCCTCCGAAAGGCCGCTGTGCTTCATCTCTGCCGGTGCAGGCATCACGCCTGTCATGTCCATGATGGAAGCACTGACCACCCGCACTTCACATCCGGCCATCCATTTCATTCATGGCACCCAGACAGCAGACAACGAAATTTTTGCCCGCAAAACCCATGGGCTGGCTGCCTGCGGAGCCATTACGGCAGACCTGTTCTACAGCCAGATGAACAGCCTTCCACAACGGACAGATGGCCTGAACTGCCATACTGGACGCCTCACACCCTCATGGCTGAAAGCGCATAAGGACAGACAGGCTGATTTCTATATCTGTGGCCCGACAGAGTTCATGGTCAGCATGATCCACACCCTGCGGGAGCAGGATATTCCCATGGATCGCATCCATTATGAAATGTTCGGCTCTGCATCCACCCCCTATCTCGTCACACAGGCCTGAACCTGTCCGACACCGCAACAACATGAAAAATGGGGCGGCACCATTATTGCCGCCCCATTCCTGCTTTGCGGGTTGAAAGCAACCTTCAGCCTGCCTCGGCCGGGCGAACCGTCTCCAGCAGCTTGGTCAGAGAAGCCAGAATCTTCCGGGCCATGCTGATACGCACGGCATTGGTCATTTCCCGCACCATGGCCAGCTTGTGGTCAGGCCGTATCTTCACACCGGCCTTCTCATTACGGGCAACCCAGCGGATCAAACCATCAGGGTTGCCGAACCTGTTCCTGCGGAACTGGAGGACCATACCTTTCGGGCCTGCCTCCAGCCGCTCCACGCCCGTCTCACGGCAGAGCTTCTTGATCATCACGACATCCAGAAGGTTCTCCACCTCCTGCGGCAGAGGACCGAAACGGTCCACCAGTTCAACCCGCATGGCGTCCACATCCGCCTCATCCTTCAGGGCGGCAATGCGGCGGTACAGGCCAAGACGGACAGGCAGGTCCTTCACATAGTCCTCCGGCAGCAGCACCGGCAGGCCGAGGATGATGTTCGGCGTCCAGCCCGTATCTTCCTCCTCGCCTTCGTTCCTCATCCGGCGCAGGTCCGTCACGGCGTCCTGAAGCATCTGCTGGTACAGCTCGATTCCCACCTCCTTGATATGGCCGGACTGCTCATCCCCCAACAGATTTCCTGCCCCTCGCAGGTCAAGGTCATGAGATGCCAGCGTGAAGCCCGCCCCAAGGGAATCAAGCGTCTGCATGATCTCCAGCCGCTTGACGGATGAAGCCGACAGGACATGCGTCTGCGGCCAGGTCAGATAGGCATAGCCCCGCTGCTTGGCCCGCCCCACACGGCCCCGCAGCTGGTAAAGCTGCCCAAGGCCGAACATGTCCGCCCGATGAATGATGATCGTGTTGACCCGGGGCATGTCCAGCCCACTCTCCACGATGTTGGTGGAAAGCAGGATGTCGTATTTCCCCTCCGAGAACTCCGTCATCACCGTTTCCAGCTCGGTGGGAGTGAGTCGGCCATGAGCCTCCGTGATGCGGGCATCGGGCACGATCTCCCGCAGCCGGTCGGCCATGTGCCGCATGTCCGTCAGACGGGGCACCACGCAGAAGACCTGCCCTCCCCGGAAGCGTTCCCGCTGGATGGCCTCATGAATCATCACCCTGTCAAAAGGCGTGATGAAGGTGCGTACGGACAGACGGTCCGTCGGCGGGGTGGCGATAAGGCTCATTTCCCGCACGCCGGAAAGGGACAGCTGAAGCGTCCGTGGCAGGGGCGTGGCGGACAGCGTCAGCACATGCACGTCTTCCCGCAGGGCCTTCAGCTTCTCCTTGTGGGACACGCCGAAATGCTGTTCCTCGTCAATGATGAGCATTCCCAGCCGTTCGAACGACACGGCTTTCGAGAGCAGCGCATGGGTGCCGATGACAATGTCCACCGTTCCATCGGCCAGCCCCTCCCGCACCTTCGTGGCTTCCTTGGCCGTGACCATGCGGGAGAGCTGCTCCACCTTCACGGGCAGCCCCTCGAACCGCTTCCTGAAGCCGATATAATGCTGCCGGGCCAGAAGGGTCGTGGGTACGACCACCGCCACCTGCATCCCGGACATGGCCGCCACGAAGGCCGCCCGCAGGGCCACCTCCGTCTTGCCGAAGCCCACATCACCACAGACGAGCCGGTCCATCGGCTTGCCACTGCTCAGGTCCTCCAGAACGTCCGCAATGGCCCGTGACTGGTCTTCCGTCTCCATGAAGGGGAAACGGGCGCAGAATTCATCCCACATCCCTTCAGCCGGGGCCATGATGGGAGCTTCCTTCATGGCACGGGCCGCCGCCGTGCGGATCAGCTCGCCGGCCATTTCCCTCAGGCGGGTCTTCATCTTCGCCTTGCGGGCCTGCCACGAGCTGCCGCCCAGACGGTCGAGCTGCACCGCCCCCTGCTCGGAGCCGAAACGGCTCAGCAGATCAATATTTTCCACGGGCAGAAGAAGCCGCTGCTCACCATCATACAGGATGGAGAGATAATCATGGGCCACACGCCCTTCCCGCACCGTCTCCAACCCGACATAACGGCCAATGCCGTATTCCTCATGCACGACAAGATCGCCCTCTGAAATCTCGCCGATCTGCGTGATGAAGTCATTGCCCTTGCGCCTGCGCCGGGGCGGACGGGCCAAACGTTCCCCCAGCAGGTCCTGTTCGGACACGAAGGCCAGACGCTCCCCGGTGAAGCCCCGTTCCATGCCCAGCACGACAAGCCCGACAGCCCCACGGGCCATGCCCGCCGCCTGCGCCCAGTCATCGAAACTCTCGCAGGGAATATCATGGTCCCGCAGCAGGCTGCTGATCCGCTCCCGGGAGCCGTTGCTCCAGGCCGTCAGATAGGTCCGCCGTCCCTGCTTCGCCCAGTCCTGCACATGGGTGGAGAACTGGTGGAAGACCCCTTCCCGTCCGGCACCGCCCATGCTGGCAAAGACCGGACCCGGCCTGTACCCGGCATCCACGCCTTCTGCGCCATCGGGCTGGGCGAAAGGTGACAGCAGGACGGTGGGGTGACCCTTCAGCATCCCGTCCCAGCCATGACGGTTCAGATAGAGCCGGTGCGGTGGCAGGGGCCGATAGGGCAGCTCCCCCTCATGCCCGGCGGCACAGCGGGCCTGATAATGGTCGGCGATCATGTCCAGCCGTGCCGTCAGGATTTCCGGCGTGTCCCGTTCGAAACTCAGGGCGGCATCCGGCAGATAATCCAGCAGGGTTTCCATATGCTGGCCGTCGCCGTCATGGAACAATGGCAGATAATGCTCTGCTCCACTGGCCCTGCGTCCTTCCAGAAGCTGGCGGTAGAGAACATCCTCCATCGCTCCCACGCCGAACACATCCCGCCAGCCCGTCTGGAAGCGGCTCAGGCTGGGCTTGTCCAGCGCATATTCCGAAACCGGCGTCAGGCTGAACTCCGTCCGCTGGTCCGTGGACCGCTGGGTGGCGGCATCAAAACTGCGGATATTGTCCACCTCATCCCCGAAGAGGTCCAGCCGGACAGGCTCCCCGGAATCAGCGGGGTAAAGATCGAAAATGCTGCCCCTCATGGCGAACTCGCCACGTTCCATCACCGTATCCACACGGCTGTAGCCGTTGCCCACGAGCCGTTCCGCCAGACTGGTCGCATCCAGCGTATCACCGACCTTCACATGGATGGTCTGCCCCGCAAAGGCCGCACGGGGCGGCACACGCTGGAGCATGGCATGGATGGTCGTCAGCACGATGCGGCCCGTCTTGGGCCGTGGCTCCAGAAGGTGGCTCAGCGTGGCGGCACGCTCGGCCACGATGGAAGGATTGGGGGAAATCCGGTCATAAGGCAGACAGTCCCATGCCGGAAAGCGCAGGACGGTGACTTCCGGCATCAGCCAGCCCAGCATGTCCGCCAGAGACGCTAGGGCAGCGTCATCATGTGCCACATGAACAAGCGTCCCCTCATGTTCCGCCAGACGCTGACGGAGCAGGAATGCCACCGCCCCATCAGGCACCCCCCAGACTGTCGGACCAAAGGACGCAACGGCAGAACGATCAACAGGCATCAGGGCGGGCTCTCCACTAAGGACATTTTTATTATCGGCCGGTTCTGCTACCCTATAGCCCTCCACAGCCCCCCTGTCAGCCCGGAAGCCACCCGCCCCCGATGCCATGCCCCTAGCTCCCCCTTCCGCACGGATTGCGCCACTTCTGGCTCCCATCAGCAGCCTGCCGGGCACAGGCCCCCGCCACGCCACGATGCTGGGCCGGATCAGCGGCGGCAGGCGGATCATCGACCTGCTCTTCACCCTGCCAGAAAAGCTGATCGACCGGCGCAGGCTCATGAGCGTCGCCGAGGGGCGGAAACTGCCAGCGGGCGACATCCTGACAAGCCGTGTCCGTGTGACAGGCATCCGCCGCCCCGTCCGCTCCTCCCAGCCCACCATCCTGACCACCAGAGACAGCACCGGCACGCTGGAGATCACCTTCTTCCAGAAGGGGCGGCTCTTCCTCCCCCCAGAGGGGGCAGAAATCCTCGTTTCCGGCAAGGTCGGGCATTACCATGACCAGCTGACCCTCTCCCGCCCGGACCACATCATGGCCTGGGAAAAGAAGGACCGATTCCCGTGGCTGGAACCGGTCTGGCCCCTCACGGCCGGGCTGTTTCCCTCCACCGTGCGGAAAGCCATGCAGGCCGCCCTGGCCCTGATCCCGCCCGACCTCCCGGAATGGCTGGACCCGCCCCTGGTGAAAAAACGGAACTGGCCCAGCTTCGCCACGGCTCTTGGGCTGATGCACTTCCCCGAGACGCTGCCTTCCGACGACGACCCCACCCCCATTCTGGAGCGTGCCCGTGCCCGGCTGGCAGCCGATGAAGTTCTGGCGGACCAGCTCTGCCTGGGGCTGGCCCGGATGCAGGCCCGGACACGCACGGGCCGCCCGCTGGTGGGCGATGGCTCCCTGCGCCGTA
Source organism: Parasaccharibacter sp. TMW2.1890 (assembly GCF_023337645.1). Classification (NCBI taxonomy): domain Bacteria; kingdom Pseudomonadati; phylum Pseudomonadota; class Alphaproteobacteria; order Acetobacterales; family Acetobacteraceae; genus Parasaccharibacter; species Parasaccharibacter sp. TMW2.1890. Next base: position 528,205 of record NZ_NWUV01000001.1, on the reverse strand, counting down.
CCCTGCTTGAGCGTTTCGGCCATGAACCCACACCGGCGCAGCGGCGTGTCATGGCCGAAATCGCAGCGGACATGGAGCGTCCCGCCCCCATGATGCGCCTGCTCCAGGGGGATGTCGGCGCCGGAAAAACGCTTGTCGCCCTGACGGCCATGCTCCAGGCCGTCGAGGCCGGAACACAGGCCGCCTTCATGGCCCCGACGGAGATCCTTGCCCAGCAGCATGCCAGCACGTGCGAGGCCCTGTGCCCGGTGCCGTTCGTGTTTCTCAGCGGCTCCGTCAAGGGGAAGGCACGGCGGGTCGCACTGGCGAAACTGGCCGATGGCCATGCGAAGATCGCTATCGGCACCCATGCACTCTTTCAGGATGGCGTCACCTTTGCCGACCTCGGCCTGGCCGTCATCGACGAGCAGCACCGCTTCGGCGTGGAGCAGCGCATGAGGCTGGCCAGCAAGGGGGCAGCCACCGACCTTCTCGTCATGACCGCCACCCCCATCCCCCGCACCCTGCAACTGACGGAATGGGGCGAAATGGGCGTGAGCCGGCTGGACAGCAAGCCAGCCGGCCGCCAGCCCATCCATACGACCGTGCACAACATGGGCAAGCTGGACGACATCTTCGCCGGCATGAAACGGGCCCTGGACCAGGGGAAGCAGATCTTCTGGGTCTGCCCCCTCATCGAGGAGAGTGAAACGCAGAGTGCCGCAGCGGCAGAAGAACGCTGGGCGGAGCTCACAAAACGTTTCGGCCCCATCATCGGGCTGGCTCATGGCAGGCAGGACATCGACACGAGGCAGAACGCCCTGACGGCCTTCCAGAAAGGCCAGACCCGCCTGCTGGTCGCCACCACGGTCATCGAGGTCGGCGTGGACATTCCCAATGCCACCATCATGGTCATCGAACAGGCCGAACGCTTTGGGCTGGCCCAGCTGCATCAGCTGCGTGGCCGTGTCGGCCGGGGGGCACAGAAATCCTTCTGCCTGCTGCTGCACAGTGAAGGCACCAGCTTCACAGCCCAGCGTCGCCTCCACCTCCTGCGGGATACGGAGGATGGCTTCCTGATTGCCGATGAAGATTTCCGCATCCGTGGTGGTGGCGACCTGACAGGCAACCGACAGTCCGGCCTGCCGGGCTTCCGGCTGGCCGACCCGACCCGCCTCTCCCTGCTTCTGACAGCCATGCGGCAGGACAGCCAGCGTGAACTCACCCGCACCCCCGACCTGACAGGGCCAAGGGGAGAGGCCCTCCAGGACCTCCTGCATCTGTTCGACCGGGCCATACCGGACAGACTGCTTGTATCTGGCTGAAATAAAAGACTGTCACAGAAATTGTTAACAATATTTGTTCAGCCATAAACTTACATTATTGTCATCTCTACGAAGGAGTGGCCTACAATTAGACTTCCAGACGACGCAGCATAATAACGGCAGAAAAAATTATCGTAATTTCATCTTTTTCCTTGTGGCTTAATTGAAAAAACATGCTACCGTCAGAAGTGGAACATGCAGGCATGTTTCCAACATAATGACCCTGAGGGAGCGGATCGACCGCTTCCTCCCTGATGACCCCAGTACGGGACGAGACCCTTGAGAAATAATAGATCCGACCGCAGCTCCTTTTCCTCTCGCCGCGGCGGTTTTGACCGCGATTTCATGACCCAGCCTTCCTATTTTGATGATCGCGGCAGTTACGATGCCCCGCGTGGCGGTGGTTTTGGCGGTGGCGCCCGCCGTGGCGGTGGCCGTGGTGGCCCGCAGATCACCCCGACAGGTCCGGAGATCACCGGTACCGTCAAATGGTTCAACACCGAGCGTGGCTTTGGCTTCGTTGGCCTGAGCGATGGCAGTGGCGATGTTTTCCTCCATGCCAACACGATCAGCGCCCTCGGCCATGCTGAGCCTGCACCGGGAACGACCGTTGTTGTCCGTGTCGGCCAGGGGCCGAAAGGCCGCCAGGTGGCTGAGGTGATTTCTGTCGATGCCAGCACGGCCACAGCAGAAGCCCCCCGTCGCCCTGCCCCCATGCGCCAGGAACGTTTCCATCCTGCTCCGGACCTGTCCCAGGCCGAGGAAATGCGTGGAATCGTCAAGTGGTACAACACCACGAAGGGCTTCGGTTTCATTACGCCTGAGACAGGTGGCAAGGATGTGTTCGTCCACGCCTCTGCTCTGGAGCGCTCTGGCCTGCATGGTCTGGCTGATGGCCAGCAGATCGGCATGAAGGTTGTTCAGGGACACAAAGGCCCTGAGGCTGTAGAGATTACAGCCGAATAAGACAGTCTTCCGCATCCGCTGAAGAAAAACCCCACGGCCCGTAAGGAACGTGGGGTTTTCTGTATCCTCTGCCCACAACCAGCAGAAACGGGCATCCCTCCCTGCTACTACTGGCCCCGGGGCAGCTTTAACGGGGAATTCCCCTCAATAATCTCCACGCCCTTTGTTACGGAGCAGACGGGCCTTGTCTCGCTGCCAGTCACGGTCTGCAATGGCGTGGCGTTTGTCTTCCTTCTTGCGCCCCTTACCAAGACCAAGTGTCACTTTGGCTACACCACGGGCATTGAAGTGAATGTCCAGCGGAACCAGTGAAGCCCCGGCTCTGGTGACCTCTCCAATATATTTGGCCAGCTGTTTGCGGTGCAGCAGCAGCTTGCGAGGAGCCCGTGTATCAAACCGGGACAGCACCCCTCCCTGATATTCCGGAATATAGGAATTGATGAGCCACAGCTCACCATTCCGTTCTACGGCGTAGGCCTCGGTCAGTGTTGCTCGGCCCATGCGAAGGCTCTTGACCTCCGGCCCCTTGAGAACAAGACCCGCTTCAACCGTTTCCAGAATGGTATAGTTGAAACGGCCCTTCCTGTTCTGCGCAGCGATGCCATGGGAAATGAGCCCACCTTTTGTTTTTTTCTTGCTGGCTGCCATGGTCCGTCTTAATCCAGAAGGCCAAGCAAACGCAGAGCCTCGTCCACACGCTTCTTCGTTCCTTCCGTCGGCTCCACCATTGGCAGGCGCAGCGTGGATTCGCACAACCCGAGACGGGACATGGCGTACTTTGCCGGGGCTGGGCTGGTCTCGGCAAACAGGGCATCATGCAGCGGCAGCAGCCTGTCCTGAAGAGCAATGGCCTCCTGCACCTTCCCTTCCCGCCAGAGACGATGGAGCTGGGAGCAGAGATCCGGTACCACGTTGGACGTCACACTGATGCAGCCGTGCCCTCCGGCGGCCAGAAAGGACAGGATGGTCCCATCCTCACCAGAAAGCTGGTTGAAGTCCGCCCCAGCCTCCCGCCGCACGGCCAGCGGACGGGAAAGATTGGCCGTAGCATCCTTCGTACCGACAATGTTCGGGTGCTTGGCCAGACGCCCCAGGGTCTCCGGCGTCAGGTCCACAACGGAACGGCCCGGGATGCAGTACAGCCAGAGCGGCAGCGGCGTGGCATCAGCCACCGTCATGAAGTGGCGGTACAGCCCTTCCTGCGTCGGCTTGTTGTAATAGGGAACGACCACCAGCAGGGCATCGGCCCCCACCTTGTGAGCATGACGAGCCATACCCACAGCCTCATGTGTGCTGTTGGAGCCTGCTCCGGCCATCACGAGCGCACGGCCAGCAGCCACCTCCACACAATGCTCCACGACACGGCCATGTTCCGCATGGGAGAGCGTCGGGCTTTCCCCCGTTGTCCCGGACGGAATGAGGCCTGTCGTCCCGCCCTGGATCTGACGCTCGATCAGCCTGGTAGCGGCCTGCTCGTCCAGCGTGCCGTCCTTCTTCATGGGGGTGATCAGGGCGGTCAGCGAGCTGTGGTACCGTTCATTGATATTCTGTGCCATCTCTTTACTCTCCACCCTTGTCCCTGCTCATAAAAATCCGTGGGCTGACCTCGCCAGCCGACATTCTGCTGCCATTATAATGAGACCTCTCCGCTGGAGAAAGGTCACATCTCATCCCGAAACGAACTCCGCCGGTAGGTGCCCAGCACGTGATGATCCTGGCTCACCCCTGCCAGCTCCAGAAGAGCCTCCCGAACTCCCCTGTCATCCGGCGCCCCCTCAATGTCCATCAGAAAACGGGATGCCTCAAAAGAGCCTCCCAGCATGTAGCTTTCAATCCGTGTCATGTTGACCCCATGCCGTGCAAAACAGGCCAGAACATCACACAATGCCCCCGGCACATGCCGGACATGAACGATCAGCGTCGTCATCATCGGCTGGCCTGCCACGGATTCCACCACAGCGTCCGGAGGGGCCACACGGTAGAAACGGGTGGTATTGTGGGCGGCATCTTCCACATTGCGCAGAAGAACTTCGAGCCCGTTCAGCTCTCCAGCTAGGGAGGACGCCACCGCCGCCTCTTCCCTGCGCCCCCAGCCTGCCACAAGCTCGGCGGCTCCCGCCGTGTCAAACTCTGTTACCGGCTCCAGATCATACCGTGCCAGAAGACCCCGGACCTGCGCCATCGCCACAGGGTGCGTATGGACACGCTTCACATCTTCAAGCCGTGCCCCCTTCACACCCAACAGACAGTGTTCCACCCGCTGGAAATGCTCCCCCACGATCTTCAATCCCGCTTCCGGCAGCAGCGCATGGATCTCTGCCACACGACCGGCAAGGGAATTCTCGCATGGCAGAAGGGCCTCATCCGCCAGACCATCCCGCACGGCCTCGATCGTCTCGGCAAAGCTGCGACAGGGCAGCGTGGCCCAGCCCGGACGTGTGGCCCGGCAGGCCAGATCGGAATAAGCTCCCGGCCGCCCCTGAAACGCAATTACCGGCATGATGGCTGCTCCCCTACTCTGGCCCGGACTCTCGCAAGGTCTTCCGGCGTATCCACCCCCAAGGGAGCCGTGGCAATCCGGGCACAGCCAATCGTCATGCCCGCCTCCAGCGCACGGAGCTGCTCCAGCTTTTCCCGCTCTTCCAGCCCGGAGGGCGGCAGGGTAACGAACCGGGCCAAGGCCTCACGACGCCACGCATAGACACCCACATGATGCCAGTACACGCCCTCACCCCACGGAATCACGGACCGGGAAAAATAGAGTGCCCGGGCCACGTCATCGTCACTCTGGAAACTACAGGCCACCTTCACGACCGACTCGGCGTCACGCTCCTCGGGACCCTGCACCGGGGCAACCAGTGTCCCGATGTCGAACCGCCCTTCTGCCAGTGGGCGCAAGGCCTGCTGGAGGGTCTCCGGCTCCACAAGAGGGAGGTCACCCTGAAGATTGATCACGCAGTCATGCCGCCTCTGCGGGTCGTGAGCTTCAATCGCCGCCTGCACCCTGTCCGATCCGCTTGGCAGGGCCGGGTCTGTCAGAATGGCCTTCACCCCCGCCATGCCTGCCACAGCGTCCCGGATTTCCTCATCTCCGGCCGCCACGAGGACAGGCCCCAACCCGGCCGCCACAGCCCGGCGGGCGACATGAACGATCATGGGCTCGCCATCAATCTCGGCCAGAGCCTTGCGTGGAAGCCTTGTGGAGGCAATTCTGGAGGGAATGACAATAATCGGTTGCATGATCCCTGATTGCCGTGCGGTCCTGTCCACGTCAATCAACCCAGCAGGAAAAAGGCACAATCCTCATGCGTCAGTCTGATCTTTCCTCCCATCTGGCCCTTGCCCAGCGCTGCGCCGATGCTGCCCGACAGGTCATCCTGCCGTATTTCCGCCAGTCCCTCACCATCATCTCCAAGGCCGATGACAGCCCCGTCACCCTGGCCGACCGGGAAGCCGAATCTGCCATGAGGGCCATTCTGGAAAAACATGTTCCCCATCATGCCATCCTGGGCGAAGAGGCCGGTGCCTCTGGCACTCCGGGGAAAGACTGGCTCTGGGTGCTGGACCCCATTGACGGCACACGCTCCTTCGTAACGGGCCGACCAAGCTTCACGACACTGATCTCACTGTTTCATGAAGGCCGTCCCGTACTGGGCCTGATCGACCAGCCCGTCACCAATGAACGCTGGCTCGGGCTGGATGGTGAATCCAGCCGCTATGTCGCCCCGCACATGCCCGGCACCATCGGCACCCGGCAGACTGTCCGCCTCAAAGGGGCTGAGCTTTCCTGCACGGCACCGGAAATCTTCCGTCCTGCCCAGTTCCGGCAGTTTCAGGCACTTCAGCAAAAAGTCCGCCGGACCTCATGGGGAGGAGATGCCTACGCTTACGGACTGTTGGCTCTGGGACAGATCGACCTCATTGCGGAAGATACGCTCAAACCATGGGACTGGGGACCACTGGCCCCCATCATCAGGGGGGCCGGTGGCAGCCTGACGGACTGGTCCGGCGCCCCGCTGACACTGGAAAGTGACGGCACCGTACTGGCCTGTGCCAGCACACCCCTGCGTGATGAGGCCATGGAAGCCCTTTCCACCTGACGATCTGTCCATTACACATAGATAACGATTCTTCACGAGGTCACGCCTGCTGACCCGGTTCCCACGATGAAGGTTACCCGCCATGCCCCTCTCCCTCGCCAAAGACAGAATCAACATTCTTCTGCTGGAAGGCATCCATGACAGTGCCGTCAACTATCTGGAACAGCAGGGCTACGCCTCTGTCACCCGGCTGAAAGGCGCCCTGGAAGGCGATGCCCTCAAGGAAGCCCTTCAGGGTGTCCATATGGTCGGCATTCGCAGCCGGACGCAGCTGACAGCCGATATCATCAACTCTGCCAACCGCCTCATGGCCATTGGGTGCTTCTGCATCGGCACCAACCAGGTGGACCTCAAGGCTGCCCGGATGGCCGGGATTCCCGTCTTCAATGCGCCTTTCAGCAACACCCGTTCCGTGGCCGAGCTGGTCATGGGCGAGATCGTGATGCTGCTGCGCCGCATTCCGTCCCGCTCGGAGGCCTGCCACAAGGGGGGCTGGGAAAAGTCCGCCAACAATGCGTGGGAAGTCCGCGGCAAGACGGTCGGCATCGTGGGCTACGGCTCCATCGGGTCCCAGCTGTCCGTTCTGGCCGAATCCTTCGGCCTGCGGGTGCTCTTTTACGACATCGCCCCCCGCCTGCCACACGGCAACGCCATTGCCGTCAGCTCTCTGGAAGAGCTGCTGGGCCAGTCCGACATCGTGACGCTGCATGTTCCTGAAACACCGGAAACGCAGAACATGATCGGCGAGGCTGAAATCCGGGCCATGAAGCCGAACTCCATTCTGCTCAACAACGCCCGTGGCACGGTGGTGGATATTGAAGCCCTGGCCCGTGCCCTGAAGGACGGCCACCTGATGGGTGCGGCCATCGACGTCTTCCCCGTGGAACCGAAGAGCAGTCAGGAGCGCTTCACCTCTCCGCTCCAGGGGCTGGAAAACGTACTGCTGACCCCACACATCGGTGGCTCCACCATGGAAGCACAGGAGCGCATCGGTGTCGAAGTCGCCCAGAAGCTGGTGGATTATTCTGATGTCGGCTCCACCATCGGGGCTGTCAACTTCCCACAGGTTCAGCTGGGTGAGCGCCCCGGCGGGATGCGCTTCATGCATGTCCACTCCAACCAGCCGGGCATCCTTGGGCAGATCAACGACATTTTTGCCAAAGCCGCCTGCAACCTGACGGCCCAGTTCCTCCAGACAGATGGTGAGCTTGGCTACGTCGTGACCGAAGCCGAAGCACAGGAAGGCCAGAATGTCGCCGAACTGGAAAAAGAGCTTCTGGAACAGCTCCGTAGCCTGAAAGGAACCCTGCGGGCCCGCTCCATCCGTCCGGTCCCGGCTGAAGACTGAGCCGTCCTGCTGCCCTGTCCGGTCTGCTTCTGACAATCGCCCGGCAGGTCCACTGTCGGGCGGTTTCATATCCGACCCACAAGGACTTCTGATCATGGCCACCACCCCGCCCGCTCTTGCCCGCATCCAGAGCGTCACCTTCTCTGGAATCGATGCCTTGCCTGTCATGGTGGAAGTTCAGATTTCCAGCGGGCTGCCATCCTTCATCATTGTCGGGATGCCCGCCCGGGCCATTGCCGAATCCCGGGAGCGTGTCCGTGCGGCACTCTCCGCCATGGGGCTGGCCCTCCCTCCGAAACGGATCCTCGTCAATCTCACCCCGGCCGACCTCCCCAAGGAAGGAGCCCATTTCGACCTCCCCATCGCTCTGGGCCTGCTTGCCGCCATGGGTGTCATCCCGGCCGACTCCATCACGGCCCTGACCGCTTTGGGTGAAATCGCCCTTGATGGAACGGTCACCCCTGTAAACGGCATCCTCTGCGCCGCCCTGACAGCCTCGACCCAGGGCCAGGGGCTGATCTGCCCAGCATCGCAGGGGGCAGAGGCACGCTGGGGCCATCCGGCCCTTGAGATCATCGCCACGCCATCCCTCACGGCATTGATCGGCCATCTCCGCAAAGAACAGCCCCTGCCGGATGAACCCCCTCCTACCCCCCAGCCTCCCGATTATGGCCTCGACCTCCGGGATGTGAAGGGCATGATGCAGGCCCGTCGTGTGCTGGAAATTGCCGCCGCAGGTCGTCACTCCCTGCTCATGTCTGGCCCGCCCGGGTCTGGAAAATCCATGCTGGCCAGCCGTCTGCCCGGTATCCTGCCTGATCTCTCTGCGACGGAAATCCTGGAGACCAGCCGCATCCACAGCATTGGTGGCCTGTTGCCTGCCGGGCAGCTTGTCAACCGTCCCCCCTATCGGGCGCCACACCACAATACGACACTGCCTGCTCTGGTCGGTGGCGGTCCAAAAGCCATGCCCGGCGAGGTCAGCCTCGCCCATAATGGCGTCCTGTTTCTGGATGAACTCCCTGAATTTCCCCGCAACTGTCTTGAAGGACTGCGCCAGCCTGTCGAATCAGGTGAGGTCACCATCTCCCGTGCCGCACGGCATACACACTATCCGGCCCGTTTCCAGCTTGTTGCCGCCATGAACCCCTGCCGCTGCGGGTATGTCCATGATGCCGAGCGTTCCTGCAACCGGGCACCACGCTGCGCACAGGATTATACGGCCCGCATCTCCGGCCCGATGCTGGACCGCATGGATCTGTGCGTTCATATCCACTCCCTTTCACCTCTGGCCATCAGCCGTGCTCCCACAGGGGAAAGCAGCGCAGAGGTACGGGCCAGAGTGCAAAAGGCCTATGATCGGCAGATGGAACGACAGGGAACCTGCAACAGCACCATGCCCCCCGATGGGTTCCTCTTCGAAGCGGACGCCCTGGCTCTTGCAGAACAGGCAGCCCTGCGGGTGAAACTTTCACACCGTGGCATCACACGCATGTTCCGTGTCGCCCGCACGATTGCCGATCTGGACGGCACGGAAACCGTGCAGAAACACCATGCGGCAGAAGCTCTCTCCTACCGCACCCCGCTCTGAAGATCAGGAAGACAGTCCATCCAGCCCACGGGCCAGATCAGCCTTCAAATCCGCCACGTCCTCCAGCCCGACCTGAATACGGAAGGCTGCGCCCTTCGGCAAACCCTCTTCATGATGTCGTGTCAGTCCCCCGGATGTCGGCAGGACAAGACTTTCATACCCCCCCCAACTGGCTCCAATGCTGAAGAGGTTCAGTCCGTTCAGCATGGCGACCATGGCTTCCTGCGTGATCCCTTCAACCAGCTCCACACCGAACAGACCACTGGCATCCGTGAAATCACGCTTCCATATCTCATGCCCCGGACAGCCCGGCAGGGCTGGATGCCGCACATGGGCGACCTCCGGGCGACTCTCCAGCCAGAGGGCCAGCTCATAAGCGGAGCGGGCCTGCTGGGCCAGACGGACAGCCATGGTCTTCAGGCCACGCAGGGTCAGCCAGCAGTCATCCGGGGCACCGCAGGCTCCCAGCTCGATGGCGGCACGGCGCAGGGCCTGCCAGTGTTCCTGCCGCTGGACCGTGATGGACCCGAGAATCACATCCGCATGGCCGCTGGGATATTTCGTCAGGGCCTGAATGGACACATCCACCCCATGCGTGAAAGGCTGGAACGCCCCGATCCCCCATGTATTGTCCAGCAGCAGCCGTGCCCCGGCTCCGTGTGCCAGACGGGCGATCCGGGGAACGTCCTGCACCTCGAACGTATGACTGCCCGGGCTTTCGGCAAAAACCACGGCCGTGTTGGGCCGGAGATGCGCCCGCAGGGTGGCTTCATCCGCACGGGGCGGATAAAAGCCGGTCTCAACCCCAAAACGGGCCAACATTCCCAACGCAAAACGCCGTGTCGGACCATAGACGGAATCTGGCAGAAGCAGATGGTCCCCGCTCTTCAGGAACGCCAGCAGAGCCACGCTACAGGCTGCCAGACCGGAATTGACAACCTGCGTATGGCTTCCGCCTTCCAGGGCTGCAATCACCTGTTCCAGCCTGTGCTGGACGGGGTTGCCCATGGCGCCATAAACAAGCCTGTGATCGTAGGCATGAACGCCCTGGGCCTCCATGTCCTCAACCGTCGGGAACACGACCGTTGAACCACGCTCAACCGGCATGTTGACAAATCCGCCTTCCCGACCCGGCTGCTGACGCCCGGCGTGGGTCAGAAACGTTGCAAATTTCTGCCAGCCCTCACCAATGACAGACCCTGCCCCTATGGTCCTGCTCCTGCTCTTCATACCTGTCACTCCTGCTATCCATGCGGGTCGGACAGACATTTTCCCTTCTTCACGAAGAGACGCAACCCCCCTTCATGAAGCCCCCTGCCGTACAGCTTTCTCCTGTAAAGAAGGCCGGTATCTGGCATGAAGGTTCCATGATGTTCTTTACCGCCAAAACGGTATAGACTGCCTTCTCCCTTTCAGGCCTGTGCAGATGGGTCTTGTTTCTGTTGATTATCAGGTCATTACAACAATGCAGGACCCGACATTGCCGTTTGCAGTCCCCCATGCCCTCCGGCTGGTGAGCTGGAACCTTTTTCATGAGGATGGTGCCACGCTGGAGGATATCCGCCTCCTGCTGCGGGTTACGAAGCCCGACATACTGCTCATGCAGGAATGCCGCCCCTTCATCAACCGTCTGCCCGACCTCATAGGGGGGCATTTCAGCCGTCTGGCTTCAGAGGGACGGGTCCATGGCACCGCCTGCTGGAGCCGCCATCCCTTTCTCTCCTCCCCACGGCTGCACATGCTGCCGCCCGGTCTGGCTGCCCACCGTTCTGCCCAGCTGCTGGAATTTGATACAGGGTTTGGGCCGTTCGGCCTCGCCAATGTCCATCTCTCCCACGGTCCCATCCTCAACCGGCGTCAGCTGCGGCTCATCCGGGAGGAACTGCCGGAACGGGCCATCATCATCGGAGACTTCAATCAGGTAGGCCCCGCCATGCTGCGGGGTTTCAGGGATGTGGGACCACGGGAGCAGACCCACCGGATGCTCGACAGGGTGCCCCTGCGGCTGGACCGCTGCCTTGTCCGCGGTTTCTCCCTGATGGAACGGCGGGTCTATCCCCGTTTCGGATCAGACCATCGCCCCATTGCCGTCACCCTGCAACCAGAGGCCGTAAGCAGCAGCCTCACCCTTCCTGATCAGAGATAAGGCAGGAAGAGACAGCAGGCCGCATTCCGCAAGCGGACCGGCAGGGACCATGAATCAATTTCAGCAAGCGTCAGCTGATGGCTGCAATGGCCAAGGATGAACTCTTCCAGATGACCTGCCGTCTCCGCACCATGCAGGGTCAGATTGCATTCGAAATTGAGACGCAGGGACCGTCGGTCCAGATTGGCACTGCCAACAAGGCTCCAGGCCCGGTCCACTGTCATGAGCTTGGAATGGTTGAAAGGCGGATCCCCCAGCCAGACCCGGCAACCCGCCAGCACCAGGTTCCTGAGGCGGGCATTGCGGGCATAATCCGTCACCGGATGGTTGCTGTGACGGGGAACAACAATATCCACCCGCACCCCACGCAGGGCAGCCAGCCCAAGCTCTGTGGCAAACCGGTTATCCGGGATGAAATAAGGGGTCATGAAGCAGACATGGCTGCGGGCCAGAATGACAGCCTGAAGAATGGTATATTCAATCTTCTCAACATCCATGTCCGGCCCTGACGTCACGACACGGGCCGGAATACTGCCACCCGCCACAGGCACCGGAAAATAACGCTCCCCTTCCAGGGTTTCCCCAGTCGTGAAGGCCCAGTCCCTCACGAAGACCTCGGAAAGCTGCTGGACCACGGGACCTTCCAGCTGGAAATGCGTATCCGCCACCGGGATGCGCCGCCCTCTGGGCTGGTTGAGCAGATTTTCCGCTCCAATATTCAACCCACCCATGAAGCCTGTCCGGCCATCCACCACCAATATCTTGCGATGGTCCCGCAGATTGATGAACGGCATCCGCCACGGCCAGAGAGAATGCATGAACCGGGCACAGGGTATGTTCTCCCGCTTCAACCTCTGGATGATCGGGCTGTAGAGATAGCCACTGCCGATACCATCCACCAGTACACGGACCTCCACCCCACGCTGCCGGGCCTCCGCCAGAGCTGCCACGAATTTCCTGCCGATTCCATCATCCCGAAAAATGTAGGAACAGAGCAGAATGGAGTGCTTTGCCCGGGCAATGCTTTCCAGCATCCTCGGATACGCATGGTCGCCATCATGCAGGCAGGTCACGCTGTTCCCCTTGAGCAGGGGCAGGCCAGTCAGTCCATCCAGCATCTTTACCAGAGGTGCCATGAAACTGTCGGCAGCATCATGGGTCCATGTCGCCAGAAAGGCCGTCTCCTCCGGGCTGACATCTTCCCGCAGCTTCTGCGCCCGGCGATGGACACGATTGATCCCCAGGCAGAGATAAAGCAGCGACCCCAGATAGGGCATGACCCAACAGAAACCTATCCAGCCAGCGGCAGCAGCCGTATCCCGTTTGGTGAGCAGGATATGGCCTGTTACCAGAAGGGAAAGACTGACATGCAGCAGCCCCAGCAGGAAGGTGTATGAAAAAAGCGCTGCCATGTCCTCTCCTCAGCATGGTCCCATTAATCAGCCCGCCCCCACCTGTAGGCGGAGACGGCCGGCAGGCTGTTTCAGGCTTGTCCCGCCTATCGGCGCAGCATCCATTGTGGTGCTGCCCGCCCGACAGCGCCCCGGCGGCCAACCAGCGGGGCCAGATCAGCCGGGGACCGGACCTTCTGCCCCTCCTGCCAGACGAGGCCCTCTTCCAGAGAGAAGAGACGGATATGGCTGATCGCCACGCCATCAGCCAGTTTCTGGAGGCTGACACCCCCTCCCTTCGCCACTTCGGCCACCTGCTCAAGCGGGAAGATGAGCGCACGTCTGGCTGTTGTCAGGCAGAGAACATGCGTCCCCTCAGCGGGCAGGGCAAGCCATACCTGCGCTCCATCCCGCACGTTGAACACCTGCCGCCCTGTTCTCTTCTCCGCTGCAAGATTGCTGGCGGCCACCTGCATCCCCCGGCCATCGGTACTGGCCAGAAAATACCGGGCATCATCCTCACCAAGAACAAACAGGGCCACAGCCTGATCATCCTGCGCCAGATCAGCCAGTGTCCGCACCGGCTGACCAAAGCCACGCCCCCGGGGCAGGTCCGCCACCTTCAGCGTGAAAGCTCGCCCCCCGGCTGCCATCAGACAGAGACGGTCCGTACTCTGACACTCGACATGCCAGGCCAGTCCGTCCCCTTCCTTGAAGCGATGGTTCTCCACATCATGCCCATGCCCCTTGACGGCACGAACCCAGCCCTCCTGTGAAAGAAGCACCGTGACAGGTTCCCGTTCCACCGCCAGAGCGGCAGAAGTATCAATGCTGACCGGGGCCTCACCCATGACCGTGCGACGCTGGCCATAGGGTCCACCTTCAAACAGGGCCTGCATCTTCTGGAGATCTTTCCCGATCCGGCTCCAGCGCCGCTTTTCAGACCCCAGCAGAGCCTCCAGTGACGCCTGCTCTTTGCCCAGACCGTCCCATTCCTTGCGGATTTCCATTTCTTCCAGCCGTCGAAGGGACCGCAGACGCATGTTCAGCACATGATCCGCCTGAAGCTCACTCAAGGAGAACGCTTTCATGAGGGCAGGCTTCGGCTCATCCTCTTCCCGGATGATGCGGATGACCTCATCAAGATTGAGATAGACCTTCAGGAAGCCATCCAGAATTTCCAGCCTTTTCAGGACGGCATCCAGACGATGCTGCGTGCGGCGGACCAGCACGTCATGCACATGCTCCAGCCAGGCCTTCAGGGCCTCCTTGAGGGACAGCACGCCGGGGATTTTCCCCTGGCTGAGAACGTTCATGTTCAGGCTGAAGCGGCTTTCCAGCATGGTGTGCCGGAAGAGCGTTTCCATCAGCACATCAGGCTCGCAACTGCGGGTTCTGGGTTCCAGAACCAACCGGATATCCGTTGTGCTTTCATCCCGTACATCAGCCAGGAGAGGAAGTTTCTTCTCTTCCATCTTCCTGGCGATATCTTCGATCAGTTTACCCTTCTGCACCTGATAGGGAATTTCCGAGACGATGATGGTCCATGCGCCACCACGGCCCTTCTCGACCGCCCAGCGTGCCCGGATGCGGAAGCTGCCACGCCCTGTCTCATAGGCCTGGGCGAGCGTCTGGCGGTCTTCAACCAGCAGGCCACCGGTAGGGAAATCCGGCCCCGGCACGACATCCAGCAGCTCCTCCGTGCTACAGTCCGGCTTCTCGATCAGTAACCGGGCCGCCTGATAGAGTTCGGCGGCATTATGAGGAGGGATGCTGGTGGCCATACCCACGGCAATCCCGGCCGCTCCATTGGCCAGAAGATTGGGGAAAAGCCCCGGCAGGACGACCGGTTCCTGATCCTCATTGTCGTAGGTCGGACGGAAATCGACCGCATCATCGCTGATTCCTTCCAGCATGATGCGGGCCGTTTCGGTCATGCGGCTTTCGGTGTACCGCATGGCAGCCGCACCATCGCCATCAATGGACCCGAAATTGCCCTGTCCTTCCACCAGCGGATAACGCACGGCAAAATCCTGCGCCAGACGCACCAGCGCATCATAGACGGATGCATCCCCATGGGGATGGAACTTACCGATGACATCACCCACCACACGGGCACATTTCTTGAAGCCGGAACTCGGGTCCAGCTTGAGCTGCTGCATGGCATAGAGCAAACGGCGATGCACCGGTTTGAGCCCATCCCGTACATCCGGCAGAGAGCGTGACGTGATGGTGGACATGGCGTAGGCCAGATAACGCTCACTCAGCGCCTCAGCCAGCCGTGTATCTTCGATATGCCCGGCGAGATCGCCCGTCATAAGGTCTCCTGCTTCATGTTCGCCTCTCTGATGGAGGCAGGTTAGACACGCTCTTCTTCCTCCTGTCCAGAGGCCGCATCCTCAGCCAGTCGGTACAGGGCTGTCATCAGCCGGTCCCGTGCAGCGGGCAAAGGACGATGGCAGGCAGCAAAAACAGCCCGCTGAAGAAAATGGCCACTCAGCCTTGCCCCAGCAAGCCAGTCTGCCGGCTTTCCTTCCTCTTCATCATCCAGAAGACAGGACGGCAGAGGAAGAAGACGATCCTTCCACTCCCCAGCTCCCTCCTCACTTACGGCACGCCCCGTGCGGGGAGACACATAGGCCAGCCCCTCCCGCACGCCCGTAACGGCACATTGGTCCAACGTCAGGCCATACCCCAGCTGCTCCAGAAGAAGCAGTTCCCAACGCAGATAAAGCGCCACGGGTGGCAGGGCGGCGGACACGCTCATCACCCCCATGAAATGGGCCAGAGACGCAAACAGCGCCTCATGTGGCTCCCTCTCTGGCAGGGCTTCACTACACAGGCCACAGGCACTCCCGAGCAGGGACAGAGATAGAGGATGGTCGAGGAGGAAAGACGCTGTGGGCCGCACAAGCTCCGCTGTCATGTAACCCAACTGTTCTGGCAGGCGGGCCTTCCAGCGGGCCACGACCAGACTGCCCTCCTGCCAGAGCGCCGCCTGCCGCCGGGACTGCCCGCCACGCACCAGAGCATGAAAAACCCCCCGATGCCGGGTCAGTGCACGGACCAGCAGACTGCTTTCCCCATGAGGAGAAAGCCGCAGGATGATGGCCGGATCTTCCCACTCCATACCGTTACCCTCAAGACAGAAAAAGGGGCCCCGCCATATTGGCGAAGCCCCTTTCTTCTAGCAAGAAACCGTTAAAGGCTTATTTCTTCTGGCCAGAAGCCGCAGCCACCTCGGCAGCAAAGTCCGTCTCAGCCTTCTCGATGCCTTCACCCAGCTTGTAGCGGGCAAAACCAACCAGCTTGGCACCAGCCTTCTTGACGACTTCCTTCACGCGGCTCTCACCGTCATGCACCCAGACCTGCTCCAGCAGAACCACTTCCTCGTAGAACTTGCGGATACGGCCTTCCACCATCTTCTCGATGATGGCTTCCGGCTTGCCGGAGGCACGGGCCTGGTCTTCCAGCACCTTGCGCTCGTGAGCAACGGACGCAGCGTCCACGCCATCCACATCCAGAGCCGTCGGGCTGGTGGCAGCAACGTGCATACCGATCTGACGGCCCAGTGTCAGCAGAGCTTCACTCTCGGAAGGAGCCTCGACAGCAGCCAGCACACCGATACGGCCTACGCTGGGGCGCAGGGCACCGTGAACGTAGCTGGCCACGACACCAGACGGCACGCTCAGCACGTCCACGCGACGCAGGCTCATGTTCTCACCAATGGTGGCGACCAGATGGGTCAGCTCATCAGCAACGGTGCGGCCAGACGGCATCTTGGCAGCCTTGACGGCCTCCAGATCACCACCAACCTGCAGAGCCACCTTGGCGATGTCTTCCACAGCCTGCTGGAAGGCATCATTGCGAGCCACGAAGTCCGTCTCGGCATTGACCTCAACCATGGCAGCCTTCTTGCCATCAACGGCCACACCCACCAGACCTTCAGCCGCAACGCGGCCAGACTTCTTGGCAGCCTGGGACAGACCCTTCTTGCGCAGCCAGTCGATGGCAGCCTGCATGTCGCCATTGGCTTCCGTCAGGGCCTTTTTACAGTCCATCATGCCTGCGCTTGTTGTATCGCGCAGCTCACGCACCATTGCAGCAGTAACTTCTGCCATATCTCTTCATCCCCGATAAAACACCCATGCAGCCGGAAAGTCTCCACGGCTGCATGAGCTGTTCATGTCACAATATCCACTGTCCGGCCACTCCATGAAAGACGGGCCGGACTGTCCGCATGGCCCTGTGGCCAAAAGCCGGAGAGGCTTATTCAGCCTTCTCTGCCACAACGGTTTCCTCAACCGGCAGCTCTGCGGAAGCGCCAATGTCCTGCCCGGACGCAGCCAGCTCGGCAGAAATGCCATCCAGCACGGCACCGGAGACCAGGTCGCAATATGTGGCGATGGCACGGATGGCATCATCATTGCCCGGGATCGGGAAAGTGACACCCTTCGGGTCGGAGTTGCTGTCCAGCACGGCAATCACGGGGATGCCCAGCTTGTTGGCTTCCTCAACAGCCAGCTTCTCCTTGTTCGTGTCGATCACGAACAGCAGGTCCGGCAGGCCACCCATATCCTTGATACCGCCGAGGGAGCGTTCCAGCTTTTCGCGGTCACGGGTGATGTCGAGGACTTCCTTCTTGGTCAGGCCGGTCGTGTCGCCAGCCAGCATTTCGTCAATGCCACGCAGACGCTTGATGGAGCCGGTGATGGTCTTCCAGTTCGTCAGCATCCCACCGAGCCAACGGTGATTGACGTAGTACTGGCCGCAACGCTGTGCTGCATCAGCCACCAGATCGGCAGCGGAGCGCTTCGTACCGACGAACAGAACACGTCCACCGGAAGCCACGGTGTCACGCACCTGCTTCAGGGCGCGGTCCAGCAGCGGAACGGTCTGCTGAAGGTCGATGATGTGCACCTGGTTGCGGACACCGAACAGGTACGGTGCCATGGCCGGGTTCCAGCGACGTGTGTGATGACCGAAATGAACACCAGCCTCGAGCAGCTGGCGCATCGTGAACTGTGGCATTGCCATAGTCTGAAACTTTCTTTCTCTGGTTTGTCCTCCGCATGGCAACGCCCCTTGGTGGCAAGGGACACCAGGCAATCCGGGCCATGCGTGCGAAATATACCTCCCGCCCCACATGGAAACGGCAAATACGGCCCTTCTCTAGAACAGGCCGGACGGAAACGCAAGTACTCCGACGACGCCTTTCAGACCCGTGCGAGCGGAAGTGTTTCCAGAAAATCAGCCATGGCCTGATGGGCACGGGCAGCATCACGCCCCAGGCCGATCAAGGCGCCAATCTGCACGGGATGCCTCAGGATGGACCCCAGCAAAGCCGGCACGTGGACCCGCCCGTCCTTCAGGCCTTCCCGGGCAGCGGGGGGAAGGTCCCTGCCCGCATCGTCACAGATCACCCGCAGAACCGCAAAGGGCAGGCCAGACCGGGCTACGAGACCACTCTCCATATCCACGGCGTGGCACCCCGTCCGGGAAAAAAGGTCAGCTTTCTCCCTGGCCGTGCCGATCATGACCGGGCTGTGCAGGATGCCACCCCGGACAGCCGCCTGGGCCGCACCGAAACGGGCACTCAGGGCGGGATCAGCCCTGTAATGCTCACCATCAGCCTGCACATATTCAGCCACCTGCACACTCCCCGGTGGCAGGACAGCATCCAGCGCCCCGGAGCAGCCAAAAGACAGCAATGCCGTCACACCTTCATCCTGAAGAGCCTGAAGAGCCTGCTGTGCCCCGGTCTCACAGGCATGGCTCAGGGCGATCTTCGCCCCGGGGAAAAAACGGCGGGCCAGCCGTGCTTCCTGCCTGAGCCCTGCCAGGACCCCCAGCATCAGAAACCGAACTCCACCTGCCCGGAATTGCTATCAGCCAGATTGCGGTACCGGGACAGCGCCATGAGCGGGAAGAACTGCTTGTAGCCATGATAGCGCAGGTAAAAAACCTTGGGGAAACCAACGGCATTATACGGCGCCTCGTGCCATTCACCCTGATCATCCTGCGCCTGCATCAGATAGGCCATGCCACGGCGGACAGCCTCACTATCGTGGCGACCAACAGCCATCAGCCCCAACGTTGCCCAGGCCGTCTGGGTCGGCAGGCTCTCCTTGTAGAGGCCCTGTGGGGCCCCCTCATAGCTGGCGCAGTCCTCACCCCAGCCGCCATCATCATTCTGTACGCTCTCCAGCCAGGCAACGGCCCGACGCACCATCGGGTCATCATGACTGATGCCAGCAATGTTCAGGGCACAGAGAACGGACCACGTGCCGTAAATGTAATTCGTCCCCCAGCGGCCGAACCAGCTGCCGGATTTTTCCTGCTCGGAGCGGATATAATCCAGCCCCTTGCGGATCACCTCACGATCTTCCGGATGACCCAACTGGGAGAGGAACGAAATGCAGCGTGCGGAGACATCCACCGTCGGTGGGTCCAGCAGCGCACCGTGGTCGGAGAATGGAATGTGGTTCAGCACCTCCATGTTGTTGTCAATGTCGAAGGCACCCCAACCACCATTGCTGCTCTGCATGCCAATGATCCATTCCCGGGCACGCTCGATGGCCGTACGGTTCTCTTCAGGGTCGATCCTGTGCAGCAACATGCCGACAACAGCCGTATCATCCACGTCCGGATAATAATCATTCTCGTACTGGAAAGCCCAACCTCCCGGACGCAGGGTCGGCGCATTGATGGCCCAGTCCCCTCTGACATCCAGAATCTGGCGCTCCCTGAGCCAGGCAGCGGCCTTCTTCAGGGCAATCGCCGTCTCGGCCGGCATCACGCCCCTGGCACCGGTCGAAGCCTCCAGCATGGCAAGACCGGAAAGCCCCGTATCCCACACAGGCGACACGCAGGGCTGGCAATAGGCCTCATCATCCTTCACTACCAGCAGGCCCTGTACCGCCTCCCATGCCTGGACAACCCGTGGATCATCATCCGGCACCCCCAGGGTCCGGTACATCATGATCACATTCGCCATGGCAGGATAAATGGCACCCAGTCCACCGCCACTCAGCCGCTTCTCGATAAAATCGATCGTGACACGGATGGCCTTCTCATGAACGGAACGGGGAATGAATGGAACCAGCGGCCGGATGAGCTTGTCCAGACCGGTAAATACCCGCCCCCAGACCGACCGGTACGGACCGCGTATCCAGTCCCTGATGGTGGCTGGCGGTCTCCTGAACAGCTCCTGCACCCGCACGCCACGGGGATTCAGGGCCAACGGCCTGTAAGCTGCCAGAATGAGCAGCGGCGCTATGACCGCCCTGGACCAGTAGGACATGTTCCAGACCGAGAAAAACGCCTTGCGGGGCAGCAGCATGAGCTCCACTGGCATGACGGGCACGGCATCCCACGGAACTTCCCCGTACAGGGCCAGCTGGATGCGGGTGAAGACGTTGCTCCGCTCTGCCCCGCCATGATGCAGGATGGCCGCACGGGCCTTGCGCATGTGGGGGGCTTCCGGATCATCCCCGATCATCTTCAGGGCGAAATAGGCCTTCACGCTGGCGGAAAGATCAAACCGGCCATCCGTATAGAGAGACCAGCCCCCATGCTCACCCTGTGTCCGTCGCAGATAGACTCCGATCTTCTGCTCAAGCTCCACATCAATGCAGTCAAGGAAATGGCGCAGCAGAACATATTCCGACGGGATGGTTGCATCGGCTTCCAGTTCAAAGACCCAATGACCGTCACTCTTCTGACGCTTGCCCAAGGCAGTATGGGAAGCCCTGACAGCCTGCTCCACCACCGTGGCATCCATGTTATGACGGAACAACGTCTTGTTCACTGACCTCTCCTCCAAAATCCTCGCACAGCAGGGCTTGTGCCTGTCCACATGTGCGGAGACCATAAACCAGTTCTTCAGGTACACGCCGCTCCGGCAGACGCCGTGCGAAAACCAAGCGCTCCCACCGCCACCAGCCCGGACTGTATGGCACCCTCGATCGTGGAAGGCAGACCAGTATCCGTCCAGTCCCCGGCAAGAGCAAGATTGGGATGAGCCGTTTTTGCTCCCGGCCGCTTTTTATCCTGTTCCGGTGTGGCTGCAAAGGTGGCCCGCTTCTCCCGGATCAACCGGGCAGCCGGCATGTCCTGCGGCAGCGGGGTCTCAACCAGCGGGTCCAGGGCCTGATGCAGTTCCGCCCATATGTGCGCCAGCATCTCGTCCTGGCGCCAGTCCGCATAGCGGTTGGCCGCACTGACCGTGACGGACAGGACCTCATCATGCAGGAAGACCCACTCCGCCACACCACCAACAAGCCCAAGAAAACCAGCCTGCTTCAGAGCACCACGAGGCCGCAGAGGCTGCTGGAGGCGATAATGGGCATTGGCAATGCTCTCGAACTCATCCGGCCCTTCCAGCCCCGGCAGCAACCCGACCGCCACCGGTGACGGAACGGCCAGGATGACCGCATCTTCTGCCCCCAGTCTCACAGGGCCACTGGATGTCTCCAGCGCACTCACACGCCCTGATCCATCCTCAAACGCAAGGGCAGAGACGCGCGTACCCGTAAGCACCTGAGCATGAAACTGCTCCAAGTAATGCAGTGCGGGGGTCACAAAACTTTCCGAAAGCCCTCTGGCGGCCATCCACGGGCAACAGGCCTGTCCCCCTTTGGCCAGCGTCCGCCGTACAATGTTACCCAGCAGACGGGCACTTCCCCGGTCTATGCCCGTATTGAGGCCGGAGACAGCCAGCGGCTCCAGCAGGCGCCGGGCAAACTGCCCCGGCAGGAGACAGTCTGCCACGCTGGCCTGATCACCAGCCTTCATCAGGCGGAACAGAGCCCTCACCTCCCCAAGGCGCATACCGGGCACACGGCTGCCCCGCCGCAGCAGCCAGAAAGGCAGACGCCCCGGCGAGAGGCGCAACGTCCAGGAAAGGCCCGCCTCCAGATCATGCCACGGGAAAACGGGAGCCCCCGGCCCCTGCAACGTATCCCGGGCACCCAGACGGTCGAGATAGCGGAACGTGGCAGGATTGGCGGAAAGGAGCAGATGATTGCCATTATCGATGACCGTGTCCAGCGCCCTGTCATGAAAGGACCGGGCCCGCCCCCCACAGGCCGGACCAGCCTCATAGACGGTCACCTGCGCCTGGGGTGCCAGCTCCACAGCAGCGGAAAGACCCGCAAGTCCTCCACCAATGACATGAACATGGCTCACAATGACACTCCAGCCGCCGCCAGCAGCATGGCCAGCTTCTTGCGGACGGAACAAACCCGCAGGGGGGCCTCCGGGTTGCGCCAGCCACGGCGACAGAGAGCGGCCAGCGTGACCCGGTAGGAGGCCGCCATGATCCGGGCCGGGCGCACCGTGGCTGCCGGGCACTGTTTCATCAGGGCCGTAGCCCGGCGGAAATGATCTTTTGCCCGTCCCGCGAGGATACGGCACAGCCCATCCAGCCCAACGGCATAGAGAGCCTCGGCGGGATCAGCCGGCACGCTGTAACGCCGCAGCAGTTCGGCTGGCAGGTACAGCCGTCCACGGGCTGCATCTTCGGCAATGTCACGCAGGATGTTCGTCAGCTGAAGGGCACGGCCCAGATGGTAGGCAAGCCTGTCTCCCTGCTCCTCCGGCGTGCCGAAGATGCGCACGGACAACCTGCCCACAGCAGACGCCACCCGGTCGCAGTACAGGTCCAGCGCAGCCTCATCAGGAGCCACGACCGGTTCACCACAATCCATGAGCATCCCATCAATGATGGCGATGAAATCATCCTGCCTGAGCCCGAACTGCCTGATGGCCTCAAGCAGGACACGCTCCAGCGCCGTATCGGCCTGCCCCTCATACAGGGCGGCAATACGACCTTTCCAGCTCTCCAGGGCGGAAGCAGGGTCATCATGAGGGGTGTCGCCATCGGCGATGTCATCCACGACACGACAGAAGGCATAGATGGCAAACATGCCATCCCGCCGCCCGGGAGGCAGGATTTTCATCCCCCGTCCAAACGACGTCCCTGACCGGTTGACGATCTCTTCCACCT
The DNA here is from genome assembly GCF_023337645.1 of Parasaccharibacter sp. TMW2.1890. Classification (NCBI taxonomy): domain Bacteria; kingdom Pseudomonadati; phylum Pseudomonadota; class Alphaproteobacteria; order Acetobacterales; family Acetobacteraceae; genus Parasaccharibacter; species Parasaccharibacter sp. TMW2.1890. The sequence continues at coordinate 505,350 of NZ_NWUV01000001.1, read as the reverse complement.
GTCTCAGGTCAGACGGAGCACATGGCAGACCCTGAGACGTATTGTGACGAACAGAGACCATAACCTTCCTCATATCCCTTCAATGGCCGCAGCCAGAACCGTAACCACAGGCCGATCACAGCCTGCCCTCTTCTAGCGGCAAAGTCTGCCGTGGCAAAGGGCCAGCATGAAACCCGCCTCAGCGCAGGTAACGCATGGCCCGGCCCAACGCCCGCAGACCATCAGACTTTGTCAGCGCCACCCGTTCGGCTATCGGGTCCTGCCGGTGCAGACGCTCTGTCAGGCGGCGGCAGAGTGCCACGATCACGGCGGCCTCCAGCCTCATGCGACGGTCTTTCACAAGTGCGGGAAGACATGCGGCCTCCTCATTCAGGGCATCAACATGAGCCAGCATGCGATCAAACACGCGCCGTACACCCGGCTTGCTGCGGGCAAGGATGAGGTCCTTCAGGCGAACATTCTCTTCCTGCAACCACGGGAGAGGCACATAACAGCGGTTCAGCTGCTTCAGATCACTGCTGACATCCTGCATGTGATTGACAATCTGCAATGCCGTGCAGAGCGCATCCGACGGACCGAAGGTCTCTTCCCCTTCACCATGCAGCATCAGCAGGAAGCGCCCTACGGGATTGGCCGAATAGCGGCAGTAATGCAGCAGCTCCGACCAGTGTTCATAGCGTGTCTTTTCCGCATCCATGATGAAGGCCGTTATCAGGTCGCTTCCCAGCTCCAACGGCAGGTTGCGCTCCTGAAGAACCGTCCGGAGGATGACCGCACTCCAGGCATCAGCCCGGCCAGGCGGGGGCTTCCGCTCGCCGTGCAGGACCTCACGCAGGGCTTTCAGCCGGACCACCTTCTGAGCGGGAGACAGCCGGGTATTGTCCACCATGTCATCCGCCACACGGGCAAACCTGTAATAGGCATGGACGGCGGGCCTGTGTCCCGGAGATATCAGGAAAGACCCGACGGGGAAGTTCTCATCCTTCATGCCCTTGCTGGAAGAAACGTCCTGTTTTCCCCAGATATGGGCATCCTCCTGCGCCATGGCCCCACCAGACTGTGGCATCATGATTCTGCTCCTTCATACGACCGCCCGCGCCAGCTGACACCTTTGCCCCGATAATGATTCACTGCGGAGCCGACGGTTGCCATCATGTAGAAGGCAGCCACCAGCGGCAATGAGAGGACGCGCCACCATGACAGGTTGAACCAGCGCAGGGTCGGCATGAACGTAATGCAGCTGAGCGCATATGCACAGCCACCCACCACGCGGTTTTTACCACGGCCGAACAGAAGAAGGCGAACCGGCAGAAACCATATCAGAACCATGCCGGCCAAGGCTTTCAGAAGGTTCCAGGGGGAGAATTCGAGCTGGACATAAGCGTTGCGGGCGATCATGTGCCATATCTCGCCCAAGGTCTGATAGGTGCGGATGGACCATGCCTGTTCGCTGCACCCAAGATAAAGCCGCCCTCCGGCCTCCTTGACACGGGCACCGAGCGTACAGTCGTCGATCAAGGCATCCCTGAGGGTCTGTATTCCCCCTATCATCTCCAGCATCTTGCGGCGGATCAGCACCGTCCCCCCGGCAGCTCCAGCCACTGGAGACTGCGGGTCAGCGATCCTTCGAAAAGGATAGAGCATGGCAAAGAAATAGACGAAGGCCGGAACAAAAACCTTTTCCCAGAAACAGGCGCAGTTCAGCTTCACCATCTCGGAAACCATGTCGATATTTTCGCTCTGGGCTCTCTCCACCAGAGAGGAAACATGGTCTTCCTTATGGACAATATCGGCATCTGTCAGAAGGACATAGCCATCAGCAGGAAGGAACTCCAGAGCCTCTTCCTGCCCCTGCCCAACGGCCCAGAGTTTGCCGCTCCACCCCGCCGGGTGGGGCTTCCCATCCAGAACGGTCAGGCGTCCTTGCGGGTCTGGCACACGGCGGGCAATATCCCCCGTACCATCAGTACTTTCATCATCCACAAGGAAAACATGATAGCGCCCCTGATAATCCTGCCCCAGCAGGGAAGACAGGCAGGCACTGATGGAGGCTGCTTCATCACGGGCTGGAACGATGACAGCCACGGCTGGAAGGCCATTCTCCCAACGTCTGGCCTTCAGCCCCCTCCTGAGCCAGGGGCCACCAATCCAGAACTGACCATGAAAAAATGTCAGCCCCAGCCAGGCCAACAAGGAAAACAACGCCATCACAAAAACCATCACCGTGCCAGCCTGCTACTACCTCTCAAGATAAAAAATGTCCCCGCCCATGCTGGCGGAACCAGGCCACGGAATCGGCAACGGCCTGACGGGCCGGACGGGGGCGGTACCCCAGCTCCTGCTCCGCCTTGGCCGAAGAAAAAAACATCAACTTTTTGGACATGTCCAGCATCTCTTTCGTGACACGAGGCTGAATTCCAAAGCCTTTTGCCAACAGTTCAGAAAGATAGGCTACCGGATAAAGCCATGACTGCCTGAGCTGGATACGGGGCGGACGGCGATGGGCGACCTCCGCCACCATGCGAAAAAGATCACCCAGCATGAGATTTTCGCCGCCCAGAATATATTTTTCGCCAATCGTACCATGCTCAAAAGCAAGCACATGGCCTTCTGCCACATCATCAACATGGACAATATTCAGCCCAGTCTCGACATAAGCCGGCATACGGCCTGTCGCACAGTCCAGAATCATCTGCCCGGTCGGTGTCGGCTTGATGTCCCGTGGTCCCACCGGAGTCGATGGATTCACAATGACAGCCGGCAGGCCCTCCTCCCGGACAAGGCGCAGAACTTCCTGCTCCGCCCGATATTTGGACCGCTTGTAAACGCCCACGATCTGATCCTCCGTCACGGGGGAAGACTCCGTGGCCGGAATGCCATCATGGGCCGTGGCCAGTGCCGCAACGGAGGAACAATACACGATACGCTTTACACCCGCCTTCATGGCGGCGAGCATCAGGCGCCGGGTTCCCTCGACATTGGCCTTCATCATCACTTCAGGGTTTGGTACCCAAAGGCGATAATCCGCCGCTACATGGAAAAGATAGGTCACGCCCTCCAGCGCCTCAGCCAGGCTCTGAGGGTCTGCCAGGTCTCCGACAACAAATTCCACGGGCAGGTCGGCCACGTTGCGGCGATCCGATGTCTGCCGGACCAGAAGGCGCAGACGACGACCACGCTCCAGCAAAGCCCGTGCAACGGCCGATCCCACAAAACCGGTTGCCCCGGTCACTAGGGTCACATCTTCTGACATCTCCGCTCCTTCCTCACTTCAGCGCCTTGTTCTGCCGGATATAGGCCCCGTCATCATGGCGGGTAAAGCCCTGCTGATTGGACGTGCGCCACGGAGTGGCCTAGAAGGACATGAACATGAATTTAACACTATGGCGGGCACCTTGAAAAAAATACTTCCCTTTGTTCTTTCCCTTACAGGTGTCGTCCTTTTCTGTTTTCTGACCCTGCGTACTGGCATACACCCGATTTTGGCCTCACTTGCCAAGATCGGCCTCAGCGGGTTCATCCTGCTGATCCTCAGCCAGCTGGCCGTCAACATTCTCCTCGGCGTCGCCTGGAAAAGCAGCATCGCCAGCATCAGCTTCCTCCGCCTGACCTTTTCCCGGTTTGTCCGGGATGCTGCAGCAGCGTGCCTGCCTTTTTCCCAGCTTGGCGGAATGCTCATCGGCATACGGGCCACCACGGCGGGCCACCCCCGCCACACGACGGATGGACAGCCCATCAGCTGGACAGAGGGAGTTGCCGCCAACATTGTTGACATCACAACGGAAGTTCTGGGGCAGCTCGCTTTCATCATCATCGCCCTGCTCTGCCTTGTCGGTCAGGCCGATGCCGGGCGATTTGTCTGGCCGCTGGCCATTGGCATCGTTCTGCTGAGCGTCGGCATGGCGGGTTTCATCTGGACACAGCAGCGCAGCGGCAATGCCCTCCAGGCGCTGGCCCGTTTTCTTTCCAAGCACATCTCTGCCGACTGGCATGATGCGCTGGCTGAAAACAGCGAAAATTTCCAGAGCTATATTGAAAGCCTCTGGGACCAGCCGGTCCGCATCGGCCTGGGGGCAGCGCTGCATCTGCTCTGCTGGATTGGTAGCGCCCTGCTGACATGGCTGTCCCTTATCCTGCTGGGCGCACACTGTTCTTTTCTCAATGCACTGGCCATTGAAGGGGCCGTCTGTGGTATCATGTCCGCCGGTTTTCTGGTGCCCGGTGCCTTGGGGGTGCAGGAAGCAGGTTATGTGGCTCTGGGGCATCTGTTCGGCATCAGTGCCGACATTTCCATCAGCATCTCCCTGCTGCGACGGGGACGGGACATCGTCATCGGCGTGCCTGTCCTGTTGCTCTGGCAGCTCTATGAGTTCCGCCAGCTGCGCCGGTCCTGAACAACACACTGGCCCACATGCGCTTTACAGGATGAAACGGATATCTCCATGGCTGATGCCCCCCTCTTTGACACCCTGACCATCATCGGCCCGGGGCTGATCGGCTCTTCCATCCTCCGCCGTGCCCGACAGACAGGCACCCTTGCCCGCCGCCTCATCACAGCCGACAGCGCCCCGGCTGTTCTCCAGCGGGCAAGAGAGCTGGACCTGGCGGATGAAGTCACAGCCTCCCCGACAGAGGCAGCCGCAAAATCCGATGCTGTCATCCTCTGCATTCCCACGGGGGCCATCCGGCCGGTCGCTGCAGCCATCCTTCCCCACATGAGGCCCGGGAGCATCCTCAGTGACGTCGCCTCCGTCCGCAGCACATTGGGGCCGGACATCAGCGCTCTGCTGCCAGAAGATGTCAGCTATGTTCCGGCTCACCCCATGGCTGGTACGGAATATTCCGGCCCAGATGCCGGGTTCGCCACCCTGTTCGAGAATCGCTGGACCCTGCTCGTCCCCCCTGCGGGAACACCCTCTGAAGCCATCACCACGATGGAAACTTTCTGGCAGCGCTGTGGGGCCCGCACCCGACAGATTACCGACCAGTATCATGACCAGATATGCGCCATGGTCAGCCATCTCCCGCATCTTCTGGCCTTCACCATATGCGATACTGCGGACCGTCTTTCCGCCGACCTCCGGGCCGATGTGCTGGAATATGCCGCTTCGGGCTTTCGGGACTTCACCCGCATCGCTGCGTCCGACCCGACCATGTGGCGAGACATCTTCCTGACAAACAGGGATGTCCTGCTCGCCACGTTCGAGCGTTTCGAGAAGGATGCCCACCTCATGGTCGAGGCCATACGTAATGGCGATTCCGAGGCCATCACGGAGCGCATCAGGCGTGGACGCCGTATCCGGCAGGGGTTGATCGAGAACAAGCAGGCCTGACCGTTTCTTCTTCAACCCCATGCAAAAGGAGCCCGGCAGGTGATCAGCCTGCCGGGCTCCTTCTTTTCTCCCTGCGTCCCTGAAGGCCGAAGCCTCCAGGGATGCAGACAACGCATCAGCGAAGGATCAGACCTTGACGATGCGCAGGTTCTTGGAGCTGTCGAGCAGGACGACATGCTCACCGCCCTTGGCGAACTCGCCAACGGCCTTCACATCATCCTTGCTGGAAACAACCTTCGGGAACACGCCCCAGACCACACACAGGCGGCGGGAGGTCGTCTCGTTCGTCAGGGCCACGACCGGCTCATGCGGACGCTCCCGGGAAACCAGCACGGCACTGCGGCCATTCTCCGTATGCACGGCCAGAGCGGCTGCACGGGCGTTGCGGGCCACATCAAAGGCTGACTTGGCCTGTGCACCCTGGATCGTGTGCTCGGAGGCCGGGCGCATGCGGTCCATGCGGGCACGCCATTCCGGGTCCTGCTCCACACGGGCGGTGACACGGGCCATCGTGGCCACGGCTTCAGGCCCGAAGGAACCGGCAGCACTCTCAGCGGAGAGCATGACAGCATCAGCACCATCGTAAACAGCATTGGCCACGTCGGAGACTTCCGCACGGGTCGCCACCGGGCTGCTGATCATGCTTTCCATCATCTGCGTTGCCACGATGACCGGACGTCCCTGACGACGGGCCTCGGTGATGGCACGCTTCTGGATGACAGGAACATCCTCGGCCGGCAGCTCGACACCCAGGTCGCCACGGGCCACCATCAGCGCATCGGAGAGACGGATGATCTCATCGAGGCACTCAACAGCCTGCGGCTTCTCCAGCTTGGTGACGATCCATGCACGGCCCTTGACGATGTCACGGGCTTCCTGAATGTCTTCCGGACGCTGGACGAAGGACAGGGCGATCAGATCCACACCAATGGAGAGGGCGAACTGGAGATCCTTGTGGTCCTTCTCTGTCAGGGCCGGGATCGGCAGGGCAACGTCAGGAACGTTCACACCTTTGCGCTCGGAGAGCTTGCCCCCCACGAGAACTTCCGTCTCCAGCGCTTCCTTGTGCTTCTTCGTGACGCGCAGAGCCAGCTTGCCGTCATCCAGCAGGAGGCGGTGACCGACATCAACAGCGGCGATGATCTCCGGGTGCGGCAGGTTGACACGGTTGGCATCGCCGGGGGTCTTGTCCAGATCCAGCGTGAATTTCTGGCCGACCTTCAGCTGGACCGGGCCATCCTTGAACACGCCAACACGCAGCTTCGGCCCCTGGAAGTCGGCCAGGACGGCCAGAGGGCGGCCCAGCTTGGCTTCGGCCTCACGCACGGCCTTGTGACGGGCGGCGTGCTCATCATGGGCACCGTGGGAGAAGTTCAGGCGGAAAACATTCACACCGGTCTTGGCAAGATGGAGAATCTGCTCAGCGGTTTCTGATGCCGGCCCGAGGGTCGCAACAATCCGAGTGCGGCGATGATGGATGTTGGCTGTCATAACATTCCTCGACTTTTCATTTGTTCAGTCAGGCTGAATGATTTCACCGGGTTGCACCCCCCATAACAGGCGGCGTTCGATCCACCCGTCATAGCCCCTGACTGTGACATGACACCATGATGAGCCCTGTGGACAGGCCTTGATCTTTCCGATCGCCCCCGGCTCCAGCAGGGCGACGACGGTCCGATCCGGCTTGTCCGAACTCATCAGAGGGACGTCATGATTCTGGCCCCGTGCCACCTCCCCCGCCGGCACGTATGCCACAATGCGGGAATCAGCATGACCCGTGGTCGAAACTTTAGACGCATCCCCATCATAGGACACGGAACCGGGTATGATAAAGGAACGGCTGCCATGCAGCGTCACCTGATGTACCCAGCCCTTCTGGCCATCCTGGTCCTCCACAAGACGCCAGACCCCGAATTCCCGCTCGATCAGCACCGGATATCCACGGCGATGATAGACCCAGTCGATCGGATACCGCTCACCGGGGCCACGCCGCATGTAAACACGGTCCGCCCGCATGGCGGCATAGCGGGGCAGTGGCAGCTTTGTCTCCGTACCGACATTGTCGGGAACAGGAGGCGGAGCTGGCTGCGTCGTCGGAGCCGCAGGAGCGACCTTGTGAGGGGTGGTGCGCCCATGGTGGACACGCCCATGCGCTTTTGCCGCATGGGCTGGCTCATGCACGGCGGCGTGGTGCTTTTCATGCCGCTTACCATGATGATGGGAAGCATGAGACATAGCCTGCTCTCCCTCCGCCCCACGGGCGGGACAAGCTGCAAACAGGGCCATCACCACAATCGGTAACGCCCCCTGCACAGGCAGCCTACAGGAAAATGAAACAGGTACTCTCATCCCTTTATCCCTGCCAAGGGACAGCCATTTGGGCAAGCCGTATTCCCCCTCTCATGTCCAAAAAATCCGCTCATGTACAGCAACCCTGCCCTGCCAGAAAAGCGTGGCATGGTCACGCCACGCTTCTGTCCGCCCATACGAACCAGAACACACTCATACCACAAATCAGGACCAAACAATGAGGCATCAGGGAGTCCTGATCATGCCCCAGACCACCAGAGGCCGCCTCATGATCCTGTTTCTGGGGCGGCTGCTTTTCACGGCTTCATTCTCAGTCGATCTGACCCTGACAGGGATTGTCGGCTATCAGCTGACGCCTGACAAGACGCTGGGCACTCTCCCTTACTCCCTCATCACGCTCGTGGCCTGCCTGACAACTTTTGGAGCTTCGATCCTCATGGGCAGACTGGGGCGGAGGGTCGGCTTCATACTGGGAGCAATGGCTGGAACATCCTCTTTGTCTCCGGTTCAACTCTGCTTGTGAAAGCCATCCCTTACCCGGACTGCACACCACTCCTCCCAGGAAAGGAAGGAAATGCAATAAAATCCAACCGCCTGGCAGTCTCTATTCACTCATCTTTTCCCTCATAGGACATGCTTTCATATCTCATGACCTTTCTGTACAGACTGACATCTTCCTGACCATCATCAGGGCACAAAAAAGGCCTGCATTCCTGCAGGCCTTCCCCATCATTCCCCATAATGTTCTGCAGTCTCACTCCCACTCGATCGTGCCCGGCGGCTTGGAGGTGATGTCGTAGGTGACACGGTTGATGCCACGCACCTCGTTCACGATACGGCCAGCGACACGGTTGAGGAACTCGAAGGTGAAAGGATAGACCTCGGCGGTCATGCCGTCCGTGCTGGTGACAGCACGCAGGGCGCAGGCCTGATCGTAGGTACGGTCATCACCCATCACGCCCACCGTGCGGACGGGCAGGAGAACCGCAAAAGCCTGCCAGATTTCATCATACAGGCCAGCCCTGCGGATTTCCTCCAGATAGATGCTGTCCACCTTCCGCAGGAGGTCCAGCTTCTCCCGTGTGATGTCACCGGGGATACGGATGGCCAGCCCCGGCCCCGGGAATGGATGCCGCCCGACAATATGCTCCGGCACGCCGATCTCACGGCCCAGCGCACGGACCTCATCCTTGAAGAGCTCACGCAGCGGCTCGACCAGCTCCATGTTCATCCGTTCTGGCAGACCGCCCACATTGTGATGGGACTTGATGGTCACGGACGGCCCGCCATTGAAGCTGACACTCTCGATCACATCCGGATACAGCGTGCCCTGCGCCAGGAACTGCGCCCCGCCCAGCTTGGCCGCTTCCTGCTCGAAGACCTCAATGAAGAGGCGGCCAATGGTCTTGCGCTTCACCTCCGGGTCCGTCACCCCGGCCAGCTCGCCAAGGAACAGGTCGGAGGCATCACGATGGACCAGACGGATGTTGAAACGGTCACGGAAGGTCTTCACCACCTCGTCAGCCTCACCGGCACGCAGGATGCCCGGATCGACAAAGATGCAGGTCAGCTGGTCCCCGATGGCATCATGGATCAGCTTGGCCGCCACGGAGCTGTCCACCCCGCCGGAGAGACCACAGATCACCTTGCCATCACCCACCTGCTTGCGGATGCGGGCAATTTCCAGATCACGGAAACCGGCCATCGTCCACGTGCCGGAGCAGCCTGCCACGCCATGCGTGAAGTTGCGGATCAGCTCCGCCCCATGTGGCGTATGCACCACCTCCGGGTGGAACTGCACGCCATAGATGCGGCGTTCTTCATTGGCGATGATGGCAAACGGTGCCCCCTCGGAATAGGCCACGGCCCTGAAGCCCGGCGGCAGGGCCGCCACACGGTCACCGTGACTCATCCAGACCTGCTCACGCCCACCCTGTGCCCAGAGACCGTGGAACAGCGCACATTCCTCGGCGACATCAATATAGGCACGGCCAAATTCACGGTGGTCATGGGTTTCCACACGCCCGCCCAGCGTATGGCAGAGAACCTGCTGGCCGTAGCAGATACCCAGAATGGGGCGCTTCAGCTCCAGCAGCCCTTCCGGCAGGGTCGGCGCATTGTCGTCATGCACGCTGGCCGGACTGCCGGACAGGATGATGCCCCGCGGGTTGAACTCACGGATTTTCTCCAACGAGGAGGTGAACGGCCAGATCTCGCAATACACCCCGCTTTCCCGCACACGGCGGGCGATCAGCTGGGTCACCTGGCTGCCGAAATCCAGAATCAGGATACGGTCTTCATGGAGGGTTTCATCAAGCTGCTGAAGGGTGTCTGCGTTTTTCTGCGTCAAGTTCCGGGCCTCGCCTGCTGGATATGGCACAATGCTCAATTCGTGCTAGTCTCTATAGGACGATCGACCGCCAACGTCATCCTTATTCTCCACCGGTTTTTACCTTCCGGCAAAGATTTCCGCGGCGGCTCACATTACTCGAACATGTTTTTCAGGAACTGCGCAATGCGTCCCGCTTTTCTCACCTGTCTGGTCAGCCTCTGCACTCTGGGGGCCTGCTCCTCCCTTCCCGACCCGGCTTCCGACCCCTATGGCCTGTGGACAGGCAAGCTCGTTACCGAGCAGGGAATCTGCCCGACCAGGGACATATCCTCCCTTCGCATCCGTGGGCATGAGGTCGTTTTCAACCCCGGCATGAATACATCCACTCTCCGGGGCACCTATGAAAAAGGCCAGCAGCACTACCTGGCCGAACTGACCGACAAGGGAATGAACGATACCCCCTACAGGCAGACATTCAACGGCTATCCGGTTGGTACGGCCATCGGTGGGACCTACACGTCACCACGCTGCCGTGCCCATGTTTCGCTGATTCGCCGCTGAAAAACGCCGGGAACATCCCACTGGAAAATATTTAAAAAAACTTCTCCAGTGGGGTTGCACCACTGCCCCAGACCGGATAGAAGCCTCCTCAACACGGCGCACCCGTAGCTCAATTGGATAGAGCACCAGACTACGAATCTGGGGGTTAGAGGTTCGAGTCCTCTCGGGTGCACCATGTCATCATATACTCGGGTCTTCCGAGGTCTGCACCCGTAGCTCAATTGGATAGAGCACCAGACTACGAATCTGGGGGTTAGAGGTTCGAGTCCTCTCGGGTGCACCACATATCTCCTCATCCAGAATACATGATTGAAGCGCTTCCATAGCTGCTTGGGAAGAGCGTCAGGGTGTTCCGTACTGTCTGCGGCTGCGCCCCTGTTTCCTGCGGGTTACACCTTCCCATTTTGGCTGCTGGTCTGTAATCATGCGGTCATGACTTCGACACATCCCGACCCGACATTCCAGACCCTCCTGAACAACCACCCCAACCTGTCCTACGAAGGCAGACAGGGGCTGGTCATGGATGGCACCTCTCTCACGGATATTGCCAGAGAGCACGGAACACCCTGCTGGGTCATCAGCGCTGATACGCTACGCCAGCGTGCTCATGCCCTTCAGGATGCATTCAGGGCCCGCAATCTGCCCATCCATTGCCACTTTGCCGTCAAGGCACAGGATCATCAGGCCTGCCTGACCGTTCTGGCACATTGTGGCTTCGGGGCTGATGTCGTCAGCGGTGGAGAACTGCGTCGGGCTCTTGCGGCGGGCATCAGGGCCCGTGACATCGTCTTCTCAGGAATCGGCAAGACGGATGACGAGCTGGAGCTGGCAATTCATCATCAGATCGGTCAGATCAATGTCGAAAGTGTGGAAGAACTGCACCGGCTCAACGCTCTGGCACAAAACATGCAGCAGCGGGCCCGCATCGCCTTCCGGGTCAATCCCGATATTGACGCCCAGACACACAGCAAGATCACGACAGGGCGTGCCGAAGACAAATTCGGCATTGCCCATGACGCCATCCCGGCCCTCTACCGGAAGGCACAGACAGACATGCCCGGTGTGGAGCTGGTCGGTCTTGCCGTTCATCTCGGCAGCCAGATGGTGACGGCAGCTCCCTTCCGCAAAGGCTATGAGCGAATTGCCGCACTCGTCCGCACCCTGCGGGAAGATGGGCTGCATGTCAGCGACATTGACTGCGGCGGCGGCCTTGGTATCGCCTACCGGAACGAGCAGGCACCTCCCCCCGCCATGCTGGCTGATGTCATTGCCGAGACACTGGGAGACCTGGATGTGCAGCTGCATGTCGAGCCCGGCCGCTGGCTGGCGGCACCCGCCGGGGTTCTTCTGGCCCGTGTGATCGACGTGAAGGACGCTGCCCGCCGTTTCGTCATCATTGATGCTGGCATGAATGACCTCGTCCGCCCAGCCATGTATGATTCCTGGCATGGCATCCTCCCCCTGAACGAACCGGACACCACCACCGAAGAGTGCGTAGATGTGGTCGGTCCCATCTGTGAGAGCAGCGACATCTTTGCCCGCCAGCGTTCCCTGCCCCCTTTGAAGAAAGGAGATCTGGTTGCTCTGCTGGATGCCGGAGCCTATGGCACAGTCATGAGCTCCACCTACAATTCACGCCCCCTTGCTGCGCAGGTCATGATTGAAGGCGGCCGGAAAGCCATCATCCGCAGACGCCAGACACTTGAAGAGCTGCTGGCACAGGAAGCCGTCCCCGACTGGCTGGCCCGCCCCTGACCCCCGTGAAGCCCACACCCCTCCCTCCCCGGTTTGCCCACATCCAGCGGCAGGCCTACCGTCGGCTCCGGCTGGAACAGTGCTGGCATCATGCCCGCTGGCCCCTGCTGCTTGCTGGCCTGTGGGGCTGTGCGGCCCTGCTTCATCTCCCACAATCCCTGCCTGACAGCCTGCACCTCCTGCTGGAAGTCTCCTCCTTCGGAAGTGTGCTGTTCTTGGCAGCCCGGCGCCTCCACCGCCTGCCCCGTCCCTCCGCTGCACAGGTGGATCAGCGTATCGCCAGCGATTCCGGGCTTGCCTTTCCGCCCTTGGCAGCCCTGACAGACCGCCCCGCTCTGCCTGAAGGCCTCTCCGAGGAAGACATACGCCGGGAAGGGCAGCTCTGGACCATCCACCGGCAACGGCTTCTGGACTCGTTCGACTCTCTCCGCCTGCGTCTTCCACGGCTCTTTCCACACTGGGCAGGCAGGCTGACAACCGCTCTTGTCATGCTCTGCCTGTTCGTCCTTGGGGGGCTGGCGGGACCACAGGCCGGGCTGAGACTGAAGGCTGGCTTCATCCCCGGCATGGATGATGACGCCGCACCGCTCCCTGCCATGCAGGCATGGATCGACCAGCCCGCCTATTCACCCGGCCCACCCATTTTCCTGACGGCACACAGTCCCGCCCTCTCACTGCCGGAAGGAGCACGGCTCCACGCCGTGCTGGACGCCACATCAGGACGCCCCGCCCTGCATGGTACTGTCGAGCACAGCCAGACATCCCGGGAGAAAGGAAGCTGGCAGATTGAAGGAACCCTGCGAAAGAGCGGCACCATAAGTCTTTCTGTCCGGGGCCGCAGGCTGGGGCGCTGGCAGCTTCATGTCAGTGCCGACACACCGCCAGACATTCAATGGACCGCCAAAGCCGGTACCATATCGCAGGACTGGTATACCAGCTTTCCATGGTCAGTCAGCCAGCCCCATGGTGTCGCTTCCCTGGAAGCCAGACTGCACCCCATCATTCCACCAGCGCACACGCCGGACCCTGCTCATGGTCTGACCATTCCCCTGCCGCTGGAAAAACAGCCGACCAAAGCCACGGGCACCACCCGGCTCGACCTCTCCGACAGCCCCTTCGCCGGGCTGGAAGTTGCCGGGCAGCTCTGCGCCCGCAGCAGCTCTGGCAAAGAACGCTGCTCCAAACTCCAGACCTTCCGCCTGGGGCACCGTTCCTTTCACGATCCACTGAGCCGCGCACTGCTGGACCTGCGATTGGCTCTTGTTCTCAAGCGCACAACAGAAGCACAGGCAGCCCACCTGCTGGCCCTTCTGACGGACCTGCCTCTTCCGGCTGATCTCAGCCTGCCACTCGCCCTGCTACAGCGGCAGGCAACGACAGGCCTGCCCCTCCAGGCCCTGACTGAACAGCTCTGGTTCACAGCCCTTTATGCGGAAGACCGTTCACAATCCGGGCAGGCCATTGCGGCCTCCATGCTTCATGTACGGACCTTGCAGAACGGGATACGCCTGCATCTTCTCGCCCTCGGGCAGCATCCCGCTCCCCCGCCTCCAGCTGAACAGCAGGCGCTGCATGACGAACTGGAAAGCCTGAAAACTGCTCTGGACGGCCACATGGCCTTCATTTTCCAGAAGGCCAGCCAAAGCGGCCTCGTCATGCCCATGCCCGGTGGCCGGGGAATGCCCTGGATCCGCCTTGCCGGGCAGGTCCAGTCTGATGCGTTGGCCGGACGGACAGAACAGGCTCTGGAGCACCTGCGCAATATGGTGGAACCTGCCGAACAGCTCCGGCAGGCGACCCTGCCAGACATGCAGTCGCTGGCCGCCTCCATGCAGGCGCAGGCTGAAGCCCGTACCCAGCGCCTCGCCCTGCGGGATCTGATACGGCAGGAAACCGACCTTCTGAACCACGCCCAGAAACGTCTTGCCTCAGAGCGCCCCAAAACGGATGATCAGGACACCCAGCACAAGGATGTCTCCCAGATGTCCACAGCCGAACTGCTCAGCCAGCTTGGCATGGTTTCCGCCTCAACAGACAGTTCTTCCACAACATCACAGTTGGATCAGGAGGCCGTTCTCCTCCATGCTGATGAACGGCAAAAGGACCATGCAACCCAATATGCCCTGCGCCTTCTGGCCAGCACGCTCAACCATCGTGGGGAAACCCTGACAAAGAAAAAAATGTCCAATCTGCTAAAAGCGGAAAAAGATATGGGAGCTGTCCTGAAGAGCCTCGCCAACCGTCAGGACGAAGAAAGCGTGAAGAACATCCAGACCGTCCTGAATGATCTGTCACAGTCCCGTCATGAGATGAGCCGGAACCAGTCTGCATCCAGTCAGGAAAGCAAGGGGCATCTTGGCTTCATTCCTCCTCCTTCTGCCTCCTCATCGCCAGATGAGCAGAACGGCACCCCCTCTGCCTCCCCCGATGACGACCCGAACAGCGGGCAGGATGAGGACACACATGATGATGAGGAAAAACAGCCGGAGAATCAGGACCCGCTGGGCCGGAAACTGGATGACAGTCCGGACTCTGATGCCCACATCCCGGACCATGAACGCAACCGTGCCCATGACATCGAGCGTGAACTGCAACGTCGTGCCTCTGACCGCACCCGCCCCCAGAGTGAGCTGGATTATCTCAACCGGCTTCTTGCCCCCCTCCGTCAGTCGCACTGACCCTGTCAGATGGCGGGAGCCAGCCGGCAGAAACCCGTCATATCGGGTGGAATGGAGAAAAAGCTGAACCGTCTGACATGCCCCCTGAAGGACGACAAAACGTCTGGGAATAGGACCAGGCCCGCAAGATCATGTCAGATTAAAAAAAGAGCCAGCCATCCTATCGGGGATGCTGGCTCTTTGTACAGAAAACAGCCGCCTGTCAGCGCAGGGACGGTTTCATCCCCAGCGCCTCGGCCAGGCGTTCCAGCTGACGGGAAATGGCGCTGCCACCAGAACGCAGTCGACTGCCATGCAGGCTGAGCACCAGCTTGTCATCCTTCATGGCCAGGTGTGTTCTTTCCAGAAGAACCTCTGTCCCAGCACATAATGTATAGACCAGACGCAGCACCAGCCCGAGCTGCACGGCCGCCTCGTAGCGTCCCTTGCTCAGCAGACGGCGGGACGGCTCCAGAACGGGATCATCCCTGTTGATCTCGTACCGCACGGCCAGCACGAGGGCCAGAAAGGCCCGCGATTCATGGGAAAAACCAACACCATGACAGTACAGGACCCGTCGATAGGTCTGCTCTGCCCGATATTGCGGATGGTCATATGACCCGATATCGGAGATGGTACAGGCCAGCCGGAGCTGTGCTGCCAGAAAAGAATCTTCTACCCAGTCCAGTCCGGTCAGGAAGACAGGAGACACCCATGTAATAAGGGGCTCGGCCAAGGAGGCATTACGGCCAAGCCGCCCTGCCATCTCCCGAGCCAGAGCCTCCATAGGGTCTTCCTCAGCGACAGAGGAGGCAACCTCACGCATGTACCAGCCTTCCCGCAGACCCTCCGCACTGAAAACGACCTCCTGCGCATCCGTCTGGGCCAGCAGGGCGAGCAGAACCTGGGCTGCAAATGGCGCATCCACCATCCGCTTGCGTGGGACATTGCCGATCTTTTCCATCTGCTTGCGGCTGGCCCCGATGACCCAGCCTGCCATTTCCTCTGCCTCTGCCCGGCTGAGCCGGAAGAGATGGACCATGTTCAGAGGATACTCCATACGGGCCACATGCAGGCGGGCCAGCGCCCGGAAGGCCCCACCCACCAGATAAAGCGGCTTGCCGGCCGCCGTTTCCAGCCATGAGACATCTGCCAGCGTCTTTCTGGCAATCTTGCTGGCCTCTCCCAGGTCCTCCTGCGAACGCTCCCGCAACCGGATCACTCCAAGCGGTGTCGTCCCAGCCTCGAAATAGGCCCCGTTCCTGACACGGATCAGCTCCAGCGAGCCCCCTCCAATATCGGCAACCACACCATCAGCATCCGGCAGGGCACACAGCACCCCTGCGGCGGAATAATCCGCTTCTTCCTCTCCATTCAGCACACGGAAGCGGGCTTCCGGCATGCGGGCTTTGGCCGCTTTCACAAAGTCAGCCCCATTATGGGCATCCCTCACGGCAGCCGTGGCAAGAACATCGAACGGTTCCACCTTCATGGCCTGACCAATGGCCTGATAACGGGCAAGGACCTCCAACGCGCGGTTGATGCCTTCCTCGCTCAGCATCCCTGTGGCCTCCAGCCCTGCGCCAAGACGCAGAGTGGCCTTTTCGTTGAAGATGGGAACGGGATTGCGGGCAACCCCCTCATAGACCACCATCCGCACGGAGTTGGAGCCCAGGTCCACGATTGCAGCCCGGCGGGACTCCCGTCCCCCCCACTGCGCTGCCGTATACACCATTCTTACGCCTCCTTCGCAGGCCCTTCCCCATCCTCGGAGTCCAGCCGGGGATTCGCTGGAGTGTCTGCTTCTTTAGCCGACGCAGAGGCTTTTTCCATAAAATACTCATGCGCGGAAAGGGGAGATTCGCCGGGTTCGACACGTTTCCAGCGGCCATCAGGCAGCATTACCCAGCTCTGCAACGTATCATGAACATTCACCACCATGATCTCGCCCAGGATACGGTCATGAGACTCCGTATCCGTAATGGGCACCATGGCCTCAATGCGGCGGTCCATGTTCCGTTTCATCCAGTCAGCCGATGCAATGTACAGCTTTGCCTGGCGGGAAGGCAGCTCACACCCGTTGCCAAAGGCAAAGACACGGGCATGCTCCAGATACCGCCCCACGATGGACCGTACCTCAATCCCTTCAGAAAGACCCGGCACACCCGGCCGCAGGCTGCACATCCCCCTCACCACAATGGTGATCTTCACACCGGCCTGTGATGCCTCGTAGAGAAGCTCGATCAGCTTCCTGTCCACAAGGCTGTTCATCTTCAGCCATATCTGCCCGGGCCGTCCGGCGCTGACATGCTCCATCTCTTCCCGCACCAGCTTTTCCAGCGTCGGGCGAATGGTAAGAGGCGAAAAAGCCACCGCATGAAGCTCCGGCACCGCAGCGCCGGTAATACAGTTGAAGAGCCGGGCACAGTCATCAACCAGGACGGGATTACAGGTAAAATAGGAAATGTCCGTATAGATCTTAGCTGTATTGGGATGATAGTTGCCCGTCCCGTAATGGGCATAGGACTGGAGGTGATCGCCTTCACGCCGTACCACCAGGATCATCTTGGCATGGGTCTTGTAAGCCGCCAGACCATACACGACCTGCACGCCTCTGGTCTCCAGTGCCCGGGCAAGACGGATATTGGCTTCTTCGTCAAACCTGGCCCGCAGCTCCACCTCTACCGTAACGGATTTACCCGCCTCAACAGCCTCGATCAGCGCATCCACGATCGGGCTGTCATGCGATGTCCGGTAGATGGACTGCTTGATGGACAGGACATCCGGATCCCGTGCTGCCTGCTGGAGGAAATGAACAACCGTATCAAAACTCTCATACGGATGATGGACGACAAGGTCAGCCTCCCGGATCGTGGCGAAATAATCGCCGTCATGCTTCAGGACACGCTGCGGAATACTGGGATGATACGGTCTGAAAAGAAGCTCCGGCCGGTCGGACACGATGAGCTGCTTGACATCGCCCACACCGACCATGGTCGGCAGATGGACAACATCATCCTTGGCCACGCCCAGCTTGCGGATAAGATGCCCGGGCAGGCGACCATCCACCTCCAGATGGATGCAGGCCCCACGCCGCCGTTCCTTCACAGCCTTCTCGAAGCTGTTCAGCAGGTCTTCAGCATCTTCTTCCAGCTCCACATCCAGGTCACGCACAAGGCGCAACATGCCTGAACGGCTGGCATGAAGCCCCGGATACAGACGTTTGGCAAAGCGGAAGATCACATCCTCCAGCAATACGAAGCGGATCGTGTCATCCTGGTCCGGCAGACGGATGAAACGAGGCAGCTGCTCTGGCAGGACAACCATGCCATCCATCATGTGATGATCCGTCTTCGGGTCCTTGAGACAGAGCACCAGCGCCTGCCCGCCACTGAAGATGAACGGCAGGGGATGGGTGGGATTCAGGGTCAGCGGCGTCAGTACAGGAAAAAGCTGGCTGTCAAAATATTTGGAAAGCCACTCCTGATCGTGATGATGGAGCTTCTCAACATTCCTGATGAGAATATTCTCGTCCCGCAGCTCCTTCAGCATGTCACCCCAGATGCGCTGCTGCTCTCCCTGGAGATGCCATGCCTGGTGCCGTACCGTTTCAAGCTGCTGGGCCGAGGTCAGCCCGTCGGGGCTTTTCTTGCCGGAACCATCCTTCAGCTGGTGCACCAGCCCAGCGACACGGACGGCGTAGAATTCATCCATGTTGCCCGCACTGATGGAGAGAAAGCGCAGCCGCTCCAGCAGGGGCGCTGCCGGATTTTCAGCTTCATCCAGAACACGCTGGTTGAAATCCAGCCAACCAAGCTCACGATTGATGAAACGGGTCTGATGTTTCTTTGTCATGGCTTCACTCGCCATGTTTGTCTCAACAAACGCCATATTCCCTATGTTGGACATGACAGTCTCCTCACCTGGCTGGTCAGCAGGCATAATCCCGCTTCTTTATTGCTTCAATAAGACAGAGGTTCCGTCAATATGACAATTATTAAGATAGTATTTCAGCCTTGCAGGTAACAAATGCAATTGGGACTGGACAGTTCCTGATCTGGCAGAAAACCGCCGCTTATTTCTTCCCCTGGACCATGCAAGGCTCCATCAGTCTTCTTCTTTGAGAAGATCGGCCAGCACCTCCATGGCCAGAGCACGGCTGATGGCGCTGCCCCGTTTCATGGCAGCATCATCCAGTCTGTTCACCGCCCGGACCAGTGCCTCCCCTGTCCGGGGCAGCTGACGCCAGAGCCAGTCCGTGACGGACTGTGGCACGACAAGCTGCCGCTCAGCCATGAGAGACAGCAGCAGGGTTGCCCGCAACTCATCCTCTGGCTCTTCCAGCCCCGCTGTCATGGTCGCCCTGAGCCGACTCGCAAGGTCTGGCAGATGGAAAAAACGGCGTGCCGGTGGATGCCGGGATGCCATGAGCACCCGCCTGCCCGCCGCATGAGCACGGTTGAGCAGATGCAGCAGCGCCACTTCCTGTTCCTGCTCCAGCCCTTCCAGATGGTCGATCACGAACGGGGTCACGCCCGGCTCCAACTTCTGCCCCGCCACCAGCAGGGCCCCATCTGCATCACAGGACAGTGCCGCAGCCTCGAACTGCACAGCCCCATTCTGCTGCGCCCAGACATGCAGCAGATGGCTTTTGCCTGTACCCGCAGGCCCCCACAGCCAGAGCCTCCCTTCCGGCCAGCGGGCCCGTGCCAGCCATGCACGCGCCGACGCATTGGACGAACCAGCAATGAACCGTTCCGCCGAGAAAGGACGGTCCTGCTGAAGATCCAACACCAGCTGTACCCGTGCGTCTGTCATCCCCGCTTCATCCGCCCCCTTGCCTCAGCCTGCCTGCCCCTGTCATCGGGGAGCAGAAGGTTTCCCATTCTTTCACAAAACCGAAATGATTTGACAGTCCTGCACATTCCGTCTTCACGCAGGATGCTCTATAAAGGCACCAGCATCAACCAGCAGGGACATCATACCCCCATGACCAAGACATCCTCCTCCCCCAGTGCCAGTTACGCCGCAGCCGGTGTGGACATCGAAGCCGGAGATGCCTTGGTCGATGCCATCAAGCCGGCGGCCAAGGCCACGACACGCCCCGGTGTCATGGGCGGGCTTGGAGGGTTCGGTGCCCTGTTCGACCCCAAGGCAGCGGGCCTGAAAGACCCCGTGCTCGTCAGCTGCACGGATGGTGTGGGCACGAAGCTCCTGCTCGCCATCGAAAGCGGCCTGCATGATGAGATCGGCATCGACCTCGTGGCCATGTGCGTCAATGACCTGATCGTGCAGGGTGCCCAGCCGCTCTTCTTCCTAGACTACATGGCAACGGGCAGCCTTTCCGTCGCCGTGGCGGAACGGATCATCAAGGGCATTGCCAACGCCTGCAAGGAAAGCGGCTGCGCCCTGGTGGGGGGTGAAACGGCTGAAATGCCGGGACTCTATGGCAAGGGCCATTACGACCTTGCAGGCTTCAGCGTTGGTGCCGTGGAACGTGATGCCATGCTGCCCGCCACCATCCATGAAGGCGACAGCCTGATCGCCCTGCCATCCTCCGGTGTCCATTCCAACGGCTTCTCCCTCGTCCGCCACATCGTGGGAGCCTCCGGCCTGAGCTGGAACGACCCTGCCCCCTTCTCCCCGAAGCAGACGCTGGCCGAAGCCTTCCTGACGCCCACACGCCTCTATGTCAGCACCGTTCTTGCCCTGCATGAGAAGAAGCTGATCAATGGCTGCGCCCATATCACCGGTGGCGGCCTGCCCGGGAACCTGCCCCGTGTCCTGCCTGAAGGGCTGGGTGTGGAAGTGGACGGGCAGAGCTGGCCGATCCCCGGCATTTTCTCATGGCTTGCCGAACAGGGACCTGTCAGCGAGGATGAAATGCTGAAGGTCTTCAACTGCGGCATCGGCATGGTGCTGGTCACCAGCGAGCCGGAGAAGGTCATGGCAGAGCTGGAACAGCGTGATGAAGAAGCCATGCTGATTGGCCGTGTCGTCCGCAGCAGCACGCCGTTCCGCCTCACCTCCCCGCTGAATCTGGGCTGAGGAACCAATGGTGAAGAAGACCCCCATCGCCGTTTTCATCAGCGGTCGTGGCAGCAACATGGTCGCCCTGATGGAAGCCTGTGCCCGGCCAGACTTTCCTGCCGAGATCGTTCTTGTCCTCAGCAACCGGGCCGATGCGGCCGGGCTGGAAACGGCCAGCAGGGCTGGAATAAAAACACTCTGCATTCCCCACAAGGAATACGGCAAGGATCGTGAAGCTCATGAGCGGGCACTGGACGAGGCCGTCCGGGCCTCTGGTGCGAAGCTGATCTGCCTTGCAGGCTACATGCGGGTGCTGACCCCCTGGCTTGTCCAGCAGTGGCAGGGCTGCATGATCAACATCCATCCCAGCCTGCTGCCCGCCTTCCCCGGCCTGCATACGCATGAGGCCGCCCTTAAGGCGGGAGCCAAGGAGCACGGCTGCACCATCCATCTCGTAACGGATGGTGTGGATGAAGGCCCCATTCTGGCCCAGGCCCATGTCCCCGTCCTGCCCGGCGATGATGCTGACACTCTGGCAGCCCGTGTTCTGGAGCAGGAACACCGCCTCTACCCGGAAACACTGCGCCGGTTCATCGAGGGACGGCAGATTTCCTGAACAGGATCCACCAGCTGGATACAGAAAAGGGAGCCGTCTCCGGCTCCCTTTCTTATAGGGGCCGATGCCCCATGCCGCTCTCCATTCAGAGAGGGATCAGGGCAGGATTTCCGTCTCGCCAAAGAAGAAAGAAATCTCACGCTTTGCATTCTCGAGGCTGTCAGAGCCATGAACGGAATTCTCGCCAATGCTCTGGGCATAAAGCTTGCGGACGGTTCCCTCTGCGGCTTCGGCCGGGTTGGTGGCACCCATCACGTCACGATGGTGGGCAACAGCATTCTCGCCCTCCAGAACCTGCACGACCACCGGAGCGGAGCACATGAAGGACACCAGCTCACCAAAGAAGGGGCGGTCCTTGTGGACTTCGTAGAAAGCACCAGCCTGCTTCTCTGTCAGCTGGATGCGCTTCTGGGCCACGATGCGCAGGCCTGCATTCTCGAATACAGTATTCACCTTGCCGGTCAGGTTGCGACGTGTGGCATCAGGCTTGATGATGGACAGTGTACGTTCCAGAGCCATAAGACCCTCCTCAGTAATAGACGTCTATAGTCAGCCTCCCCTAGAGGAAAAAACCTGTTTCTGGTAGTGTTCGGGGCATCTTTTTTCATATTTTCATCGTCCGAGGGCCTGCGTGAGTCTGCTTTCCATTACCGATCTTACCTTGCGCATCGCAGGCCGTACCCTGCTCGATCAGGCCTCCCTCACCATCGAACCCGGGCGGCGCATCGGGCTGATCGGTCATAACGGGGCAGGAAAATCCACCCTTCTGGCCGCCATTGCCGGGGACATCTCTCCCGATGGCGGCAGCATCACCCTTTCCGGCCGTGCCACGATGGGCCGGGTGAAGCAGGAAACACCCTCCGGCCACCTCTCTCTTCTGGACACGGTCCTGAACAGCCATGAGGAACGCACCCGCCTTCTGGCAGAGGCCGACAGCACGACGGACCCGACCCGTCTGGCGGACGTGCATGAACGCCTGCTCGCCATCGATGCCCACAGTGCGCCAGCCCGGGCCAGCACCATTCTTGCGGGTCTGGGGTTCGATCAGGCGGCGCAGCAGCGTCCCGTCAATGATTTCTCGGGCGGATGGCGGATGCGTGTGGCCCTGGCCAGTGCGCTCTTTCTGGCCCCCGACCTCCTGCTGCTGGACGAGCCGACGAACCATCTGGACATCGAGGCCACGCTCTGGCTGGAGAACTGGCTGGCCCGCTTCCCCGGTGCGGCCCTGATCGTCAGCCATGACCGTGCGCTGCTGGACAACAGCGTCCAGGCCATTGCCCATCTGGACCAGAAAAAACTCTCTCTCACCCCCGGCGGCTATGAACGCTTCGTGCAGATACGCACGGAACAGAGGCTCCAGCAGAACCGGCAGGCCGAAAAGCTGGCGGACCAGCGGGCAAAGATGGAGGCCTTCGTGGCCCGCTTCCGGGCCAAGGCCACGAAAGCCAAGCAGGCCCAGTCCCGCCTGAAGGCTCTGGCCCGCCTCCCGCAGATTGATGCGGTGGTGGAAGACACCCCCACCCATTTCTCCTTCCCGGCCCCCGGTGCCCTGCCCCCCCCCATGCTGAAACTGGATGACGTGTCCGTCGGCTATGGTGAGACGGCCATCCTGCGCCGCCTCTCCCTCCGGCTGGACAGTGAGGACAGGATAGCCCTGCTGGGGCGCAACGGGCACGGCAAATCCACCTTCGCCAAACTTCTGGCAGGGCAGCTGTCTCCCATGTCCGGCGAGGTGCAGGCCTCCTCCCGCCTGCGGGTTGGCTATTTTGCCCAGCATCAGACGGATGAGCTGGTTCTGGATGAAACCCCCGTCCAGCACATGGCCCGTACGCTGAAGGAGGCCACCCCGCCACAGGTCCGTGCCCAGCTGGCCCGTTTCGGGCTGGATGCAGAACGGGCGGAAACCCCTGTCAGCAGCCTCTCCGGTGGCGAGAAGGCTCGCCTGCTTCTGGCTCTGGCCACCCGCCACGCTCCCCATCTGCTGCTGCTGGACGAACCGACCAACCATCTGGACCTTGATGCCCGTGATGCGCTCATCCGTGCCCTCGGTGAGTTTGAAGGGGCCGTCATTCTCATCAGCCATGACAGCCATCTGGTGGAATCCGTCGCTGACCAGCTCTGGATTGCCGAAAACGGAACGATCACGCCTTTTGACGGCGACATGGACGATTACCGCACATGGCTGGACGAACGGGCCAGACAGGCCACGCAGGAAAACCAGCGTCAGGCAGCCCGATCCCGGAAAGATACGGATGACGACATCCCGCAGCCGGACAGGAACCAGCAGCGTGCCCAGCGCAAGGAGCAGACCCGCCAGCTCGCTCCACTCCGCCGCAAGATCCGTGATCTGGAAACACGGCTGGAACGTCTGGAAAAAGCCAAAGCCCAGCTGGAAGCCAAACTGGCCGACCCAGACCTTTATCAGTCCAGCCGTGCAGAAGATATTGCCACGCTGAACAGCGATCTCGCCCTCGTCAGCCAGAA
Organism: Parasaccharibacter sp. TMW2.1890; assembly: GCF_023337645.1. Taxonomy (NCBI): domain Bacteria; kingdom Pseudomonadati; phylum Pseudomonadota; class Alphaproteobacteria; order Acetobacterales; family Acetobacteraceae; genus Parasaccharibacter; species Parasaccharibacter sp. TMW2.1890. Next base: position 481,272 of record NZ_NWUV01000001.1, on the reverse strand, counting down.
ACAGGACGAAACAGAAATGCACTGGCTGGAAGCGCAGGATGAACTTGAAAAAGCCACAAATTGACCTGCCATGAAATAAGCCACATTATCTCTTTCGTCATCTTCGCCGCCCCTCACAGGAACTGCCCCGCCCGATGTCTTTTTTCTTCAACCGCCCTCCCATTCCTGCGGCACAGCAGACTCCCGCCAATGCGCTGGACCGTATCTACGGCATCATTCGCCTGACGTTATGGCTTTCCCTCATCATGCTGGCCATCTGGCTCATGGGCGAGGTACTGGCGGTCCTGTTTGCTGCTACGCTGATGGCCATTGTTCTGCACGGGCTGGCCCGCATCCTGCGGCGACACATGAAATTCATTCCCTATCCGGTTGCTGTCAGCCTTGTCGCCCTCGCTGTCATTGGCATCATGACGGCTCTGGTCTGGAGCAACGGCCCGGCCATCGGGGAACAGTTCATTGCCCTCAAGAACGCCCTGGTTGCACAGTCCGGTGACATGCACCAGCATCTCTCCCAGACAACCATCGGGCAGATGGTGCTGGACCACCTGCCCGTCTCGCTGGGCGGCAATGATGCAACAACCCCCCTCAGCAGCTTTGGCTTTGGTCTTGCCGGGTCCGTCACCGGCCTGCTGGGCAGCGCTTTCGGTCTGGTTGGTACGCTCTTTGTCGTGCTGATTTCAGCCTTCTATTTTGCCGTCTCCCCGTCCCTCTACATCAACGGCTTTCTTCGGCTCGTACCGCCCGACCAGCGGGAAACCGCCCGCAACCTCCTCTACAGTGCAGGCAACACTCTCTGGGCATGGACCGCCGGACAGGCTCTGGACATGCTGGCTGTCGGTCTTTTCTCCGGCCTCGGCCTGTATCTGATCGGCATTCCGCTGGCCCTTGCTCTGGGTGTCGTGGCCGGGCTCTGCAACTTCATACCCTATATCGGGGCCATCCTGGGGGCTGTGCCCGCCCTGCTCATCAGCCTGTCCCTCGGCACACGAGAGGCTTTCTTCGTGGCCATTCTCTACAGCATCATCCAGTTCTGCGAAGGGAACATCCTGGCCCCCCTCATCCAGCGGCGGGCCGTTCACATGCCGCCTGCTCTGGCCATCCTGTCACAGAGTGTTTTCGGCTCCATCCTTGGTGTGCCAGGGCTTGTGCTGGCGTCCCCCATCACGGCCGCTCTGCTGGCCGTGTTTGACAAGGCGACTCCACCACTGGCGGATGCTACAAAAACCCAGCTGGAAACCAGTGAGCTGACCCAGCTGGAAATGGCCAGAAACAGGCAGGAACAATCTGACAGCACAAAAAAGGAGACGGATGGCTCAACCTCTCCGCCTAGGAAATGAGCGACTTTCCCCCTCAGGGAAGATCAGGCAGATGGAGTGTCCCACGTTCGAAAGAACGCATCCGGTACGCCCCACCTGCCTTTGTCTGGATACCCACCACATCGGCACCATGCCGGAAGTGCCAGGCTGACAGAATGACGGCCTGACCATCGGCACTGGAAAGCTGATAAACAGCCTCCGCCGGTGTATCCTTGGGGGGGACCTCGCCAGAAATTCCCCAGCCTGTCTGGTGCTGGTGCAGCCACTGGTTCATGGCCGTGATCTCATCGGCCATGAGGTTCCGCTCTTCTCCAGCTTCCTGCACTGTCCCACGGGCAATGTCCGGCAGGGACCAGGGGCGCAGAATGGGCCACGCCACCGTCCAGATCAGCACGACCGGCACGATCACCGCCACCGCAAAAACCAGAAGAAACTTATTGTTGCGGCTCATCCTGCTCCTCCGCCCATGTTCCAGTCACAGCCAGCACATGCGCAACCGCCTCATCAGAAAGATCAGGATGGATCGGCAGGGCCAGCACATGCTCTCCTATCCTCTCTGCCACAGGCAGGGCAACGCCATCATGCACCGCCCGGTACGCTGGCTGCTGATGCAACGGCATGGGATAATAGATGGCCGTGGCGATTTCCGCCTCGGCAAGGCGGGCCCGCAGACTGTCCCGCAGGGCACGGGATGGCAGGGTCACGCAATAGACAGCCCAAGCGCTCTGGCTTTCCGGCACCCGTGCTGGCGGACGGACCAGCGACGGCAGACCAGCATCATAAGCACAGGCCACAGCCTCACGCCTCTTCAGCTCCTCATCAAAAACATCCATCTTGGCCAACAGAACAGCTGCCTGAAGACTGTCCAGCCGGGCATTCAGCCCGATGCGCTGCACGTCATAACGCTGCGGCCCTTCCCCATGGCTTCTCAGAGAGCGATAAAGTGCGGCCCTGTCGTCATCGTCCGTCAGGACGGCCCCGCCATCGCCATAACATCCCAACGGTTTGGAAGGGAAAAAGGACAAAGTCGTGGCTCTGGCCTCATGCCCCAGCCGGCGCCCCCTGTAAGAAGCGCCAAAAGACTGGGCGCAGTCCGCAACAAGAAAAAGCCCTTCCCGGGTGGCAAGGTCGTTCAGCTCATCCCATGGGGCTGGCTGCCCGAACAGATCCACCCCCATGATGGCTACAGGTTTCAGACGACCATCCTGCCGGACATCCGCCAGACGCTGCTCCAGAGATGGCAGGCTGATCTGGAAGGTATGCGGGTCCACATCCACAAAAACTGGCACCGCCCCCAGCAGAAGCACCACCTCCGCAGTGGCCGTGTAGGTAAAGGCTGGCAGAAAAACCGCCATGCCGGGGCCAATGCCCTCCGCCATCAGAACCATCAGCAGAGCATCCGTCCCGGAGGACACGCCGACAGCATGTCTGGCACCACCATGACGGGCCAGACGCTCCTCCAGCTCCGCCACTTCCGGCCCCATTACGAAACGGCAATGAGCCAGAACCCGATCCAGCCGCTCCCGCAGGGCCGCCCCAAGACGCCTCTGCTGGGCGGGCAGGTCGAGAAAAGAGACAGGCCCGGACAAGAAATCAGCCAGCCCGACGGGTCTGGAGAGACGCCACGGATGAAAGAACAGGCGCACGGACAACCACATCATCAGCGCAGGCTTCTTCCATCACGCCACGCAGGTCCCGCAAATAGGCCGAGCCTTTCAGGGTTCGCTGAACAAGAATGGAACGACGGTCCAGCGGGTCCACCTTGCGGCGGGCCAGATCAAGCTCGCTCAATCGGTCCAGCGCACGGGTAATAGCTGGTTTGGACACATTGAGAGACTGGGCAAGGCCCCGCACCGTATGGGCGCCATCTTCCAGATAGCAGCTCAGAAACACAGCCAGCTGACGGGCAGAAAGATCCGGCCCCTCACCACGTACTGTGGAAACGATCGTATCACGCAGCAACTGAAGCATGCGATTATCAGCATTCCGACTCATAACAAAAGCCCCATCGTTTCCCGGTTTCACACACCCTATCATCCTGCCGGCCCAGCAAGCCTTCCGGCTGTGGTATCAGACGCACCTGTATAGGGATTTCATTCTACCATCCATTCTGTGACGTTTTCACATCGAAATGACAAGCACTCTCAGCGCAAGGCAGCCATTCCAAAACCCGTTTCCCTTGCAAAAGGCAAGAAAAAACAGGTTGCTGCACACAAGATTACAAATTGTTTCTTTTCAGAAACTTTCCGAGAACGCACGGAAAAGTGCCCTCAGGGCCAGCACCTCCCCGCCTGCGGGACGACCGGGCCGGGCCGTGTCATTCCACGCATAGGTATCCACATGCGCCCATCTCTGCCCTTCCGGAACGAAACGCTGGAGGAACAGGGCTGCCGTGATCGCCCCGGCCATCGGGCGGGATGACAGGTTGTTGCAGTCCGCAATGGAGCTGTCCATCCAGCCGTCATAATCTGCCCAGAGCGGCAGCTGCCAGAGCGGGTCGTGAGCTTCCCTGCCGGAGGCCAGGATATGGTCCGCCAGCTCCTCGTCATTGCTGAAAAGGGCGGGCAGGTCAGGCCCCAGAGCCACACGGGCAGCCCCCGTCAGCGTCGCCGCATCCAGCAGGACGTCAGGCTGGCTCTCGGCAGCCTCTGCCAGAAGGTCTGCCAGAACGAGACGCCCCTCCGCATCCGTGTTGCCCACCTCGACACGCAGCCCCCTGCGGGTTGTCAGCACGTCCCCCGGGCGCATGGCATGGCCGGAGACGCTGTTCTCCACACAGCCGAGGCGGATTTCCAGCGCAATGTCGGTTCCGGCATCCAGCAGGGCACAGGCCAGTGCCAGCATCAGGGCAGCCCCGCCCATGTCCTTCTTCATCTTCGCCATTGAGGAGCCGGGCTTGATGTCATACCCGCCCGTATCGAAGCAGACGCCCTTCCCCACGAGGGACAGGCGGGGAGCATCCTTGCTCCGGCCATCCCGGCGGCCGATCACGACCACGGCTGGTCTGTCCGACCCGGCACCCACCGCCGCCAGACAGGGATAGGCTTTCTCCAGAGCCTCACCTTCCACCAGCTCAACCGCAACCTTCCGCTCCTCCAGCATCCTGCGGGCAGCAGTAGCCAGCTCCGCCGGTCCCATGAGATTGGCGGGCGTGTTGATAAGGTCCCGCCCCAGCCAGGCAGCCCGGGCCAGAATCCGGGCCTCTCTCCCGAGGCTGGCCGGAATGCAGAGTTTTGGCCCCGTCTTCTGGTCTTTGCCTCCCTCATGCTTCAGCGAATAATCATACGCCCCAAGGCAGAACCCCAAAACCAGCTCCTCCAGCATGGCGTCGTGAGCGGCGTCCTCCTGCCCTTCAGGCTGCGGCTGCCAGCATCCTTCCTTCAGATGGGCAGGCAGGGCACCATAAGGCATGGGGCCTCGCCCCTCCTCCACGCAGAACACGGCCCCGGCCACACCGGAACCACCCGGCAGGAAGGTGAACTGCCCCGCACGCCCTTCGAAGCCCTGCTGCCGCAGGAAGGCCTCATGCTCCCCCAGCAGGTGGGCAAGGGTCGCCTCATCACCTGCCTTGACCAGATGGAGGGGGAGAGCCACCCCACCATCGCCAGAGGTACAGAGGGGCAAAAACGGAGCGTCAGACATATGGATACCGTCCCATCATCCAGAGCGTGACTCTGGCCTTCCTGAAAAACTGCATGGAATGTCTTGCTTTTATCCGATTCAGGCAAGATCATTCCAGCCATGACGGGACCACATCCAGCCTTTGCCCCAGCCACTTCCCGGCAATCGGGGGTGATCCATGCCGTACTTGGCCCCACCAACACCGGCAAGACCCATTACGCCCTGACCCGCATGATGGCGCACCAGAGCGGCATCATCGGCTTTCCCCTCCGCCTGCTGGCCCGGGAGAATTACGAGCGCCTTGTGAAGCTGAAAGGCGAGCGCCATGTCGCCCTGCTGACAGGGGAAGAAAAAATCATTCCACCGGGGGCCCGCTGGTTCTCCTGCACGGTGGAGGCCATGCCGCTGGACCGGAAGGTGGATTTTGTCGGCATTGACGAGATACAGCTCGCCGCAGACCCGGACCGTGGCCACATCTTCACCGACCGGCTCCTCCATGCCCGTGGCAAGGGAGAAACGCTCTTTCTGGGGGCTGAGACCATCCGGGGGCTGCTCCGGCAGCTGGTTCCCGGCATCACGATCGAGACCCGGGAACGCCTCTCCCGGCTGACGAACATCGGGCCGGTCAACCTCACCCGTCTGCCACCACGCTCGGCCATCGTGGCCTTCTCCGCCACGGAGGTATATGCCATTGCCGAGGCCATCCGGCAGAAACGGGGTGGCTGTGCCATCATCATGGGCCGTCTCAGCCCCCGTACCCGCAATGCACAGGTCGCCCTCTACCAGAACCGGGATGTGGACTATCTCGTGGCTACCGACGCCATCGGAATGGGGCTGAACATGGATGTGGACCATGTCGCCCTCGCCGCCCTGCACAAGTTTGACGGCCAGAACTCCCGTGCCCTCACGCCGCAGGAAGTCGCCCAGATCACCGGTCGGGCTGGCCGGGGCATGAGGGATGGTACCTTCGGCACGACGGCCTCCTGCCCGCCCATGAGCCAGCAGCTCGTCAAGGCAGTGGAAGACCATGAGTTCGAGGCCATCAAGGCCGTCTACTGGCGGCAGACGGCTCTGGATTACACCTCGCCCGAGACGCTTCTCAACAGCCTGATGCGCAAGCCTCCCCGCCCCGGCCTGATCACCGGGCGTACGGCCTCCGATCTGGATGTCCTGACCGGCCTCATGCAGATGGACGACATCCGGGAGGTGGCCCGTGGCCACAGGGCAACGGAACTGCTCTGGGATGTCTGCCAGATTCCGGACTTCCGCAAGCTGGGCGATGGCAGCCATACACGCCTCTGTGCCCGCCTGTTCCTTGACCTCCTGAAACATCGCCGCATCCCTCCAGCGTGGATGGAAGGCCAGCTGAGAGGGCTGGACAGGCTGGATGGCGACATGGACACACTGATGCACCGGCTCTCCGGCGTGCGGGTCTGCGCCTATGTGGCTGCCCGGACGGGCTGGATGCACCAGAGCCGCCAGTGGCAGGAACGCTGCCGTGCCGTGGAGGACCGCCTCTCCGACACGCTGCATGAACGGCTGAAGGAACGCTTCGTCAACAGGCGGGCCACCGCCCTGCTCCGCCGTCCTGAACCCGGGGCGGCCTCCGAGGCTCTCCATGCCGTCACCCCCCAGAACCGCATCATCGTGGAAGGGCACGAGGTCGGGCAGATTGTGGGCTTCACCATGCAGATCGACACGCCCGCCGACAGCCGGGAGGGTGACCTGCTGCGCCGGGCAGGCAGGCGTGCCCTGCGGCAGGCCATGCCCGCCCGGATACGCCATTTCCTCACACAGGACATCAGCCGGTTCACCCTGACCGATGACAGGCAGATTCACTGGGAAGGTGCCCCCATTGCCACCCTCGTGCGGGGCGATGACCTGTTTCACCCCCTCATCCAGCTTCTGCCCGGTGAGTTTCAGGACAACCACCAGAGCCGACAGGTACAGACCCATCTTCAGGCCCTGATGACGGAGCGGATCAGCACCGTTCTGGAATTCTTTTTCCGTCTGGAAGACAAGCTGCAGGACAGTCCCACCCTGCGTGGCCTCTATTACCGCCTGCGGGAGGATGGCGGCACCACCCCTACCCTGCCCGAAGACCGCACCCTTACCCCTGCCGAGAGAAAACGCCTGCACCGCAGCGGGGTTCGCATCGGCTGGCGGCAGGTCTACTGCCCGCAGCTGTTCCGCCCGGCCTGCCTGCCGATGATGGTCCTGCTGCACAACATCTGGCATGACCGCCAGCAGGCCACACCCGATGCCGCCCGCATCTGTCTCACAAGCGATGGCCATCCCATCCCCCCGCCGGGCTGGGAAAAGGCCGGCCCCGTGCATGTCCGTCTGGACAGGCTGGATGCCCTGCTCTCCACCCTTCGCCCTCATGGCAGGCAGCCCGGCCGCAATATCATGGCTCCCGACACACTGGCTTCATCCCTCGGGATAAAGGCGACCCTGCTGCCCGCCCTGCTCAAGAGCCTGAACATTCCCCATCATGCGCCACAGCCGCTTTCGGCCGGGCAGTATGGCGTCGCCTCGCCCCTCATCATTCTGGGTCGGACGGGCCGCAGGGACACACGGCCTTCCGGCCGCCAGAAAGGCACCGAACGGCGCAGGAACCGGCAACAGAAACCGTCTGCTGGCCGCAGGGAACAGAAAGCCGCCCAGAAGCAGGCCGACTCACCATTCGCAGCCCTCCGGAACTGGTCATCTGGCAGATCATCATGATGGACGGACAGCGGCTTGATCTCTGGCTCTATTACACCCGCCTGGCCAAAACCCGTGGTCTCTGCGCCGCCTTCATCCGCAAGGGACGGGTTCGCATCAACGGACAGCGGACCCACAAGACCCATGCCCGCCTCCGGTTGGGAGACATCGTCAGCTTCGCCTCTCCCCACCGTCAGGGGGAGGTCTGCGTATGGCGTGTCATGCAGCTGGGAGAGCGACGTGGTCCTGCCAGAGAGGCCGCCCTCCTTTATGAACGGATCGAGGAAAAGACGGCCAATTTCTGACAATAGGCTTGCAAAAGGCCCTCCGCTTTCGGCATATCAGTGCTGGAATCTTTGAAATGGGCCGTTTGGCTGGCCTGCAACACCAAACCGGAGACGGCAATAATGGCCTATGTGGTCACAGAAAACTGTGTTCGCTGCAAGTTCATGGACTGTGTGGAAGTCTGCCCCGTTGACTGCTTCTACGCTGGTGAGAACTTCCTCGTCATCAATCCTGATGAATGCATTGACTGCGGCGTGTGCGAGCCTGAGTGCCCGGCAGAAGCCATCTTCCCCGACAGTGATGCCCGTGCCGCTGACTGGATGGAGATCAATGCCAAATATTCAGCCATCTGGCCGAACATGAGCCAGAAGGGCACGCCCCCGGCCGACCGTGAGGAATGGAACGGCAAGGAAGGCAAGCGTGAGATGCTCTCCGAAGAGCCACACAAGGACTGACGCCAGCCTTCTTCCTGCTGGAACGGAACAGAACCCCCGGGGGAATTGTCCCTCCGGGGGTTTTTCTTTGCATGGCCGCCACGGCTGCATCACACATAAAAAAACCGGTGGAGGTTTCCCCCCACCGGTTTCTTCATGTCGCTGACATGATGGGCCGGTCTATCAACCAGCCATCATGTTCGCCTGAGCGTCCCAGAGAACGAACAGATACCCGGCAACCACGATCAGGACCATCAGGGCCGTCACGATGAAAGCTGCCAGATTCTGCCGCTGGGAGAGGCTCTTCGTACCCATGTGCAGGAAGAAGATCAGATGGACGACCATCTGGACCGCAGCCAGCACACCGAGAATGGCAATCGTCTGCCAGAAGGAGAAGGCCTTGCTGAGAACAGTGGCAAAGGATGCCACTGTCAGGACCACGGCAAGGATGAACCCTACAATGTAGGAGCCATAGGAGCCGTGATTTTCACCTTCGTGCGATGTCGTATGATTCCCGCTCATTAGACAACACTCCCCAGGTAAACGAAGGAAAAGACGCAGATCCAGACGATGTCAAGGAAATGCCAGAACAGGCTCAGGCACGTCAGTTTCGTCTGCATCCGGGTGCTAAGCCCCTGTTTGCCCATGATCTGGAAGAACAGGACCAGCATCCAGATCAGACCGATCGTGACATGCAGCCCATGTGTCCCTACCAGCGTGAAGAAAGAAGACAGGAAGGCGGACTTGTCCGGCCCTGCGCCGTGAGCCACGAGCTCGTGGAACTCGTTGATCTCCAGAACGACGAAGGACACGCCGAGCACGAAGGTCAGCAGCAGCCAACCCAGCACGGCACCCTTGTTCTTCTTGTGGGCGTTGATGGAAGCAAAGCCGTAGGTGATGGAGGAGAAAAGCAGGATGGCTGTTTCGATCTCAACATTCTTGATATCGAACAGGTCCTTCCCCGTCGGCCCACCAGCAAAGTGATGGCAGAGTGTAGCAAAGACGGCAAACAGCGTGCCGAAAATGATACAGTCTGTCATCAGGTAGATCCAGAAACCAAAGATCGTGGTTTCCTGCTGATGATGCTCATGCTCATCGTGATGAGCAGAGGGCGCGTGCATTACGTCATAAGACATGGTTTTCATCGCCTCCCTTTACTCTGCTGCCTTGGCAGCGGCAAGCCGCCGGGCAAAAGCTTCTTCATCAGCACGGATCTCTTCCACGGTGACGTAGAAATCAACATCCAGGTTCGCACTGCGGTGAACGATGGTGAAGAAGGCTACGACCAGCCCTACGATCACAGCCCACCAGATGTGCCAGACCAGCGCAAAGCCGATCAGCAGCCCGCAGGCACCCAGCATCGGGCCAACCGCCGAATATTTCGGCATGTGGATCGGCTCCAGCTCGGAGACCGGTGCCGGGCGACCCAGCTCCTTCTCGATATGGAACGTATCCAGGCCACGGATGACCGGCAGACGTGCGAAGTTGTAGTGCGGAACCGGAGATGGAAGGGACCATTCCAGCGTACGGCCAGAACCCCAGTTGTCACCCGTCAGATCCAGAGCATCCGGCTTCTTGTTGACGGCGTCAAACGCAGCCAGCACGAACTGGATGACCTGGCAGGCCAGACCGGCAGCCAGAACGAACACGCCAACACAGGCCACGAGCAGCCAAGGGTGCCAGTTCGGGTTGTCGTAATGGTTCATACGACGGGTCATGCCCTCCAGACCAACAGCATAGAGCGGGATGAAGGAGAGGTAGAAACCGACGAACCAGAAACGGAACGCCCATTTACCCCAGACATCGCGCATCTTGTAGCCGAAAGCCTTCGGGAACCAGTAGCTCAGACCAGCCACGTAACCGAAGAACACACCACCAATAATCACGTTATGGAAGTGCGCCACCAGGAACAGGGAGTTGTGGATCACCCAGTCTGCTGCCGGCATGGCCATCATGACACCGGTCATACCACCGATGGAGAAGGTGATCATGAAGCCGACGATCCAGTGCATCGGACCTTCGAAGCGGACACGCCCCTTGTACATGGTGAAGAGCCAGTTGAAGATCTTCACACCCGTCGGCACGGCGATGAACATCGTCATGATACCGAAGAAAGTGTTCACATCAGCACCAGCACCCATCGTGAAGAAGTGGTGAACCCACACGATGCTGCCCAGGAAGGTGATGATACCCGTTGCGATGACCATCGTGGCATAACCGAAGAGCGGCTTGCCGGAGAAGGTCGCTGCAATTTCGGAGAACACACCGAAGGCAGGCAGGATGAGGATGTAAACTTCCGGATGACCCCAGGACCAGATCAGGTTCAGGTAGAGCATGACGCTACCGCCACCATCATTGGTAAAGAAGTGCATGCCGAGGTAACGATCCAGAGCCAGCAGAGCCATGGAAACCGTCAGAACCGGGAAGGTCGTCAGGATCATGATGCAGGCAAAGAAAGCCGTCCATGTGAAGACGGGAATGTGCATCCACTTCATGCCGGGGGCACGCAGCTTGATGATCGTCGTCAGGAAGTTCATCCCTGTCAGCAGAGTACCGATACCGGAGATCTGCACCGACCAGATGTAGTAATCCACACCGACGCCGGGATTGAACTGCAGTTCGGAGATCGGCGGGTAGCCGAGCCAGCCAACATTGGAGAACTCACCAATGAAGAGGGAGATGTTGATGAGAATGGCACTGACGAGCGTCATGTAGAAGCTGATCGAGTTGATCAGCGGGAACGCAACGTCGCGCGCACCAATCTGCAATGGCACCACGAAGTTGAACAGGGCCTGCATCATCACCATGGCCATGAAGAAGATCATGATCGTACCATGGGCCGAGAAGACCTGGTCATAATGGTGCGGAGGCAGATAACCGGGGTTACCTGCGTAGGCAAGGGCAAGCTGTGTACGCATCATCAGCGCATCGGCAAAGCCACGCACAAGCATGACGAGACCGAGAACAACATACATGATGGCGAGCTTCTTGTGGTCGACCGTGGTCAGCCACTCGCGCCACAGATAACCCCATTTTTTGAAATAGGTGACCGCCGCAAGAACGGCAATCCCGATTACAGCCACACCGATGAATGTACCGACAAGAATCGGCACATCATACGGTATGGACGAAAGGGTAAGTTTTCCGAGCATCTTTAGATCAGTCCTCACATGCCGGTATTGGAAGGTGCAGCCGTATGAGACTCAGCAGGCATGTCCATGGACTTGTCGCCCATGCTCGTGCCGTGGTTCTCATGGGTCATGCCGACATTGTATTTCGCAACAATGCTCTCAAACAGCCCAGACTGTACGTTGGAGAAATACACGACCGGAGCCGGCTTGGGTGCCTCAGCATGCGGGGCAGCCGGTGCGGCGTGATATTTCGGGTACGTCTGTGCATCCAGGGCTTCCTTGGCTGCGAGCGGATTGTCGCCACTGCGTACATTCTGTACCCAGGCGTCAAACTGCTCCTGCGGCATGGCAATCGTGCGGAAGCGCATGTCGGAGAAGCCCGGCCCCGTGTACTGGGCGGCCTCACCCTGGAAATTGCCCGGGCGGCTTGCCATCAGGTGGAGCTGTGTTTCCATCCCGGCCATGCTGTAGATCTGTGACCCCAGCTGCGGAATGAAGAACGATGTCATCACACTGTCAGACGTAATCCGGAAATCCAGAGGTGTCTTTGTGGGGACATCCAGCTCGTTGATGGTTGCAATCCCAAGGTCTGGGTAAATGAACAGCCACTTCCAGTCCAGGGAAACAACTTCCACATGGAGCGGCTTTGCATCGGGCGCACCAACTTTTACCTGCATCTCTTTGGAGATGGGCTTGTACGGGTCGTAATAATGCGTGCTCCAGTAATTGAAGCCACTCAGAACAAGAATGATCAGAATGGGGACACCCCAGATGAACACTTCAATCTTGTTTGAATGTGACCAGTTCCGCAGATATTCCGCCTTCGTATTGGAAGCCCGGTATTTCCAGGCAAATACGAGTGTCGCAATAATCACCGGAACCACAACGCACATCATGACGGCCCATTCAAGCACCATCATGTCGCGATTACCTTCCCCGATCGGGCCGGCTGGCTGAAGAAGATCAACCGTACAGCCCGACAGCATCAATGCAGGCAACGCCGGGAAAAATCGCCAGAGTTTTTTCATGGATCCTGCCTCTATCTGTTGTTCCGCCATAAAAAGGCCGGAACACTTTCTGACACAGTCAGGACAGCGCGATCGCCACCGAACGTTGTCATCTTATTTGTGCCTTTCCCGTTCGTATCCTGACAACAGAAGGGAACTCCCTCCGTACTCAATATGAAATATGGAGCCCTGAGACCCCAGTGCCGCCCACTTTATTCTTCCCGAATAACGGAGATTACAAGGGGGCAAGCCTCATAAAAAAAAGGAACCCCGTCGGTCTTTTTAAAAAAAAGACCGGTTATCTGCCATTTCTGAGAAAACATCATATTTTCATCAAAAACAAGAAGATGATCGCTTAATTTTCCATTTTCCTTTCAACCGCAAAAAATCGCAACAAAAAAGGAGCCCGGAGGCTCCTCTTCCTGTACTGACCCGACTCATCAGTGGATCAATCGCGCCCACCAGATCTTGTCCCTGTAAACTGCAGCAGGAACTGAAAGAGATTTACAAAATTCAGATACATCGTCAGGGCATCATAGATCCCCATCTTCCCCGTCTCTTCAGCCGGAAGGACAGACGCATACTGCTGATAGGAAAGCTTGATGCGCTGGGTGTCATAAGCTGTCAGCCCCGTGAACAGCAGCACCCCGATGAAAGATATGGCCACTGTCAGCCCATGGGCCGGGATGAACATGTTGACCAGAGAAGCGATCACCAGACCTATCAGCCCCATCGTCAGGAACGACCCCATCCCCATGAGGGACCGGTTCGTCACATACCCCCAGAGAGACATGACGCCATACAGGGAGGCGGCAATAAAGAATGTCCGGACAACAGAAGACCCTGTGTAGGCCAGAAGCAGCGATGCCATGCTGACGCCCATGGCCACGCTGAACAGCACAAACAGAAGCTGCACTGTCGAACGGGAGAGACGGTTCACACCAAAGGACAGCACCATGACAAAGGCCAGAGGGGCGAAAACACTCACCATCCCCAGTCCGGTCGGAGCCAGCGCAAAAGCATCCCCTCTCTGCACGACATGAAAGAACAGCGCCCGGAGCGACGTATGGACCACGGCATAGGCCGTCACCCCCGTTATCCCCAGAGCAAGAGCCATCCAGTTGTAGACACGCAGCATGTAAGCCCGCAGACCCGCATCAAAAGCGGCAGCCGCCTGTCCTCGTGTTGTCTCGTAATCGGAATGGAAAGCCATGATATCCACTTGCTGCGATAAGTCTTCAGGGGGGACTCACTGGGCCCGCCCCTATCGTTCCCGTAGAATGTGGGGTAGTTTCTTCCCAAGTCAAGAATTCAGGACAAGACCCTGACTTTCTTTTTGTTAATCTCCCTGATTTGCGGGAGGCCCCATGAATCTTTCCCTCGCCCTCACGCTGTCCCCCACCATACAGGCAGAACTTGGCCTGCTGCGTGGCAGTCTGGATGATGTCCGCTGGTCACCGGCAGAACAGTGTCTGATCCCCCTCCAGCCCCTTGGCCACCTAAACAGCCGCCACGAGATGAAGGAGCTGGACATGACCCTGTCCCACCTGCGATGGGAACCTTTCTCTCTGGCCCTCCATCAGGTCGGCCATCAGATGGGAGAGATGGAAGACCGGCTGACAGTCAGCCTAACTCCGCAGGCCCCGCTACTTGCCTTGCAGAAGCGGCTTGCCAGCACCCTCCGCCGCGCAGGCCTCTCCCTGCCCCGCCGTGCCGTCGTCCCGGAAGTGACCATTGCCTGGCTGGAACCGGCCTCCCCGACCGATCTCATCCCATGGATACAGCGGCACAACCTCTTTCACAGCTCTGAAATGACAGTAGACCACATCAGTCTGGTAGAGCATCTGCCTTCTGGCACCGGCCCCCATCTCCAGATTCTGGAAGCCTACCCGGCCCAGCCGGGGCTTGCCCTGCCGCACGTCAGCCCTCTTCTGACTGATGAGGAAAACGGGTTTTTCTAAAGGCCCAGCAGCAGCTTCAGGGCGTGATAATCTTCCGGCCGGCAGACAAGAAACCATCCCTCGTCGCCTTCAAGAGAAAAAAGACCAAGGCCGAAAGAGGCGTAGATGTCCGCCTGCCGTGCTCCCTGCTGAAGGACGGCCAGCTGGCACCCTTCCTGCACGGCGTAATCCCGCAGCCGCCAGACAGCACCGCCCCGCTGTCCCCGTGCTCCCACGGCTCCGCCCAGACACAGGAGCACTGGCTCCGACAGCAGGAAAGGCTTCAGCCGGACCACCGCGCAGGCAGCCTTCCCCGTTGCATCCGACAACATGCCATCAGGCACGAAAAGGCGCTCACACGGCAGGGAAAGAGCCTCTGCTGAATCCTGAAGGCAGGCGTACTGCACCCGGGCATCCATGTTCCATGGGAGAAGATGCAGCCGTGCTTTCCTCAGGGCAAACCACAGCCCCAGCAGACAGCACACGGCCGCACCACCGAGAAACCAGCGCCCGACCGCCGTATGGGCATCATGAACCATAGAACGCCACCAGACATGCCCGAGATGCCGCTGACGGGCGATCCAGCTGACACCGGCCAACCCGCACAGCCAGAGCGAGAATGGCGCCAGAACAAAAGGAGAAAACGGCTCTACCCGCCAGTAAGCCTGCCTGTAATAGGTCTTGCGGAATGGCAGCAAAACGAACAGCACGGCCAGCACGACAAGAAAAGCCACCCAATGGGCCTGCCTTACGGTCAGGATCACCAGCGTGATGGACAGAGCCCCGACAGAAAGCCGCCAGGCCAACGCCACCCGCTGGGACAGCCCCAGAGACAGGCCGACGAGCATCACCCCGATGAGGGTCAGCAGAAAAGCGGCGCCCTGAAGAAGGACCGCACTCCAGAAAGAATGGAACGGAGGCAATGGTGCCAGAAGGGCATAAACCACGATGACGATGCCCAGCACGGCCTGACTGCCCGTGGCAACGATCGTGGCGAAATCCGCTTCAGATGAACGCAGACTCTGGCTGTGCTCCACGGTCCTGCCAAACCGGGCCAGCAGAGGTGCCCCTTTTATGAACAGCTCATGCCCGGCAAACATGGCACCCGCCAGAAGCAGGGGAATGATGTAATAGAACAGGCGAAAAACCAGAATCCCTGCCATGATGTGCGGCACGGAAAACCACGGGGACAGCGCCAGCAGCATGGTGCTGTCGAACACTCCCAGCCCACCCGGAACATTGGCCAGCAGACCGGCCGTGTAAGCCCCGATATAGATGGCCAGAAACCCGCCAAATGTCAGGCCGCTCCCATTGGGCAGCGTATCCAGCACACACCAGGCGATCAGGGCGGTAGCAGACATGTCCGCCATGCTGGACAGGATCTGCCCCAGCCCGATCCGCCAGTCTGGAAACCGCAATGTCCACCTGCCAATATGCACTTCCTGCTTCCAGCAGGGCAGAAGCACATAGGCCAGCAGGACAGAGAAACAGGCTGCTCCCCCAAGATCAGTTACCCAGGGCGGCAGATGACGGACATAAGGAATAATGCCCGGCTGGGCCAGCAGGATGAACCCCACAAGCCCCAGCATCCCCAGCCAGTAGGTGACGGAACAGAACGCCACGATGGCCGCAATCTTGATCCCCGGCACACCCCAGTTACGATAGAGCCTGTAGCGCACAGCCGTGCCCGAAATGGCTGCGCACCCAAGATTATGGGACAGGACATAGGAACAGAACGCCACAAAGGCTGACCGCCGCCACGAAATGCCCGCCTGCACATGATGACAGGCCAGACCATCGTAGAAAGACAGGATGGCATAAGAAAGAATGGTTGCCCCGGCCCCCTTCCACAAGGCGGCGGCAGGAATGGCATGAAGCCCCGCCATCACCTGCTGGAGGGACAGATGCTGAAGCTCCCGCCAGATCACCAGCCCCGCAAAAATGAGCAGGACCAGCCCCACCATGGCCGGCAGACGCGTCAGAAAACGCCGCAGCCGTCCGTCAGCAAGTGACGGAGAGGCATCCGCACCATCTGGCATACCGGAGGGAGCCGTCATGCCTCAGCCTCTGGTTTCCTCCGTTGCCCCGGCAGGCTCAACAGGACGTGCCAGAGCCTCATCAATGAGGGCAACAGTCTCCTTCAGGCCAAACAAAGCCGCAAAAATGCCGAAGCGGGGGCCCTCTTTCTGCCCCAGCAGCACCTCATACAGGCACCCGAACCAGGACCGCAGCTCCGGCTTGGCAAAGTAACGCTTGCCGACCTCAAATACGACATTCTGCACATCATCCGGGGTCGCATTGTCCGGCACCGTCTTCAGCGTTGCTGCGAGGTCTTCCAGACCTTTGCGCTCTATCTCCGTCGGAGCACGGAACACCTTGGTCGGACGGACACGCTCATTGAAGTAATCCAGAGCGTGCTGCACCAGCTGTGCCACATAAGGATGTGTCTCTGGCGACAGGCTGGAATCATAACGCCGCAGGAACTTCCAGAGTGTCTCCACTTCCCGGGCATTGGCCACACTGGCCAGATTCAGCAGGGCTGTGAAGGAAACCGGGCTGGTATCCTGCGGGCGCAGTTTCCCTTCATGGATGAACCATACCGGGTTGGAAAGAAACTCCTCTGCGCTCTGCTGCTCACCCTTCTGCACGAGGGCCAGATATTCATCCGTGGCTCTGGGGATCATGTCCGTATAGAGCCTTTTGGCACGGGTCGGCTGCTGGAACATGTAATGAGCCAGACTCTCCGACGGGCCGTACCGCAGCCATTCCTCCACGGAGAGGCCATTTCCCTTGGACTTGCTGATCTTCTGCCCATTGGCATCGAGGAACAGCTCATAGGTCAGGTTCAGCGGTGGCTCACTGCCAAGAATGCGGCATATCCTGGAGGAAAGCTTCACGCTGTCGATGAGGTCCTTGCCGGACATCTCATAATCGACACCCAGAGCATACCAGCGCATGGCCCAGTCGGCCTTCCACTGCATCTTGGCCTGTCCGCCATAGACGGATGTCTCAAAGCTCTTCCCGTCCTCGTCCTTCCAGACGACTGTCCCGGCTTCCGGGTTCACGCTGATGATGGGCACCTGCATGACACGGCCCGTCTCGGGATGGATCGGCAGCACGGGGGAATAGGTCGCCCGCCGTTCCTTGCCCAGCGTGGGAGCGATCACCTCGATGATGCGGTCATGCTCTTCCAGAACACGCTTCAGCGCCGCATCGAAGATGCCGGACGTGTAGTAATCGGTTGCAGAAGCAAATTCATAATCGAACCCGAACGCATCAAGGAACTGGCGCAGGCGGGCATTGTTGTGCGCCGCAAAACTCTCATGCGTGCCAAACGGATCGGGAATACGGGAGAGCGGCAGGCCAAGATGCTCAGCCAGCATCTCCTGCTGGGGGACATTGCCCGGCACCTTGCGCAGGGCATCCATGTCATCAGAAAAGGCCAGAAGACGGGTCTGGCGACCTGTCAGCTTCTCAAAAGCCTGCCGGACCCATGTCGTCCGGGCCACTTCGCCGAACGTACCGATATGCGGCAGGCCGGAAGGCCCGTAGCCTGTCTCCATCAGAACCGGTTTGCTGGGGTCCCTGTCTGCCACACGGGCGGCCAGTTTACGGGCTTCCTCAAACGGCCAGAGCTTGGGGAAAGACGAATCATTCTGGGGAGAAGGCGTTTTGTTCTGCATAGGACTACGTTAATTATGAACCCTCCCCCCTCTGGTCAAGTATGCAGGCGGGGCGTGCACTGCTTTCCCCTCGCAGAAGGGGGACTTCCTGTGTATGAGTTGGAGCATGCCCAGCCTGTTCCGCTCCCACCTTGATGCGCCAGCCCTGATCGCACGACATGGCCTCTCCTCCCTCATCACGCCTGATGGTGAGGTGCTGGACATTCCCCTTGCCGAAGTCCGGGACATGCTCCGCCAGCTGCCGCCGCCGCTGCTCATCCACGGGCCTGCCACGCTCCGCCTGCTGGAACTGCCCCCGGAACCTCTTCCCGCTCCCTGGCTGGACCTGCTGGAACTCTTCCTTCTCGTCCATCCGGCCCGGAGCGTGACCCCGACAGCCCGTGGCCTCGCCCTGGAGCTGGGCCTTGCAGAACCGACGGATACAGCTCCCCTACAGGCCGACAGTCTCTACCGTATTGCCCAGCACCTTCTGGATGAGCTGTCGGGACAGCCTCCCCAGAAAATCGCGACGCTCCACCTTCTGCTGCCCACTCTGGACCAGGCCGGATGGAGCTGGCATGACATCGTGAAAGAAGCCCTGCCTCCTCCCTCTGCATCTTCGGGACGATCCAGAGAAATTGATGCCCTGAAAATATGGCGGCGCCTGCCCCAGTGGGAAGAGCGTGCGCCCCGTCCCCCTGCTGGCAGCCAGCCAGTCAGCCAGCAGGAAGCCCGCAGGCGTCTTTCCGCCCTGCTGGGCAGGCATGCAGAACCCCGCCCCGGTCAGGCCGATTTTGCCTCGGCCACCAGCTACGCCTTCACCCCCCGGGATGTCGCCAATGCCCCCAATATCATGCTGGCCGAGGCGGGTACCGGCACGGGCAAGACAATGGGCTACATCGCCCCGGCCAGCCTCTGGGCCGAAAAGAATGACGGAGCTGTCTGGGTCAGTACCTATACCCGCCATCTGCAACGGCAGATCGAACAGGAACTGACCCGTCTTTACCCCGATCCGACAGAACGGCATGAGCTTGCCGTCATCCGCAAGGGGCGGGAAAACTATCTCTGCCTCCTGAACCTGGAAGATATCACCACCGCCCTTCTCAACCGCCAGCCACAGGCGCAGCCTGGCCTCATCCCGCTGGTCTTTCTCGCTCTCTGGGCCGAGACCACGGAAGATGGCGACCTGATGGGGGGCGACCTTCCCGGCTGGTTCGGGGACCTGTTCCAGCCCGGGCTGCTGAACATGATTGCCGACCGGCGGGGCGAGTGCATCCATTCCGCCTGCCCGCATTATCAGAGCTGCTTCATCGAACATGGCATACGCCGTGCACAACATGCCCGGTTCGTCATCGCCAACCATGCGCTCGTCCTGTCCCAGGCAGCGTGGAACGCCATGCTGCCGCAGGACATGGCACCCGGCAATCTGGCAGACGAAAATGGCGTCCCCACCCGTTATGTCTTTGATGAAGGCCATCACATCCCTGATGCAGCAGACAGTGCCTTCTCTCTGGTCTTCTCCGGGCTGGAAGCAGCCGACCTGCGCCGCTGGATACTCGGGGCTGAGGGGAGCCGCTCCCGTGCCCGTGGCCTGATGCGCCGCATGGAAGACCTGATGGAGCGCCTGCCAGCCCTCAAGGATGCCCTTCAGGAGCTTGTCCTTGCCACACAGAAAGGCCTGCCACGCCCCGGCTGGAGCGGACGCCTGCACGAGGCCCGGCAGGCCCGCATGGCCCCGCCGCCACCAGACGTCCCCCCGCTGGAAGACAGGCCTGCCACCCCGCCTGATGACGATGAGGAAGACCCTTTCCCCCTCGCCATGGTCGAGGAAGCGTCCCTCCCCCAACCGGCCGAGGCGTTCCTCCAGATGCTGGACATGCATCTGGATGCCCGCATAGCGGAAATACAGATGCAGACCCGCGGCCAGCAGGGCCATTATCCTCGCCAGGAATGCGACCTGCACCCCATACCCGCCCCGCTGCGTGAGCACGCCGAAACCCTGCTCACGGCCCTTCAGGACATCGTCACCCCGCTGGACCGGATCATCCGGCACCTTCAGGAAGCTCTGGAAGCGCAGGAGGAAGACCCCGATACAGCCTTCCAGCAACGGCTGGAGGGAACCATACGCAGCCTGCATCGCCGTGCCCTCTCCCGCCTTCAAGGGTGGATCAGCATGGTACGGGCCATCATGGAGCAACCCGTTGCCCAGACAAGCCTGCCGACCTACGTGGACTTCATCCACCGGGAGCCTTTACCCCCCACACGGCTCCTCCAGGGAGGACACGACATTGCCCTGAACCGCCACTGGCTGGACCCGACCATTCCCTTCGCCAGTACCCTGCAAAGCACCACGCACGGGCTGCTCATCACCTCCGCCACCCTGCGGGACCGCAGCCCGGATGAAGACGGGGAAGCCGGATGGGAAAAGGCTGAGCGACGACTGGGCACGGCGCATTTCCTCAAGCCCCCCATGCGGGCTGCCCTAATGAGTCCCTTCGACTATGCCCACCAGACACGGGCCTACATCATCACGGATGTCTCACGGGACCCGGCAGCACAGGCGCAGGCCTTTCAGGCTCTTTTTGAAACCGCCAATGGAGGAGCTCTGGGGCTTTTCACAGCCATTCAACGGCTGAAAGAGGTCCACCGCCGCATCCATGAGCCGCTGGGGATGAAGAACATCCCCCTCTACGCCCAGCATGTGGACGCCATGAACAACGCCACGCTGGTGGATGTCTTCCGTACCGAGACGAACAGCTGCCTGCTGGGCACGGATGCCATGCGTGATGGCGTGGATGTCCCTGGAGAGGCCCTCCGCATGGTGGTGATGGAGCGCACCCCCTGGCCCCGGCCCGACATTCTTCACCGGGAACGCCGCCGCCATCTTTCCGGCGGCAGGCCGGGCGATTATGACGACCTCATCACCCGGATGCGCCTGCGTCAGGCCTTCGGGCGCCTCATCCGCCGGGCTGATGACCGGGGCGTGTTCATCATTCTGGACAGCCGGATGCCGTCCCGCCTTCTCTCCGCCTTCCCGGATGGCGTACCCGTCCAGCGGCTGCCATTGAGTGAGACGTTGGAGGATATCGGTAATTTTCTAAAAGAACTACTTCAATTTTAGCAGGATACAATATACTCTCAGCGTGAATGGTTTGTTTTGATCAGAATCAGGGCGAATTGCAGCTATACTTATAGGGAGACAACTAATGGCAGACCAAAAAGAAACACCACCTAACAGCAACTCCAAAAGTAAAAATCCTACAAAAAGAAGAAAAGAGCCTGTAATATTCCCCTTAGGAATTAGAACAAGAACAAATTATAATGCACACATGTTAATATTAGAATTCCTTGATGCGGAGCTAGAAAATGAAATTATCGCTTCGTTCGCCCTAACAAAAGGTTCATGTAAGTCCATACATACGGGAATCTCAAATTTCCTTAATAAACTTAATAAAAGAACAGAAGACAATGAAGAATGAGCCGATTAACACCACTCTTTCTTTCTCTCCCGAAGAAGAAACCACAGAAATTCTTGAATTCTCGACTTACTTAAAGCCAGGGAAGTATGATGGTAAAAACAAGACATACCTTCCTTTTCCAAAAGATAAGCCCAAAAAGAAGGCTGATGACGAAGAAATTATAAGGTATTTCATTCTTTTAATGAAGAAAGACCCTCGCTCGCTAGATGATTTCTCTTGCTCACTATATGATTTGAGACCTTCTCAGAAAAGGAATACGCCGCCCAATATCTCGAATGAAGTTAAAATATTTGTAGAAAAGGAATACCAAGCACTATTAGATGTCCTTGGAGAAGAAATATACCAAAAAGAGTCACAGAGAAAGTATTTTCATCCTTTCTATAATTTAATCAGGATGATTCCGCTTATTCTATCAATGAGAGAGAAAAATATTGAAATAAACTACTTTAAAGACTATAAAAAGGAAGCTCTTGGGGTCATGATATTTGGAAGTGGCACTATAAAAATCACAGCAAAAGAAATGGATGTCTTTGAATATGTATTATCAAAGGTAAAAGATCACAATTTTACAAATTCTCGTGGATTTATCCGAATTCCACAGAGAATACGTGTCCCTTATGATATGGAAAATATTATTAGGATAATAATGGAATGAGTAAATTAATCTCCCTTTTAATGAATTTACCTAAAATAAAAGGGAATATTCTTTACCGTTACGTCCCCTCTCCTAAAATAAACGCAGGTTCTGAAATTACGCTGGAACAACTACGAACAAAAATTTATGATGGAGACTACTCACGGGAACTTATTACCTATGATGCTTTCGAAAAGAAACCGAACGAAGAATATATTTCGTTGTTATATTCTGGAAAATCCAGTCAGCAAGAACGTTTCTTTAACTGTCTAGAATACTTGTCAAAGAGTCGTAAGAAATTTCCACAAAAATTTGCTTTTATAGAAATCGACATTTGTTCAATATTAGAGAAAATAAACAGCTCATACAAATACACGGCCATAGAATTAACACTAGAAGATGATGCTTTCATTTCATCCCCCCAAAAAGGATGTTATGAACAAGCCGTCCATCTTGGTCTTTGGTATCACCCCAAGGAATATCTAAATGAAGAAGACATTGAAATTGCTATTATAAACTTACTTAAAGAAAATTTTTTCTTCTTTATAAAAGAAAAGGAAGGGAAAATCTATGGTGTTCATTCCCGTGAAAAAATACAAGAGAAAGTTATTAGCCTGCCTAAATGAACTCCTCTTCCATGCCAAAAAGCCCCGCTCCCGAGAGAGCGAGGCTTTTCTTCTGACCTGTCGTAACAGGAGGCCATCCCGGCCAGAGTGACCGGGATGGGGAAGAATGAGCGATCAGAAGCCGCCCATACCTCCCATGCCACCCATTCCGCCCATGCCACCCATACCGGCACCGGCAGCATCGTCGGACTTCTTCTCCGGACGCTCGGCAACCATGGCTTCGGTGGTGATCAGCAGGCCAGCCACGGAGGCTGCATCCTGAAGGGCCGTGCGGACGACCTTCGTCGGGTCGATGATACCGGCAGCCACGAGGTCCTTGTACTCACCCTTCTGGGCGTCAAAGCCTTCGTTGTAGTTGCTCAGTTCCAGCACCTTGCCAGCAATCACGGCACCATCTTCACCAGCATTGTGGGCAATCTGGCGCAGCGGAGCCTGAAGAGCCTTGCGAACGATCTGGGCACCAGCACGCTGGTCGTCATTCTCGAAGGTCAGGTCATCGAACAGCAGGCTTGCACGGGCCAGAGCCGTACCACCACCCGGGACGATACCTTCCTCAACAGCCGCACGGGTTGCGTGCAGGGCATCATCAACGCGGTCCTTGCGCTCCTTCACCTCGACCTCGGTGCTGCCACCGACGCGGATGACGGCAACGCCACCAGCCAGCTTGGCCAGACGCTCCTGGAGCTTCTCACGGTCATAGTCGGATGTCGTGGCTTCGATCTGAGAGCGGATCTGGGCGCAACGGCCCTTGATGCCCTCGGCAGCACCGGCACCCTCGACGATGGTGGTGTTCTCCTTGTCGATATGCACCTTCTTGGCCGTGCCAAGCATGTCCAGCGTGACGGATTCCAGCTTGATGCCGATATCCTCGGAGACGACCTGACCACCGGTCACGATGGCGATGTCTTCCAGCATGGCCTTGCGACGGTCACCGAAGCCCGGAGCCTTCACGGCAGCGATCTTCAGGCCACCACGCAGCTTGTTGACGACCAGCGTGGCCAGAGCCTCACCATCGACTTCCTCGGCGATGATCAGCAGCGGGCGGCCAGACTGCACGACGCTTTCCAGCAGCGGCAGCATTGGCTGGAGAGAAGAGATCTTCTTCTCATGGATCAGGATGTAGGGGTTTTCCAGATCAGCCGTCATCTTCTCCGTGTTCGTCACGAAGTACGGGGAGATGTAGCCACGGTCAAACTGCATGCCTTCCACGACATCCAGCTCGGTGTGCAGGCCCTTGGCCTCTTCCACCGTGATGACACCCTCGTGACCGACCTTCTCCATGGCTTCGGAGATCATCTTGCCGACTTCGGACTCACCGTTGGCAGAGATCGTGCCGACCTGGGAAATCTCATCCTGGGAGGAGATCTTCTTGGTGCGGGTCTTCAGCTCTTCCACAACACGCAGCACGGCCTTGTCGATGCCACGCTTCAGGTCCATCGGGTTCATGCCGGCGGCGACAGCCTTGGCACCCTCACGGATGATGGCCTGGGCCAGAACGGTAGCGGTCGTGGTGCCGTCACCAGCCACATCGTTGGTCTTGGAGGACACCTCACGCACCATCTGTGCGCCCATGTTCTCGAACTTGTCGGCCAGCTCGATCTCCTTGGCGACGGAAACGCCGTCCTTGGTGATGCGGGGGGCACCGTAGCTCTTGTCCAGAACGACATTGCGGCCCTTCGGACCGAGCGTCACCTTCACGGCATTGGCAAGAATATCAACACCACGGAGCATGCGCTCACGGGCATCAGCACCAAATTTCACGTCTTTAGCAGCCATAACACCTAATTCCTTCAAAGATGGTCAGAGAGAAAAATGTCCGGGAATGTGGCCTCAGCCGACGATGCCCAGAATGTCGCTCTCTTTCATGATCAGCAGGTCTTCACCGCCGATCTTCACCTCGGTACCGGACCACTTGCCAAACAGGACACGGTCGCCAGCCTTGACATCCAGCGGCACGACCTGACCCTGCTCATTGCGGGCACCGGACCCAACGGCCAAGACCTCGCCTTCCATCGGCTTTTCCTTGGCGGTTTCAGGAATGATGATGCCACCGGCGGTTTTTTCTTCACCGTCCAGACGGCGGACCACTACACGGTCGTGAAGGGGACGAAACTTCGTCATGGATCACTCCATTTTAGGCTGGCCCTTCCATAAAGCAGCGCAGCCGGGTTATTGCGCTCATTCTAGCAGCGCACCAGTAAACTCCCCGATCAAACGGGGCGAATGAGAGATAGTGACGCCCCCCTGTAGCGTCAAGAACTCCCCTCCGAGGCACCGGAGATTTTTTAATCGTTCTTACTTTCAAACAAACATTCATGAACAGGCGCATCCTGTCATGAGCCACACCGTTTCATTCCCTCTTGCTCCTGACCACGAAGAGGTGAAAACTTCTCTTTTCCATTCCCTGAAAAGGGGCGTCTTTACAGGATCAGGAGAGGCCATCATGGACCTGCATCTGCAAGAACGAACAGCCATCATCATGGGAGGAAGCCGGGGGCTGGGACTGGGCATTGCCCGATCCCTGGCACGGGAAGGCGTCCGCCCCTGTCTGCTGGCCCGTGATGAAAACAGACTGCGGCAGGCCGCTCATGATCTGGCAGCCGATACCGGCATCACCCCGCACTGGCATGCCGTGGATTTCTCGGCACCAGACAGCGTACAGACCTGCCTGACAGCCCTCCAGAATATCATGCCGGAGACGGACATCATCATCGGCAATGGCGGCGGACCGCCCCTGGAGCCTGCCACGGCCTGCGATCCGGCACTCTGGCAGAAAGAAACCGCCACGATGCTTCTGCCTGTCATGCAGCTTGTCGGCCAGTATCTGCCGGGCATGAGGCAACGACAGTTCGGCCGGATCATCATGGTGTCCTCCACCAGTATCGTGGAGCCCATTCCCAACCTCGTTCTCTCCAGCGCACTCCGCTCCGCACTGGCCAGCTGGGGCAAAACCCTCGCCCGGGAGGTCGCCCATGATGGCGTGACGGTCAATACGCTGCTGCCCGGCCGCTTCGAGACGGACCGCGTCGCCACCCTGAACAGGATACGGGCTGAAAAGGCTGGCATTCCGCTCGAAGAGTTCCGCAGGCAGAAAGAAAACGGCGTGCCCGCAGGCCGCTACGGCCAACCCGAAGAGCTGGGGCACATGGCCGCCTTTCTGGCCAGTCCTCTGGCGGCCTACATTACCGGGACCCGCATCCCGGTTGACGGGGGCCTGCTTCACGGTTTCTGAAGGCCCTGCACGCAGAAAGACCTCCCCGCCATCCGGCAGGGAGGCCCTCCCTTCACAAAGCCATCAGGCTGGCGCTCAGCTGAACAGCACACGCCCCGCAACAGCGTCCAGACGGGCCAGAACGGAGAAGTCTCTGGCTTCCGGCGGCGTGATGATGGCATTGTCCAGCGCACGCTCGGCTGCACCGGTACCGGTGCAGATGGGGCGGGCCTTGCCAAGGGCCGGAATGGCCCGGCGAACAAGCTCCCGGGCATGTTTGGAGTTGCTCTTCATGGTACGGACGACAGCATCCACCGTGACGTGCTCATGCTCTTCGTGCCAGCAGTCATAATCGGTCACCATGGCAACGGTAGCATAGTTCATTTCTGCCTCACGGGCCAGACGGGCCTCCGGCATGTTCGTCATGCCGATGACCGACGCCCCCCATGAGCGATAAAGCTCGCTCTCGGCCCGGGTGGAAAACTGCGGCCCCTCGATCACGACATAGCTGCCGCCCCGTGTAACCGTGATACCCAGCTTTTCGGCCTCATCAGCCAGCGTGGTGGCCATGCGGGCGGAAACCGGCTCACCCATGCTGACATGGGCCACGCAGCCTTCCTCAAAAAAGGTCCGGGGGCGCCCCTGTGTCAGGTCAATGAACTGATCCACCAGCACAAAATGGCCCGGAGCCAGCTCTTCCTTCAGAGACCCCACGGCAGAGAGAGAGATGATGTCCGTCACACCGGCCCGCTTGAGGGCATCAATGTTCGCACGGTAATTCAGACGTGAGGGCGGAATGGGATGCCCACGGCCATGACGGGGCAGAAACACGCAGCGCACCCCCTCCAGCGTGCCAAAGAGGAGCTCATCGGAAGGAGCGCCCCAGGGGGATTCACAACGCCGCCACTCCCGGTTTTCCAGCCCGTCAATCTCATAAAGGCCTGAGCCCCCGATGACACCAATGACAGGTTCGATCATCTTGTCTGCAACCATAAATCCTCACTCCATCCTGCCTCGACCCGGTCGCCGCTCGCAGGGCACACAGTCCCGCACAACCCTTCCGGCAGTCCTCTCATCAGATAGCGGACAGTCTTTCAGAAGACCAACCCAAAAATCAATAGGCAGGGTTGCCTGCCCTTTTTACAACATCAGGAAAAGCCAGTAAGCCAGAATGAGCCTTTTGGCCTATGAACAGCATGACAACCCAGAGTGACAAACCATCCATTTCTGCCCCACACAGATCAGGAGATGCCCATGCCATCCTCAACGCCTTTTGCCCTGCCCGACCTGCCCCATGCCGGCCTGACGGACGAGGCCCGCAGCTGGTTCGAAAGCCTGCGTGACAGGATATGCACCGCCTATGAGGCTCTGGAAGACGAGGCAGCAGCCGGGGACGCTCCCGTTCTGGCCGGGCATGAGCTGCCGGGGCGTTTCCAGCGTACGGCCTGGGAGAGGCCTGAAGGTGGCGGTGGTGTCATGTCTGTCATGAAGGGGCGTGTCTTTGAGAAGGTTGGCGTGAATGTCTCAACCGTCTGGGGGGAATTTTCACCAGAATTCCGCAAGACCATTCCCGGTGCGGCGGAGGACCCACGCTTCTTTGCCACAGGCATCTCTCTGGTGGCCCATCCCTGCAACCCCCATGTCAGTGCGGCGCATTTCAACACCCGCATGATCATCACCTCAAAGGGATGGTTCGGTGGGGGTGGCGACATCACGCCCATGTTCCCTGAAAGCCCGGAAGCCCTCGAAGATGCGGCCACGTTCCACCGGGCCTTTCAGGAGGCCTGCGACAGACACGACCCGGACTACTATCCCCGCTTCAAGAAATGGTGTGATGAGTATTTCTTCCTGAAACACCGCAACGAACCCCGTGGGCTGGGCGGCATCTTCTATGACTGGCTGGACAGCCAGAACCTCGCCAATGACTTCACCTTCACCCGGGATGTGGGAGAAGCCTTCCTGAACAGCTATGCCGGCATCGTCCGGGGGCGGATGTTCACTCCCTGGACGGATGGAGACCGTCAGGCCCAGCTCAGGCGACGGGGCCGTTATGTGGAGTTCAACCTCCTTTATGACCGGGGGACGCTCTTCGGCCTGAAAACAGGCGGCAATACCGAGGCCATCCTGATGTCCATGCCACCAGAAGTCATCTGGCCCTGAAGCATTCATGTCCAGCTCCATACGGAGCTGGAGAATGATCAGTCAGCATAGCCCTGCGGATGAGCCTGCCGCCAGCGCAGGGCTGTTTCAACAATCATGTCAAGCCCTGCAAATCTGGGCGTCCAGCCTGTATCGGCGTGCAGTCGTGCCGGGTCTGCCACCAGTCTGACAGGGTCTCCTTCCCGCCTTGGAGCAGGCTCCCAAGGTACCGACCGGCCGCTTACCCTTTCAACACTGGCAATAACCTCCAGATTGGAATAACCACACCCGGTCCCGATATTGTAGCATATGCTGCCCTGCTCCATCTGCTCCAGCGCCCTGAGATGGGCTTCGGCAATATCGGCGACATGCACATAGTCACGAATACAGGACCCGTCCATCGTTGGATAATCCAGGCCAAACAGCTTCAGCGTTGGCCGCATTCCCAACGCAGCCTCGATCGTCAAAGGAATCAGGTGCGTTTCAGGGCGATGATCTTCACCTGCCCTTCCAGCGGGATCGGCCCCAGCAGCATTAAAATAACGCAGGCAGGCGCTTCTCATGCCGTATATCCTGTCAGCCCAATGCAGGACACGTTCGATCATGAATTTGCTTTCCCCATAGGGGGAACCGGGATCAACAGATGCCGCTTCTGAAATGAGGCCAGTGCGCTCCGTTCCTCCAAACAGTGCCGCTGTGGAGGAAAAGACAAATTTCTTCACGCCATGGGCCACACAGGCTTCGATGAGATTGAGCGTGGTGAGATAATTCCGCCTCAGATAATGGAGGGGCCTTCTCACACTGTCACCAACACGGGACAGGGCAGCGAAATGCAGCACACCATCCCACGGCCCCTGGGCCATCACACCCGCTGTGGCCTCCTGACTGGCCAGATCGACCAGAAAGAAAGGGACGCCGGGTGGCACGGCTGCCCGATGCCCTGTGCTCAGATCATCAAGAACAGCAACTTCATGCCCTGCATCCAGCAGGGCAAGCACGACATGACTGCCAACAAAACCGGCACCACCCGTCACGAGATAACGCATCGGGGCCTCCTGACCAGAAAAGCCCCGAAAGAACTCACGACATCTGAAAACAGTCCGTTACTGGGCAATGGCTCATCCTGTCCCTACCTGACAAACACGCCATGGTATCCGTGCGGGTCATCATGGGACTTTCCGGCAGCACAGTGCCTCAGCCATCACTCCCAATAATGCCATCCACCAGCACATGGGGCAGCCCACGGGGACAGACCTCCAGACGGGTCTGGACACCATAGACATCTCCCAGCACGGCAGGTGTTGTCACGGCCATGACAGCCCCCTGTGCCACAAGCCGACCATCCCGCATATAGACAACATCATGAGCACGTTGCAGAGCGATGTTCAGATCGTGAACAACCAGTAGCGTCACGATATCACGTTTCCGTGTCTCACGACGGACAACGTCCATGACGGCAAACTGATACCGCAGGTCCAGCGCACTCAAGGGTTCATCCAGCAGCAACATGGCCGGACGGCGCACCAAGGCCTGCGCCAGTCCCACCATCTGCCGCTGACCACCGGACAGTTCATCCATGTAGCGCAGGGCCAGCCTGCCGATACCCAGCTCCTCCAGAACGTCGGTGCTTTCCCGCAGGGCACACTCGGCAGACACGGCCTCCCCCGCCCGACGGGCCACCATCACCGCCTCGATCACCTGAAGATGAACGGCAGGCGGCAGGCTCTGTGGCAGATAGGCAGCCAGCCTGGCCCGCTCACCAACCCCCAGTTTTGAAAGATCCTGCCCGGCAAGGCGAACACATCCCTCCGCCCGGGTCAGGCCGGCAACTCCCCGCATGAAGGTGGACTTGCCCGAGCCATTCGGCCCCAGCAGGGCCGTCACACGCCCGGCCCGCATGGGGGCAAGCGTCATGTCATGCAGGACCTGCCGCCGCCCATAATGGACACTGAAATTTTCAACTTCCAGCTGATGTGTCTGACAGTTCCCCATTTCAGGCCCCCTTTCTCAGAACCACGGCAAGGAAGAAAGGAATTCCCACCAGTGAGGTAACAATCCCCACCGGAATCACGACCCCCGGCAGAATGTTCTTGGCCGCGATGGAGGCCAGCGACATGATGAGCCCACCGCACAGGGCAGCCCCGGGCAGATAAAAACGATGATCCTCCCCCAGCAGGCGGCGGGCAATGTGGGGCGCAACCAGCCCCACGAAACCGATCGTCCCGACAAAGGATACAGCCAGGGCAGACAGCACACTGATACGCAGCAGAGACATCATCCGCAGGCGTTTCGTATCCACACCATAGCTTGCAGCCCGGTCCTCTCCCAGCCGCAGGGCTGTCAGGGCCGGAGCCGCCCGGAAGCAGAACGGCAGCACCAACAGGCAACCGAGGCTCATGACGGAAATCTTGCCCCAGTCAGCCCGGGTCAGGCTACCCATCGTCCAGAAAACAAGGTCCTGAAGAGCATCCTCATCAGCGATGAACTGCATCAAGGCCACAAAGGCATGAAAAGTGAATACCAGCGCAATACCGAACAGCACCACCATGGCCGTGGAATGGCCCCGTGCCCGGGCCACCAGCTCCAGCAGACCAGCCGAACCCACAGCAAACACGAACGCCTCCAGCGGGACCATCCAGTTTTCCGGCACATAAGGGATATGCCAATGCAGCACGATGGCCAGAGAGGCCCCAAATGCCGCCGCCGCCGACACACCCAGCGTGTAAGGGCTGGCCAGGGGGTTATCCAGCACCGTCTGCATCTCCCCACCGGATATTCCCAAAGCAACGCCCACCAGGGCCGCCATCAGGGCATAAGGCAGGCGGATATGCCATACGATGACGGCATTCGTCCCAGATGAGGGATGCATGAGCGCATGAAACAAGGCCGCCGGGCCAAGACCGGCCGGGCCCAGGGAAAAATCAAGCAGTATGGAAAAAAGGATCAGCCCTGCCATCAGGCAGAGGACACCCACCCTGTGGCGGGTCAGCTTTACATAGGATGCCTGTATGCCTGTCAATCGTGCGGCAAGACGGGCCATTTCGTCTGATGGCCCGTCTGTTCTGGTCTCTGTTTCTTTAATGGGCATTCGCCTTGATCCAATATGTCCCGCTGTTCGGCATCACTGTAAAACGGCTCTGTACCAGGCTGCGGTCAGCATCCGGGTCCAGATCCCTGAAGCGTTCGGGATAAAACCATTTTGCCATGACCTCAATGGCGAGAATATTGAACGGACTGTCATAGAACGTGTGCCAGATACCATAGGCACGTCCATTGCGGACCGCCCCAAGCCCGGCAAGTTCAGGCGCTTTCAGCAGGGCCGCAAGAGAGGCCTGCGCCATCTCCGGCGTCACCTGTGATCCCATCTTCAGGCCCGGCCCGCTGTTGCCCGGCCCCCGGGTGCCATCCAGAATCAGCACGTCGGGATCTTTGGCGATGACCATCTCTGCCGAAACATCGCCGATATAACCCGGTAGAAGATCGGCTGCGATGTTGCGCCCCCCGGCAGCCTCAATAAAGGCTCCCATGTTGCCTCGCCCTGCCGTATGGCAGCAGCTCTGCCGCGCCCCGGCCAGCATGTTGATGAACACGCTGGGGCGTTGGGCCTCCGGGATTGTCTCCACGACAGACTGGATGGCCTTCAGGCGGCTTTCATAAAAATCCGTATAGGCTTTTGCTTCTGCCTCACGCCCGAGGGCCTGGCCGAGAATGACCATACTGGGAACGGTCGTTTTTACCGGGTCCTGCCGGAAATCCACAAACAGGACAGGCACATGCGCTGCCCGCAGCCTGGCCGTCACATCACCAGTCTGCCCGGGACCATGGCCGGTCGTGCTGAAAATGGCGAGATCAGGATGAAGGTCCAGCACCTTCTCCGGACTGATCGTATCAGCGGTTGTCCGTCCGATCACGGCGACCTTGTCAGCCTCCGGAAATGTCTTGAGCATCTGCTCATAATTCTGTCTGTCGGCCTCCCGGAATTCCCCCTGCCAGCCGACGATACGGTCAAACAGATGCTTTCCCTCCAGAGGCTCCAGGGCGTAGATCAGCCGCCCTTCTCCCAAAATGATGCGCTGGGGATGATCCGGAACGGACACGACCGCCCCCGTGATGTCCCGCACATCCTTCGCCTGAGCCTGATGGACTGGCCACATACCGCCAGCCAGGGCTGCCAGCATGACGCCGGCAGAGCCAAACAGGGCTTTCAATGAAACCATGATCTTGCGCCTTTCCCGGAAAGGTCATCCCGCAGGGACACCGTGCCCCCCATGGATGAAACCTCCTGCTTTAATTGATAATCATTCTCGACATTAATGTTATAGAAAACCTCTTCCCCTTCTCCAAGATCGGAATGATCCTCCCTTTCCTCTTCTAGCGTTTTTTCCGCAAAAGAAGCCGCAAGGCACCCTGATTTCCCTGATGGCTGTGCACCACACCCAGCACCATGGGCGCTATGTCGGCACGATGCAGCCAATGAGGCAATTCCCGGCGGATGCTCCCTCCCCGGATGCCACTGCCCAGCCCGGTAACGACCTCGACGCAGCGCCACCCCATGACACGGCTGCGCTGCATGAAGCGGTGAAACTCCTCAAAAGCCTCCTGCACGACGTAGCCATGCAGGTCGAGCCGGGCATCCACACGCATCTGCCCACGGGACAGACGACGCCACTGCGTATCATCAAGGCCAGGAGCACGGACCCCCACATGCGGGGCAGGACGGGGACGGGGTGCCCTGGCCGGCTGGGCCATCACCAGCCTGACCGTCATCATCCCTGTATTCCGCCCTCCTTCCGACTGGCGGGCTACCGTACTCTCCGTCTTGCCAGTCTCCTCCCGGACAAACCTGCCCGCAGCCTCCCTTCGCCCCCGCAACGGGGCAACATCCCGAACGAAAGCTTTCCACAGCGCCGCTTCATCATCACCCAGAGTCCGTCTTGCCACCTTGTTATGCCCCGTCTTCCGTCACTGCGCCGGTATCACCCTGCATTATCATGGCACGCAGACGCTTGCGTGCAAACCGGACATAGGTCGTATCGGCCTCAATGCCGATGGAGCGGACCTTCAGCGACTCTGCGGCCACAAGGCTCGTCCCCGTTCCCATGAACGGGTCCAGCACCATCATCTCAGGATGCACCCCATGCAGGCGGATGCAACGCTCCGGCAGGGCAACGGGGAAGGTCCCCGGATGGCTGTAGCGGGCTGAACGACTCCGTACCGTTTCATAGGGGATGAACCATGTATCACCCCGACACCGCCGGTCCTCCCTGTGCTGGCGACGATGGATGTTGCTTTTGTCCGTGAAAGGAACACCCGCCCCGAGCCGGTCCAGCTCCACATCTCCCTGTTTGGTCAGGTGGAAAATATGCTCATGGTTCCGGTTGACGTAGCGAGGTGAATTGACCGGCTTGAAGTGCCCATGCGTCACCTCCCCTACCGATACGGACTTGATCCATGAAATATGGTTCTGAAGGGTAAACAGCTTCCTCAACCGGACCATCAGCTCGAATGGCAACCATGGCTGGGCAGATGACCCGGCTATATTGAGAAAAAAAGACCCATCATCCCGCATCACACGGGCTACCTTGGAGCAGATGATCTCCATCCAGTCGAGATAACTCTCCTCGGAGAGGCTGTCCCTGTAGCTGCGATAAGCAAGCCCCAGATTATAGGGAGGGGATGTCACCACCACATCCACACTGCCTGCGGGCATACGCCGCATGACACTCAGACAGTCTCCCCGGATGAGCGTATGCATCCCCAGCGTCTCACGACGCGCACGAATCATCTGGCTGTCTGCCCCGCCCCTGCTGCCATGACCTCCGTTGCCGTACCGACGACCGGCTGCTCACCAGCCTGCTTTGCCTCAGGCAGGGGGACGAGAACCATCATCTGACCGTGATTCTTCATATCCCCAGCAATCCTGGCGGCCTTCTCACCCCACCCGAGGAACAGGTCCCCACGCGCTGCACCCCGTATGTCGCTCCCGGTATCCTGCGCAAAGACCATCCGGGACCATGTCACGAAACGCCCCTGCGCATCCTTGCCACTGATATTCACCCAGACAGGCATCCCATACCCCACGAAGCGCCTGTCCACGGCAAGAGAACGCTGAGGAGTCAGCGGCAGGCCAAAGCCCCCTGTCGGTCCTTCATCAGCCGTGCGCTGCGTACGGCGGAAAAAGACATAACTGGGGTTTGCCTCCAGGACAGAAGCAACCTGATCCGGATTGTTGGCCAGCCAGTCCCGGATGCTCTGGGCATCCACATCTTCCGACTTCATCAGCCCACGTTTGACCAGCACGCGGCCAATCGGAACATAAGGCCGCCCATTGCGGCCATCATAACCAAGAAACACCTGCTGGCCGTCCGGCAGGCGCAAACGGCCAGAGCCCTGCGTCTGCAGGAACAGCAGATCGACAGGGCTTTTCAGCCAGGCCAGCTCCAGCCCTTTCCCCTCCAGAGAACCAGAATTGATGGTTGCCCGGTCATCATAGGGCCGGAACACGGAATTCACCCAATGGCCATATTCCAGCTCGCCATTTTCATCCCGCCCCCGCAGGAGGTCTTTCGGGCGGGCATAAACAGGAATCTGATACTCTCCACCCTGTGTAAGCGAGGCAGAAACCTCAGGGTCATAGTACCCCGTATAGAAAGCATCCTGCTGGACGAGGTAGGGCTGGAACCAGCTCTCGAAGAACTGTCTGGCCTCCGTCCTGTTACTCCGCACCGACGAGGCTGCCACGCAGACATTCTTCCAGTCTTTCATGTCACGGCCATAAGGCAGGGTAACGGCGCCTCCAAGAGAAGTCCCCGCAGGCAGATGGGCGATACGCAGGCACTCCAGCCGCACCATGTTGACCAGCGCCGTATGGTCCTCTCCCTCCCAGCCGGGGAGCTGGCTGAAGCTGACAGGAGCAACATCCATCCTGCCCTTGGGAGCGCCGGGCATACACCCGGCAAGAAGAAGCATCAGAGGGCCCAGCACCAGACCAGCAGAGGAGAAACGACGTTTCATCATGACAGAGTTACCCCACCCCGGCATGAACAAGCACCGGGTCTTCATCATACCCGGCCTCCCCGTGCGGGAGACCAACCTTACCCAGCGGGGTAGCCTCAGTCCGCTTCTGTGGCAACCACCTTCCACTGGCCATTTTCGCCCTGTTCAAAGGTCCAGCGATCACGAAACTCCGTCAGGGCTTCCGTTCCCTCGACGAGCATCCCCTTCTCATCCCGGCAGTAGCTGACCTGCCACGACACGATGCGGACACCGAGACGGCAGGCACCACCCTCCCCATCTCCCGGATGCACGGATGCATAATCCAGCCGCTCGATCCGTCGCAGTTCCAGATGAACCTGCTCATGACGCTTCTTCCGCTCCTCCAGAACGTGACTGAACGTTTCCAGCACGGCGGGGGACAGAACCTTCTCCAGCGCAGGAAGATCAGCGCAGGCAAAGGCCTTGATGGTACGGGCGAAAATATCCTCAGCCTTCTTCAGGAAATATTCTGCCGAGAACCCACTGACATCCGTTCCGACTCGGGCCAGAGCCTGTCCGAGCTGCGTATCCGCCTCCGGGAGCCTGTATTCCGTCGCTTTCTGCTCTCCGCCGACACGGCCGGGCAACGGCGGCGGCTTGGGGGCATCGGCCACGCCCCCCTCCTGCCGCTGGCCAACAGCACGGGCTGCCGGCATCTGTTCCTGCCGGATGGCCTGCGCCCCCATGCGGCGCCCCAGAACAAAAAACACGGCACTGCCCACGGCCACGGCCAGCAGAGCCCAAAAAACGATATCCCAGGGGAAATCCGTCATCTCAAGTCCCAATCATCACACCCGGAGCCGGCCTGCACGGCCCTCTCCTCATCATGCCCTAAAGGTAGGCCGCCCCGTCGGCAATCTCAAGAGTGACCACCCTCTCGCACCGCAGCAGCAAAAGAAGAACCGCATCTGCTTGGCCCCTTCTTCAAGACATGCTACCGCCATAAAAGACGTGCGTACGCAGGAGGCGGGCCCATCCCCCCGTCGGAAAGCGGCTTCATCCCTGCGGGCGCCCCATCTAGAGTTACGTTCACGCAAGGATGATCCCGAATGTCCGACAAGACAAACCCTGAGGCCCCGCAGGACAACACCCCTCCCTCCCTGCCGCTGGCCATCAACCTGCAATATACCAAGGATCTCTCCTTCGAAGTTCCCCGTGGTGCGTCAACCTTCACCTCCCTTCAGGCTCCCCCGCAGGTTGGCGTGAACATCGACGTGCAGGCGAACCGCATCGAAAAAGAACAGTCCATCTATGAGGTCACGCTGATCATCCGCACCGAGGCCACCGAGGCTCCGGCAGAAGGAAGCCAGACCCCCGGGCCAGTGGTGTTCATCACGGAGCTCGCCTATGCCGCCATCGTCACGCTGGACAACCCGCCGCAGGAAATCATTGAGCCGATCCTGCTGGTGGAAGTACCCCGCCTGATCTTCCCCTTCGCCCGGGCCATCATCAGCGATGTCACACGGGATGGCGGCTTCCCGCCGGTGGCTCTCCAGCCCATCGACTTTGCCGCTCTGTGGCAGGCCAAGCAGGAGCAGAATTTCCCCGAGCCGGAAGGCGAAGCCTGAAGCCGGGAAACACGCTGTGGCCAGACCACAACAAGGAAAGGCGGACCCAATGAGGGTTCGCCTTTTTTCTTATCCTCTTCCCAGCAGCCTCAGGGGAGGACCAACCTCAACCTGTCCCCACAGGCCGCTCTCCCCGACACGCCCGGCGATGGCCTGGGAGAGACAGATGGCCCTGCAATGGCCAAGCTGCCGGTACAGGTCCGGCGGGCACAGCTCCATGAACAGGGAAACCGTCTCACTGGAATAAAAAAGGACAGCACTCACCTCTTTGCTCGCCAAGGCGGTCCTTGCCGCCGCAGCAAGCTGTCTGACAGGCTGTACCCGATAGGCCTCAACACGCTGCGCCCCCAGATTGGCCGCCAGATCGGCCCCGTAGGGCTGTCCATGCCGCCCCCGCCCGCAGGCCAGCACAAGGCCGGAGCCAGACAACCCCTTCTGGCGGCAGAGCGCTTCCAGACCGGCCTGTGTCCCTGATGCCGCCTCGACACGCCGGAACCCCATCGCCACAGCCCGCTCCGCCGTACGGTGGCCCACTGCCAGCAGCAGCCTGTCACGGTCCTGATGGACCAGAAAAGGCAGGGCCTGACCGCTCGTTACCAGCAGAGCATGACAAGGCCGGTCCGCCATTGGTGGTTCCTGCCGTATGGTCATGACAGGGCTGGCAACAGCCCGCCAGCCCTGCGCCTGCACGGCACCGACTGTCTCGCTCAGCCCCGGCTCAGGCCGGGTTACCAGCACAGTCTGACGCATGGTCGTTATGGCTGGACGATCTTCGCAAAGATGGCAGGAGGTGTATCCCGCCGCAGCTCACAGGCCAGCTCATAGCCCAGACGAGCCGCATCTTCCGGCAGTCCTTCAGTTTCCCGGCGCAGCAGGAAGGTGCCATCTTCGCTGGCCACGAGGCCGGAAAGATGAAGCCGCCCTTCCTTCAGCTGGGCATAACCGCCAATCGGAGTCCGGCAGGAGCCATCAAGTTCCGCCAGCAGGGCACGTTCCGCCGTGGCCACGGCACGGGCCTCCGGGTCCTCAATGGCGGAAAGCAGCTCCCTCAGCTCATGGTCGCTCTCACGTACCGTCACGCCCACGATGCCCTGCCCGGAGGCCGGAAGCATCACCTCGGGGGAGAGCG
Source organism: Parasaccharibacter sp. TMW2.1890 (assembly GCF_023337645.1). Taxonomy (NCBI): domain Bacteria; kingdom Pseudomonadati; phylum Pseudomonadota; class Alphaproteobacteria; order Acetobacterales; family Acetobacteraceae; genus Parasaccharibacter; species Parasaccharibacter sp. TMW2.1890. The sequence goes on along the minus strand of NZ_NWUV01000001.1, from coordinate 443,349 downwards.
GCACGTCGATGCGGTCTTCCATGCCGAGGCGTTTCAGCCCTGCGTAGGCCAGCAGCGTCGCATCGCACTGTCCTGCCCCCAGCTTGTCCAGCCGGGTCTGCACATTGCCCCGCAGCAGGGTGAAGCGGAGGTCCGGCCGGACATGAAGCATCTGCGCCTGGCGGCGGACAGACGCACAGCCCACGAGTGCTCCTTCCGGCAGACAGTCGAACGGCCTTTCAGGATCAACCGTCACGCCCCGTTTGCGCAGCATCAGCACATCACGGGCATCCTCACGCTTCATCGTGCAGGCCAGCACCAGTCCCGGCGGCAGGTGGGTCTCAAGGTCCTTGAGGCTGTGGACGGCAAAATCGATCCCGCCCACGGCCAGAAGTTCATGAATCTCTTTGGAGAACAGCCCCTTCCCACCGATCTCGGCCAGACGGTCCTTGAGGTTCAGGTCCCCGGAGGTCTGCATCTGCTCTTCCTTGAAGGCCCCCATGTCCCGCAGAACGGGACAGAAACGGGTCAGCCGGGTCAGGAAGTGCCGCGTCTGCACCAGTGCCAGCGGGGACGCCCGTGTCCCGACCCGCAGGGGAAGTTTGCGCCGGTCCGGTGGAGCCTGCGCATGGGAGCGGCGAGCCGCTTCGGCAGCAATTTTCTGAAGTGCTGCGGAGGAAAAGTTTGAAGCATTCATGGTGTTCCCTCCATAACCGATTCTGGAAGGGGTGTCATGCTCCGAAGAATCCGCCATAATGAACCAATCATGTCTGACATTTCCCACCTGACGCCGCTTCTGGCCATCGAGACCTCATGCGATGACACCGCCTGCGCCATTCTGGACGCCCACGGAGCCCTGCTCGGGGAAAGCGTCCTCTCGCAGGAGGATCATGCTGCCCTGGGCGGTGTCGTGCCGGAGCTGGCCGCCCGTGCCCACCTGAAGGCCCTGCCGGAACTGGTGGAGCTGACCCTCCAGCGGGCCGGACTGGAGCTGGAGGACATCGCCCTTTTTGCCGCCACGACCGGCCCCGGCCTGATTGGCGGGCTGATTGTTGGCAGTTCCTACGCCAAGGGGCTGGCCATGGCCTGCGGGAAGCCTTTCATGGGCATCAACCATATCGAAGGCCACATCCTGACCCCCCGCCTGCCTGCGGCCCTGCGGCCGGATGAAACGGCCCCGGCTTTCCCCTATCTCGCCCTGCTCGTCTCTGGCGGGCACTGCCAGTGCATCACCGTGGAGGATACCGGCCAGTATCGCCGCCTTGGAGGCACGATTGACGATTCCGCCGGGGAAGCCTTCGACAAGGTGGCCAAGATGCTGGGACTGGGCTGGCCCGGCGGCCCGGCACTGGAGAAGCTCGCCAGAGAAGGCGACCCGCAGGCCTACAGCCTGCCTCGCCCGCTGAAAGGCCGCCCCGGCTGCGATTTTTCCTTCTCCGGCCTCAAGACGGCCGTCGCCCGCCACATCGAACCATACGGACGTGAGGCCCTGCCCCGGCAGGTGGCCGCCGACCTCGCCGCCTCCTTCCAGCAGGCCGTGACGGACGTGATGGCGGACCGCATCCTCAATGCTCTGGCTCTGGCACCGCAGGTCACCTCACTCGTGGTGGCCGGTGGCGTGGCGGCCAACAGCGTGCTGCGCCAGAGGCTGGAAAAAATTGCCAGCCAGCACGGGATCACCTTCCTTGCGCCCCCGCTACGTCTCTGCACCGACAATGCCGCCATGATCGGCTGGGCTGCGCTGGAACGGCTGAAACAGGGTGAAGTGCCGGACGACATCACCCTGGCCCCCCGCCCCCGCTGGCCGCTGAGTGAACGCCAGCCCTACCGGCCACAGGCCACACAGGAAACGTCCTCCACCGGACACAGCTCTCTGATGGAACCATCCGCATGACCGTCCAGCCACATATTGCCGTCATCGGTGCCGGAGCATGGGGCATCGCTCTGGCCTGCACCCTCTCCCACATCGCCCGGATCACCCTCTGGACACGCACTCCCGTTCCGGCAGGCATCCGTGCCCTGCCGCACCTGCCACAGGTCACCCTGCCAGAGGCCGTCACCGTCACCAGCGACCTGCCGACGGAAGCCGACATCGTGGTGCTTGTTGTCCCCACGCAGGGGCTGCGGGATGTCACCATGGCCCTCCAGAAGCATCTGAAGCCTGACGTGCCGGTCATCACATGCTGCAAGGGGATGGAGCGGGGCACCTTCCTGCTCCCTCTCCAGATCGTGGAGCAGACCATGCCCGGCCGACCGGCTGCCGTTCTCTCCGGCCCCAACTTCGCCATCGAGGTGGCCCGGGGCATGCCCGCCGCAGCCACGCTGGCCGCGCATGATCTCGCCTTCGTCACGGCGCTGACCGAACGCCTCACCACCCCCACCCTGCGCCTCTATGCCAGCACGGACCCGCTGGGCGTGCAGATCGCCGGGGCGGCCAAGAATGTCATCGCCATCGGGGCGGGCATCAGTGTCGGTGCCGGGATGGGTGAAAATGCCAGAGCCGCCATCATCACCCGTGCGCTGGCCGAAACGGCCCGCCTTGTCGATGCCATGGGGGGGCAGGGCCGTACCATGTACGGCCTGGCCGGAATGGGCGACCTGATCCTGACCGCCACGGGGGCTGGATCCCGCAATTACAGCCTGGGCGTGGCCATGGGGAAAGGCGAGAACATACAGGACATCCTCGCCCAGCGTGACACGGTGGCCGAGGGCGTTCTGACAGCCCCGACATTGCAGGAGCTTGGCCAGCGTTTCGGCATCGAAACCCCCATCATCAATGTCATCACCCGTCTCCTGTCCGGGGAGCTGACCCCCCATCAGGCCCGTGACGAGCTGCTGGACCGCCCCACCCGTTTTGAATAGGCCCCATCATGACCAGCTTTTATGATTTCCGGCTCCCCGCCCTTGAAGGCGGCGAGATTGACCTCTCCCAGTGGCGGGGCCGCCCCGTACTGGTCGTCAACACAGCCTCCGAATGTGGCTTCACCAAACAGTATGAGGGCCTCCAGACCCTGTGGCGTGACATGGGACATTCCACGCCGGATGGCCTCATCGTGCTTGGCGTGCCCAGCAATGATTTCGGCAGACAGGAGCCGGGGACATCGGAGCAGATCAGCCAGTTCTGCCAGCGTCGTTATGGCGTGAGCTTCCCTCTGGCAGCACGCTCCGTCGTCCGGGGAACGGAAGCCATTCCGCTGTTCCACTGGCTGGCGAAGGAAGGAGGCTTCCTCTCCCTGCCCCGCTGGAATTTCTACAAATATCTCATCGACCGTCAGGGAAAGCTGCACCGCTGGTTCACCCCGCTGACAGACCCCCAGGCCCCCCGCCTGCTGGAGGAGATCCGCCGGGTAAGCCGGAAACACGCCTGAACGATGCTGCGTCACCTTCTCACCGTTGGCAGCTGGACCATGCTGTCCCGCCTGCTGGGGCTGGTGCGGGACCAGCTTCTGGCCATGTTTCTGGGGGCCGGCCCCGTGCAGGATGCGTACCAGATCGCCTTCCGCCTGCCCAACATGTTCCGCCGCCTCTTCGGAGAAGGGGCCCTGAACGCCGCTTTCGTTCCGCTTTTCACATCCCGTTATGAGAAGGAAGGCCCACCGGCTGCCCTTCTGCTGGCCGGGCAGGCCTTCTCCCTCCTGCTGCTCTGGCTGAGCCTGCTGACCATTCTGGCAGAAATCTTCATGCCGTGGGTGATCGACCTCATCGCCCCCGGCTTCCGCTCCCACGGCACGGGCCGTTTCGCCATCGCCGTGCAGCTCACCCGCATCACCATGCCCTATACGGTGCTGATCTGCGGGGCAGCCCTGGTCGCCGGCATCCTCAATGCCCGCAACCATTTCGCAGCCGCCTCGGCGGCGTACATTTCCTTCAACATCGTCGGGATCGCCGCCATTCTTGTGGGGGCCTTCTGGGGGCACCAGCATGTCGCCCCGACCAGCGCATGGGGCATCACCCTCTCCGGTATCGCCCAGCTTGCCGGGCTGCTCTGGGCAGCCCGAAAGGCCGGACTGACGGTGCCACTGGTCCGCCCGGCGCTGTCGCCCGACATCCGGCTGCTACTCCGCCGGATGCTGCCGGGGCTGGTCGGCTCCGGCGTCACGCAGATCAACCTGACCATCGACACCATCATCGCCACCCTGCTGCCAACAGGCTCCATCTCGTGGCTCTATTTTGCGGACCGGGTCAACCAGCTTCCTCTTGGCGTGCTGGGGGCGGCCCTCGGCACGACGCTGCTGCCGCTCTTCACCCGTCACGTCGCTGCCAATGACCGCTCCGCCCTCCAGACCAGCCTGAACCAGGCCCTGAACTACGCCCTGCTGCTCAGCCTCCCCGCCATGATCGGCCTGTTCAGCCTGGCACCGGAGATCATGGCCACCCTGTTCGGCTATGGGCATTTCACACCCCATGACGTGCAGAATTCCGCCGCAGCCCTCCGCATGTATGCGCTCGGGCTGCCCGCCTTCATCATCATCAAGCTGCTGGCTCCGGCCTTTTTTGCCGAAGGCGACACCACGACACCGGTCCGCATCGGCTTCGTCACGATGGGGATCAATCTGGCCCTCAACCTGCTGCTGTACCGCACGCTGGCCCATCTGGCTCCACCACTGGCCAGCACGCTGGCCGCCATCGTCAACATGGGGGCACTGGCCCTGCTGCTCTGGAGACGGGACTCGTTCCGCCCCACCGTCACGAGCCTGTCACGGGCCATCCGCATCATGGTGGCCGCTCTCATCATGGGCGTCTGGGCCTGGGGCTGTGCCCGCTTTCTGGCCACCGGCCTGTCGGAATGGCACGCCCTGCCCCGACTCTGCGCCCTGATCATCCTGATCGGCAGCAGCGCCGCACTTTATGGCGGGCTGCTCGTGGCCCTGCGGGTGCTGGGACTGGAGGAACTCCGTACCCGCCTGCTCCGGCGTTTCAGGCGCTAGGCAGGCGGAAAAACAATTTCAGAGATGCGATTCCAGAAGCCGGACAAGGGCTTCCAGCTGTGCCTGATCTTCTGCCGAAAAGCGATTCTTCACGGGGCTGTCGATATCCAGCACGCCATGCACTTCCCCACCCTTCATGATGGGCAGGACGATCTCCGATTCCGAGGCTCCATCACAGGCGATGTGACCGGGGAAGGCATGAACATCCGCCACCCGCTGCACGGCCCGTTCTGCCACGGCAGCCCCGCAGACACCCTTGCCCACGGCAATCCTCGTGCAGGCCACCCGGCCCTGGAACGGACCAAGGACCAGCTCACCACCTTTCATCAGGTAAAAACCGACCCAGTTGACCTGCGCCATCGCCTCGAACAGCAGGGCAGCAATATTGGCCAGATTGGCGATTTCGTCCCGTTCGGCTTCCAGCAGTCCCTGAACCATCGGGAGAACATCTTCAAAAACAACATGATTTTCCGGTGCAGTACTCATGAGGCCACCATGCCGCCCCGGGGCAGGTTGTGGCAAGGGAAACCACTCTACCCTGCCCTGCCATCATGACTCTGGCCTTCCCCTCACCATTTCATGATAATAAGAAGCATCGCATCTCAACTTAACCTTCTATTAATCTTCATGGGCTGCCCAGCCACGACAAAGCGGTGAGGTCTTTTTTCTGCATGGTCGACCAGAAACCATCCGTCCCTCCCATTCCCCCGCAGGTAACGGGGAAGGTCACGCCGACCATGGAGCAGTGGTTCACCCTGAAAAAGCAGGAACCTGATGCCCTGCTCTTCTTCCGCATGGGAGACTTCTACGAGCTTTTCTTTGGCGATGCCCATGCGGCCGCCCTTGCGCTGGACATCACCCTCACCCACCGGGGAACTCATGATGAGGAACCCATCCCCATGTGTGGCGTGCCCGTGGGCACGGCGCAGGTCTACCTCTCCCGGCTCATCCGCCGGGGCTTCCGGGTGGCCGTGGCCGAACAGACGGAAATCCCCCGCAAGGGCCAGAAAGGCCCGCTCCGCCGGGAAATCGTCCGTGTCATCACGCCCGGTACCCTGACGGAAGATGAGCTGCTGGAAGCCGGACGGGCCAACACGCTCCTGGCCATCGTCGCCCCGGACAGACGCCGCAGGCACTGCCTCGGTGCGGCCTGGATCGACATTTCCACCGGTACGCTGGAACTGCTCCGGCTGGAGGCAGACACCCTGGCCGAGCTGCTGGCCCGCCTCTCCCCCTCGGAAATTCTCTCCGACCCGGCCCTCATCCCGGCGGACCATGCCGGAATCATCACCCCCTCCACGGCCTCCCCCAGCCGGGAGGCCGCAGAACGCACCGTGACAGACGCCTATCAGGTCGCCCAGATGGATGCGCTGGGGGATTTCCGGGATGAACAGATTATCGCCTGTGCCGTGCTGCTGGACTATGTCCGCCGCAGCCAGGCGGGCAGGCTCCCCCGGCTGGCCCCTCCCATCGACCACGGGCTGGACAGCATCATGGGGCTGGACCCGGCCACCCGCAGCAGTCTCGACATTCTCCAGTCCCGGGATGGCGGCAGCAGGCACACGCTCTTCACCAGTGTCAATCAGACAGCCACAGCGGCCGGTACCCGCCTTTTGTCCCACTGGGTCAGCACCCCCAGCACGGACCTCACCCTCATCACGCAACGGCAGGAGGGCTGGAGCTGGCTTCACCAGCATCCCCAGCCCACGGGAACATTGCGGGACATCCTCCGGCAGGCTCCCGATTCCGCCCGTGCCCTGGGGCGCATCTCCAGCGGCCGTCCCCTGCCACGGGACCTTGCCGCCATCCGGGACACGCTCCGGGCAGCGGATCAGATCACCGGGATACTCGGCGGACTGACAGAAACCGGCATGCCCGAGCGCATCCGCCATGTCGGAGCCAGCCTGTACGGGCGGGCCGACGCCCTGCTGGAACGGCTTGAGGCCGCCCTCAACACCGAGCTGCCCGTCAAGATCGAAGATGGCGGGGTCATCGCTCCCGGCTTTGATGCCGAGCTGGACCGCCAGCGGGACCTGCGGGACAACAGCCGCCGCCTGATCGCCCAGCTGCAGGTCCGCCTGTCGGAAGACTATGAGATTTCCAGCCTGCGCATCCGCCATCACAACCAGCTCGGCTACGTCATCGAGGTTCCTGCGGCGGCAGGCCGGAAACTGCGCCAGCATGAGGGGCTGAGCCTGCGGCAGGGCACGGCGAGTCTCGCCCGCTTCTCCAATGAAGAACTCTCCTCGCTCAACCAGGCCATTCTGGAAGCGTCGGAAAAAGCCGACGAGCTGGAACATCACCTTTTTGCCGACCTGGCCCAGCACTGCCTCAACACCCCTGCCCTTGATGATGTCGGCCGTGCCCTGGCCGAGCTGGATGCGCTGATCTCCTGCGCCCGCATCATGGACCGTGGCACATGGTGCCGCCCCACCATGACGGACGGGCAGGACTTCACGCTCCGTGCCTGCCGTCACCCCGTGGTGGAAGCCGCCCTGCACGACCAGGCCGCCCATGACACGGCCTTCATCGCCAATGACTGCACCCTGCCACCGGAAAAACACGCCATCCTGCTGACAGGCCCCAACATGGCCGGGAAATCGACCTTCCTGCGGCAGAACGCCCTGGCCGTCATTCTGGCACAGGCCGGACTGCCCGTCCCGGCACAGGAGGCAACGATCGGCATCGTGGACCGGCTCTTCTCCCGTGTGGGGGCGGCCGACGATCTGGCCCGTGGGCGTTCCACCTTCATGGTGGAAATGACGGAGACCGCCGCCATCCTCAATCAGGCGGGGCCACGCTCCCTTGTCGTGGTGGATGAGATCGGGCGGGGCACCTCGACGCTGGATGGCCTCTCCATCGCCTGGGCCACGCTGGAGGCCCTGCACTCCCAGCTGCGCTGCCGCACCATCTTCGCCACACACTTTCATGAGCTCGGTGCCCTGCTGGAAACCCTCCCCCGGCTGGCCGCCTGCACCATGGCCGTGCGGGAATGGAAGGGGCATGTCGTCTTCCAGCACGAGGTCCGGCCCGGGCTGGCCCAGAAAAGCTGGGGCCTGCATGTGGCAAAGCTGGCGGGCATTCCAGCTTCCGTCCTCCAGCGGGCACGGGTCCTGCTGGCACGCCTCGAGGGCGAACGGGGACAGACCCGCCAGCCTGCCAGCCTGCCCCTGTTTGAACAGGCCGCCATGGAAACCCCTCCACCGGATGCCCCCCTGCCCACTGGCCATACCTCCACCGACGGACTGGCCACCCTCCATGCCCTGCGTGACGAACTGGCAGGGCTGGACCCGGACTCCCTCTCCCCCCGGGAGGCCCATTCAGCCCTCTATCAGCTGAAAAGCCTGATGGATGGCCTTGCCAAAAAGGATGTTGCGGATGCAGAATGACGCAACGGGTACCCTGCAAAACCTGCCAGAGCCTGCCGCCAACAAGAGAGCTGTCATGTCTGCTCCCCTCACCTCCACCCCTCCATCACACATGAGCCAGGCCTGGCAGCCCGTCGTGCCCCGCCAGGAAGCCCTGGAACGGCTGAGAACAGAACTCGGCCTGCAACGGGAGCGTATCCGCCAGCAGTTTGAAAAACGGGAAACGAGCGGTGTGGAAACAGCCCGCAACCTCGCCCTGCTGATGGACCATGTCATTGCAGAACTGGCCCGCCATGCCGGGCTGCCCTCTGCCCCACAGGAAGATGGAACAGGTGAGGCCTTCTGCCTCTGTGCCACGGGCGGACATGGTGCGGGGCTGCTGGCCCCCTTCAGTGATGTGGACCTGCTCTTCCTGACCGAGGCCCCTCCCTCTGCGAACCTCATCAAAGCCATCGAGTACATCCTCTATACACTGTGGGACCTCGGGCTGCGGGTCGGCCATGCCACACGCACCATCGACAGTGCCATGGAGATGGCCAGAACAGACCAGACCTCCTGCACGACCCTGCTGGACATACGCCCTCTCCACGGACAGAAATCACTCGTCCTGGCTCTCCAGGAAAAGCTGGAAGCCTATCTGAAAGGCCCTGCACTGGAGCGCTTCGTCCTCCAGGCCATCACCCAGCGGGAGGAGCGGCACCAGAGGTTTGGTGATACACCCTATCTGGTCGAGCCACACATCAAGGAAGGCAAAGGCGGGCTGCGGGACCTTCAGGTCCTGAACTGGATTGGCTATGCCGTGCTGGGAAATGGTCTTTCAATAAAATCCAACCTCCAGCGTGCCCAGGGGCTGGCCCCGGCCTGTACCCTGCTCGGCCTGCTGACACAACGGGAAATATCCCGTACCCGCAGCCTCTGGAACTTCCTCTGGACGGTGCGGCTCAACCTTCATTACATCACCGGCCGGAATGAAGAACGTCTGACATTTGATGTCCAGCCCATTATCGGGGCCAGGATGCGCTATGGCAATCATGGTCATCAGCGAGGGGTGGAGCGCTTCATGCGCCACCATTTCCTCATGGCCCGGGCCGTGATGCGGCTGACCCATGTCTTCCAGCCTGCCATCCTTCTGCACCTGCGCAACCAGCTCCAGCAGCGCCCCCCGCGGGTGGAACCGGGGCCAGACGGATTCCAGCGCATTGATGGCTGCCTCAGTTTCCCCAACCCGCTAGCCCTTGTCCGGGAACCTGTGACCGTCCTGCGTTTTCTGGACTGTGCACGCCGCCATCAACTGGCTCTGCACCCTGCTGCCATACAGCATATCATCCGTTTTGAACGGCACAGCGCCTTCCTCCGCCATGATGATGAGGCCTCCGCCCTCTTCATCAGGCTGCTCTGCGAACCGGCTGCTGAACTTCCGGCACCAGGCACAGCTACTGTACCGGAGCAATATCCCGAGCAGTGGCAGGACCGCCTCTTCTGGCTGCCACTGCTCAACGAGACGGGCATCCTCTCCCATCTCCTGCCTGGCTGGTCCCGCATCCTCGGCCGGACGCAGTTTGATGGCTATCACATCCATACCGTGGATGCCCATACGATCGAATCCGTCCGTGTCCTGCGGATGATCGAGCAGGGCCGCATGACGGACGAGCTGCCGCTGGCCTACAGGCTGGCCCGCACCATGACACAGCGGCCCCTGCTCTATCTGGCCACCCTGCTGCATGACATCGGCAAGGGACATGGCGGGGACCATTCCGAAATCGGGGCCGACATCGCCACCACCATCTGCCAGCAGCTCGGCTTCTCCGCCAGCGACACGGACACGGTCTCCTGGCTGGTCCTGCACCATCTGCTACTATCCCGCACCGCCTTCAGCCGGGACATTGACGACCCCCAGACCATCCTGGACCTGGCCGACATCATCCAGTCACCCAAGCGGCTGCGGATGCTGCTCCTGCTCAGCATTGCCGACATCCGGGCCGTTGGCCCACGGGCATGGAACGCATGGAAGGCCACCCTGCTGGGCCGCCTCTATACCCGCATAGCCGATGTGCTGGAAGGCGGCCTGCAGGCCCGGGAAGATGATGAACGGGTGGAACACAACAAGGCCTTCGTCCGGCAGGAGCTGATGGACAAAGACATGGCCCCCGCAGACATCGCCTCCTTCATGAAGCTTGGCAGCCCCGGCTACTGGCTGAGCTTCGACCCGCAGAGCCATGTCCGCCATGCCGGATTGATCAGCCAACACCGTGAGGACGGGCGTGACAACGCCATCATCATGGACATCGTCCCCCTCCCGAGCCGGGGAATCACGGAGCTGACCGTCTTCTGCAAGGACAAGCCGGGCCTCTTCTCCCGCATCACGGGGGCACTGGCCCTCTGCGGGGCCACCATCGCCGATGCCCGCATCCATACGCTCCACAATGGCATGGTGCTGGACACATTCTGGTTCCAGACCCCCCACGGCGAGGCTTTTCTGGAGCCGGAACATGTAGAACGCCTGCGTGAGACAATCACGCAGGTCATGGAAGGGGATGTCAATCTGGACGAGACGCTCAGTGCCGCCAGCTTCCCCCTCGTCCGGCGGCTGGAAGCCCTTCCCATTCCCTCCCGTGTTCTCATCGACAATGATGCGTCAGAAAATCACAGCATCGTCGAGGTCAACGGGCGGGACAGACCGGCCCTGCTGTACAACATCACCGCCACGCTCAGCCGCCTGAAGCTGCACATTTCTTCCGCCCATATCATGACCTACGGGCTGCGGGCCGTGGACGTATTCTATGTGACGGATGCGGAAGGTCACAAGCTGGCAACGCCAGAGCAGGAAGAGGCCCTTCAGACGGCCCTGCTGGAAACGCTCCGCCACACGGAGGCGGACATCTCCTGACGGGAACAGGACCGTGCCTGCATGGCATGGCCCCGTCCGATTCGACTCACATGTCGGTCGAGAAAGACGCCTTGAAGGTCCGTGGCAGCCCCTGGGTCAGATAACCGTTCACGCTGCTGAACGCCGTGTAGGATGAAGCCCAGTAATGGCTGTTGGTGAGATTTTCCACACCAAAACGGAAGGTCATCGGGCGTTTCGGTGTCATCATGAAAGTGTAGCGGGCACCGAGATCGTAGGTCGTCCAGTTCGGAATCCGCAGGGAATTCTGGACATTGACCCACTGATGGCCCGTATGGGTGACACGCCCCGTCAGGGTCATTCCCTTCATGAAGGGAATGTCATACTCCAGATTCCCGTTGATCGTATAACCGGGAATGCCGACAGCCCTGTTGCCGACATAGTCCCCCTTGACCTGCTTGGCCTGGATGAGGGCACTGCCCCCGTTGAAGCGCAGCCCGTGAATGATCTCACCATTGACGTTCAGCTCGATGCCCTGATTGCGCTGCCTGCCACTGGCCTTGAATATCTGTTCCGTCCCATAATCCTCGACCAGCCCTGTCGGCCGGTCCAACCGGTAAAAGGCCAGGGACGCACTGAAACGGCCAATGTCATATTTCCCGCCAACTTCATACTGGACGGTCCGTGTGGGTGACAGGAACTGCTGCGCATTGACCAGATTGGGATACAGGGAACTCCGTGCCGGGGCCTGAAGCCCCTGGTTCAGCCCCTCCACCCGGTTGAAATAGAGAGAAGCATGGCGGGCCACATACACCACCAGCCCAACCACAGGCGTGATGGCATCCCGGGAATAATGGGTCGGCGTGTACTGGTAGCTGTTCTGGAGAATATGCTGGTACCGGAAGCCTCCCGTCAGGGCGATGCGGTCATGCCAGAAAGACATCGTATCCGAGAAGAACAGGCTGTAAAGCTGCGTCTTCGTGGCTGGCGTTGCCGAAACGTGATGGACCGACACCGGCTTGGCCTGGACCCCGGGAGCATACAGGCTCGTATCGCCGACCATTCCGCCCGCATAGCCCGTGGAGGCCTCCGACCACAGGGCCGACCCACCGGCATTGACCTCATGCTTCAGGAAACCTGTCCTGAAATGCGCCCGCACGCCACCCCGGGTGCTTTCATTGGTCTGCTGGTAGGGGACGTAGGACCCGTATCCGAAGCCGGTGCCCTTCAGCCCGTCCGAGACATAGACCGTATCGTAATTGCCTTCCTCATGGCCTGTCATGCCCCCGAACGTGCCATAGAGCATGACATGGCTGTTCAGGTCATGCTCGACATTGAGCAGCCCGAACACATAGTGCATGTCCTCATAGCTCCAGCCCTGGCTCCAGTTGCGCCCCGGTCTCGTGGGTCTGGGAACGGCCGTCAGACCGGAATTCAGCACCACGGACCCCCGCCCCTGCTGGACGTTCTGGTTCTGGTAGTTGATGTCGAGGCTGATCCGGGTATCGTCATTGTGCCAGTCCGTATCCAGGCCCAGCGCAACGGAATGACGCCGCTCACCGGAAATGGAGGTCTGGCCGTCCATGCCCGCCGCATTGAAACGGATGCCGAACTGGTCATTCCTGCCAAAGCGACGCCCCACATCCAGACTGCCGCCTCCCTGACCCCTGCTGGTATAGTCGCCCGTCAGACGGGCAAGCGGTTCGCTCCCCGCATGTTTGAACTGGAGGTTGATGTTGCCACCGACCGACGTTCCCCCCGGAGCGGCCCCGTTGATGAAGGCACTTGCCCCATTCAGCACCTGCACCGAATCATAGAGCTGGGGAGAGATCAGCTGGCGGGGGCTGATTCCATACAGGCCGTTGATGGCCACATCATCCCCATAAACCGGCATCCCCCGGATGATGAACGTCTCCGAGAAATTGCCAAAACCATAGGTCGTCCGCACGGACGGGTCGTTCTGAAGCACCTGCCCCAGTGTCTGGGACTGCTGGTTCAGGATCATGCTGGACGTATAGCTGCGCAGGTTGAAGGGCAGGTCCAGCCCCTTCTTGTTGCCCAGCACGCCGGCCTGCCCGCCCAGCTTCACTTCCATCTGCTCCCGCCGCCGTGCCTTGACGAGGATGGTTTCCACCGGGGGTGCGTCCGCCTGCTGACGGTCCTTTCCGACGCTCTTCTTCCTGATGTCAGCCTTGCCGTCCGGCTGGCCGGGCCGGGCCATCTGGCCCTTTGCCGTCTGTTCTCTGCCCTCATCTCCGGCAGCCCAGACGGGATGCCCCGTCAGCATGCTGCCTGCCAGAAGGCACCAGAGAGTGACGGTTCTGCGGGAAAAACGGAAAGGAATAACCATGCGTGCCCATCCTGAACTGTGAAACTGAATGAGTGCCGCTTTATATGTTAACGATAATTATTCTCAACTTTTTTCATAAAAAAAACCTTTTTTCTCTTACCGTTTTTTATACCCCTGTCATTTTTGCGTCCTGCCCCATTTACAGAACTGCCAAAACCTCGTAATAAATGAGAATCATTCTCATTTATGCCGTGTTGCGTCCATCATGTCTCCAAGGCTCCGCACCGCACTGCGCCTTTTCCATCGCTGGATCGGCTTCCCGGCTGGCCTTTTCCTGTTCGTTCTCTGCTTCACCGGCTCGCTGGCCTGTTTTTCTCCGGAAATACAGGGCTGGATGCAGCCCCGCACCGCCCTCCACAGTCCCCTGCCCGCCATGACACGCACCGGCCTGCTGAAGGCCGGACAGAATCTGAAGACACAGCTCGACACGGGCATCTTCGCTTTCCTGAAACTTCCCTCTCCACGGGACCCCGTTTTCCGCCTCTGGCACTATGATGGGCGCATCTTCCTCGGCCCGGCCCTTGCGCCTGACACGGGCCTGCCGCTGACAGACCATGACGTCACCGGCGGCACGTTTTTCGTGACCCTCCATGCCAGCCTTCACCTGCCCAGCCCATGGGGGCAGATACTGACAACCACCGTAGGCATCGGTCTGCTCGTGACACTGTTGACCGGCCTGTGGCTCCAGCTGCGCCGCTTCCTGCCGGACCTGCTGCTTTTCCGCCCCCGGGCTGCCTCCCAACGCCGCTGGCTGGACCTGCACCTGCTGTGCGGCACGCTGAGCCTGCCCGTCCTGTTCATCATCGGCCTGTCCGGCGTGGTCCTGCAGTCCCAGAAGCTCATCCACATGATGAACCCGCCGCATCACCCCGCAGGCCATGCCAGTCGCCATCAGGCCCACACAGCCATACCACCGTTCCTGTCTCCCGCCATCATCAGCAGCCTGACCGAAAACGGCCTGCGGCAGTGGGGCACAGTAGCAGATGGATTCTTCATGCAGACCGGCAGGGAAATCGGCCTTTATGGCCCTGACACCCCGCATTTCTGCCTCCAGAGGCAGGCCCTGACACCTTCCCACCCCACCCTGCCGCCCCGGTCCGTCTGCCCGACCGTACACAGCTTCTTCGTGGGACTGCACAACCTGCGCTGGGCCGGACTGGCAACACGCTGGTTCTACTGCTTCAGCGGTCTGATGGGCTGCATCATCATCGGGTCCGGCCTGGTCCTCTTCCTGCAGTCGGAAAGGAACAGCATCGCCCATCACCCTGTTTCCTCCACAATCCGGCAGCGCCTCCAGTGCAGTCATGAGGCCGTCACCATCGCCACCACACTGGGGCTGCCCCTGGCCACGCTGGCCCTGTTCTGGAGCACACGCCTCCCCACGCCGTTTTCCCTGTCGCCCATTCTCTGGGAAGAAAGTGTTTTCTTCGGTCTCTGGAGCCTCTCACTGCTCCATGCCTTCATCATCAGACCGGCAACCTGCCAGCAGCTCGCCCTTGTGGCTGTTCTGGGTACTGGCACTACAGGACTCGACCTGCTGACTCGCCCTTTTCATACGGGGCGACCTCTCCTCTTCGGCGCCGTGGACCTTCTGGCAGCCTGCCTTGGACTGGCTGCCCTGTCCGTTCTTCTGCATCTTTTCCGAAAGCAGGCGGCATGATCATCCTGTTCCTCATGGGCCTCTGGGCTGCTGTCTGGCTGCTCCATCTCAACAGACTGCCCACCTACAGGCGACAGAATCCCTGCCATCTTCCCCCTGCCGGAACGCTACAGACGCTTCTCCGCCTGGCCCTGCCTGCCGCCGGCCTGACCGGAGCCTGCCTTCTGGAAGGACTGGACGGACTGTTCCTCTGGGCCTTCACAGCTCCAGCCACGGGCTTTCTGCTCGGCCTGACCCTCCCCCATCTGCCACACTCACCAGCTCCCAAAGGCCGGAACTTGCAAAACCATCGGGGAACACCCAGATACCTGCCATGAAAATACGTCTGTCCTCACTGCTGACCTCAGCCCTTATCATGTCGGCCGCCGTTCTGGGGCTCAGCCCCGCTGCCAGAGCAGACCGCCCCTGGCAGGACGCCCATGTGCAGGCCCGGATTGTTGGCGAACATGAGCTGAGCCTGCCGCTGGCCCCCTCGCTGAATTCCCTTCCCGATGGGTCCCCCTTCGCCTTGGGTATGACGGGCAAGATCTATCGTCTGGACCCCGTGGACAGCCGCCTCACTCTCCTGATGGACGAGTTGCCCGCCATCACGGCCCTGACGGCGACATCCCAGGGCCTCTGGGCCGTAACACAGGCGCCCACGCCCGCACTGCTCAATATCGCACCGGATACAGGGGTCATCCTCAACCATATCGGCTTCAGCAACGCCCTGGCCGTCGGCAGCCACATTTCGGCCCTTCAGGTCACGGACAGCAAGGCTTTTCTGGTCGATGACGGCGTTCCGGCTTTCGTCATCATCGACCTCAGGAGCGGTCATGCAGAGCGTCTGCTGGAAGGCGCCCCCTCCCTCAGCAGCCATGCCCCTCTCATCCGACATGGCCAGCCCGTCACGACGGCACAGGGGCAGCCCAAAACGGGGGGCAACGTACGCTTCCTTCTACTGGACCACGGCAAAAACTGGCTATTTTATCAGACCCCGACAGGACCACTTTACCGAATCGGAACTGACATTCTGACCGATTCCAGCCTTGGCCCGGCGGAACGGATAGAAGCCATGACAAACTGGCGCCGTACCCCCAGCCTTGGCGGCATGACCATCAGCCGGGATGACACGATCTACATGATCGACATCGAACATGGAGACCTGCTCGCCTTTGGTGCCGACCGCCTGCCCTGGCGCCTGCTTCATGATGAGAAACTCTATGATGCCCAGGCCGTCACACTGCTCAAAGGCCGCTCAGGCGTGCCGGGACGGCTGGCTGTCCTGACCGGTTCCGCCATGCCGGAAAACGGCACGAATCCGGCCCCAACAACCAATCACCAGCATCTTCTGGAAATTACCCTGCCCTGATGGCGTTTCGGTGATATAGTGGGGGCATGCGTTATCGATCTACCCGCGGCACACTGGATGCCGCTGCCCCCGACTTTTCCGATATTCTGCTCAGCGGTCTGGCTGGTGATGGCGGGCTCTACATGCCCGATCACTGGCCGCATATCCCCCGCGAGACCCTGACAGGCTGGCGCACCCTCTCCTATGCCGACCTTGCGGCAGAGGTCATCGGCCTGTTCACCGAGGGCAGCATAGACCGTGACACACTCCGTACCATGGCGCACGACGTCTACGGACAATTCGACCATGCCGCCGTAGCACCGCTGGTGGAAGTGGAGGATGGTCTCTTTTCGCTGGAGCTGTTCCACGGCCCGACGCTCGCCTTCAAGGACATGGCCATGCAGATGCTTGGCCGCCTCTTCGAACATGTACTGAAACAGCGCAACCACCATGTGACCATTGTCGGTGCCACATCGGGCGATACAGGATCCGCCGCCATCGAGGCCTTCCGTGGCCGGGAACATGTGTCCATCGTCATTCTCCATCCCCATGGCCGGACGTCGGAAGTCCAGCGCCGCCAGATGACCACAGTGCTGGAGGACAACGTCCTCAACATCGCCGTGGAAGGCGACTTTGATGACTGTCAGGACATGGTCAAAGCCATGTTCGCCGATGAATCCTTCCGTACGGACTGCGCCCTCTCCGCCGTCAACTCCATCAACTGGGCCCGCATTGCAGCCCAGATTCCCTATTATGTCCGCTCCGCCCTCGCTCTTGGTGGGCCGGACCGCCCGGTTTCCTTCGCCGTGCCAACCGGCAACTTCGGCAACATCCTGGCCGCCTGGGTGGCCAGCCAGATGGGGCTGCCTGTCGATCATCTCTGTGTCGGCTCCAACCGGAACGACATCCTGACCCGCTTCCTTCTGAACAACGACATGACGAAGCGGCAGGTGGAGCCGAGCCTCTCCCCCTCCATGGACATTCAGGTTTCGTCCAACTTCGAGCGTCTGCTGTTCGAGATGCTGGGCCGTGATCCCAACCGCTGCCGTGCCATCATGGAAGAATTCCGGCAGACGGGCTGCATGGCCGTGCCACATGACGCCTGGGAGCAGATCCGGGAAACTTTCCACGGCGTTGCCCTGAGTGACGAGCAGACGACCGCCACGATGAAGGCACTTTACGCTGAAAGCCATTATCTAGCAGACCCTCACTCCGCCATCGGCTTGGCAGCGGGGCGGCGCTTCCGCGAAGCGGGCGTGCCGATGGTGGCCGCCGCCACGGCCCACCCGGCCAAGTTCCCCGATGCCGTAAAGAAAGCAACCGGCATCCATCCGGAGTTGCCGCCGCATCTGGCAGACCTCTTCTCCCGCAAGGAACGTTATGAGGTTCTTCCCAACGACCTCGAAAAGGTCAAAGCGGCTGTCCGGGCGCATCGCGGACGCTGAGTCCTGCGCTGGCTGCTACACATGGGCAAAAGGGGATGGCCCTGTCAGGCTGTCCCCTTTTCCGTCTGCCCCGTGAAAAACGGGGGGACTGGAAAAAGACTCCCGGCACCCCATATTGCAAACACTTTCCGCTTCTTCTCACATCATGGACACGCAGAACTGCATGAGCGAACAGATCAGACGTACGACTCTTGAAAATGGCCTCAACATCGTGACGGAACGGATGGAGCGTGTCGAAACCGTCTCGTTCGGAGCCTATGTGGCTGCTGGCACCCGCCATGAAAGCGAAGCCACCAATGGAGCAGCCCATTTTCTCGAGCATATGGCCTTCAAAGGAACAGGGCGTCGTTCTGCCATCCGCATTGCCGAGGAAATCGAAAATGTGGGCGGTTATCTCAACGCCTACACGGCCAGGGAGAATACAGCCTATTACGTCAAGCTGCTGAAGGATGATCTGCCCCTTGGCGTGGACCTCATCGGCGACATCCTCACCCACAGCACCTTTCTGCCGGAAGAAGTGGAGCGGGAACGTGGTGTCATCCTTCAGGAAATCGGTCAGGCGAATGATACGCCTGATGACATCGTCTTTGACCATTTCCAGGAATGTGCCTACCCCGATCAGCCCATGGGCCGCCCCATCCTTGGCACGGAAGATGGCATCGCCAGCATGAGCCGGGAGACGCTCATGGCCTACATGCATGAGCATTACAGCACGCAGAACATGGTCATCGCCGCAGCGGGCAATCTCCACCATGATGAGGTTGTCGACCTCGTCCGTACCCATTTTGCCGACCTGCCCACGCACACGCCACCACAGGCCGTACCGGGCCGGTATGTCGGCGGGATGAAGCAGACGGACCGCAAGCTGGACCAGGTCCACCTCCTGCTGGGTTTCCCCGCCCCCGGCTATCGGGAAAAAGGCTATTACAGTGCCATGATCCTCTCCACCCTGCTGGGAGGTGGCATGTCGTCCCGTCTGTTCCAGGAAATCCGGGAGCGGCGCGGGCTCGTCTACAGCGTCTACACCTTTGCCAGCCCCTTTGCGGACAGCGGCATGTTCGGCCTCTATGCCGGGACCGGGCCAGACAAGACGGACGAACTGATTCCTGCCGCCCTGACTGAGCTCAGCACCCTCCAGAAGGGAATCAGCAAGGAAGAACTGGACCGTGCCCGCACGCAGCTCAAGGCCTCGCTGCTCATGTCGCTGGAGAGCACAGGCAGCCGCTGTGCCCAGATCGCCCGCCAGATTCAGGTCCATGACCGCATCATTTCCACCAGCGACATGATCCGCAAGATTGATGCCGTAACGGAAGAGGACGTCCTGGCCATGGCCCGGACCATCTTCAACGGGGCTCCGACGCTGACCACCATGGGACCAGCCCGCAACATCCCCGGGCCAGATGCCATCCACGCCGCACTGAAATCCGCATGACCGATCTGCTCCCCCATCTTGAGGCCGCCCTGAAGTTTGCCCGCCAGCACGGTGCCGACCATGCCGATGCGGTCATGCTCCGTGGCCGGAGCCGCTCCGCCATGATCCGGCAGGGTCAGGCGGAAGGCCTCCGCCATGCGGAGAGCCTGTCCCTCGGGCTGCGTGTCTTCCATCAGGGCCGTGTGGCCACGGTCTCCGGCAATGACGTAACGCCGGAAGCCCTCTCACAGCTTGCAGAACGGGCCTGTGCCATGGCCAGGGTCGTTCCTCCATCCCCTGATGACGGTCTGGCAGACGAACCGCTCATGCCTGTTCCTGCCAGCACGATTGCAAAGCTCGACCTGCTCGACCCCTCTGGCACGCCGGATACGCCGGCCCTGCTGGACAGAGCCCGTGAGATGGAAGACGCAGCCCTCTCACATGCAGGCATCACCAACAGCAGTGGTGCCTCAACCAGCACGACCCTTCAGGACATCGCCCTGGCCACCAGTGCCGGCTTTGCCGGCCAGTATCAGCGCAGCGGCCACAGCTGTGGCGTCAGCGTCCTGGCGGGAACAGGAACAGGGATGCAACGGGATTATGCCCTGCACAGTGCCGTGCATCAGGCCGACCTAGAAAATCCTGCCCGGCTGGGCCATGAGGCGGCCCGCCGTGCCCTTGCCCGGCTGAACCCTACCCGCCCCAGAACGGGCCTCTATCCGGTCCTGTTCGACCCCCGCGTGTCCGGCTCCCTGCTGGGGCATCTCGCTGGGGCGATCAATGGATCCGCCATCGTGCAGGGGACTTCCTTCCTCAAGGACAGGCTGAATGAAGCGGTATTTGGGTCTGGCGTCACCATCACCGATGACCCGACCCTGCCCCGTCTTGCCGGTTCCCGCCCCTTTGATGGTGAGGGCACGGCCTGCCTGCCGCTGGACCTTGTAAAAGACGGGCAGCTTCGCCACTGGCTGCTGGACAGCCGCTGTGCCCGCAGGCTGGGTCTGCCCGCCAGCAATGGCCGGGCCAACCGGACCAGCGGGGGCAATGTCCACCCCGGTCCGTCCAACCTGTTCCTTCATGCGGGCACCCACTCCCCTGAAGAACTGAGACGTGATATCAGGGAGGGTGTGCTCATCACCGAACTGATGGGCAACGCCATCAACATGCTGACAGGCGATTACAGCCGGGGCGGTTCAGGCTTCATGATCCGCAATGGCGAGATTGCCGAGCCTGTATCAGGCATCACGGTGGCAGGTAATCTGCTTGACATGTTTGCGCGGCTCATCCCCGCCAATGACCTCAACCTGATGACGGGCCATCACGCCCCAACCATCCGTATTGACCAGATGAGTCTTGCTGGAGACTGACCAGATTATGCGTATTCGTCTTTTCCCCCTCGCAGCGGCAGCCCTGTGCCTGCCACTCTTTGCCCTTGCTCCGGCTGCCGATGCCAGAGCTGGCATGGGGTCTTCCCTGGGCAGCCGGGGCTCCCGCACCTATAGCCCCCCGCCCCGCACCAGCCTCACCCCCAACTGGACCCGGCCCATGGACCGCAGCATGACGCCCCGCACGCCGTCCTATGCCTCTCCGGCACCGGAGAGCGGCTTCAGTCGGCCAAACTTCGGCAACAGCATGCGACCACCCTTTGCCATGCGGCACCCCTTTCTGACCGGGCTGGCTGGTGGCTTCCTTGGGGCCGGGCTGTTCGGAATGCTGAGCGGGCATGGCTTCTTCAGCGGTTTCAGCGGGGGCGGCGGGTCCTTCTTCGGCTTCCTCATTCAGGTGCTGGTCGTTGCCTTCATCATCAATTTCCTCATCAAACTCTGGCGGAAACGGTCTTCCAACAACACCATGTCCAGCAATGCAGGTGGCTCTGGCCTGTTTGGTGCAGCCGGTGGCGCTTCCTCCCCCTTCACCAGCCAGCCGCAGCAGGCTCCTTCGCAGGGCGTGACCCTGACGCCTGATGATTACAGCACCTTCCAGCAGTTGCTGATAAACGTACAGGCTGCCTGGAGCGCACAGGACATGATGTCCCTCCAGCGCATGGCGACGCCTGAAATGGTCAGTTACTTCAACAACCAGCTTTCCGAGCTGACAAGCCGTGGTGCCCGCAACATCGTCTCTGATATCCAGTTCCTGCGGGGTGACCTTGCCGAAGCCTGGCGGGAAGGCACAATCACCTACGCCACCGTGGCCCTGCAATATTCCGCCATTGATGTCACGACCGACAGCATGGGCAATGTTCTGGACGGCAGCAAAACCGAACGCCAGACCATCACGGAACTCTGGACCTTCCTCCGTGCCGATGGCCGGGGCAACTGGATCCTCTCCGCCATCCAGCAGGCCGGGTGACCACTCCCCTGGGCGAGAGGCAGCCACCCTGCCTCTCAGCCGCCCTCACCTGAATGAAAAAACCCCGCTTGCCTGAACCTTTCATGGACAGGCAGGCGGGGTTTTTCTTTCCCATCTACGAGAAGACGTCACAGTCGGTACAAAGCCACCACGAACAGGGCCAGCGTGAAAAAGGAAAGCCCGAGAACAATGCCGAAGAGACGGCCCTGGCGACGGGAAGGAGTGTTATGATCGCTCATGCCAGAAGAACCCTGTCAATCAGAAGGCCACAGAAGAGGAAGAACAGATAGGCCAGTGAATAGCGAAACGCATGACGGGCCGGTTTATCTTTCGTCAGGCTGTTTCCCTTCTCATCCTGTCTGTCGAACAGGACCCGCAGGCCGTAATAGATGAAACCGAGGTCCAGCAGGCTGGCACAGACCGTGTAGAACCAGCCACACTGCCCGACCACGCTCGGCACAAGAGACACGGCCCCCAGAATGAAAGTGTAGATGACGATCTGCCAGCGTGTATGGCGTGCGCCCTTCACGACTGGCAGCATGGGGATGCCCGCACTCTCGTAATCCTTGCACGCATAAAGGGAGAGCGACCAGAAATGCGGAGGCGTCCACAGAAAGACGATGGCGAACATCACCACCGGCAGCACGTCCAGCGATCCCATCGTCGCTGCCCAACCGATCATGGGGGGGAAAGCTCCGGCTGCGCCGCCAATCACGATGTTCTGCGGCGTGCTGCGCTTGAGCCACATGGTGTAGATCACACCATAAAAAAAGATGGAAAAAGCCAGAATCCCTGCCGCCAGCAGGTTGGTCGCCAACCAGAGCAGCACAACGGAGGCTACCGACAGCACAACCGCATAAACCAACGCACTCGTTGGTTCGACCCGCCCTCCGGGAACAGGACGAACGCGGGTCCGCTTCATGATCGCATCAATGTCACGATCATACCACATGTTGATGGCACCCGCCGCACCGGCCCCGATGCAGATGCAGGCAATGATGACCAGCCCGACAGGTACGGACGGCCATTTCGGCGCTACGGCCATGCCCGCCAACCCGGTGAAGACCACAAGTGAAATCACTCGTGGTTTGAGCAGCGCCACCCAATCTTGCAGAGCCGTATCACCAGCATGTCCCTCGACACGCAGCGCCCCCAGAAAACGGGCCAGTGGAGAGGCCGAAAGACCGGATGATGCCTGCATGGAAAAACACCTTACTCTTCAGGAAAAAGCCCCATTGTCCCCTGGGTCCGCTCTACCAGCAGGCCATACCAGACCATTCCGGCAGACAGGGCGAACATGAGCAGGCTGCAGCCCATCAACAGCACGGCAGGCACGATCAGCTGCGGCAGAATGGAACAGAGCGCCCCGACAAACGTGATGAAAGCATGAATCATGCCAAAAATGGAAAAAGATCGCCCCCACCGTGCCAGTCTGGCCCCGCACCAGCCATAGAAAGCTGCACTGAGAGCAAGAAGGCTGCCGAACATCACAAGCTGATGCCCTGCCGCCCCCAGAACGAAGGCCCCCGGCGGCACCCCCTGTATGCCCCAGACTGGTTCGGTCAGCATGGCGGCCCAGCCAGCAAGCAGCAATACAAGCCCACCGGAAGCCCAGGCCGCCACTGGCCCCGATGGCAGGGCAGTACGCCATATATCCCTGGCAAAGGCTACGAGAAGAACCAGACAGGGAACCCCTAGCCCGATGCTTAATCCAGCGCTGTAAACCGATGACGGAAGCCCGCCGAAGAGATGGTCAGCCCAGAGCAGAACAGGCACCACACCCATGACGCCAAACGCATGGGGAGCACAGCGGGGTACCCACCCCTGCTCCTTCTGCCCGGGCAGAAGAGCAGCCATGATGATGCCAAGCGAAGGCACGCTCAGCAGGGTCATTTCCACACTGCCACGCAGAACCGTCAGAAGGGCTTCCGGCCCGGCACCAGCCAGACCACTCCGCAGCAGAAAAGCCAGCAGAACGGGAGCGATGATGAGCACAGACAGAGCATTGGCCAGAAACGCCCAGACCAGCGGCGGACAATCACGGAAGGGGATGGACCGCATCTCCAGAACCGTGGCCAGCACATTGAAAGCCAGCGCCAGCACGCCAATGCTCCAGAGAGCCAGCCCGACAAACGGCATGACCGGCAGCAGAAAGGCACCTACAGCCAGCACGCCAAAACCGGTACGGACCGCAAACGGCAGAGCCATGCCCTCGCCTTTCAGCAGGTCCGGCAGGAACCAGCGGGCCATCCCGCCCAGAAAAGCCGGGCATACAACATAAAATGTCATCAGCACGGCATGGGACACAACGACACCAGAAGACGGATGCACATGCAGGAAAGGCAACCCCATGGCGCCCCCCAACATGCCAGCAAACAACGCCAGCAGAAAAAACGCCCCACCGCTTCTCCCATGACGGGATGAAGATACTGTCTGAAATAACGGCCTTGAAGTCACTCTATTCCGCCAGCCTGTTGCCACCATGAAACATCTGCCTTTCTCGGAGGCAGATGGATTTCCCCTACTTAGTCTTCTCAGGCGGCAATGTCACGAGGGTGAACAGACCCGCCGGAGGGACGGGCACGATGGTCGCCCGGGCCATATCCTCCGGTGGAAGCAGGGATTCAATGGCAAAATCAGGATGCCAGCCCAGCGCACGGGAGGCCCGGGCCATGACCTTCTCCACCTTCAGCCGAAGGCCCCCACGGGCAAGGAAATGGTTGACAAAAAGGATGTGTCCCCCCGGTTTCACCACCCTCTTCAACTCTGCCAGAAGCAGGTCCGGATGAGGCACGACAGAGGCCACGAACATGCCGACGGCGATATCAAAGCTGTTATCGGCAAAGGTGGTATGTTCGGCGTCCATCACCATAAGTTCATCAACATTACGGAGACCTTCCCTCTTCACACGCTCCCGGGCAAGGGCCAGCATGTCTTCCGAGAGGTCGATTCCTGTAATGCGTTTGTCGGACCTGTAGGAAGGAAGGGCCAGCCCGGTTCCAACTCCCACCTCCAGCACACGCGTGCCCGGAAGCGCATTGACAGCCGCCACGGCCCGCCGTCGCCCGAAAGCGGATACACCGCCAAAAACCTTGTCGTACATGCGGGCCCAACGGCGATAGGCATCACGTACGCTGTCAGCATCGAGGGAAGAACGGGGTTTAAGGGAAGACACCATGAAAATGCAGCCTCAACTGTCTGCCCCCAACAAAGCGGGGAGCATTATCGCTACTGATACCGATCAGTCCGCCCCTTTCTTGCCCCCCAACGCCCTTGGCTGACAAGGTATTCTGACGATATTATGCGAAAAAATTTGGTCTACCTGTCCAGAACAGAACCAGAACTCATGACTGGATCACACGATGAAGCATCTCGATCTCATATTGGCCCTTCTCTGCCTGTTTTTCTGGGTAGCCCTTTATGTCGTCTATTACCATGAAAGACTGTTTCCATGGCTCATCAACAGGTTCAGCCGGGACAGACCATCCAGGGACCTGAAGGTGGAAAATGGATATTTCTCTGATGGCGTACCCATTCCATTCCGGGACAATCTCTATCCTTCCGACCCTGAAAAAGATGCCAGGACAGAGGACGGCTCCACATCACCGGAAGAGCCTCCCCACGAGACCGTAACACGGGAAACGGACCAGACACCAAACAGGTGAAAGGCCTGACCATAGGGCCAGGCCGCTTCCATGTTTCCTTTCAGGAAAGACGGGCCTCGATGCAGTCCCAGATCATCCCGGCACTGTTGATGCCATCAAAACGGTCCAGTTCCTGTAGGCCCGTCGGGGAGGTGACGTTGATCTCCGTCAGCCAGTTCCCGATCACGTCAATCCCCGTGAAAATGAGGCCATGTTCCTTCAGGTACGGGCCGATGGTCCGGCAGATTTCCCTGTCACGGTCCGTCAGTTCCACACGCTCGGCACGGCCGCCGACATGCATGTTGGACCGGGCATCACCCTGCGCAGGAACACGGTTGATTGCCCCGATCGGCTCGCCATCCACAAGGATGATGCGCTTGTCCCCCAGCCGCACGGCAGGCTCATAACGCTGCACCATCAGCGGTTCACGGGAGCGGGAGAAGTGCATCTCCAGCAGGGAGGAGAAATTCTCGTCATCCTCCTTCACCCGGAAGATGCCCGCTCCACCATTGCCATAAAGCGGCTTCAGGATGATGTCCCTGTGCTTCTGCCGGAAAGCGGCAATCGCCTCCCGGTCCCACGTCACCAGCGTTGGCGGCATGAGCTGAGGGAAATGCGTGACCAGCAGCTTCTCCGGTGCATTGCGTACGGATACCGGATCATTCACCACGAGGGCCTGCCCCTCGCCCGTGCCATGAACATGCTCCAGCATGTGGGTGGCCGTGATGTAGCCCATGTCGAAAGGCGGGTCCTGCCGCATGAGCACGACATCACATGAGCCGATGTCCAGAACCTCCTCCGGGCCAAAGGCAGCATGATCGCCTTTCTTCCGCTGTACGGTCACCCTGCGGCTCCGGGCCTGAAGACGGCCTGCCGTGCCCTTTCCTTCCAGCAGGGACAGGGTGGTGGGGTGATAGACATGCAGCTCGTGCCCACGACGCTGGGCTTCCAGCATCAGGGCAAAGGTGGAATCACCATCGATGTTGATGTCTTCCAGCGGGTCCATCTGCACGGCAACACGCCGCCGGGAGGAAGAGGACTGGACCATAAGAATAACTCCGCAAAAGCAGTTCAGGACCGAACGGTTTCTTTCAGGCCCCCACCATATCAGGCCGGGTCTGGATAAGCGATGGACAGCACTTCCACAAGGACAGGGCCGGATGGTGTCTGCATGGTGACCTCGTCATGCACGGCCGCTTTCATGAGAGCACGGGCCACCGGAGCCTGCAGGCTGACCTCCCCATGCTCCAGCCGGGACTCATCCACGCCAAGAATCGTCACGGTATAATGACGGTCCTCCTCATCCGCATAGCAGACGGTGGCGCCGAAGAAGACACGGTTCCGGTTGGTCTGGGCTGCCGGGTCCACAATCACGGCCTGATCCAGCCGTTTCGTCAGGAACCGGATGCGCCGGTCGATCTCCCGCAGGCGGCGTTTGCCATACTGGTAGTCCGCATTCTCCGAACGGTCGCCATTACTCGCCGCCCATGAGACGACCTCCACGACCTGCGGCCGCTCCTTCTGGGTCAGCTCTTTCAGCTCCGCCCGCATCCGGGCCGCACCCTGTGGGGAAAGATAACGGTGCAGGGCAATCTTCTCGGCGGCCATGCGGCGTCAGCCTTCCGCCGGACGACGTGAGACATCAGCACGGAAGCGGATCATGCCACCAAGGCTCTGCCCCGGTGCCAGCACATGCACACCACGCCCGGCGATCTCCGGCCTGTTGAGGGCATCCGTCATGCTCGTGACCGGCTCGATGGCCACATAGCCCTCCTCCGGCTGGGAGAAGACCACCAGATGCGAGAAAATCCGGTCCGCTTCCACCGTCAGGTCTGGCAGACCCCCGGGCTGCTCCAGCCGGGCCTGACCGGCAAACCCGGCAAACCCGTTATCCAGCTTCAGCTCCTCAAGGGCCTGCCCTGTCGAAAAATCCCACTCACCTTCGCAGGATTTTTTTTCGGTCGGCAGGCCGTGACCGTCCGTCAGCCAGACCGAGTCCGCTGCGAATTTCAGGCGGGATTTAGCCTCCGAATGGAAGAAAGGATGGAACCCCAGACCGACCGGCTGATCGACCGTATCGCTGTTCCGGATCACGATGGAGACATGCAGCCCGTCCGCCCGCAGCTCGTAGGACATGACGGCCCGATAGGCATAGGGCCATTCCCCCCGACCGGCTTCATCATCAGAAGGCGTGTGATCGAAAGTCAGGATGGCGTGACTGTCCGTTCTGTGCGCCACCTGCCATTCATGCTCCCAGCCATTGCCATGGATGGGATGCGGGCAGCCCTCCATGTTGGGGACAAGCCTGTGCTCCTCTCCCCCGAAGGCAAAATGGCCGTCTGCAATCCTGTTGACATAGGGCAGCAGAGGATAGGCCCCCACGGCCACGCCCTTCTGGTTCCGCAGGGCCGGATTGGCGACCGGACGGAGCATCTCATGCCCCTGCACCTGCCACTGGCCAAGGGCAGCCCCCGTCTCCGGCAGGATGGTCAGGCTCTGCCCGTCTCTCTTGAGTTCCAGCATGGTCAGTCCTTCTTTTTCCGTCTGGTCGTCTTGCGTTGTCTGGCCTGCGAAGCTGCCGGGGCCGGAGCAATGAGGCCAATGTCACTGGCCTCCCGCCGGTGAATCTCGTCCCGCAGGGCGGCGGCCTGTTCAAAGTCCAGCTCAGCTGCTGCTTCACGCATTTTCTTGCGCAGATCGTCAATGGTGAGCTGTGGATCAGACTCCGGCGGAGCTTCCTTGCCCGCCAGCTCTTCCTGAAAGAGCGTGTCGCTGATGCGGCTGCGGACCGTCTGCGGCGTGATGCCGTGCGCCTCGTTCCAGGCCATCTGCTTTTCCCGGCGGCGGGCCGTTTCCTCGATGGCGTAACGCAGGCTGTCCGTCTCCTTGTCCGCATAGAGCAGGACACGGCCATTCACGTTACGGGCCGCACGGCCAATCGTCTGCACAAGAGAGGTGCGGGACCGCAGGAAGCCTTCCTTGTCCGCATCGAGAATCGCCACAAGGGCACATTCGGGAATATCCAGCCCTTCCCGCAGCAGGTTGATGCCCACAAGAACATCAAAGGCCCCCAGCCGCAGGTCCCGGATGATCTCCATGCGCTCCAGCGTATCAATGTCGGAATGGAGATACCGCACCTTCACGCCATGTTCGGAAAGATATTCCGTCAGGTCCTCAGCCATGCGCTTGGTCAGGGTCGTGACGAGGACACGGCCATTCTCGGCAATGGTTGCCCTGGCCTCATGCAGCAGGTCGTCCACCTGCCCTTCCACGGGTCGGATGATGGTGATGGGGTCTGTCAGGCCGGTCGGACGGATGATCTGCTCGGCAAACACGCCTTCCGTCTGTTCCATCTCCCACGGCCCCGGCGTGGCGGACACGAAGATGCTCTGCGGCCGGAAGGCATCCCACTCCGAAAAAGACAGGGGCCGGTTATCCAGACAGGAGGGAAGACGGAACCCGAAATCTGCCAGCGTTTCCTTGCGGGCACGGTCCCCCCGTTCCATCCCGCCAATCTGGGGCACACCGACATGGCTTTCATCCACGATCAGCAGGGCATCTTCCGGCAGATATTCAAAGAGGGTTGGCGGCGGATCACCGGGACGGCGACCTGAAAGATAGCGGGAATAGTTCTCAATTCCCTTGCAGACGCCTGTCGTTTCCAGCATTTCCAGATCAAAATTGGTCCGTTGAAGGATGCGTTCTTCCTCCAGCGGCTTTCCCTTGTCCCTGAAATACTGGATGCGGTCCTGCAGTTCATCCTTGATGCTGACCATCGCCTGATTGAGCGTTGGGCGGGGCGTCACATAATGGGAGCTGGCATAGAGGCTGACCTCTTCCAGATCAGCCGTCTTCTCCCCCGTCAGCGGGTCGAATTCGGTGATGCTTTCCACCTCATCCCCGAAGAGCATGACACGCCACGCCCTGTCCTCGTTCTGGATGGGGAAAATGTCCACCTGCTCCCCCCGCACCCGGAATGACCCACGCTCGAAGGCCAGATCATTCCGCTGGTATTGCAGCTCCACCAGATGGCGGATCAGGTCGTCCCGATCGATGATCTCCCCCGGCACGAGGCGGATTTTCATGCGGGCATAGGATTCGGGCGAGCCGATACCATAAATGCAGGACACGGAGGCCACGATGATGACATCGTTCCTTTCCAGCAGGGCCTGCGTGGCAGCATGGCGCATCCGGTCGATGCGCTCATTGCGCTGGCTGTCCTTCTCGATGAAGGTATCCGAGCGGGGCACATAGGCTTCCGGCTGATAGTAATCATAGTAGGAAACGAAATATTCCACCGCATTGTCGGGGAAGAACTGTTTCATCTCACTATAGAGCTGGGCCGCCAGTGTCTTGTTGGGAGCCATGATGAGCGTGGGCCGCTGCGCCGCCTCGATCACCTTGGCCATGGTGAAGGTCTTGCCCGACCCCGTCACGCCCATCAGCACCTGATCCCGCTCCCCGGCCTGCAACCCGTCCAGCAGGGCGGCAATCGCCTGCGGCTGGTCCCCGGAGGGTTCGTAATCCGATTTGACGACAAACCGGTTGGTCTTCGGTTTGGCGGGCTGTTTTTCAGGGAAAAAATCCGTCTGACGGGGCGCGACCGGTTTTTTCTTTCTGCGGGACGACGAAGAAACTGCCATGGCCCCTAGATGGGAGCATGTTCCTGCCACCACAAGATGCCTCTGACGGAATAAATGGAGCCACCCGTTTCCGGCTGTTCATTCCTCATAAAAAGACTGGCAGTTTTTACAGGGTCGTTTACCATCACACCGCCTCTTCACTGCCCAATGAGGCTCCACTTCCACAAAAAGGTCAGAACCTTATGGATATCGAACAGATCGAGCAGAGCTACACGCAGTTCCGCAACACGGCGCAGCAGGCCTTCCAGCTGATTGACCGGCTGATCGGCCAGATGCAGGACGCCTCGCAGAATGGCGACACACAGGCCGGGGAATGGGCTGCGAGCCTCCAGCAGATTTCCTCCATCTTCCAGAATGGCCAGGGCCATGCCGGAGACCTCGTCGGCCAGCTGGCCGGTCTGGTGAGCCATCTCGGCGAGAAAAACGGGGGCGAAAGCTCCGGTGAGCAGAGCAGCGGCTTCGCCAGCTTCGGCAAGGCCCTCCAGCAGGACGTGATCCAGGAAATCGGCGGCAACCTGCTGAGCAAATTCTTCCGCTGACAGTTCCCTGCCCATCCTGACAGGCAAGGCCGGACCGGTATGCTCACCCGTCCGGCCTTGCCTTCATCTGGCGGGCTGGACCTGCGCCTTCCGCAGGGCATCCTTCTGCCGGGCCGCCAGAACATCCACATTGAAATCCTGCGTCAGCTCCATGAAGAGCCGGTGCCAGTTCACCCGTGCTCCCAGCCGCAGGAAGGCACTGCCCAGCCCGATGGCTGAGCGGTCCAGCATGACGAATTCCCGTGGCAGAGTGATGCCGCCCGTGCGCTTCAGCCCGTCATAGACATGCTCCAGCACCCGGCGGGCCTCCTGCGGGTTGTTGCTCTCTTCCACATTGCAGATTTCATCCGTCATGAGAGGACGATAGAAGAAGCGTGCCCACTCATTGAGCACGGCAGCCCGCTCCCGTGAAATGTCCCTGAAGCCCCAGTCATGATAGGCCTCGTAGGCCCGTTCCTCATCGCCATCCCGCAGGGCATCGAAGAGAGACAGGACACCACCGACAAACCGGGGCGAGAAAATGCGTACGGAACCGAAATCCAGCAGGTTCAGCCCACCATCCTGCCGCACGGTGAAATTGCCCATATGCGGGTCACCATGCACGACACCATAATGATAGACGGGCCTGTACCAAGCCTTGAACAGCGCAATTGCAATGGCGTTGCGCTCTTCCTGCGGGAGCTGTTCCTCCAGCACGGACTTCATGGAGCGGCCCCCCACCCAGTCCATCGTCAGCAGCCGTTCCGTGACCAGCCCGGGTACGGGAGCAGGCACGGTAACTTCCGGCACGTCCGCCAGCATGAGCCTGTAGAGCCGCAGGTGGCTGGCCTCCCGTGTGTAGTCCAGCTCTTCCCGCATCCGTTCGGCCAGTTCGGCATAGACCTCATCCTGCCGGATGGCATTGCCCACGAGGCTGAACACGCCCAGACCCCGCTTCAGCTGCCGGAGGTCCTGCTCCATGGCTCCCGCCATGCCGGGATATTGCAGCTTGCAGGCCACCTCCCGCCCGTCGGCCAGAGCCGCACGATGCACCTGCCCCAGTGACGCCGCCGCCACGGCCTCATGGCTGAAAGACCGGAAGCGGGATTCCCACCCCGCCCCCAGCTCGGCCCTCATCCGCCGCTGGACGAAGTTCCATCCCATTGGCGGCGCATTGGCCTGGAGATGGGCCAGCTCCTCGGCATAGTCATCAGGCAGGGCACCGGGAATGGTCGAGAGAAGCTGGGCAGCCTTCATCATCGGACCTTTCAGGTTGCCCAGAACGGCCCGCAGCTCCTCCGCATGGCTGGTCGTGTTGCTCCGCAGGCCCAGCTTGTGCCCGGCCATGCGGGCCGCAACACCCCCCACCATGCTGGAGGCCCGGAACATGCGCTGCATGTTATCGACAAAGCCCGTCCTGTCGATGTCACGTTCACGTGCCATGATCTCAACCCTTACCTGTTGCCCTGTCAGGCAGTGTGCCAGCCTGCATGGCGTGCAGGCCGGCTTTCATCCTCATGCAGCCGGTTCAGCCTCAAGCTGGTCGATCAGCCCGGAAATGACATCCAGACCACGGTTCCAGAAGGACGGATCACCGGCATTCAGCCCGAACGGTGCGAGCAGCTCCTGATGGCGCAACGTGCCACCGGCGGCAAGCATCTCCTTGTATTTTTCCGCAAAGCCTGCCGGGCTGTCCTGATACACGCCATAAAGCGCATTCACCAGACAGTCGCCAAAGGCATAGGCGTACACGTAGAAAGGCGAGTGGATGAAATGCGGAATGTATGACCAGTAGAGGTCATAATCCGGGGTGAAGCTGAAGGCCGGGCCAAGGCTGCGTGTCTGCACGTCCCGCCAGATTTCACCAAGACGCTCGGCAGGGATTTCGCCCCTGCGGCGTTCATCATGCACCTGCACCTCGAACTGGTAGAAGGCGATCTGCCGCACGACCGTGTTCAGCATGTCCTCCACCTTGGAGGCCAGCAGATGATGACGGCGTTTCGGATCACTCTCCGCATCCAGCAGGGACTGGAAGGTCAGCATCTCCCCGAAGACAGAGGCCGTCTCGGCCAGCGTCAGCGGCGTGTCGGAACGGAGATAGCCCTGCTTCTTCCCGGCCAGCATCTGATGGATGCCGTGCCCCATCTCATGGGCCAGCGTCATGACGTCACGAGGACGGCCATGATAGTTCATCAGCAGGTAAGGATGCACGGAGGGCACGACCGGATGGGCAAACGCCCCGGAAGACTTGCCCGGTACGGCTGCCGCATCGATCCACGGGCTGTTGAGGAACGTGCTGGCATGGCGGCCCATCTCCTCATCAAAATCCTGATAGGCACGCTGGACGATCGCCTTGCCCTCATCCCAGCTCAGCCGCCTGTCCTGCACATCGGGCAGCGGGGCATTGCGGTCCCAGTGTTCCAGCTTGTCCAGCCCCAGCCAGCGGGCCTTCATGCCGTAATAACGGTGGGAGAGACGGGAGAAGGACGACTGCACGGCATCCACCAGCGCATCCACCACCTCGTCTTCCACCATGTTCGCCCGGTTGCGACTGCTGACAGGCCGGGGGTAACCCCGCATGGTATCAATCG
This sequence comes from Parasaccharibacter sp. TMW2.1890, assembly GCF_023337645.1. Taxonomy (NCBI): domain Bacteria; kingdom Pseudomonadati; phylum Pseudomonadota; class Alphaproteobacteria; order Acetobacterales; family Acetobacteraceae; genus Parasaccharibacter; species Parasaccharibacter sp. TMW2.1890. The sequence continues at coordinate 410,285 of NZ_NWUV01000001.1, read as the reverse complement.
TGGCCTTGTCCTTGGCCAGCGTGTTGGTGATGCCCACCAGCAGCTTGTTGTTGGCTGCCAGCGTGGCACTGATGGCCCTAGCCGCCCCTTCCCGCTTTTTCCGGTCGCTGTCCGTCATGTAATTGAACACGTCGCCCAGCGGCTGCTCTTTCCCCTCGAAGGAGACCATCAGCCCGGCCATGGTCTCGTCAAACAGCCGCACCCACGCATTCCGGCCAGAGACGGCCATGTCCATCAGAACACGCTCAACCTCATCGGAAAGCTGATAGGGGCGGAAGACCCGCAGGTCCCGCAGATAAGGCTTCCATGAGGCCAGCTCCGCATTCTCGCTGAAGCCTTTCTCAAGGGCTGCATCATCCAGCCGGTTCAGCTCCAGCGGGAAGAACAGCAGGAAAGCTGAAATAGCGGTCAGACGCTCCCGCACGCTCTGGGCGAAACGGCCACAGGCAGGGTCGGTCGTGTGGGCTGCAAAGAGAAGCTGGGAATAGGAACCGATCTTCCCCAGCCCTTCCTCGATCACCTCATAACCCTGGAGGGCATGGGCCAGATCGGCCGGAGAGACCTTACCCAGCGTACCCTTCCAGCGGCTTTCAAATGTCCGGGCCTCATGGTCCAGCCGGACGAAATCCGATTCAATGGCCGGGTCCTCCGGGGAGGCATAGAGGTCGGAAAGGTCCCAGCGGGGGGCAGCCACGGGCGCAGCCGCCTCACCTTCCGGGGCGGAAACCTGCCTGCCTTCCGGCAGACGGGCAAAGGAGCGTGTCTTGAGAAATGATGTCATCATCCCTGCAGACTAGCCAAGCGAGGGGGCTGTGAAAACTCTCTTTTCTGTCACGGTCCATCCTCCAGCCCCGCAGCCCTGCCCGGGTGGCCCCTGTCAGGCTGACAGGCTTCTGAGATCGGCCTCCTCATACCCGATGATGCTGGCATAATCCTTCGGCACGACATGCCAGAATTTCGGCAGAACCTCCTCCCAGTGGTGAAGAAGATCCGCCGCATAGGCACTGCCCGTCTCACGCTCGTGCCGCTCCACGAGGCCCCGCAGCTCATCTTTCCACCGTCTGGCCGTCACGGGCTGGCACATGACCGTGTCGTGATTCACCCGTTTCGGGAAATCGCCATCACGGTCCAGCACATAGGCCGTACCACCCGTGAAGCCTGCCCCGAAATTGTCCCCGGCCTTGCCCAGAACAACGACCGTACCGCCTGTCATGTATTCGCAGCCATTGGAGCCACAGCCTTCCACCACGGCCACGGCACCGGAGTTCCGCACGGCGAACCGTTCCCCGGCCTGCCCGGCGGCAAAGAGTGCTCCCGCCGTCGCACCATAAAGCACCGTGTTGCCGATGATGGAATTCTTCTCCGTGGCGCAGGGTGTCGCACTGCTGGGCCGCAGCACCAGAGTGGCCCCGGAGAGGCCCTTGCCGACATAATCGTTGGCATCACCTTCCACCTCGATGCGCAGCCCCTGTACGGCGAAGGCCCCAAGGGACTGACCGGCAGACCCACGCAGGGAGAGCGTCAGATGCCCTTCCGGCAGGCTGGCCATGCCGAAGCGACGGGTGATGAGGGATGACAGCCTCGTCCCCACCGCACGATGCGTGTTGCGGACGATATAGTGCAGATGCAGCTTCTCCCGCCGCTCGAACAGCGGCTGCGCATCGGCGATGATCTGTGCATCCAGCGTGTCCGGGACCTCATTGCGGCCCTCCAGCGTGCAGTGACGGGCAAAGCCGCCCGTATCCGCCTGCACCAGCAGGGCGTTGAGGTCCAGATCATCCAGATAATCCGAGCCACGATAGACCTGATGGAGCAGGTCCGTCCGGCCGATGATCTCCTCAAGGGAGCGGTATCCCAGACGGGCCAGAATGTTGCGGACATCCTCGGCGATCAGCGTGAACAGGTTGATGACCTTCTCCGGCGTGCCCTCGAACTTCTTCCGCAGCTCCTCATCCTGCACGCAGACACCGACAGGGCAGGTATTGGTATGGCACTGCCGCACCATGATGCAGCCCATCGCCACAAGAGCCGCCGTACCGATGCCGAACTCCTCGGCCCCCAGCATGGCGGCGATCACCACGTCACGCCCGGTCTTGATTCCACCATCAACGCGCAGCTTCAGCCGGTGGCGCAGACGGTTGAGCATCAGCACCTGATGGGTCTCGCTCAGCCCCATTTCCCACGGCAGGCCGGCATAATAGATGGAAGACTGGGCACTGGCCCCCGTCCCACCGGAATGGCCGGAGATCAGGATGGCATCAGCCTTGGCCTTGGCCACACCGGCGGCGATGGTCCCGATGCCCGTCCGGGCCACGAGCTTCACCGTCACGGTCGCCTCCGGATTGATCTGCTTGAGGTCGTAGATCAGCTGGGCAAGGTCCTCGATGGAATAGATGTCATGATGCGGCGGCGGCGAGATCAGCGTGACGCCCGGCGTGGCATGACGGAGACGGGCGATCAGCTCCGTGACCTTGAAGCCCGGAAGCTGGCCTCCCTCACCCGGCTTGGCCCCCTGTGCAACCTTGATCTCCAGCTCCCGGCAATTGTTGAGATATTCCGCCGTCACGCCGAAGCGGCCGGACGCCACCTGCTTGATGGCCGAGGACGCATTGTCCCCGTTGGGCCGTGGTGTGGCCCGGGCCGGGTCCTCGCCTCCCTCGCCGGAATCGGACTTCGCCCCGATGCGGTTCATGGCGATGGCCAGCGTCTCATGCGCTTCCGGACTCAGCGCACCGAGGGAGATGCCCGGGGCAACCAGCCTGCGGCGGATCTGGGTGATGCCTTCCACGTCATCCACGTCAATGGACCGTGCGCTGGAACGGAAATCCAGCAGATCACGCAGGGCGACCGGCTCCTGCGCCTCCAGAGCGTCCGCATAACGGCGGAAGAGCCTGTAGCTGTTGGCCTGCACCGCCGTCTGAAGCATGTGGACCGCACTGGCCGAAAAGGAGTGCGCCTCCCCACCCGGGCGGATCTTGTACCGCCCCCCGATGGGCAGCGGAGACACGTTGGCGGGCTGCCATGCCTGCCTGTGCGCCTTGATGACGTTCCGGGCGATACCGGGCAGGCCGATGCCCGAAATGCGGGACGCCATGCCGGGGAAGAACTCGGCCACAAGCGCACGGGAGAGGCCGATCGCCTCGAAATTGTACCCGCCACGATAGGCCGAAACGACCGAAATCCCCGCCTTGGACATGATCTTGAGCAGCCCCTTGTCCACGGCCTTGCGGTACTGCTCCATGGCCTGCCGCAGGGTCATCTTTCCGAACAGCCCCCGCTGGAGACGATCGGCAATGCTCTGCTGGGCCAGCCACGGATTGACCGTGGAGGCCCCCACTCCGACCATCACGGCGAGGCTGTGCACGTCCAGCACATCGGAGGCCCGGACATTCACGGAGGTGAAGGTCCGCAGGCTGTGATTGGTGAGATGGACATGCACGGCCGCCACGGCCAGCACCATGGGAACCGCCACACGGTCCTCCGTGGCGTGTTCATCGGTCAGAAAGAGATGGGCACAGCCACCCCGCACGGCATCCTCGGCCTTCTGGCATATCTGCGTCAGGGCCGCCCGCATCCCGTCCTCGCCCTCGGCCAGCGGGAAGGTACAGTCGATGACCTCACCCTGCCTGCCGCACATCTCCTGAAGACGGCTGAATTCGCCATTCGTCAGGATGGGGCTGGAAAGCTGGAGAAGCTGGCACTGGCCCGCTTCCTCGGCAAGGATGTTGCCCAGATTGCCCAGCCTCGTCACCAGGCTCATGGCCCGTGTTTCCCGCAGACTGTCGATCGGCGGATTCGTCACCTGGCTGAATCCCTGCCGGAAATAGTGGGACAGCCCCCGATAATGCCGGGACAGCACCTGAAGCGGCGTGTCATCCCCCATGGAGGCCAGAGCCTCGCTGCCATTCTCCACCATCGGCTGGAGCGTGGCCTCCATGTCCTCATAGGTCAGGTTGACGGCCAGCTGGCGACGGCGCAGCGTCTCCGCATCAATGCCGTCCGGTTCCGTCACCCGAGCCATCAGCGGCCCGACATCCTCGATGCCGTCCCTGATCCAGCTTTCATAATCCTGCCGGTTGATAAGCATGTCCAGCACGTCATCCGGCGTGTAGAAACGGGCTTCATCAAGGTCCAGCGCAAGGGTCTGCCCCGGCCCGAGCCGCCCACGCAGGGCGATGGCCTCATCCGGCACACGCACCATGCCCGTCTCGGACCCGACGATCAGCAGCCCGTCCTTCGTGATGCTGTAGCGCAGCGGCCGCAGACCGGCCCTGTCCAGACCGGCGATGATCCAGCGGCCATCCGTCCCGCACAGGGCTGCCGGACCGTCCCACGGCTCGATGACGGCATTGCAGTAGCGGTAGAATGCCTTGGCCCGGGCGGACAGGGAAGAATTCGCCCCCGCCGCTGCCGGGATCAGCAGGGCCTTGGCCGATGGTGCCGTCCGTCCAGCGAAGGTCAGAAGCTCGAAGACATTGTCCAGAGCGGCCGTGTCGGACCCCGCCACCTGCACGACCGGCTTGAGGGCCTCCATGTAGTCATCCAGCACCGGGCTGCTCAGCCGTGTCTCATGCGCCCGCATCCAGTTGACGTTGCCGGAGAGCGTGTTGATCTCCCCGTTATGGGCGATCTTGCGGAAAGGCTGGGCGAGCTTCCATTTCGGGAAGGTGTTGGTGGAATAACGCTGGTGATAGATGGCAAAACGGGAGACAAACCGTTCATCCAGCAGGTCCGGGTAAAAATCCGTCAGGTTTTCCGCCAGAAACATGCCCTTGTAGATGAGGGAACGGCAGGACAGGGAGCAGATGTACAGCTCCACCTGTGCCCGTGTCGCCGCCTGCTCGATCCGACGACGGATGACGTAGAGGTCCCGTTCCAGCGTTTCCTCATCACGCCCCAGCGTGTTGCGGATCATGATCTGCTCAATCTCGGGGCGGGTCTCGTTGGCCTTCTCGCCAATGCAGGCCGTATCAATCGGCACCTGACGCCAGCCATAGATGCCGTAGCCGAACCGCAGGATTTCCGTCTCGATGATCTGGCGGCAGCGTTCCTGCGCTCCCAGGTCCGTGCGGGGCAGGAAGACCATCCCGACGGAGATGCGTCCCTCGATCCGCAGGTCACCCGCATTATGGATGGCATCCTCAAAGAAATTCTGCGGGATTTCCACGTGGATGCCAGCCCCGTCCCCCGTCTTGCCATCAGCATCGACGGCACCACGGTGCCAGATGTTGCCCAGGGCCTCGATGCCCGCCTGCACCACGGCACGGCTGGGCCTGCCATCCATCGCCGCCACAAGCCCCACACCACAGGCATCATGCTCCTGCGCCGGGTCATACAGCCCTTCCAGCCGTTCAACATTGGCCTGATAGGCCTTCACGAAGTCCCGTGCCGTTTCCGGAGCGGATGTCATGGTCGTGGTTTCGTTCATGGTGGTCATCAGGCACACTCCCCGACAGATGTTGCGGTCCGGGCAGCCCCGGCAGACAGATGGTTCATGATGGAATCGGCGGCGTCCCGCCCGTCCCGGATGGCCCAGACGACGAGGCTCGCCCCCCGGACGATGTCCCCACCGGCAAAGACACCCGGCAGGCTGGTTTCATGCCCGCTGCCGGAGACCTCCAGCGTGCCCCACCGTGTCACGGCAAGGTCGGGCCGGTTCCAGAGGTCCGGCAGGTCTTCCGGCTCGAACCCCAGCGCACAGATGACCAGATCGGCCTTCAGTTCACGAGTCGATTCCGTCGGCTCCACGGCCCGGCGGCCCGCCGCATCAGCTGCCCCGAGGCGCATCTCCCGCAGGCGGACGGCCTTCACCCTGTCATCGCCAAGGAAGGCCTCCGGTGTCAGCATCCACTCAAAGCGGGCTCCCTCTTCCTCCGCATTGAGAACCTCCTGACGGGAGCCGGGCATGTTGTCACGGTCCCGACGATAGGCGCAGACCACTTCCTTCGCCCCCTGCCGGATGGCCGTGCGGACGCAGTCCATGGCGGTATCACCGCCCCCCAGCACCACGACACGTTTGCCTTTCGCTGTCAGGCCAGCAGTCTCATGCTCCGTCTGGGAGGCCTTGAGGTAAGGAAGGGCCTCCACCACGTTGGCCAGACCGGCCCCCGGCCCCTTCACCTGCCGGGCACGATACACACCCGTGGCCAGAAACACGGCATCATGCCGCTGACGCAGTTCCTCCAGAGGCAGAGCACCATCGCCATGCCCGACGGACTGCCCCAGGTGGAAGATGATTCCCTGTTCCTCCAGCAGCTTCCAGCGACGTTCCACGACGCTCTTGTCCAGCTTGAAGCCCGGAATCCCGTACATCAGCAGCCCGCCGGGTTTTCCCTGCCGTTCATAGACGTGCACCTCATGCCCTGCGGCCCGCAGACGCTCGGCACAGGCAAGACCGGCCGGGCCGGACCCGACAATCCCCACGCTCTGCCCCGTTTCCTCGGCGGGCAGACGGGGCAGGACCCAGCCTTCCGCAAAGGCCGTCTCGGTAACATACCGCTCCACGGCCCCGATGGTCACGCTGCTGAAACCCGGACGGATGACGCAATTCCCTTCACAGAGGCGGTCCTGCGGGCAGATGCGGCCACAGATTTCCGGAAAGCTGTTGGTGCTGGAGGAAAGTTCATAGGCTTCCTTCAGCCGCCCTTCCGTCGTCAGGCGCAGCCATTCGGGAATGACATTGCCCAGCGGGCAGTGGACCGTGCAGTACGGAATCCCACACTGGGAACAGCGTGACGCCTGCTCCTGCGCCCTCTGAGGGCTGAACCCGGCGTAAATCTCGCCAAAATCCTTCCGTCTCTCGGCAGCCGAGCGTTTGTCCGGGAGTTTCTGGGAGCAGTTTACGAACCGCAGCATCTGTTCAGCCATTATGACATCAATCCCCGTCTTGCCTGCACCGTGAAGCGCAGAATGGTCCTTGTCGCCCCAGCACTAAACAGCTCAACCATAAAAGACCAGACAGTACCGCTTACCTAATGAGTGTCATAACATCCTGAAAATGCGCATGATTGTCATTTTCATTTTACAAAATAAGTCCGAAACGGACCTATTATCACCCTGACATCATTCCATTCGTTTTTTTTCAAAAGGATGCATTTTCCTCATTGACGTCCCCCCTCCTGCGCCGTAAAAGCATCTTCAACAGAGCTGAGGCGGCTTCCTCACGGAGACAGCTTCCTCTTACAGCTTTATGCCCAGATGGCGGAATTGGTAGACGCGCAGGCTTCAGGTGCCTGTGTCCGCAAGGACGTGGAAGTTCGAGTCTTCTTCTGGGCACCAAGGCTTTCTCCCCTGACATGCAGGGCAGAATTGTCCCCTCTCAGAAAATCCGGTGAATCTATGAGCACTCCGCGTAACGCCATTCATCTATATGAGGGCGACCTCCCGGACAATCTTGAGCTGGGCTCTTCCATCGCCATTGATACCGAGACCATGGGGCTCAACCCCCACCGGGACCGCCTCTGCCTCGTGCAGATTTCCGCCGGGGATGGTCAGGCGCATCTCGTACAGTTCGTGCCGGAACATCTGGGCGGGCGTGGCTACGGGCACTGCCCCAACCTCAAGGCGCTCCTTCAGGACAGTTCTGTCACCAAGCTGATGCATTTTGCCCGGTTCGACGTGGCCGTTCTCCAGCATTATCTCGGCATCACGCTGAATTCCGTCATCTGCACGAAGATTGCCGCCCGTCTTGTCTATACCTTCACGGACAGGCATGGCCTTGCCTATCTCAGCCGGGAGCTGCTGGGCGTCGAGATGTCCAAACAGCAGCAGAGCTCCGACTGGGGCAGCCCGACCCTGACAGAAGAGCAGCGCCAGTATGCAGCCTCCGATGTGCTGCATCTCCATGCCCTTTGGGAAAAGCTGGAAGCCATGCTCATCCGGGAAGGGCGGCGTGATCTTGCGCAGAGCTGCTATGATTTCCTCCCTGCCCGTGCAAAGCTGGATCTTCTGGGCTATGATGTGTCGGACATTTTCGCCCATCGTGCCTGACATAGCTGCTCCATGACCTCATCTTCCCTCTCGATCGCCTGCCGTGCCCTCCAGACAGAACGTCAGGGGCTTGAGCAGCTCGAGGCGTGCCTGCGTGGCCCCATGCAGGAAGGGTTTGAAGCCGCTCTCACTGCCATACTGTCCATGAAAGGCCGCCTCATCCTGACAGGGATGGGGAAATCCGGCCATATCGGTCGCAAGATCAACGCCACCCTGGCCTCCACGGGAACACCATCACTGTTCCTTCATCCTGCCGAAGCCGCCCACGGGGATCTCGGCATGGTAGAGGCCGATGATGTCATCCTCTATCTCTCCAATTCCGGCGAGACCAACGAGCTGGCGCCAGTCCTGCTTCATGCAGCCCGCCTGAATCTCACGCAGATCGCCTTTACGACACGGGCCTCATCGACACTGGCCCAGTCGGTGCAGATTCCCCTCATCCTCCCTGCCGCGCCGGAAGCCTGCCCGATGGGACTGGCCCCGACGACCTCCTGCCTGCTCCAGCTGGCCCTGGGGGATGCGCTGGCCATCGCCCTGCTGGAACGCCGTGGCTTCAATGCGCATGATTTCGGTCTCCTGCATCCGGCAGGGACGCTGGGTGCCCAGCTCCGCCCCGTCAGCAATTTCATGCATACAGGGCAGGACATGCCACTGGGCCATGAAAACATGTCCCTTCGTGCCGTGATTCTGGAAATCACCCACAAGAGTTTCGGCTGCATCGGCATTCTGGATGACGAAGGCCGCCTTGCCGGGCTCATCAGCGATGGTGACCTCCGCCCCGCTTTGGACCGTGATCTCGACAACACCACGGCCGTGGAGATCATGAACCGCACGCCCCTGACGGGCACGGCAGACATGCGGGCTCAGGACATACGGCACCTCATGAATGACCGCCCTGTCCCGGTGAACAGTCTTTTCATTCTGGATGAAGAGCGTCGCCCTGTCGGGATTCTTCATCTGCATGATCTCCTGCGGGCAGGTCTCTCATGAACGCACCGCAGCCCAACCGGGAAGATTTTGACCCGGACCGTCTGGAAAAGACCCGCCAGCTGGATGCCATGCGACAGGAAAGCATGGCCAGACGGCGCACGCCCCCTTCAGCCGAAGCCATGGCCAGACGGAGCCTGCTGCTGAAGCGGGCCAAATGGGGTCTCCCCGGTCTTGCGATGTTCCTGCTGTTCTCGGTCGCCATATGGCCGGAAATCAATCATCTGATCCACCAGAACAGCGCCATTCTGGCCAGCATGCGTCATGCCCATACGGATAGCGGCATGATGGAACATGCCGCCTACCACGATCTTGATTCGCAGGACCGCCCCTATACCATCACATCCCGCATTGCCCGCCAGAGCGAGCCGGACCGCATCGACATGACCGAGCCTGAAGCTGACATCCTGCTGCACAATCATCAGTGGGTCCATGCCCGGGCGGATAGCGGCATGTATCTCCAGCACGAACAGACGCTGACACTGAACGGCCATGTCGTGATCTACCGCAGTGACGGCGTCCTGCTGAACAGTCCTTCAGCCGATATTGACCTGCCCCAGCAGGTCATCGCCACGCATGACTGGGTCCATGCCGAAGGGCCCTTCGGCACGCAGGATGCAGAAGGCGCCTTCATGGACCAGCAGACAGGGACTCTTCAGTTCCTCGGTGCCGGACGTACGGATCATTTTGAGGATTTATCACCCGCCCCCTCTTCTCCCGCAACGCCGAAAAGCCCATAAAGGAAGCATGATGCGTCTCCCTGTTTTTTCCCGCCCTCATGCTTTTCTTGCCGCTGCCGGTTTTCTTCTGGCCGAGGCCCTGGCCCCCTCTCCCACTGCTCTGGCAGCCGACCCGACACCCGGGGATCAGGCCCATGGGCAGGTCGTCCATCTTTTCTGGAAGAAAGAAGAGATCTACGACCATAACCGCCAGACCGTTACCCTGACGGGGGGTGCCCGTGCCCAGCGGGGCGACATGACTGTCGATGCCGATACACTCATCGGTTATCTGCGCCCGAAAAAGCAGGCCGCAGGCACATCCAGTACTGATGAGAGCCAGAAAAATGGTGGCAGCAGCGACATGGAACTGTACCGTGTTGAGGCCTTCGGCCATGTCCATATCTACAATCTGGAAGATCAGGGCTGGGGCGATCACGGGCTGTACGATGTTGACAGGGCCGTCCTGCTGATGACGGGCAAAGCCATGAAATTCACTACGCCCCGTCAGCTCATGACAGCTCGGGACCTTGTGGAATATCACCCCCAGACCCATACCTCCATTGGCTGGGGAGAAGCGACCGTCAATACCAGTGACGGCAAACGCATCACAGCTGATGTCATGCAGGCTGTGGAACTTTCCGATGCCCAGAAAGCCGCCAACAGGGCCAGCCAGGCTGCTGGTGGGGAAAAAGCGAAGAGTGGCAATCTGGACCGGGCCTATGGCTGGGGCCATGTGGTCATCCGTACGGACCGGCAGACCGCCACCGGGGACCGTGGCGTCTATCTGGCCGGACCGGAGCTGGCCCGGCTGATCGGCCATGTCCGTGTCACGCAGGGGCAGAACCAGAACAATGGTTCGCAGGCCATCGTGAACATGAAGACCGGCGTCTCCCATATGCTCTCCGGCTCCAGCGATCCCGTACAGGGGCTGATCGTCCCCAATGAGGCAGGCAAATGACCATGCAGGAAAATCAGGGGAAACCAGGCCTGGCTGCCCGGGGTATCGGCAAAAGCTACAAAAAGCGCACCGTCGTCCATGATGTCTCTCTCCACGTGCAGCGTGGCGAGGCTGTCGGGCTGCTTGGCCCGAATGGTGCAGGAAAAACGACCAGCTTTTACATGATTGTCGGGCTGGTGCAGACAGACATGGGCAGCATCACTCTGGACGGTGCCGACATCACCCCCCTGCCCATGTACCGGCGGGCCAGGCTGGGAGTCGGTTATCTGCCGCAGGAAGCCAGCATTTTCCGAGGGCTCAATGTCGAGCAGAACATCCTTGTTGCTCTGGAAGCCGTCGAGAAGGACCGGGACAGGCGGCAGGCCATGCTGGATGGCCTGCTGGCTGAATTCGGCATCACCCGTCTGCGCCACTCTCCTGCCCTGGCTCTCTCGGGGGGTGAACGCCGCCGTCTCGAGATCGCCCGCGCCTTGGCAAGCCAGCCAAACTACATCCTTCTGGATGAGCCACTGGCCGGGATCGACCCCATTGCCGTCAGCGAGATCCGTGCCCTCGTCTCCCATCTGAAGGACCGTGGCATCGGCGTTCTCATCACGGACCACAACGTGCGTGAAACGCTGGAGGTCATCGACCGGGCTTACATACTTCATGGCGGCCGTGTCCTGATGGAAGGAACGCCGGAAGCCATCGTCGCCAACGAGGACGTGCGCCGGGTCTATCTAGGAGAAAATTTCTCCCTGTAAGGGGGGGAAATTCTTTCACACCCCTGCCATAATGAGCTGCCAGTATCTGTCAGGAAAAGTGGATGTGCCCATATCCACGCCGGATACTGGGGAGGCCATGAAAAAAATCCTGTTCGAAGGTTCACAGACCTGCTCTTTCGTCACGTGCAGCATGATCTCGGACCGTACCTCCCACCAGCTGAGCCTCTACTGGGGCATCGGACACAGTGACCTCCTCGACCTCGCCTGCATGGTCGTCATAGTCCTTCCCCTATGCCTGCTGTTTGACTGGATTCAGACACGTTGCCGCTCGCAAAACAGACGATGATCCAGCCTTCCCTCCGCCAGGAAAGGGCAGCCCCACGGCTGGCCCTTCATTGCAGGAAGGTCGGCACCATGTCCTGCTCCAGAATGGCATCCACGGCACTGTCCTCATCCTCGGCAATGCCGACCGGGGTGCCGTCCGCTGCATGAATGGCCACCAGCGTGGCCCCCTCATGCGTTATGGTCCGGAAATAGGCGACCTCCTTCATCCCCCAGTCCCGCAGCTCCGCTCCCGTCATCGCCCGGGCACGCTCCTGCATGTCTCCCGCCAGCCTGCCGCTGGCGGAAGCTCCCCTCTCATCATTCCCGGCCAAAAGGCTCCTCCTCTGCGACAGGAGGAAGATCACGGGCCAGCTCCACATCACGGGCTGGTGGTGCCGGGGCCCGTACGGCTCCCCCGGAACTGCCCTGCTGGATGGCAATATGCTTCACCCGCACCTCCGGCTCCGGGCGATGAAGGTCGATGTGCAGCAGGCCGTTATCCAGCCAGGCTCCAGCAATCTCGATTCCCTCTGCCAGAACAAAGGCCTTGTGAAACTGCCGTGCTGCAATCCCACGGTGCAGGAAAACGCGCCCCTGCGTGTCATCCGCCTGCCGCCCACGGATCACGAGCTGGTTGTCTTCCTGGGTGATCTGGAGATCATCCATGACAAAACCTGCAACAGCCAGCGTGATGCGGAGTGCCGTGCGGCTCAGCTGTTCGATATTGTAGGGCGGGTACCCATCCGATGCTGTTTTTGATGCCCGTTCAAGCATTTGTTCCAGATGATCAAACCCCAGAAACATGGGGGAAGTGAAAAGACGTCCAGACGACATGGCTCTAAAATGCCTCCTCAGGGAGCGAGACGTGAATGAAGACGAACGACCCTACACAAGGCATCGCTCGTCCCCGCTGATATGAGGATGGAAAGACGATGATGCAAGGCCCGCCATGCCCCGGCCTGCCGCATCAAAGAACAGGCTGGCATTACACACAGCCAGCCGCTAACATGCCTGCCATGAAAAATTTAGAGTTTCTCGACCGGCTTGATGACATCGCCCCGACATCAATCCTTGTTGCCCCCCAGCCCGTGCTGAGCCAGGTGGCCCGTGAGGTCCGCCCGGAAGACATGACGGCCCTCCGTGAGGCCCTGCCGGGCATGTTCTCCGCCATGTACAAGGCCCCCGGCATAGGTCTGGCCGCCCCGCAGGTGGGGCTCAGCCAGCGTTTCGTGCTGGTTGATGTCGCCCGGGAGGATGAACCCCGCCGACCGATGGTCCTCATCAATCCCGAGATCATCGAGTCCACCGAGACCCTGGCCGTGCGGGAGGAAGGCTGCCTCTCCCTCCCCAACCAGTATGCCGAGGTCATCCGGCCGGAATCCATCCGTGTCCGCTATCGTGACCTGGACGGCCAGACCATCGAGCAGGATGCGGACGGCCTGCTGGCCACCTGTATCCAGCACGAAATCGACCATCTTGATGGCATCCTGTTCGTCGATCATCTGTCCTCCCTGAAGCGCAACATGATCATGCGCCGTCTGGCCAAGGAACAGAAGCGGAGACGATAACCCATGCGCCTCGTTTTCATGGGATCGCCGGATTTTTCCGTCCCGGCCCTGCACGGCCTGATCGAGGCCGGGCATGAGATTGTCGCCGTCTATACGCAGCCCCCCCGTCCCGCAGGCCGGGGCAAGGCCCTGCGGCGTCAGCCCGTTCATGAGGCAGCCGATGCGCTCGGCATTCCCGTGCGGACCCCGGAAAAACTGCGCCACAATGATGAGGAGCTGGCCTTCTTCCAGAGCCTGAAGGCCGATGCCGCCATCGTGGCTGCCTACGGCCTCATCCTGCCGGAAGCCATCCTGAAAGCTCCCCGGCTGGGCTGCCTGAACATCCATGCCAGCCTGCTCCCCCGCTGGCGGGGGGCCTCGCCCATCCAGTCCGCCATCCGGGCCGGAGATGCCAAAAGCGGCGTCTGCATCATGCAGATGGACAAGGGGCTGGATACCGGAGCCGTCCTTCTCTCCGAGGCCACCCCCATCACACCCGAGGACACGGCAGGCAGCCTGCATGACCGGCTGGCTGGGATCGGTGCCCAGCTGGTCGTCCGCACGCTGGAGGAACAGCCAACTGCCGTTCCACAGGATGATTCCCGGAGCTGCTACGCTCCAAGGCTGGAACGCAAGGACGGGCAGATCGACTGGGGCCGTTCTGCCGCGGAGATTGAACGTCAGGTACGGGCCTTCATTCCGTGGCCCGGCAGCTACACGCTGCTGGAGGGGCAGACCTACCGCATCGGAGCCGTCAGCCTGCCTGACGAGGCCGAAACTGCCGCCCTCATGGCCTCGGCTCCTGCTCCGGGCACGGTTCTGGATGACAGGCTGACCATTGCCTGCGGGACAGGCTGCCTGCGGATCGAACGCATCCAGAAACCGGGCCGGGCCATGATGGACCGGGAGGCCTTCCTCCGTGGCACGAAACTGGACAGAGGGATGCGCCTTGACTGACGCCGCCCCGCCCGGCATCAGCCGCTGGGCCATCCGCATCGAATTTGACGGGCGGCCCTATGTTGGCTGGCAACGCCAGAAAAGTGGCCTGTCCGTCCAGCAGCTCATCGAGGAGGCCGCCGAGCATCTCACGCAGGGCCGCAAGGTCAGCAGCGTGACGGCGGGCCGGACCGATTCAGGCGTCCATGCCGCCGGACTCGTGGCCCATCTGGACTTCCCCGATGATGCCCCCCTCAGCCGCAAGGCCGTGCGGGACGCCATCGGCTACCATCTGAAGCCCCACCCCATTTCCATTCTGGAAGCCGCCCCGGCTCCCGAGGGCTGGAACGCCCGCTTCTCCGCCACATGGCGGCGTTACCGCTATACCATCCTCAACCGTCCGGCCCGTCCGGCCATGCAGGAAGGGTTCGTCTGGCACATCCGTGCCCCGCTGGATGTCGAGGCCATGCAGGAAGGCGCCAACCATCTGCTGGGCGGGCATGACTTCACCTCCTTCCGGGCGGCGGCCTGCCAGGCCCGGGACGCCCTGCGGACGCTGGATGAACTCACCATCACCCGCTCCGGCGACCATGTCCATGTGGACGTGCAGGCCCGGTCCTTCCTGCACCATCAGGTCCGCAACATGGTCGGAACGCTGGCTCTGGTCGGCCATCACCAGTGGCACCCGGACCGTGTGAAAGAAGTACTGGAAGCCCGGGACCGCTGCAAGGCTGGCCCCACCGCTCCCCCCGATGGCCTATGCCTGATGGATGTCGGCTACCCGGATGATCCTTTCCCATAATGGCTCATGACATGATCTGCCTTGCAGAATCATGCCCTGTCATGGCTTGTTTGCGGTCACCTGACGACAGAACGGTAAAAACATCCTAAACTCACCTTCGCCAGAAACACGGCCACCTGAACCGTCCTGCATTCTTGCTGGACTGCCTTGTCTCCTGAAGGGAGGGACGTTTTTTGACTGACACGCTGAATGACGGTGCCATCACCATTCTGGGTGATCTGCTGCTGGACCAGTACATCACCGGGGATGTCACCCGCATCTCGCCGGAAGCCCCCGTCCCTGTCCTGCTGAGCAGCCACCAGCGGTCCACGCCCGGCGGAGCCGCCAACGTGGCCGTGAACGTGGCCGCCCTCGGTCATCCGGTCCATCTGGTCGGCGTGGTGGGTACGGATCAGGCGGCCGGAACGCTCCGTCAGGCCCTTTCGGTCTGGCAGGAGATCAGGCTGGACAGTCTGGTCGATGATGCCAGCTGGACAACCATCACGAAGACCCGTGTCCTCAGCGGGCGGCAGCAGATCGTCCGGCTGGACAATGAAAAGCTCGTCCCTTTCTCCAGGGCCACCGAGGAGGCCCTCATCGCCTCCACCCTGAAGGCACTGGAAACATCCCGGATTCTCATCTGCTCCGACTATGCCAAAGGTGTCCTCTCCGACCGTGTCCTGCACGCCATCATGAAGGCCGCCCACAGCCGGAACATTCCCGTTCTGGTGGACCCCAAGCGGGCCGATCTCTCCGCCTATCGGGGGGCCAGCCTGCTGACACCCAACCGGCAGGAACTCGGCAAGACCCTTGCCGCCTCCGGCATCACCCACCCGGCAGGCCGCCCGTGGACACTGACGGATGATACGGAGGTGGAACAGGCCTGCGCCGCCATCGCCCCGCTGACGGGCGGCGACATTCTCCTCACACGCTCCGAAAAAGGCATGACGCTCTGGCAGCAGAAGGCCGCCCCGCTGCACTGCCGTGCCCATCCTTCAGAAGTCTATGACGTTTCCGGGGCCGGGGACACCGTCATCGCCACGATCGCCTGTGCCCTGGCCAGTGGCCGCTCCCTGGCCAGCGCCGTGACCATGGCCACCACGGCCGCCGCCATTGCCGTCAGCAAGCTGGGCACGGCCTTTGTCACCCGGGACGAACTGCACCAGAAGCTGCTGGAAGAAATCGCCGACAGCGGAGCCTGCCTTCCCCTGCCCGACGCCTGCGCCATCGTGGAGAACTGGAAACGGCACGGAGCCTCCGTCGTCCTGACGAATGGCTGTTTCGACCTGCTCCATCCCGGCCATGTCTCGCTCATCCAGTTTGCCGCCAGCCAGGGTGACAAGCTGATCGTCGCCCTCAACACCGACGCCTCCATCAGGCGGCTGAAAGGCCCCCGCCGCCCGCTCCAGACCGAACAGGCCCGGGCCACGGTCATCCGTGCCCTGCGGCATGTCGATCTGGTCGTCCTCTTTGATGAGGACACGCCACTGGACATCATCTCCGCCCTGAAGCCCCACGTCCTCGTGAAAGGGGCCGATTACCGGGAAGATGAGGTCGTCGGGGGGGATGTCGTCAGGGAACATGGCGGGCGTGTCTGTCTGGCCCCGCTGCTGGACGGACATTCCACAAGCCGCATCGTGCAGACGATGGATGACAGCCACCCGGCAAAGGACACCCAACAATGACATACAGACAGACATGGCAGGACTGGCTGCTCCACAAGGCTCTGCCCCTCTGGTCCCAGGCCGGTTTCGACAGGGATGCAGGCCTCTATCACGAGCGGCTGACCTTTGAGGCCACCCCCATCACTATGCCCCATCGCCGCCTGATGGTGCAGGCCCGGCAGATCGCCACCTACTGTCAGGCCACCCTGAACGGCCATTACGACGCCGGGGAGCAGGCCCTGACGGTGCTGGACCATGTCACGCAGCAATATCACCGGGCCGACGGCAGCGCAGGCTGGGTCTTCGCCCTTGGGCCTGATCTGGCCCCTTCCGACGCAAAACGGGACCTGTACGGCCACGCCTTCATCCTCTTCGCGCATGGATGGGCCTACCGTCTGGGCAAAGACCCCGCCCTGCTGCACAGGGCAGAGGCCAGCCTGGCCGAAATCGACCAGCTCTTCCCCTCCGCACATGGCGGATACCGGGATGTCCTGCCTGCCACATCGGACCGGCACTCCCAGAACCCCCACATGCATCTGCTGGAAGCCTGTCTGACACTTTTCGAGGTCTCGGGTCGGGAGGTGTTCCTCCATCATGCCGATGCCATCCTGAAACTGGCCCTGCACTCCTTCATCCCGGCCGGAACGGATGCCCTGCTGGAATTCTTCACGCCGGAATGGAAGCCGGAACGGCCTGCGGGACAGAACCGTGTCGAACCCGGCCATCAGGCGGAATGGTGCTGGCTACTGGGCGAGTATCTCCGTCTTGCCCCCGATGGCAGGCACGCCGCTACTGCCCGTCAGGCGCAGCAGCGCCTCCATGACCGCCTTCAGAAGACCGCTCCCGGCCCTCTCCTGCCGGATGCCCTGCTGGATGATGGCTCGATGCTGGAAGCCTCCACACGCATCTGGCCCCAGACCGAAATGATGCGCCTTCTGGCCCAGCATGGTCCGGCGGATCTCCAGTCCCGGCAGGAACGGCTCGCCACCATGAGCCAGCTCTTCTTCACCCATTATGCCCCGGCCCCGCTCAATGGCGGGTGGATCGACCGGCTGGATGAGCAGGGCAAGACTGCCACGGACCACATGCCCGCCAGCAGCCTCTATCACATCTACAGTGCCGGACAGGCCATCCTCGGCGCCACTCCATAAGTCCGCTCCACCGGGGACGGACCATCACACGGAAAAACGTCCATCCCCGGCAAGGTCCCGGCGGCTGCGCTCCAGCTCCACGGCGTAGCAGCGCAGCGTGTGCCGTTCGCTCAGCTGCCCGACAAGCTGGCGGGACTGACGGTCTTCCACCACGGCCAGCACATCAGCTTCCGCCTCTGCAAACAGGTCGGCTGCCTCACGGATGGTCATGTACGGCTCAAGCATGATGTCCCGATAGCAGGCCAGACTGGAGACAGGCTCCTCGCCTGCGCAGGCCGCCGTGATCTCGGACACCAGGACAATGCCCTGATACCGGCCCTCCTCATCCACCAGCACGAGCCGCTCCTCAATCCCCAGTGTCAGCTGCGCCTGTGCCTGCCGAACGGTCATGGACGCCGGGAAGCTGCGGACCTGTGCCCGCATCAGCTTCTGCACGGTCAGGGTACGGAAACGGCCCACATCCACGGCGGACCGGATG
Source organism: Parasaccharibacter sp. TMW2.1890 (assembly GCF_023337645.1). Classification (NCBI taxonomy): domain Bacteria; kingdom Pseudomonadati; phylum Pseudomonadota; class Alphaproteobacteria; order Acetobacterales; family Acetobacteraceae; genus Parasaccharibacter; species Parasaccharibacter sp. TMW2.1890. Next base: position 392,047 of record NZ_NWUV01000001.1, on the reverse strand, counting down.
GTCTCTCCCCGCAGGTGAAAACGCCATGTCGCGAAATTGTATCCGAAGAGCCGCCGGACCGTCAGCAGGGACAGGGTGGCCGACAGCACCACGGCACTGCTGAGCGGCATGATCCCCGTCATTTCCAGCACCATGCAGATCATCGTCATGGGGCCTCCAATGATGGCCGTGGCCATGGCCGCCATGCCGAGCACGGAGCAAACATGACCATCCACCGGGGCCAGACCGTAAGGAGCCAGCAGAGCCCCGAACGCCTCACCGGCCAGAACACCCAGAAACAGCGAGGCAAAAAACAGCCCGCCCCGGAAGCCCGACCCGATGGACAGGCACGACGCCACCGCCTTGAGGACCAGCAGCAGAAGAGCCAGGGACGGCACGATCTCCCCCTTCAGCACCAGCCCAACCCCACCATGCCCGGCCGACAGGACCGAGGGGAAAGGTGCCGCCAGACAGGCCACAAGCAGACCACCAGCGACAGGCCGCAGCCAGACCGGTACAGGCAGCTTCTGGAACACCACCTGGGTCTGCGTCACGCAGTACATGATGAGAATGGCCACGAGAGCACACAGAATGGCCAGCAGGCTGACCCCGGGCACATCAGCCCAGCCCATCTGCCAGCGGGTCACCAGCGGTGGCAGGCCGCCATCCATCCGCATGAGATGCCGGACACCCAGCCCGGCCATGGCCGCCAGCGCAATGGGGAACAGGTTGGCAAGACTGTACGTTCCCAGCACCAGCTCGAACGCATAGAAGGCTCCGGCAATCGGAGCATCAAACCCGGCACTGACAGCCCCGGCCGCCCCGGCTCCCACCAGAATCCGCATGTCCTCCCGCCGGACATGGAAGACCCGCCCCAGCCACGAACCGAAAGCAGCGGATATCTGCACATAGCCAGCCTCCAGCCCGATGGAGGCCCCCACGCCATTGGACAGGACCGTCTGCACGGCAAGACTGATACTGTCCCGGACGGACATGCGCCCGCCATGCAGGGCATTGGCCTCCACCGGGTCCACCGGGCGCCGCTTCATCCAGCGGCGCAGCAGGGCACTCAGCCCGCCAACCGCCAGACCACCACCGCCCAGCACCAGCAGACAACGCCATAGTGGCAGTGCAGGCAGTTCCGACAGTCTGCCGCCATTATGCAGGCCATAAAACACGACATGCAGACCGAGGGTCACGACATTGATCAGCAGGACACAGCAGCCCGCCAGTCCCCCCGTCAGCAGGGCCAGCAGGAACAGCCCCAGCCCGTCACGCCGGACGAAGGACCGCAGCATGGCAGGAGCCAGCAGTCTCATCCGTGATGACCCGTTCCCTCTGGACATGCGGGGCTCTCTCCTCTTTCCAGTATCGGCCGTGCTACAGAGTCCCGCCCTGTATACAGAAAACCCGCCTCAGACGGGCGGGTTTTCCCAGACATCCATCATTCTGGAAGAAGTTCAGACACCAAAACGCTGCATGAACTCCAGATAAACCTGTGTCAGCTGCTCCACGGAGGCCAGAGACACATGCTCGTCACGCTTGTGCATGGTGGCCCCCACAAGCCCGAACTCCGCCACGGGGCAGCAATGCGTGATGAAGCGGGCGTCCGATGTTCCCCCGCCCGTGTCGAGCTTTGGCGTCCTCCCCGTCACGGCCTGCACGGCCTGGGAAAGTTTCTCCACCTCGGCACCGGGTTCCGTCAGGAAAGATTCCCCGCTGACAGCCACATCAAGATCAGCCTCCGGCGCATGGCAGGCAACGACATCCTCGATCCAGTTACGCAGGCTGCCGCTCGTATGAAGGTCATTGAAACGGATGTTCACCCGGGCCTGTGCCGTGGCGGGAATGACGTTGGTGGCCGGATTCCCGACATCCACACTCGTGATCTGCAAGGAAGACGGAGCAAACCAGTCACTGCCGTGATCCAACGTGCGGGATGTCAGATCATGCAGGATCGGCACAAGGCGGTGAATGGGATTGTCTGCCAGATGCGGATAGGCCACATGCCCCTGCGTGCCCTTGACGGTAATCACCACATTCATGCTGCCACGGCGGCCGATCTTGATGACCTCGCCCATTTCAGCCGGATTGGTCGGCTCGCCCAGCAGGCAGAAATCCGGAGCCTCGCCCTGTTCTTTCATCCATTCCAGCACGGAACGGGTGCCATACCGGGCCGGTCCTTCCTCATCCCCCGTTATGAGGAAGGCCAGACTGCCCTTCAGCGGTCCGGCCTCCAGCCTGCGGGCTACGGCAGCCAGAGCAGCGGCGACACCGCCCTTCATGTCCGCCGTGCCACGGCCGTAGATATGCCCGTCCCGGATGTCTCCGGCGAAAGGGTCGCAGCTCCAACCCTCACCGGGAGGAACGACATCCGTATGCCCTGCGAAGCAGAGACAGGGACCGCCCTGTCCCAGCCGGGCATAGAGGTTGGGCGTCTGCCCGCCTTCGGGACCGAAGGCAAGGCGTGTGACCTCAAACCCCATCATCTCCAGCGACCGGGCCACGACGCCCAGTGCCCCGTCATCCGCCGGAGTGACGGAGCGGCACCGCAGAAGGTCCTGCAACAGGGCGACGGGATTGGAAGGAGATGATGGATGGCTCATGAGGTCACTCAGTCACGCAGCAGCTCATTGATGGATGTCTTGGAGCGTGTCCGCTCGTCAACACGCTTGACGATCACGGCACAGGCCAGGGACGGCCCGCCCGGGGTCTTCGGCGGCAGGGTTCCCGGCACGACCACGGAGTAGGCCGGAACACGCCCCATATGGATCTCACCCGTCGTACGGTCCACGATCTTGGTGGAGGCCCCAAGGAACACGCCCATGGAGAGGACGGAGCCACGCTCCACGACCACGCCCTCGGCCACCTCGGAACGGGCACCGATGAAGCAGTCATCCCCGATGATGACCGGTGCGGCCTGGAGCGGCTCCAGAACACCGCCGATCCCGGCACCACCGCTGATATGGCAGTTCTTGCCGATCTGTGCACAGGAGCCGACCGTGGCCCATGTATCGATCATCGTGCCGCTCTCGACACGGGCACCCAGATTGACGAAGCTCGGCATCAGCACGACACCCGGAGCGATGTAGGCGGAACGGCGGACGACAGCCCCCGGAACGGCCCGGAACCCGGCCTTCTCGAACTCTGCCTTGCCCCAGCCGGCGAATTTCAGCGGCACCTTGTCAAAACCCGGAGCCCCACCGCAGCCATTGGCCATCGGCTCGGATTCATACAGGCGGAAGGACATGAGGACGGCCTTCTTCAGCCATTCATGCACGACACGTCCACCTTCCTGCTGCTCGGCAACGCGGAAGGTCCCATCATCCAGCCCGGCAAGAGCGGCTTCCACGACATCACGGGCCTGACCCTGCGTCTGCGGGGACAGGCTGGCACGGTCTTCCCAAAGGGTTTCAATCTGCTTGCGAAGCTCTGCGTGATCCATAAAACGCTCCTTATTCTACAACCATAATCCAGGCAGGCTGCCCTGCCCCATCTCTCAGTCCGCCTTGATGAGCGTACCCTGCCCTGCCCTGGTGAAGAGTTCCAGCAGGCAGGTATGTGGCACCCGACCATCCAGAATGACGGCCGCCTTGGCCCCGGCCTGCACGGCCTTGAGGCAGGTCTCCACCTTGGGAATCATGCCGCCCGTGATGTGCCCCTCCCGGATGAGACGACGGGCTTCCTCAGCTGTCAGCTCCTCGATGCGCTGGCCATTCTCATCCAGCACGCCGGGAACATCCGTCAGCATCAGCAGGCGGGAGGCCCGCACGGCACCGGCAACCGCACCAGCAGCCGTATCCGCATTGATGTTGTAAATCTCACCTTCATCCCCAGCCCCGAGCGGCGCCACGACCGGGATCAGGCCAGCCCCCAGCAGGGCATACAGCACCCGGGGGTCCACATGCTCCGGCTTGCCGACAAAGCCCAGATCGACCGCTTCCCGCCCGTTTCCTTCCGTCCGGTGATAATGGACAAGACGGCTGGCCTGGATCAGACGCCCATCACGCCCCGAAATGCCCACGGCCAGCGCTCCAGCGTGGCTGATGAGATCGGCCACCTGCTTGTTCACCGTGCCGGAGAGAACCATCTCGATCACGTCGATCATCTCACGGTCCGTGACACGAAGGCCATCAATAAAGCGGGACTCAACACCAAGCCGCTTCATCATGCTGTTGATCTGCGGACCACCGCCATGCACCACGATCGGGTTGATGCCCACCAGCTTGAGCAGGGCAATATCCCGGCCAAAGGTGGCGGCAAGGCTGTTCTCGACCATGGCGTGACCACCATACTTCACCACGATGGTATCGCCAGCATAACGGCGCAGATAAGGCAGCGCACCGGCAAGGACGGCAGCCTGCTGCTGGTCGCTCAGCAGGCCACCATGGGCCATCAGGGCATCCGGGAAAGCGGTAGAAGAGGTATCAGAAGAAGACATGGGCATTTCACTATACAGAAAAACTTTTCAGGGCCGTGTACCGGCGGGCTCGGCAAAGCGGGCCATTATGCCACGCAGCTCGGCAATCCCCAATGATGTCGTGCTGCTTGTTGCCACAATATGCGGGAAAGCCGCCGCATGGGTCTTTGCCAAAGCCTCCACCTCTTTCTGCCGTGTGGCCAGAGCGGAAGCCGACAGAGCATCACATTTCGTCAGTACAATCTGGAACACCACAGCGGCCCTGTCCAACAGGTCGCAGACCTCCCTGTCGGAAGCCTTGAGGCCCACACGCCCGTCAATCAGCAGGATCACGCGGGCCAGATTCGGCCTGCCCCGCAGATAGGCGAACATCGTCCTCTGCCAATCTTCCTTCACCGCTTTGGAGGCCTTGGCAAAGCCGTAACCGGGCATGTCCACGAGGGAGAGCCTCCCCCCCAGATTGAAGAAATTGAGCTGCTTGGTCCGCCCCGGCTCGGACGAAGCCCGGGCCAGAGCCTTCCGGCCTGTCAGCGCATTGATGAGGCTGGACTTGCCCACATTGGAGCGGCCAGCAAACGCCACCTCCGCCCGGTCGGGCGGGGGCAGCTGCTCGATTGTCTGCGCCCCGAAGAAGAAATCACAGGGACCTGAAAAAAGTCTGCGTCCTTCCTCCAGCTCATCCTCGCTGGGCAGGACTGTCTGCATCTGCTCCATCACGAGCCCTTCTTCTTCTCACCACCCTTGCGCGGTGCCTTGCCTTTGCGACCGATCAACGGCACGGGCAGGCTGGTCCGACGCTCGATATAATGCTGCTGAAGGAAAGTCAGCACGTTGTTCCATGTGTAGTAGACCAGCAGGCCCGCCGGGAAGCTGGACATCACGAAGACATACACGATGGGCATGAACTGCATGATGCGGGCCTGGGCCGGGTCCATGCTGACCATGCTGTGCTTCTGGAGCAGCCAGAAGGTGATGCCCAGTGCCGCCCCCCAGATGCTGAGATGCAGGAAGGAGAAGATGTGCGTGGGATCAAACGGCAGCAGTCCGAACAGATTGAACAGATTGGTCGGGTCCGGTACGGAAAGGTCCTTGATCCAGCCAAAGAAGGGCGCATGGCGCTCATCGATGCTGAGATTGAGCATCTTGTACAGGCAAAAGAAGATCGGTGCCTGGATCAGCATGGGCAGACATCCACCTGCCGGGTTGATCTTCTCTTCCTTATACATGGCCATGACCTTCTGGTTCATGGTTGCCGGATCATTCTTGTATTTTTCACGGATCTCCGTGACCTTCGGCGCAATCATCCGCATGCGGGCCGAAGACTGCGCCGCCTTGGAGGCCAGCGGGAACAGGACAATCTTGACGATCAGCGTCATGGCCATCAGCCCAAGGCCGAAATTGCCGATATGCGCATAGAGCCAGTGCAGCAGAAACAGGATCGGCTTCGTCAGGAAGCTGAACCAGCCGAAGTCGATGCTGTCATCAAAACGGGGCAGCCCCAGCTTGCGACCATAATAGCGCAGCAGGCCCGGCTCCTTGGCCCCGGCAAACAGGTAACTGCCCTGCCCGAGGCGGGCCCCGTCCTGAATGACCTGCGGCTCCTGCGAAGTGAAGGTCACACGATAGGACCCGTGCTCTTCCGGCAGGTAACTGTACCGGATGCGCACGTTGGCAGACGCATCCGCCCCAACGGCTGTCAGCCAGTACTTATCCGTGATGCCACCCCAGCCGCCTTTTCCGGCGTCTGTCCATGACACATGGTCCGGGCCGTTGCCATCAGTCCGCAGGGACTTGTACCCCTTGTCCGCCAGACGGCCATTCATGACGGCGATTGGCCCCTCATAAGCCGTGAAGGAACCGGTATCCTCCGGCAGATAGTCACGCTGGACACGCTGGAACGGATAGACCGACACGGGTTGGCCGGAATGGTTCTCCACCTCCTGCCGCACCGTCACCATGTAGTGGTGGTCCTGCTCCAGATGAATGAGAAAGCGGACCCCTGCCCCATTGTCCCAATGCAGGCTGACCGGGGATTCCGGCGTCAGGCTGGTCTGCTCCCCATCAACCTGCCAGAGGGAATGGTCATTGGGTAGACGGGTGGTGAACCCGGCAGCATTTTCCCAGCCAATGACCAGATAGGTCGGCTGGGCACTGCCTGCCCTGTCCAGCAGACGGACCAGAGGGCTGTCCTTGGCAATCATCTCACGATAGCGGGTCAGCTCCAGATCATCCAGCCGTGCACCACGAAGGTTGAAGGAACCCTGCACATCCGATGACGTAACCTTCAGCCGATGTTCCTGGTGATCATCCGCCTCATCCATAGGGCCAGCAGGCGCCGGAGATGCCAGAGCGGGTTGCTGCACGGCAGACGCTGGTGCCGGAGCAGACCCCTGATCCTCCACCGGTTTGTGTCTGTCCGGCGGAAGGAAGATGTTGAAACCGATCAGGATCATGGCCGACAGGATGACGGCCAGAATAATACGTTTGCTACTTTCCATCGGGCTGGAGCCGCTCTTTCTTCATGCTGGAAGGGTAGATTGCCTCTTCACTGGCGTAAAATCGTCCTCAAAACAATAGCCACGCCATTTTTTTTACATTTTCTGCCAGAGCATCAGAGGCGGATCAGGGGGGATAGTCCACGCCACCCGGATGAAAAGGATGGCATCTGCAAATGCGGCAAAGTGTCAGCCACCCACCCCGCACAGGACCATGACGGCGGATGGCTTCCTCGCCATAAACGCTGCAACTGGGATGAAAACGGCACTGCCGTCCCATGAATGGACTGAGGAACAGGCGATAGAGCCTTATCACCCCCAACAGAAGAAGCGAAAACAGCCCGCTGGCCGCCCTCATTCTGCCTCTTCCCGGCCAAGGGCCTGCAGAACCCGACGCACGTCATGCTTCAGAAGGGGGAAAGGCCGCTTTCTGGTTGCGGCGCGTCCGATCAGGACGAGATCACCAGAGGAAGAACAGCCTTCCTCTTTCACCACCAGGCGGAGAGCCTCCCGCAGGCGGCGACGGGTACGGTTGCGCACGACAGAATTACCGACCTTCTTGGTCACGGTAAAACCGGCCCGTACCGTCACGTCCCCCGGCTCCGGCAGAACCTGGCCAATCAGCCCGGGAGACACGACCTTATGGCCCTTGCGGGCCACACGCAGAAACTGCGACCGCTTCTTCAGGCGGTCAGGCTGTTTCATGCTCAGGCAGAAAGCTTCTTGCGGCCCTTGGCGCGACGGCTCGCCAGAACACGACGACCACCAACAGTAGCGGAACGCGTGCGGAAACCGTGGCGACGCTTACGAACCAGACGGGAAGGCTGATATGTGCGCTTCATCTTTTCAATCCTCTAATCTCAACAACACACCTGTGAAGGCGTGTATCAGAACAGGACGCACCCAGTAACGCCCCTCCACTCAGGGAGTGGCTTTTAAGGGGATGGCCCTGCCCTGTCAATCCTGCAATTCCATCCAGAGCGGACAGATCCCGAAGCTGTACCCGGCTTTTGAGCTCAGGCGTCCTTCTTTTCAATCAGCTCGATCTTGTAGCCATCAGGGTCCTGCACGAAGGCAATGACAATACCCGTATTGCCCATCGGTCCGGCCTCACGGGTGACACGCCCACCGCCCTGGCGGACCACGTCCACGGCTGCTGCGACATCACGCACGCCAACAGCAAAATGCCCGAAGCCTGTCCCGTGTGTGTAATCCTCGGTCTGATCCCAGTTATAGGTCAGTTCGATCTCGGCCTCACCACGGGCATTACCCTCATAACCAATATAAACCAACGTGAAACGCCCCTCCGGCACCTCCAGCCGACGGAGTTCACGCATGCCCAGAAGGTGATAAAAAGCCAGACTGCGATCAAGGTCCCGCACACGGACCATCGTATGAAGATAGATGCTCATATATCTTTATGTCCTTTTGTCAGAAAGGAAGTCTGGTCCCAGCCCGTAGAGAAACAGTCCCAGACGATCCGCCTCCTTTATACAGCGATCTGGCTCCATGACCAAGGTAAGCCGTGCGGGAAAGGCGATCCCCCGCAACCCGGCTGCTGCCGCATTCCTGATAGTGACCGGCCCAATGGCAGGCATGTCCGCCCGCAGCTCCTGTCCTGCCTTTGGCATTTTCACGAGCACCCCACCAGCTACCCCATCCTGCCGCAGACCTCCACAGCGATGCAGCATGGCATCTGTTCCTTCAAGGGCCTCAACAGCCAGTGTCAGGCCATTCTGCACCACACATCCCTGCCCTATGTCCAGAGGCCCCATGACAGACAATATGCGCACGGCCTGATGAATGTCGGCCATGGCCTGACGGTCAGGGAGAACCCTGCCCCACGCTCCCCAACGATTGCTCTCCGTATCCAGGAATTCATGCGCTCCCCGCACCCGGAAGCCTTCTTCTTCCAGCAGCCGGATGATGGATGCCAGCAGGCCGTCATCACCGGCAAACAGGGCACGCCCAAGCCGGGCCAGCAGGCGCACCCCCTCCGCATCTGGCCGCAGAGACCGCCATGAGGGCCGGCGGACAGGTCCTATCAGGACAAGTTCGGAACATCCCTGCCTACGCAGAGACCGAAGGATCGCACCGGCCGCTGCCAGACGGATCATTTCATGAGAATAAGGGGCCAGCAGGGCTTCATCAGCAAAACCCTGGAAGCCTATGAGAAAAGGCTCCCGCCCTCTTTTCCTGAGAGCCTCTGCCACCTGGGCTGGAAGCGGCCCGCCACCGGCCAGGATCCCAACCCGTGCAGGCCTGCTCACCTGTCAACATCCCTGTCACTGCCAGCCTGTCCCGGCCGCGTCAGCCCACGGCGGCTGGGAGCCTCCATGAAGCGTAGCATTTCCCGTACACGCTCAATGTGACCATAACGCTGACGCACCTGGTCCATGCGTTCTCCCAAAAGCGGCCCACCACGGCCAGACCGTGGATAAAGCTCCCGGAACGCCAGACGCATCTGCTGAATCTCACTGGCCTCCACGCCAGACCGCTTGAGACCGATCCAGTTCAACCCAACCAGCCTGGCCCGGTTACCCAGGACGCTGCCGTACGGGATGACATCCATCTCCACACCGCACAGCCCTCCGACAACAGCCCCATGCCCGATGCGGACAAACTGATGCAGGGCCGCAGAGCCCATGATCCTGGCATTGTCCCCGATCAGGACATGCCCCCCCATGACTACGTTGTTGACGATGATGACACCATCACCCAACACACAATCATGAGCGATATGGGCATTGGCCATGAGCAGGCAGCCCCGGCCAATCCGGGTTTCTCCCGTGCCTTGTGCCGTGCCCCGATGGATGGTCACATTCTCCCGTACAACCGTCCCTGCACCAATATGGCACCTGGTCGGCTCTCCAGCATATTTCAGGTCCTGCGGGGGATAGCCTACGGTCGAAAAGGGGTAAACCTCCACCCCATCCTCCAGCACCGTATGCCCGTCCACCATGACAGAAGCGTGCAGCCGGACATGATCTCCCAGCCGCACATCCGCACCGACCATGCACCAGGGACCAATCCTCACTCCCTGACCGAGGGACGCCCGTGGATCCACAAGAGCCGTGGGATGAATCTCGGTTTTTCCAGGGCGCTGTCCCGGTTCTGGCATCAGGATCAGTCCACGATCATGGCGCTGAAAGATGCTTCCGCCACCGTGGTTCCATCAACCTTGGCAACCCCACGGAACCGCCAGACCGTTCCACGGGCGCGTTCCTTGTTGACATGAATGCGCAGCTGATCCCCCGGCCCGACCGGGCGACGGAATTTTGCATTCTCCACCGTCATGAAATAGACCAGCTTGCCCTCGAAGGCCTTGCCCAGTGTCAGCACGACAAGCGTGGCCGCCGTCTGGGCCATGGCCTCAACGATGAGCACACCCGGCATGACAGGGCGTGCTGGGAAATGCCCCTGGAAGAATGGCTCATTGACTGTCACGTTCTTGATGCCAACGGCTGATTCCGCCGCCTTAATCTCTTCCATCCGGTCCAGCAGGAGGAAAGGATAGCGATGAGGAATCGCCTTCATAATCTGCATCACATCTACGCTCTCAGGCACCTGATGTGTCTGCCCAGCAGCATCACCCACTTATCTCATCTCCCGGTTTTTTTTTCGACAAAATGCAACCGTCCGCCCCTGTCCCCGCGGGGAGAGGCAGTCAATGTCTACACCTTATTACCAAAAAAAATCCCGAAACACCAACTGGATCATCTTACTTGCGCGAAAGCTTACGCAACGTCGCCACATTTCGGAAGAATTCCCTGAACGGCATAGCCGGGCTGCCGATGACATCAGCCCCGGCTTCCACATCATTCATCACGCCACACTGCGCCCCGATACGGGCCTTGCTGCCAATGTGAATATGACCGATGAGCCCAGCCTGGGCTGCAATCGTCACGAAATCCTCAATCTCGGTGGAACCTGAAACACCAGCCTGCGATACCACGATGCAGCACCGACCCAGACGGGCATTGTGACCAATCTGCACCAGATTATCGATCCGGGTCCCGGCCCCGATGACCGTATCCCGCATGGAGCCTCGGTCAATCGTTGAATTGGCACCGATCTCCACACCATCCTCAAGGATGACACGCCCCAGCTGGGGAACGGTCTCAAATCCGTCAGGCCCCACCGCAAAGCCGAAACCATCCTGCCCGATCCGGGCCCCGGGATACAGGATGACCCGCTCCCCCAGCAGAGCATGAGTGAGAGTTACATGCGCCCCGATCCGACAGCCATCTCCCAGCACGACATGGTCCCCCAGCATGGCATGAGGCCCAATGACACAGCCATCACCAATCTGCACGCCATCGCCGATGACCGCAAAAGGACCTATCTCCACCCGGTCACCAATGACGACATTCTCACCAATGACAGCCGTCGGATGCTGGCTGGCCCGTGCAGGCGGAAGAGGATGGAACAGACGGGCAACCCGGGACCATGTCAGATAGGGCTCCCGACTGACCAGAGCGGCACAGCCTTCTGGCACCTTGTCCGCAAAAGCAGGGGCCAGCACGACGGCGCCAGCCTTCGTCTCCTTAAGAAGGGGCAGATAGCGGCGGTTGTCCAGAAAGGAGATGTGCTGCGGGCCAGCAGCATGAAGCGGGGCCACGCCCTCAAAAGACGCCCCCATCTCAGCGCAACCTGCGGCCTCCGCTCCCGTTACTTCCAGAAGGTGCTTCAACGCAAAAGGGCCACACCGCCTGAAAAAACGGGAATCACCCGGGAGCTGGTCCGCCACCATCGCCCTTCCCCTTACTTCTGGCGACGCAGGATGGACCCCTTGGCCTGTGCCGGAGCCTCGGCAGGCTGCTGCGGAGCCGCCTGATTCATCAGGCGTTCTTCATCAGCCGTTGTCGGCATCTTCCCGGATTTTGCCAGAACCTCCGGGTCCACCCCGTCATCCGGAATGAAGACATGCGGCAGAACCTTGTTCAGACGGTCTGCTACCTCCTCGGTTATGTCCTGACCATCCACATGCAGGACAGCCTGCTCGGCATGCAGAACAAGATTCATGCCATGGGCCGCAGCCACCTTGGCAATGATTCCATCACGCTGCTCCAGCACACGCTCGATCTGATGGAATGCCACCTGATAGGCTTCCTGAATGATCCGGGCCTTGTTGCTGAAATCCCTCTGATCCTTCGCACGCCGCTCCTGCAGATGACGGACACGGAGCTGGAGCTGGTCGGATGTCAGAGTGCGAGCCTGAACCTGAAGCTTCTGCTGCTCTTCCCGCCAGGCGCCCTCTTCCTTCTGCACCGCACGGGCCAGACGGTCACGACGCTCACCAAGCACCTGCTGCATTTCCTGCGCAGCCGTGGAAAGCTGCATCACACCCTGAACGCTGATGAGGCCAAGCACAACCGGCGGCGGGGCATCTTCCTTCGGAACAGCCGGAGAAGACGGTACAGACGGCAGAGGCAGCACGGGCGCTGCCTGCTGCTGGCCTTCCCCATCCGGAGCGCCAGCATCACCACCATCATCCAGGCCTGCCATGTCCGGCACGGCAGCCGGAGCAGGAGCAGCAGCCGGAGCCGCATGATGATGGGAGGCGGCTGGAGCCGATGGCTGGGCCGTTTTCGGAACAAACCAGGCACCGTTTCCATCATTGCCATCGGCAGCCACGGAAGAACCAACCGCCATGAAAGCCAGAGCACTTGCGGTCATCAGGGTCAAAGGCAGTGAAAAACGTGACATGAAAAACCTCTTTATGAAAATGGGCATCCCCCAGGTCACCCTGCCAGCCCGGAATGAAGCCGGCATCGTGGCCTGCACCTTTCCTCAGAACTGCTGCCCGAAGCCAAAGCGAACCGGATAAAGCCTGTCCCCATGCTCACGATGGATCGGGACCGCACCGTCAATATTGACCAGGCCGAAGGGGCTCTTCCAGGAAATACCAAGACCACCAGAGACACGGGGCGTCATGGTGCTGCCGCCAATCGGCGTATAGTACGGGTCGTTCCAGTTACGGTAATGGTTGCGGTCCTTCACACGCTTGCCGGAAAGACTACCGGCATCGATGAAGCCACGCCCGGAGATGCCAAGACTGTCACCCATCGGCAGCGGGAAATTCAGCTGGACAGATGCCGTGTACATGAAAGTACCACCGATCAGGTCCTCCTGTCCGGCACCCGGGCAGTAGCCATTGCGGGCCTGCCCCAGCGGGGTATTGGCGGCACCGCTGTGGCAGGGCGCCTTGTAATGACTGCTGCGGGGCCCGACACCACCCTGGAGGAACCCGCGCAGGTTCTGACCACCGAGGTAGAAGTTGTCGACGATGTTGCGGTCGCCGCTGGAGCTCCAGTCATGCATGTAGCCAACACCGCCCTTGAACTGGAAGCCCCAGCTGTGGCTGCCTGTCAGGTCATCCAGCGGCAGATAATAGCTGCCATTGGCTTTGACACGGTAATATTTCTCGTTGCCACCCAGACCGGCAAAATCACCTCCGGCACTGAGAACGTAGCCAGACCGTGGATTCATGCGGTTGTCACGACGGTCATAAGTGATGTTCGTGCCAATCTGGGAAAGGAGCGACCAGCCTGCGGCATCACGCACATAAACGGACGGCGTGTCATCTTCCCACCCCGGATACTGCGACCCCGGCACCCCGTTACCCACGTGACGGTCCACGACCGTATAGGTCCAGGACTGGGAAAGATACCGGTTATAGGCATAACCAAGCCGGACAGACGCACCATACTGGCCTTCATTATAGCTCTGATACGTCTGGTAATTGTTCTGGATCGTATAAATGTCGAACCCGGCCACGAAATTGCGCCCGAGGAAGTATGGGTCCGTCACGGACAGGTCGGCCTGTTTCTCATAATAGGCAACCGTACCGGAGAACCCGGCATCAATCCCGGTCCCCAGCAGGTTATGCTGCTTCAACCCGAGATTCCCCATGATACCGGCATCGGTCGAGTACCCACCGCCGAGGGAGAACTCGCCGGTTGGCTTCTCCACCACATTGGCACTGACATTGACCTTGTCCGGCGCAGACCCCTGGGACTGGTCCACATTGGTGCTGCTGAAATACCCCATATCCTGAAGGGCCAGCTTGGAATATTTGCGGTTGAACGGCGTATAGGCATCGCCCTCGACCATAGGCAGGTTGCGGCGGATCACATGGTCACGTGTGATCGTATTGCCGTTGATGTCGATCCGCTCCACATAAACATGCGGCCCCTCGACAATATCAAACAGCAGGTCAACGACCTTCTTTTCAGGATTGCGGGCAATCTCAGGCCGGACCATGGCAAACGGGTGCCCGTTGGCCTGGAGCCACTCCTGCATGTCCGTCGCATTGTCCTGCACGGCCGTACCGTCATAATACTGGTTCTTGTAAACCTCGATGTGCCTCTTCATCGTGTCAGCCGTGACATGATGCACATTGGAACGCACACCAATCTTGCCCAGACGGTACCGTGGCCCTTCATGCAGGGTGTAGGTGACGTAGAAGCTCTTGTGGTCCGGAGAGAGCTCACCCGTGGCATCCACCATGTGGAAATCCACAAAGCCGCTATGCAGATAGAAACGTCTCAGCAGTTCCGCATCGTAGCGGATACGCTCCGGGTTATATTCATCCGAGGAAGAAAAAAAACGGTACCAGGCATGTTCCTTGGAAGACACGACATGAGACAGGGCAGCTTCGCTGAAACTGTCATTGCCAACAAAAGCAATCTTCCGGACCAGTGTCTGCTGGGATTCATTGATGTTGAAGATCACATCAACACGATTGTGGGACAGACGGATGACCTGCGGCACCACCGTGGCCCCATAGCGGGCACGGGCCGCATACATGTTCAGGATTTTCTGCCTGTCCACAGCCACGGTCTGGGCCGAAAAGACGGCACGGGTCCGCAGGCTGATCTCCTTCATCAGGTCCTTGTCCTTGAGGGCATGGTTCCCCTCGAAGACAATCCGGTTCACCACGGGATTTTCCGTCAGCTCCACCAGCAGGGTGCTGCCTTCACGCCTCAGCGTCACATCCCTGAAGAGACCTGTAGCGTAAAGTGTCTTCAGCGAACGGTTCAGCGCATCACGGTCAAAACTGTCGCCCGGCTGCACGACCATGTAGGAAAGGACGGTACTGGTCTCGATCCGGGTATTGCCGTGGACTTCGATGGCCTGGATCAGACCACCGGCCGGCGCATAGCCATCCCCCGCAGACCGGCGGGCATGATGGATGCTGCGCCCCTTCTGGGGGGCTGCCTCTGCCGCACAGAGCAAAGCCGGTGCCGTACAGACAGAAGCCAGCAGAGCCAGTCGAACGGCCATCGGCCGGAACCTTTTCGTACGCAATCCTGACAAAACCGGTATTCCTCGTCCCAAATTTCTACGAACGGCCATCCCGCCACACAACCCTGATGCAGGAGGTCCAGACAGTCCCATACGCACAACCGCACCAGACAGACTCCCACGACATCACAATGAAGGGAGCTGCCTGTTTCAGTTATATACTCTACCCTAGAAGGTCTTTTCCATCATTGGAGGGGGAAAGATCAACCCCCATGTGCAAACAACCAGTGAAAAACTCCCAACCCTCTGAGATCATTCACCGTTGAGAAAATGAAAAGCCCCACGACCAGCAGCAGCCCGAACTGGAGGGCATAGCTCTGTGTCCGCTCGGAGAGAGGCCGCCCCAGAACTGCCTCAAAAGCATAGAAAAGCAGATGGCCGCCATCCAGCATCGGCACGGGGAACAGGTTCAGCAGGCCAAGATTGAGGGACAGGAGAGCCACGAACCCCAGCGCACTGGCCACGCCATAATCCACGGCCTGCCCGGACATGTGAATGATGCCGATGGTCCCGGAGAGCTGCCTGGCGCTCCGCTGCCCGCTGATGATCTGCCAGATTCCCTCCAGCATGTTGCCGCACATGTCCCACGTCTGCCCGATGGCCGCCGGAACAGCCTTGTAGACAGGCAGGGGCGCACTGTGGCTGACGGCAAAACCGACCCCCAGCCGACCGACGTCATGCCCCCCCTGCCGGATACGGTCCAGCGTGACCGGAAGCTCCAGGCTCTGCCCCTTCCGCAGCAGACCAACCTTCATGACCTCACCCGGATGGGCCGCCACCTGCGCCTGGATGTCGCCAATGCTCAGGATGTGATGCCCGTCCAGACGCTGTATCTCGTCACCCACCTGAAGCCCGGCCTTCATGGCTGCACCATTCGGGGCCAGCGTGCCGATGTCGGGCCGGGCCTCCGGCCTGCCAAAGCAGGACAGCAGCACCACGAACAGAAGGATCGTCAGCAGGAAGTTGAAGACAGGCCCCGCCACCGTCACGATTGCCCGCGAGAGGACAGACTTGCGGTTGAAGGCATTCTCGTCACCTTCTTCCCGGGGCGCATCGGGACGGTTCTCAAACCCGTGGAGTTTGACATACCCTCCCAGCGGCAGCAGGCTGATCTGCCAGCGTGTTCCAACCCGGTCCTTCCATGATGTCAGTGCAGGACCGAACCCGATGGAAAAGACGGTCACCTGCACACCACGCCAGCGTGCGGCCAGATAATGGCCCAGCTCGTGAATGAAGACGACGATCCCGAAAACGGCCAGACCGGCAAGGATGCTCTGAAGACTATGCATGGTCGGCCATCCGCTTCATCTGTGTCCGGGCCAGCTCACGCCCCATTTCGTCCCAGTGATAGACATCCTCCAGAGATGTCGGCACCGGGTTTTCCGGCATGGCCTGAAGGCTGGCATCAATCAGCTCACCAATGCCAAGGAAACGGATCTTCCCGGCGAGGAAAGCCTCCACGGCAATCTCGTTGGCAGCGGAGAACACGGTCGGGGCCACGCCACCAGCCCGCAGGACCTGACGTGCCAGACGCAGCGGGATGAAGCGGTCCTCATCCACTGCCTCGAAATTCATCTGCCCGAGCTTCACGAAATCCAGACGCTCGCATCCCGTCTGCATCCGGGTCGGGGCGGCCAACGTGTGTGCGATGGGAATCCGCATGTCCGCCGTCCCCATCTGGGCCACGAAGCTGCCATCACGGAAACAGACCATGCCATGCACGACTGACTGCGGGTGAACCAGCACGTCTATCTGATGTTCAGGCAGATCGAACAGGCGGGCGGCCTCGATGACCTCCAGCCCCTTGTTGGCCATGGAGGCGGAGTCAATCGTGATCTTGGCCCCCATGGACCATGTGGGATGCTTCAGGGCCTGTTCGGGCGTGGCCTTCGCCATCTCCTCCTTTGTGGAGCAGCGGAACGGTCCGCCAGAGGCCGTGAGGACGATCTTCTCCACGAGGGACATGTCCGCTCCGCCCAGGGACTGCACGATCGCATTATGTTCGGAATCAACGGGCAGCAGCTCGGCTCCGGCATCACGCACAGCTTCCAGCATGACGTTGCCAGCACAGACGAGAGCTTCCTTGTTGGCCAGAGCCACCTTGTGCCCGTTGCGGACGGCTTCCAGCGTGGGGGCCAAGCCGGCAGCCCCAGTGATGGCGGCCATCGTCCAGTCCGCTTCCAGCGCACCGGCCTCGATGACAGCCTGCCGTCCGGCAGCTACCTTCACGCCGGTGCCAGCGAGACGCTCTTTCAGCTCCTCGTAATGCTGCTCATCATTCAGGACGGCCAGCTCGGCGTTCAGCTCACGGGCCTGTTCGGCCAGAAGGGCAGCGTTCTTTCCCCCCACGAGAGCCCGCACCTGGATGGAGTCTGCCTGCTGCTTCAGAAGATCGACTGTCGAGACACCAATGCTGCCTGTACTGCCAAGCACACTAATGCGCCGACGCCCGGAACCTCCCCCCATGGAATACCTCTCCCTTGATGATTTCAACATGATACGTGATGGCGGGTCTGCCTCATGACAGACCTATAGCAGAGACTGCCGCTCCAGAATAAGACTTAACGGAAAAGCTGCCAGAATGGCCCCTCTCCGGCCATGAGGGCCAGGATGGCTGCAACAGGGGCCGCCAGCAGGAGGGCATCCAGCCGGTCCAGCAGTCCCCCATGACCGGGGATGAGCCGCCCGGAATCCTTGACGCCCAGACGCCGCTTGAAGGCACTCTCCAGCAGATCGCCTGCCTGGGCCGCCACGGCAATCACTCCACCCGTCAGGCAAGCAGAGAACGACCAGCCATGACCCGACCAGTGCCCGACCAGCCCGCCGAGGATCACGGCTCCCACGATGCCCCCCAGCGAGCCGGAAATGGTCTTGCCGGGAGAAATGGCCGGGGCCAGTTTCGGCCCGCCAATCAGACGCCCGGTGGCGTAGGCGCAGCTGTCACTGGCTATGACGGCGAAAATGACGAAAAAGGTCTCCAAAAAACCGTCAGGCCGCCCCCGCAGCCAGAGCAGGGAAAAACCACCCAGCATGGCCACCAGAACCGGACCGCAGGCCCGCCTGCCAAACAGGACGCTGGACACCAGAAGGTAAAAGGCCGCAAACCACTGCCCTTTGATGGCGATCAGTCCACCACAGAGAGGCCAGAGCAGAAGCAGAGCACCCCGCAGACTTTTCATCGGCTGGCCAAGCAGGGTTTCCCCTTCCCAGACAATCCCGACCATGACGAGCAGCACCAGTACCCGATAGGCCCATCCACCAAAACAGAGACAGAGGAGCACCACCGGAACAATCACAAGGCTGGAGAGGATGCGTTTCTGCAACTCTGTCATTCTGGCCGCCCACCGAAACGCCTCTGACGGCGCATGTACCGCATCATGGCCTCGGCAAAATCCTTCTCACCGAAATCCGGCCAGAGCACGTCAAGAAACACAAGTTCTGCATAGGCGGATTGCCAGAGCAGGAAATTGGAAAGTCGGCTCTCTCCACTCGTCCGCATGACAAGGTCGGGGTCGGGCATGTCATGCGTCTGGAGGGCACTGGCGAACAGGGCTTCGTCAATCTCATGCGGCTCCAGCGTGCCCGCCCGGACCCGTTCGGCCAAATGGCGGGCACTTCCGGCAATCTCCGCACGACTGCCATAGGAAAGAGCCAGAGCCAGAGTCAGCCGGGTATTGTGGCGTGTCTTTTCCTCTGCCCGACGCAGCTCCCGGCAGAAAGACGCCCCGAAACGTTCAGGATCACCAATGATGCGCAGCCGGACACCCTGCTCATCCAGCTCCCGGAAACGATGCCGCAGATAAAACTGCATCAGCCCTGTCAGGTCGCTGATCTCCTCACCAGACCGGCGCCAGTTCTCTGATGAGAATGCATAGAGTGTCAGATAATCCACCCCATGCTCCATGGCGGCACGGACGCAACGCTGCACGGCCTCGCCTCCTTCACGATGGCCCTGTGCGATCGGTACGCCACGTGCTCTGGCCCAGCGTCCGTTGCCATCCATGATGACGGCAACATGACGTGGGAGTGTGCCAGCCGGGCGGGAAGAAGGGTGAAGTTCCGACAATGTTCTGGCGATCAGACCTGTTTGATGTCCCGCTCCTTGTCAGCCAGCAGGCTGTCCACACGGCCGATATGCTCATCTGTCAGCTTCTGGATGGCAGCCGTCCAGACCTTCATGTCGTCCTGACTGATATCGCCATTCTTTTCCAGGGCCTTGGCCTTGTCCATGCCATCCCGGCGGACACCACGCACGGCCACACGGCCACCTTCGGCGTAACGGGCAGCGGCCTTGGCCATCTCGTTGCGTCGTTCCTCTGTCAGCTGCGGGATGGGCACACGGATGGTCTGCCCTTCAGCAGCAGGGTTCAGCCCCAGCCCACTGTCACGGATGGCTTTCTCAACAGAGGAAACAACACTGGCATCCCAGACAGAGACCGTCAGCATCCGGGCTTCCGGCACGGCAACGGAACCAACCTGGGAGAGGGGCACCACGGAGCCATAAGCCTCCACACGTACCGGCTCCAGAAGGTTCGGGCTGGCACGGCCGGAGCGCAGGCCAGAGAGATCACGGCGCAGGCTCTCCAGCGCCCCTTCCATGCGACGTTTGAGGTCATCAAGCAGGTCGTTCAGTTCTGTGCTCATGGCAAATCACTTCCTCAGTAATCGTTCCGTTCGTCAGCCGGTGCGGGCTGACATGGTAATCTGGTCGCTCGCTCTCAACCCTCAACAATCCGGGTGAAGCGCCCTTCACCTTTCATGGCTGCCGCAAAAGCCCCCGGCGCATGCATGTTGAACACGATGATCGGCAGAGCATTCTCCCGGGCGAGACTGACAGCTGCTGCATCCATGACCTTCAGATTGCGGGCTAGGGCATCCATGTAGGTCAGCTGTTCATAACGCTCGGCATCGGGATTCAGGCGAGGATCATCGGAATAGACACCATCAACCTGCGTCCCTTTGAAGAGGGCATCGCACTCCATCTCGTTCGCCCGCAGGGCAGCAGCCGTATCAGTTGTGAAGAACGGATTGCCCGTACCGGCTGCGAAGATGACCACACGGCCCTTCTCCATATGACGGACGGCCCGGCGGCGGATATAAGGCTCGGCAATGGAGGCCATGTGGATGGCCGTCATCACCCGGGTCTCCACATGACGCTTCTCCAGCGCATTCTGGAGCATCAGGGCATTGATGACCGTTGCCAGCATCCCGGCATAGTCCCCCTGCACCCGGTCCATTCCCTTGGCGGCAGCGGCCAGTCCACGGAAGATGTTGCCTCCCCCCACGACGAGACAGACCTGCCCGCCCAGAGCGGCCACACCGGCGATGTCCGCAGCCACCATGTCCACCATCTCCGGGTCAACACCGGCAGTTCCCTTGCCCATCAGCGCCTCGCCAGACACTTTGAGAAGGACCCGTTTATAAGGGAAGTTCGGCTCTTGGGGGGCGGTGCTCATGATCGTACCGGCTCTCTGGTTGATGATGTCCTGAAATCTGTCTGCTCCCTCATACAGAGCTACCCCTGCATGAACAAGCGAAACTCGTGCGCTTCAGCCATAATCTGCAAGACCGAGGGCCCGCAGGCGGGCTGTCTCCTTGTCCCACGCAGCCCTCTCCTTCACATTGAGGAAAAGATGGCAGGGAGCATCCAGAAGGCCTTCCAGCTGTTTCCGGGCCCGCATCCCGATCTCCCGGATGCGCTGCCCCCGCTCCCCGATGAGGATGGCCTTGTGCCCTGCCCGTGACACGTAGATCGTCACGTCGATGCGGATGGATCCGTCCTTGCGTGTCTTGAAGGATTCCGTCTCCACCGTGGCATGGTAGGGAATCTCCTCATGGGTCTGGAGGAAGACCTGCTCCCGCACGATTTCCGCTGCCAGCAGACGGTCTGGCAGATCTGTCAGATCATCTTCAGGGTAATGGTAAGGCCCAACGGGCATGGCCCTGGCCAACCCGTCCAGCAGGCCCTCAACCCCATCACCGGACCGGGCACTGACCATATAGACCTCTTCCACCGGCAGGAGGTCCGTGATGGCCTTCGTCAGGGGCAGAAGCTGATCCCGCTGGATGAGGTCTGTCTTGTTCAGCACCAGCCAGACAGGCCGCTTCCCCTCTTTCAGTCGAGCGATGATCTCCCTGATCTCGTCTGTCAGACCGATGCGGCTATCCACCAGCAGCAGGTTGAGGTCAGCATCCTGCGACCCGCTCCAGGCAGCATTGACCATCGCCTGGTCCAGCCGTCGGCGGGGCTTGAAGATGCCCGGCAGGTCCACAAACACGATCTGCGCCGCATCCCGCATCACAATGCCAAGCGTACGGAACCGTGTCGTCTGCGCCTTGGGGCTGACAATGGACAGCTTGGCCCCAGCCATGCGGTTCAGCAGGGTGGATTTTCCTGCATTGGGAGCCCCGACAAGAGCAACAAAACCGCAGCGTGTCTCTCCGCCCGTGGCGGTCTTTTCTGTATCCTCAGGCACGTTCTGTCTCCTGCCCCATCTTCTTCAGCAAATCTGTCGCCGCCGCACTTTCAGCCAGCCGCTTGCTGCCTGCACGGCCAACACCCACCTGCCCCAGTGCCCGGACCTCCACACGGAAGATCGGTGCATGGGACGGCCCATCAGCGGCGGTCAGTTCATAATGCGGCAAGGCCTCGCCACGCCCCAGCAGAAACTCCTGAAGCAGCGTTTTCGGCTCCTTGTGGGGCTGTCCACTCTTCTCGATGTCCCTGTCCCAGAGGCGACGGACCACATGCCGGGCCGGGTCCAGCCCGGCATCCAGATAGAGTGCGCCCAGCAGGGCTTCCATCGCATCGGCCAGAACACTGGCCAGAACACGTATGCCGGCACTTTCCTCATGCTGGGCAATCTGTATCGCCTCGGAAAGCTCAATCCCTTCCGCAATCCGGGCCAGAACAGGACGGGAGACCAGATGGGCGTGGCGGGCCCCCAGAGCGCCTTCCTGCTCCTCCGGATAGCGCTCAAAGAGCCATTCCGCCATCAGCAGGCCAAGCACCCTGTCCCCCACGAACTCCAGACGCTCGTTGGACCCCTGCCCCCGTGGCGTTTTCCCCGGAGCATGCCCCTTCTGCCGCCCCCGGTTCCGTCCCTGCCGCCGTGGCACGGCGGACCGGTGGGTCAAAGCCTCATGCAGAAGTGCGGGGTCAGCAAAACGGTGTTCCAGCTTCGCCTCGACATGGCGGACAGCCTCATCACGTGTCATCATTCGTCAATACCACGCAGGAAACGGCCCCAGCGTATCTCTGTCGGCCAATACCAGAACTGCCAGGCCGGATGCCGCATATCAACGGAGAACAGCACCATCTTTGCCCGTCCGACCAGATTGATCACAGGCACGAACCCCAGATCATGACCGCCGCTATCCGTCAGATAATCACGCCCGGCCGGGACAGCACAGGCACCGCTCTCATGCCCTCCCTGAAAGCGGCTGTCCGAACTGTCATCCCGGTCATCCCCCATGGCAAACAGGCAGCCCTCTGGCACGGTATATTCAGGCGTATTGTTGGCAAGGTCATCATCCCGCATCTTCAGGATATCATGCGGTACCGTCTTGCCATCCTCCCGGGGCAGCATTTCCCGATAACGGGTCCCAGACAGCACATAGCCCCGCTCATCCATCACGCTGTAATGCCCCCGGTCCTCCCGCGGCACTTCCTGACCATTGATGAAGAGATGCCCCTGTTCCATGCGGATGCGATCCCCGGGCAGGCCGACAATCCGCTTGATGTAATCGACTGACGTATCCTTGGTGAACCGGAACACCGCCACATCCCCACGGTGCGGCATGGAAGCGAACACACGTCCCGAAATGAACGGCGGCGAGAACGGAAAAGAATACCGGGAATAACCGTAGCTCATCTTGGAGACCGCCACAAAATCCCCGACCTGAAGGGTCGGGATCATGGAGGCAGACGGAATATTGAACGGTTCGACCAGCAGTGAACGTACGGCAACCACCAGAATGAGCCATAGAAGAATCTGTCTTATGGAGGCCAGAAGGCTTTCCGGCTTTTCTGTCTGTTCTTCCTGTCTGTCTTCGTTCATGGTCCCTGTTCATCCTGTTCTGGCAAGAAGCAGGCAGACTGCCCTGCCCGTTTCTGCCATAGCCTGCCTGACCCGCCGGGTCATGCGTTAATTCCATCCTGACGATATTTCAAGCCGCCAAGACTAAAGGGCAACAGCCTGTATCAGCACCTGTGCCATGGCCATGGGCGGCTCATCACTCAGGCTCAACAGCAATTCGGCCCGATGCCCTGCTGGCAGGCGCTGGTCCAGAAGGGTCGCCGCTGCGCCCGAAAGGCTGAGCACAGGAGCCCCCAGATCATTCCGCCCCACGGAAATATCCTGAAGCTGCACCCCCTGGGCAAAGCCTGTTCCCAAAGCCTTGGCGCAGGCCTCCTTCGCTGCCCAGCGTTTGGCACAGGCCCCTGCCCGGGCCGCCCCCCGCAATGCCTGCACATACTGACGCTCCTCCAGCGTGAACACACGCTCCAGAAACGCATCCCCATGGCGGGCCAGGGCCCGTTCGATCCGCCCGATGGAGCAGAGATCAACCCCGATCCCCAGAATCATGAGGTCATCCCTTTGTCCGTTCGGCCTGAAGAACACCCTTCTCGGCCCGGAACCCTGCCAGAACCGTTGCCAGATGCCCCTTGCTCCGCACCTCGAGGTCCACCAGAATTTCCATGAAATCCAGCTGGCGGTTCACGATCCGCAGATTGATCACGCTGGCCTCGTGCCGTGTGGCCAGGTTGGTCAGCGCTGCCAGAACAGCCGGGTCATTTCCCGCCACGACGGAAAGGCGAGCCGTGTAACGGGGGGCATCCCGCCCTGTCCGCCCAAGGGCCTCCTCACTCCATGAGATTTCAAGAAAGCGCTCGGGCATGTCCGAAAACATGCTGAGATTGTGGCATTTGCGCCGATGTACGGTCACTCCCTTGCCCTGGGCAATGATGCCCACGATGCGGTCCCCCGGCAAAGGACGGCAGCAACCCGCAAAGTGCAGTTCAATACCCCGCCCGACACCATTGACCAACGTGCCCTCATAACTGGAAGGCCGTCTTGGCGGCAGGGGCTTCTGGTCCAGCCTTCCCTCCAGCCGGGGGGACAGGCCGGGCACGATACGGGGCACCTGCCCCTGACGGGACAGCTCCGGATAGGCCGCCCCTACAACATCCCTCGGGTCCAGCTGCCCGGCCCCGACGCTGCCATACAGCTCATCAAGGCTGTTCTGCTTCAGCGTGCCAAGAAGGCCCTCCAGCACTTTCTCCGACCCATCAACACCTTTCTGGCGGAACGCACGGGCAACAGCACCACGGCCATTCTCAACGTTGTTCTGCCGCTGCTGGAGGGCCACGAAGCGCCGCACACGGGCACGGGCCTTGCCCGTGACGACAAACCGCTCCCATGACGGGGACGGCGTGCCCCCCCGTGCCGTCATGATGTCGATCTGGTCGCCATTCTCCAGAACATGCTTCAGCGGGACAAGACGCCCATTGACCTTGGCCCCCACACACCGGTCCCCGACCTGACTGTGTACGGCATAGGCAAAATCCACCGGCGTAGCCCCACGAGGCAGGGAAATGAGCTGTCCCTTGGGGGTGAAGCAGAAGACCTGATCCTGATAGAGTTCGAGCTTGGTATTCTCCAGAAACTCGTCCGGCCCCTGACTGTCCTCCAGAATGTCCAGCAGGTCCTGCACCCAACGCAGCTTGCGGGTATAGGCCCCGAATGTTTCCGAAAGAACGGCCGTCTCATGCTCGCTGGGGCTGCTGCCATCCTTGTAGCTCCAGTGGGAGGCCACGCCATTCTCTGCCAGATCGTGCATCTCCGGTGTGCGTATCTGCACCTCGATCTTCTGGCTGTGCGGCCGATAGAGCGTCACCCCTGTATGCAGGGACTGGTAGCCGTTCGTCTTGGGGGTGGAGATGTAGTCCTTGAAGCGTCCGGCAATCATGGGGTAGGCCCCGTGCACCGCCCCCAGCGCCGCATAACAGGCCTCTCTCGTGGGCACGAGAATGCGGAACGCCATGATGTCGGAAAGCTGCTCGAAAGCAACATTCCGCCGCTTCATCTTTTCCCAGATGGAATAGGGGGATTTTTCCCGCCCGATGACGGTCGCCCCCTCCACCCCGGCTTCCTTGCAGAGTGTGGCCAGCTCGCAGCGTATCTGCTCGATCATGTCCGCACCCTGCCCACGCAGGTAATTCAGCCGGGCCCGGATGGTGGCATCAGCCTCCGGCTCCAGATTGACAAAGGCAATATCCTGGAGTTCCGTCTTCACCCGGTCCATGCCGATGCGTTCGGCCAGAGGGGCGTAGATGTCCAGTGTTTCCCTGGCGATACGCTGCCGCCGGTCTGTCCGCTGGACATAATGCAGCGTCCGCATGTTGTGCAGCCGGTCCGCCAGCTTGACGATGAGCACACGGATGTCCCGCGACATGGCGAGCACCAGCTTGCGGAAATTCTCCGCCTGCTTGGTCCTGTCGGACTGAAGCTCCAGCCGTGTCAGCTTGGTCACGCCATCAACGATGGCCGCTACATCCTTGCCAAAACGCCCTGCCAGCATCTCCAGAGAGATGCCCGTATCCTCCACGGTATCATGCAGGAAACCCACCATGATGGACACGGGGTCCATACGGAACCCGGCCAGTATGTTGGCCACGGCAATCGGATGGGTGATGTAAGGATCACCATTGTCCCGGCACTGGCCCTCATGGGCTTTGGCGGCCAGATCGTAGGCCTCCTGCATCAGGGCCAGATCAGCATGGGGATCGTAACAGCGGACCCGCTCCAGCAGGCCGCTTATGGAGGGGTGAAAATCCTGCAAGAGAGCGTCCCCGGCACCAGCCACCGTCTCCGCCGGGAGATCGGTGGAAAGCAGCGTTTCATCAGCCATGGATCAGCCCCCATTCTTCACTGATGGAAGAACCTGCATCCCATCCCCGCCCGAAGGCGAAGAAAAGGGGGCCCTTCCCCAGGGCGCACACCTCAGTTCCTGAAAGGCTTAGCGACGCCCCCGGCCGGAGCCGGCTTCATCAGCTGCCATGTTGGCAGCTTCCTCTTCCGCAGATACATCCTGAAGACCGAAAATGTTCTGGTCTGTCGGGATGAGGTCCATCACTTCCTCATCGGAAGGCTCGACTTCCGGCTGGTTGCTCATGGAGCGGACAATGCCGTTCTTCAGCCCCTCGAGGCTCACATGATCCTCGGCGATCTCACGCAGGGCAACAACGGTATTCTTGTCATTATCCCGCGGAACCTGCATCTCCTCCCCGCGGGAAAGACCACGGGCCCGCTGGGCGGCCAGCAGCACCAGGTCAAAACGGTTCGGAACCTTCTCGATGCAGTCCTCTACGGTCACACGTGCCATAAAACCGGCGCTCCCCACTCACATGCTGAAATGGCCCCTGCAAACGGGCCGGGACAGCCCCACCTGCCGAAACAGGCAGCCCATCCCATTGCTATCTCACAATCTGGACTTTTGTTACCACAAAGGCCTTTATTGACGCAACGCAAAGCTGTAAGAGGGAAGCAGGAGGCTGTCCTGCTTTCTCCACCCGACATGCCTTCCATCATCAGATCTGGTGCTGAGTCCGCCATACATACGGAACAGGGAAACAATCAAAGGGCAGCCCTGCCCGAGACTGACAGGACATTTCTTGATCAACACTCCCCGCACCCAAGACTAACCCAAGACCATATGTGAGCCATATGTCCAACCTTCTCCTACGCAAAAACGATCGCACATCACTTTTCATCAACGGGGCCAGCCTGCACCACGCCGCACGCAACCTGGGGTTCGAGGTCGATTTCCTCGCCCTGCGGGACCTTTTCGAACAGCAGTGTTCCTTCCAGCGGGCCTTCTATTATGCGGCCATGCCGGAGACGGAAGATTACTCCCCCCTCCGCCCGCTGACAGACTGGCTGGCCTATAACGGCTATCATCTGGTCACCAAGACGGCACGGGAATTCACCAACCAGTCCGGCCAGCGCCGCGTAAAGGGCAACATGAATGTCGAGCTGGCCGTGGACCTGATCGAACAGGCCCCCCGGCTGGACCATATCGTGATCGTCAGCGGGGATTCCGACCTGCGCCGTGCCGTGGAGGCCGTGCAGTCCCGTGGCGTGCGGGTCACGGTCATTTCCTCCGTCAAGACGACACCACCGATGATTGGTGACGACCTGCGCCGCCAGACAGACCACTTCGTGGAACTGGCTGACATTGCTCACCACTTCACCCGCCGCAATGCGGACAACCGGTCCCGTCCCCCCATCCGCCACCCGGCCGATGCAGAAGATTACGACGACGAGGAATGATCCTTTTCCAACCCCGCTCCGGCGGGGTTTTTTCATGGCGGCTTTCCATCACGCTTCCGCCATCCCTCTTTAATCCTTACCCGCCCCGGTCCATCTCCCCCGTAAAGACTGACTCAACAAACCCTGGAAGGAACCCGCCCATGTCCATCAAGACCATCGGTTTCATCGGTTATGGTGCCATGGCATCCCTCATGGGGCACAATCTGGTCCGGGCCGGATACGATGTCGTCGCTCACACGCCATCAGGCCGGAGCAATGGCGCTGAGGCGGATGTCCCCATGCTGGCCTCTCCCCGCCTCGTGGCGGAAAGGAGCGACGCCATCATCATCTGTGTCCCGAATGACGAGGCGGAGAACACGGCCCTGCATGGCCCGGATGGCCTCCTGGCGGGATTGCGGAGCGGGCAGCTCGTGCTGGACACCTCCACCGTCTCACCGGAACAGGCCGACCACCTCGCAGCCCTGCTGGGTGAGCGCAATGTCGCCGTGCTGGACGCCCCCATGTCAGGCAGCACGCCGGAAGCCGAAAAAGGGGCCCTCATCATGCTGGTGGGAGGCCCGGAAGCAACCGTAACACTCGCCCGCCCCATTCTGGACCACATCGGCCGCATCACCATCCATGCCGGTCCGGCCGGGAGCGCAGCCCGGCTGAAGCTCGTCGTCAACGGCATCATGGGGGGCACGCTGAACATCATTGCTGAAGGGATCGCCTATGGCCTGGCCGCTGGCGTGGAGCGCAGCGTCCTTTTCGATGCCCTTCAGGAACTGGCCGTCATCAGCCCCCATCACAAGCGCAAGATCGGCATGGGCAAGGCAGGGCATTTCCCCTCCCAGTTTCCAACCCGCCTGATGAGCAAGGACATGGGCCTGCTGATGGAGGCCGCCCGCCGCTGTGGCGTCCCGATGCACGGCATGGCGGCAGCCTCCCAGAATCTGGCCGCCTCCAATCGGAATCATGCTGATGACGATTACTCCGCCCTGATTGCCCGGATGGAACGGGAGGCTGCCAACCGCTGAAAGGTACCCAGCGGTCCTTCTTCCCA
The DNA here is from genome assembly GCF_023337645.1 of Parasaccharibacter sp. TMW2.1890. Taxonomy (NCBI): domain Bacteria; kingdom Pseudomonadati; phylum Pseudomonadota; class Alphaproteobacteria; order Acetobacterales; family Acetobacteraceae; genus Parasaccharibacter; species Parasaccharibacter sp. TMW2.1890. The sequence goes on along the minus strand of NZ_NWUV01000001.1, from coordinate 363,466 downwards.
CTATTGGGACTGTTTTACTCTTTTTTTAAGACACTCCGCCCCACACACCTTGACGTTGCCGCCCGGCAACCATAGCTAGAGGGGGTCATGAATTGGCAGGAGGGATGCCTCCTGCCCCTCATATGTCAAGGAAGATTCACATGGCTTTTGAACTCCCAAAACTCCCCTATGCCGAAAACGCCCTGGCCGATGCCGGCATGTGCCAGGAAACACTGGAGCTGCACCACGGCAAGCACCATCAGGCCTATGTCACAGCCCTGAACGGCTTCGTCGAGAGCAAGCCGGAACTGGCAGGCAAGGCCCTTGAAGAAATCATTGCCCTGTCTCACGCTGATTCCTCCCTGGCTCCGGTCTTCAACAATGCCGGCCAGCACTGGAACCACTGCATCTTCTGGAACTGCCTCTCCCCCAACGGCGGCCGCATCCCCGGTGCGCTGGAGAAGAAACTGACCGAGGATTTCGGCTCCGTTGATGCCTTCAAGGCCGCTTTCAAGCAGGCTGCCACGACACAGTTCGGGTCTGGCTGGGCATGGCTGGTTCTGGGCTCCGATGGCAAGCTCAAGGTCACCAAGACGGCCAATGCCGCCAATCCGCTCTCCGAGGATGAGGGGCGTACGCTGCTGGGGCTGGATGTGTGGGAGCACTCCTACTATCTGGACTTCCGCAACCGTCGTCCGGACTACGTCACCAACTTCCTCGACCGTCTCGCCAACTACGAGTACGCCGAGAGCTGCCTGAAGGGTGCCTGATCGTCCGGCCCACCCGACATGAGAAAGGCCCTGCCACGGTTCATCGTGGCAGGGCCTTTTCTTTATGGTACCAGCTGGGCATGAAACCCGCTGAAGAACGTTCCCTTACGCCTCGTTGGCAGGCTTGCCCTCACGCCGCAGGATGGTCGTGATCGTACTGCGGATGACCTTCACCTTCACGCCCTGTGCGATTTCCACATCCACTTCCTGCGAATCATCACGGGTGTTCTGTACCGTCCCCACGATGCCACCTGCCGTGACAATCCGGTCACCACGACGCAGGCTGTTCTGCTCCTCCCGCAGTTCACGCTGGCGCTTCTGCTGTGGGCGGATCAGGAAGAAATAGAAGACCACAAAGATCAGCACGAAAGGTGCATACTGCACAAGCGCTGCCGAACTGAAGGCGCCGCCATTGGTACCGGCATCAGCGGCATAAGCCGTGGAAAAAAGAATATTGTGCATAGGTGGTGTTGGTTCCATCTTGATGAGATAATTGCGGACCATATCGTGCCAGACCGTCACGTCAAGCTCATTACACAGGAAGACCATGCCAGCAACCGCTCTTCTCCCTCTCCTGACCCGCATTGCCGAAAGTCTGGAACGCATGGCTCCTCCACCAGCAGACCCTGCCATGCTGGATGACCCCACGCAGGACAGCTTCATCTGGCAGGGCGGGAGCGGCCATCTGCTGCCCATCCCCCACATGCAGGCCGTCCCGCTGAAGCTGCTGAAGGGCATCGACCGGCAGATCAGGCAGGTCATGGGCAACACACGCTTCTTTGCCCACGGACTGGCAGCCAACAACGTGATGCTCTGGGGTGCCAGAGGCATGGGCAAGTCCTCGCTCGTCAAGGCCTGTCTTCTGGCCGTCAATGAGGAACAGCGCAGGAACGGCCACCCCCCGCTGGCACTGATCGAGATTCCACGGGATGACCTCGCCACCCTGCCGCAGCTTCTGGCCCTGCTGCGCCGCACCTCCCGCCGGGTCATCCTGTTCTGTGACGATCTCTCCTTCGAGACGCAGGACGCGGATTACAAGTCCCTGAAATCGGTCCTGGATGGGGGCATCGCCGGACGGCCTGACAATGTGCTGGTCTATGCCACCTCCAACCGCCGCCACCTCATGCCGCAGAACATGATCGAGAATGAAGCGGGGGATGCCATCAACCCGGGCGAGGCCATCGAGGAGAAGGTGTCCCTCTCCGACCGGTTCGGCCTGTGGATCGGCCTCTATGGTGCTTCCCAGCCCCATTATCTCAGCATCATCGATGCCTATGCGGAGGAGAGGCAGCTCCCCATCGCCAGGGAGGAGCTGCACCGCCGTGCCCTGCAATGGGCCATGCAGCGGGGCAGCCGCTCCGGCCGGGTCGCCTCGCAGTTCATCACCGCCCTGAGTGCCGAACTGGCCGAAGAAGCCCGCTGAACAGCAGAACGGCCCGCCTGAAACCAGAGCGGGCCGTTCTTCATGCTGCGGACCAGTCAGAAGGCTGCACTGATCGTTCCGAAATATTCCCGTGTCGCCCCGCGCTCCAGGGACTGGTAATCCCCCACGGGCGGGTTGTTGTTCTCACCCATCATGGCGATATATTTGTTGTTGAACAGGTTGTAGACGTTGAAGCTGACCGTCAGGTCCCGCACGCCTGCCAGTTTCCTGAACGTATAAGTCACCCCCGTATTGGCCAGCCAGTAGCTGCCGATTGAGGTGTCGTTCATGAAGCTGTAATACCGCCTGCCAAAATAGTTGGCATCAAAATGCGCATTCAGCCCACGCCATGTATAGGCAATGGAAGCCTTGTACATCCATGCCGGGTAATTGACGATATTCTTGCCCTTCAGCGGATAATAGTTCCCGGCACTGGAGGTCACGTCCCGGTCATAGGTGCCCTTGTTGTAGCTGAGCGTGTTGGTAATGATCAGCCCCGGCAAGGGACGGACGGACACGCTGCCATTGGCTCCCGTCATGGAAATGCGCCCGAAATCGAATTCTTCAGAAATCGGATTGAACATCGTTCCCCGTGCCCCAGCCAGAAGCTCGTGCATCAGGGTGGAGTGATAGACGGTCGCATCCAGCTGCACGATGGAAGACGTGAAACGATACCCCCCCATGTAGGTCCAGGCCCGGGCCGGTTTGGTCTGCGCCTTCTGCCGCAGAAACTCCTGCTGGTTGGGCACGGAGAAGAGCGAGTTTGCCACACCCGTGCCGGAGACCTCATAGGCCCGCATGTTCTTGGAGACATCGATGTAGAACTCGTTCTGCCGGTTCAGACGCCAGTCCAGATTGAAATGGGGCAGGAAAGCTCCCGTGGCATGAAGGGAGCCGGAGGGCAGGCCACCGGCATCCAGAGCCGCCCATGAGTCGTCATTCTCATGCCCGCCACCGGATGTCTGGGAGATCAGGGAGCGGAAACCCGCTGTCAGCGTCAACCCCTTGAGGATGGTGTAAGTGTCCTGAAGGTGGGTCTGCACCACATTGGTACGCCATCTGAAATTATAGACCCGGTCGGCCGGCCCATACACATTGTAAGGCCCGACCGCCTTGACGGGCGCACCCGCCCCCAGCTCCGGCTCCAGATAATTGTAAAGCCCGGCGGTCTGGTTGTTGTTCTCGTACCAGACACCCGTATTGATCCTGTGATGCCCCCAGCGATAGTCCAGACTGCTGTTGATGCCGAAACGCTGCTGGCTGTTCTTCCAAACTTCCTGGTAGAGCGGCACGCCATTCGGCGTGGCGACCTGAAGGTCAGGGTCCTCCGAAGCGGCGGATGCGGCAGCCGTGTAGCTGTAATTGCCGGACTGGGCGTGACCATAGGCCGTGGTATGCCATGTCAGATGGTCCGTCAGGGCAAGATCAAGATTCAGGCCACCCAGAAAATTGGTCTCATGCTGCCCACCGTCATAATAGGGCATCTGACAGGCATTCACCTGCCCGTTGGACCCCGGATAGGCCATGAAATTGTTCGGGCTGTTATTGCACTGCTGCGCCCACTGATAGGCCTTGCCATAATCCGGGTAGAGATGCGGGACACGCCAGCCCAGATTGTTGATCATCCCCAGTGAGAGGTCCGGATAGTTCTGCTGCTGAAGGTCCGTCCAGTCGAAGAAGGCCGAAACCCTGCTGCGCTCGCCAAGCGGCTGCACCAGCTTGGCATTGACCTGCTGAAGGAACTGGTCCCCCTTCCCCTCCCACATGCCTTCATCCGTACGGGCGTAGGAGGTGTAGAATTTCGTGCCGGAGTCATTCAGACGGCCGGAATCAAACCGGGCATAGGTGCGGTAAGACCCGTAACTGCCAAAAGCCTGGCTGACCTTGCCCCCCAGTCTGTCGGACGGATCGCTGGAGGTGAAACGGATGGTCCCGCCCAGCGTGTTGGTGGACGGCACGTCCACGCCACCCCCACCCTGCGACATCGTCATGCTGCCGATGTCATCAGGAATGATGGCCGAGGCAAGGCTCAGACCATTGACGGACTGATAGGTCTGGTCATTCAGGGGAATGCCATCCAGCGTCACGCCCAGCTGGTTCATGAAGAAGCCACGGACGTACAGATTCGCCCCGAAACTGTCGATTCCGAACGGGTCCGTGGAGGTGAAGCTCACGCCCGGCATACGGTCCAGTGCCTTGTAGGGGCTGGTCCCGGGTACATATTCCTTCATCACGCTTTTCGGTACGACCAGCTCCGCCGCCCGGCTGACGTGCGAGGCGTGGACGGACAGGCTCTGCACCCCATGAGCAGACACATATTTCGGCCTGTGGTGGCTGGCCGCCTTCACACGCCCTGCACCAGTCCCTGCCGCTGCTGCCTGGTTTCCACCCTTGCCTGTCATATCCCGGCGACTGCCATGCCGGTGCCCCGTCAGGGTGTGCCCACCATGCTGTGCGGCAGAAACACCTGCCGTTTTACCAGCGGAACTCACCGGAGTTGATGAACGGGTCTGGGCAAAGGCAGTTCCACTCCCCATTCCCAGAAAAATGGCAGCAGAGGACAGAAGAAGATGGCGGCGCAATGCGTCTGGCACTCCCAACAATATTGGCACACAATAAAAAGCCCATGTCAGGGTTGTCTCCCTGTCAGGGCAGCTATCAACTCATGTTATGGTGGACTTCCTACAGAGCAGCAGCCTCTGCCGCAAAGGTTATGACGTTTTTTTAACGTTTCCTCTTTCCCCTGTGACATAAAAGGCGCATTTTCAACTGGCATCCCATACAACAGGACATTCTGGATACGGAGCCTCTGATGACCTCACCTTTCCGTCCCCACACTCTGCTTGTCGTGGCAGCCATCCTCATCCAGCCGGATGGCTCTGTCCTGCTGGCACAGCGGCCGGAGGGAAAAACCTTTGCCGGACTGTGGGAATTTCCCGGTGGAAAGGTGGAAGTACCCGAATCCCCGGAAACCGCCCTGGCACGGGAGCTCCATGAAGAGCTGGGCATTACCGTTCAACCCGACCGCCTGGAACCCTTCACGTTTGTCAGTGAAGACTGTGCTACCTTCCACCTGCTCATGACGCTCTATCTTGTCCGGGAGTGGGAGAATGACCCTGTCGGGCGGGAAGGCCAGACACTGGCATGGGTGCCTGCCTCAAGGTTGGATGAATACCCCATGCCCAAGGCCGATGCCCCTCTTGTTCCCCGTATTCAGGCCCTGCTGGGCTGACATGGACGAAAGGGGCCCTCGAAAGCCCCTTTCCTGGCAGGTCTACCCTCAACAGACGAAGGATCAGACACCTTCCAGCACGAAACTGTGCTGCGGATTGCCCGGAACGTCCGTCCGGAACGCAAAAATGCCACCAGCCTGCGGCTGGGCTGCCAGCTCCTCGGGGTCCAACCCCTTGCGGGCTGTCGTCACGAACACGGTCCTGTAATCATCCCCACCAAACGCCACCTTCGTGACATTGGCTACCGGCAGGGCAATCGGGTCCATCATGGTGCCATCCGGGCGGAAGCGGGTGATCTGTCCCCCTGCCCATGTCCCGCACCAGAGATTGCCCTCGCTGTCCGTCACAACCCCATCTGGATACCCTTTGGTGAAAGTGGCAAAAATGCGCTTGCCTGTCAGGCGGCCATCTGCTGCGACATCAAAGGCGTAGATACGCTGCCGGGGACTGTCGCAGGCATAAAGCACCCGACCACAAGGTGACAGGGCCGGACCGTTGGAAACGGTATAACCACTATCCCAATGTGAGATATCCAGCTGGCCGTTCCTGTGGTCAACCCGGTAGAGAGACCCGCTCTCCCGACTTTCCCCGTCATCCATCGTACCAAACCAGATGCGCCCCCGCTGGTCGACACAGCCATCATTCAGCCGGTTCCCCTCATCGTCCGGCTCGATGACGCAGGCCCGCTCGAAATAGCCTTTTTTCACATCAAACCGATGCAGACCATCCGGCAGACCGGCCAGAAATGTCCCGTCACTGACAGGCAGAAGAAAACCCGTACGATTGGGAGCATCCCAGCCTGACAGGGAGCCATCCGTCAGGCTGTACCGATGAATGCGGTGGCTCACAATATCGACAAAATAGAAAGAATTTTCTGCCTTGATCCAGACCGGCCCCTCCCCCAGCACTGCTCGAAACTCTGACAGGCACACGGGCTTATGGTGTTCCAGCTTCACAGGCATCTCTCCCTTTCTAAAAGGCCATACCCTCCCATATAATGAAGAAGGTTCAATTTCCACACCCCCGGATGCCACGCCCGAGGGCCCCAAGCCCGCAGAAAAACAATGCGGCCAGCACCAAGGTATTACAGGCTCATGGCTCCCCGTACTGCATGTTTTCTTGTCATCGGCAATGAAATCCTTTCAGGCCGCACGCAGGACGCCAACATCCGTGTCCTGGCCCAGGCCCTGAATGGCCGAGGCATCCGGCTTCTTGAGGTCCGGGTCATTCCCGACATCCCGGAACACATCATAACCACCATCAATGACTGCCGGGCCCGATTCGATCTTCTCTTCACCAGCGGCGGCATCGGCCCCACCCATGACGACATTACCGCTGCATGTGTGGCCGAGGCCTTTGGGGTCCCCCTGACATGCCATGAAGAGAGCTTCCACCAGCTGGAAGCCCTCTTCCCGGCGGGAGAATTCAACAAGGCCAGACAGCGCATGGCATGGCTGCCCAAAGGCGCAACGCCCATAGAAAACAGAGTGTCCACAGCACCCGGGTTCTCGTTGGGCAATGTCCATGTCATGGCCGGAGTCCCCCGCATCTTTCAAGCCATGGTGGGCTGGCTCATGCCACGTCTTGAGGGCGGAGCTCCACTGACCAGTGCCAGCTGGTACAGTTACAATGTCTATGAAGGCGATCTTGCCGAGGCACTCACGGCCATCCAGCATGACTTCCCTACACTGGATATCGGCTCCTACCCGTTTGACGAAGGACAGAAACGGGGTGTGGCCCTTGTTGCAAAAGGCTATGACGCTGAGGCTGTCACCTTGGCTGGGGCGGCCCTGCGCACCCTTCTTGCCAGCCTGGGCTTCACCCCCCTGGAGGGAGATCCTCCACGAGGAGCCTGAAAAAAAAGCCGCCTAAAAAGGCGGCTTTCCCAAAAACTCCATATCAGTCAGGCGGAACGGTCAGCCTACCCGTGTCATTTCCAGATAACGCTCCCGACGCCGGGCCAGCAGCTCTTCCTTTGAGAGCCCCTGGACGGAGGCCAGTTCTGCAGCAATGGCCTCACCCACGCGATTGATGGCTTCAGCAGGAAGACGCTGGGCGCCCCCCACCGGCTCATCAATCACATGATCGATCAGGCCAAGTTTTTTCAGATCCTGCGCCGTCAGACGAAGCGCTTCGGCAGCGGCTGGCGCCATCTTGGGGTCACGCCAGAGAATGGAAGCGGCCGCCTCGGGAGAGATGACAGAATAAATGGCATGTTCCAGCATCAGAACACGATCGCCTGCGGCAATGGCAATGGCACCACCAGACCCGCCCTCGCCGATCACCGTAGCGATCAGCGGAACCTTGACCTGAAGGCAGGTATCAATCGCCCGGGCAATCGCCTCTGCCTGCCCGCGGGCCTCGGCATCAATCCCCGGCCACGCACCGGCCGTATCCACGAATGTCAGAATCGGCAGGCCAAAACGCTCTGCCATGCGCATCAGACGCTGGGCCTTGCGATACCCTTCCGGTCGGGCCATGCCAAAATTGTGACGGAGACGACTCTCCGTATCAGAACCACGCTCGGTCCCGATGACCACGACCGGCTGCCCACGGAAACGGGCCAGCCCCCCTACAAGAGCCTGATCATCCCCAAAAACACGGTCCCCGGCGAGCGGGGTATAATCCGTCATCAGCGACTGGATGTAATCCAGCGCATGAGGCCGCTGTGCGTGACGGGCCACCTGCACTTTCTGGAGAGGGGTCAGCTTGCTGTAGAGCGTGCGGAGCTGCTTGTCCGCTTTCTCCGCAAGGCGGGCTGTCTCCTCATCAATGTTCAGACCATCCAGACCAGCGCCATCCTCCTGGCGACCAACCTGACGAAGTTCACCGATCTTGGTCTCAAGCTCGGCAACCGATTTTTCGAAATCTAGGAACTGGCGCATGTTCTGCCCGATAGCACGCAAACAGGACGCAAGACAGCCCTAAATTGACACGAAGCAGGAAAACTCTGCTGGAGCCGGCTATCACCCCCGCTTTCCCGCCTCCCCGCTCTGCCTGTCCTGCCCCAGGGGATGATGCTGGCGGACAACTTCTTTCAGCCGCTCCGTCATGACCTGCGTGTAAATCTGGGTCGTCGTGATATCGGCATGTCCCAGCAGCACCTGAAGCGCCCGCAGGTCCGCCCCCCTGTTGAGCAGGTGGGTCGCAAAGGAATGACGCAGCACGTGTGGGCTGACACGCAGGGGGTCCAGCCCGGCCTTGAGCGCACAGGCATGAAGTATCTTGTCGAATCCCTGCCTTGTCAGTGGCTTCCGGGGATTGCGCCCCGGGAACAGCCACGGGCTGTCCAGCACGGCATCATAGGCCAGCAGCGCCTCTGCCGCTTCCCTGGCTGCGCTGGAGAAAGGCACGAGCCTTTCCCGCCCGCCCTTGCCCCGCACGGGCAGCATGCCGCCTCTCTGCCGGACACAGCCCGCTGGCAGGCTCAGAAGCTCGCTGATGCGCAGGCCTGTCGTGTACAGCATCTCCAGCGCCACACGGGAGAGAAGGTCCCGGCGCAGATCCGCATGGCCGCAGGTGCCCTTTTCCAGAAGTCGCCTGACCTCATCCTCACTCAATGGATGAGGCAGACCACTCTGATAGCGGGGAGATGCCTGCCCGGCGGTCAGCTCGTCCGCCCGCACGCCCATCTGGAGCATGAAACGGGCAAACTGCCGAAAGCAGGAAAGACGGCGGGCCTGTGTCCGGGCGGAAATGCCACGGCGCCCCTGGTCGGCAAAATAGGCCTGTACACTGCCCCGGGATACATCTGCCAACGACAGGGGCGCACACCAGCAGGCAAAATCTTCCAGGTCAGCCCGATAGGCCGCTCTCGTCTGCTCTGCTGCTCCCCGTTCTGCCACGATGGCCTCAAGAAACGCCTCTATCAGGGCAGCAGATTCTGCAGGGCAGCGCCGGACCTCCCGCCCGTCCGTCATGAGGGCCGCTCCTCAATGCCCTCCAACAGGTGGAAGCTCCGGCAGGCCCGGGGCCGCCTTCTGGGCAGAGGTGGCAGGGGACACGGCCTGTGGTGTCAGGTCACGATGCACCATCACCGGTGCCGGGGGCTGCGTATCGTGAGCCGTCAGGACGTACCCACCCCCCACCAACACCACAAGAACCAGCAGGACCAGCACCAGACGGGCAACGGTTTTCATAAGACGGCTCCATGTCAAAGGATACGTCCCGTTTATAGAAGGATCATCCCGTTTTAAAAACCCTCTTCTCTTCCACCGGAGACACACCCTCCCAGAGACATGGGCGATGAGAGACCTACCCCACCTCTCTCACCCGTGATAGAGGGACAGCATGTCCCCTTCCTTGCACGCCCCGCAGCCAGCCAGACCACCGTTCCGCATCATTGTCCTTGTCGGCCTCATGGGGGCCGGAAAAACGACTCTGGGACGGATGCTGGCCCAGCATTATGGCATCCCCTTCATCGATACCGATGCCGAGATCGAAAAAGCCTCCCGCCAGAGCATCCCGGAAATCTTCGCCCACCATGGCGAAGCCCATTTCCGTGCCGGGGAACATCGGGTCATACGCCGCCTCCTGAAGAACGGCCCCTGCATTCTGGCCACCGGTGGTGGCGCCTGGATGCATCCGCAGACCCGTGCCCTCATCCACAAGGCAGCAGATGTCTGTGCTGTCTGGCTGCATGTCCCCATGGCTGTCCTGCTCAGACGCCTGCTCAACAACCGTGGAAGCCGCCCCCTCCTCGCCCAGGGCGACCCGGCGGCCACCCTGCGTCAGCTCGCCACCGTGCGGTATCCGCGCTATGCCGAGGCAGACATCATTATCGACTGTGGAGATGAAAGCGTGGAACAGGCCACCCGGACCATTACTGATACCCTTGCCAATACGAGTCTGCCCCATCATGTCCCGGTTGCTCTCGCCGGCCACAGTTATGAGGTTCTCATCGGCCGTGAGCTGCTGGCGCAGGCGGGCCTGCGGGTAAAGCCCCATCTGCCCAATGGCCACGCCATCATCCTGACCGACGAGACAGTTGCCACCCATCATCTGGCCACGCTGGAACGCAGTTTCCGTGAGGTCGGCATCCGCTTTCACACCATCATCGTGCCTCCGGGAGAGGGCAGCAAATCTCTCGCCCGTTTTGAAGCCGTCATGGAAGAAATGCTCGAACGGGGCATCGAGCGTGGCACCACCGTTATTGCCTTGGGTGGGGGGGTCATTGGTGACCTTGCCGGATTTGTGGCGGCTACGGCGCTGCGCGGGATTCCCTTCATCCAGATTCCCACAACATTGCTGGCACAGGTGGACAGTTCTGTCGGAGGTAAAACGGGAATCAATGCCCGGGCCGGAAAGAATCTCATCGGAGCCTTCTGGCAGCCCCGGCTCGTGCTGGCCGATACGGAAACGCTGGCCACTCTCCCCCGCCGCCAGCTCGTGGCGGGTTATGCAGAAATCGTCAAGGCAGGCCTCATCGCTGATGCCGAACTGTTTGCCTGGTGCGAAGCCAATGGTCAGGCCGTTCTGGAGGGAGAGCCCGGGAAGCTGGGTGAAGCTGTCCGCCGGGCCTGTGCCTTCAAGGCCGGAGTCGTACAGGACGATGAACGGGAGCAGGCAGGATCAGGCGGTCGGGCCCTGCTCAATCTGGGCCACACCTTCGCCCATGCCTTTGAAGCCGAGTTCCATTATGACGGCCGCCTCCTGCATGGGGAAGCCGTCTCCATCGGCCTGCACATGGCCCTGGCACTGTCCGTCAGGATGGGGCTTGCCCCCGAGGATGACCTGGCACGGCTTGACACCCATCTCCACGCCCTGGGAATGCCCGCCGGTGCAGCAGACCTGCCCCACGGCCTCAGTACGGAAACCCTGCTGAACCACATGGGCCGGGACAAGAAGTTGCGCGACGGGAAGATCACCTTCGTTCTGCTCCGCGGAATCGGCATGGCTTTCACCTGCCGTGATGTCGCCATGGATGATGTCCGGGCCCTGCTTCTGGCTGAAGGTTTTGCCCCCTGATACCGCCACATTCCAGCCTTTATTCCGATAATGTGTTGTATTGGTCACAGTGTATCTTCCATCGCAAACGCAGGGCGGAAAACCTCTTAACTTCCCACCAGCTTTCCATTACATCTCGGTTATCGGCCGCGCTGGCTCCATACGGTGATCGTTCCGACGCCCGCCAACCGTAATGGCCGTAAGTATACAGAATTAAGGACTGAGGAAGTAAATGCGTATTCGTAATGCACTTCTCGCCATGACCTCAATGGTGGCCCTGCCGTCATTTGCCATGGCCAGCACGATCACCGGCCCGTATGTCGACATGGCAGGCGGTTACAACCTGGTTCAGCACCAGCAGTTCCGTCAGGGTAACCCTGGCACCTCCCACGGTCGTGGCATCGGTGGCAACGCCCACTCCGGCACCGGCTTCAATGGCTACCTCTCCACTGGTTACGGCTTCGGTAACGGTCTGCGCCTCGAAATCGAGGGCACCTACAACCAGACCCACATCACCCGTCTGGGTGGCGCCTTTGCCGCTGGTGGCAACCGCAAGGCCCACGGCAAGAGCGAAGGCTGGGGCGGGTTCGCCAACGTGCTGTATGACATCGATCTCGGCATGTTCGGCCTGAACGATGTTCCGGTTACACCGTTCGTCGGTATCGGTGCTGGTTACATGTGGCAGCGTTACCGCAAGGTCTACAACCGCAGCACCGGTCGTCCTGACCCGAACTTCAACAACACCCAGGGTGGTTTCGCTGCTCAGTTCATCGCTGGTGCCGCTTACGACATCCCGGGCGTTCCGGGCCTGGCTCTGACCACGCAGTATCGCTTCATGGGCCAGACGGGTTCCATGAGCGGCGTGACCAGCGGCCGTCAGTACCTGCACAACAACAACGAGAACCATGGCAAGGGTGACCGCGTAAGCTTCAACACGCGCTACACGCACCAGTTCATGCTCGGCCTGCGTTATGCCTTCAACAATGCTCCGCCGCCGCCGCCGCCGGCTCCGCATGTTGTCGTTCCGCCGCCGGCTCAGGCTGCCCGTACTTACCTCGTCTTCTTTGACTGGGATAAGTCCAACCTGACAGGCCGCGCCCGCGACATCGTTGCCCAGGCTGCCCAGGCTTCCACACACGTGCAGACGACGCGCATCGAAGTTAACGGTTACACCGATAACTCCGCTGCTCATCCGGGTCCGCGCGGTGAGAAGTACAACATGGGTCTGTCCCTCCGTCGTGCAAACAGCGTCAAGGCTGAGCTGATCCGTCTGGGCGTTCCGGCTACGGCCATCGACATCCACGGTTACGGCGATGCCAACCCGCTGGTGGCAACTGCCAAGAACACGCGTGAGCCGCAGAACCGTCGCGTTGAGATCATCCTGAAGTAATCTTCAGAGCTGATTTTCAGCCCGGGCCTTACGGTCACGGAAAAAGGGTGCCTTCGGGCACCCTTTTTTTATGGCCCGTTCCTCCTGTGCAATCTTTCACAAGAAAAGATTTACCTCTCCCCTGTGAAGCTGTGTTAGGGTCCCCTCCGCCTCTGCAACAATCCTTATGGTTTTCCAGCTGAAAAATGCTTGAACAGTTCATTCCCAGAAGCCTGATGAAGTTCCTTCCTCTCATGCAGCGCTTCTTCTATTTCGGCGTTGTGGGAGCTGTCGGCTTTCTCGTGGACTGGGCAAGCCTCTCCCTTTTCCGCCATGTTGTCGGGCTCCGTGCTGCCGCCCTGCTCGCTTATGTCATTGCCTCAAGCAACAACTGGATTCTGAACCGTTATTGGACATTCCGGGACTGTTGCCGCAAACGCCACAAGGTGCATCATCAATGGGGGCGCTTTGTACTGGCCAATCTTCCCGGTTTCATCATCAACCGTGGGATCGTGCTGGCCCTCTTCAGCCTTTGGCCGCTGACACGGCATTACACCGTCATTGCTCTGCTCTGCGGGACAGCAGGCGGCATGTTCATCAATTTTGCCCTCTGCCATCACTTCGTCTTTCACAAGAAGACCCCCCAGTCATAAAGCCCCATTCCCCGGCTGGTGGTCTTCTTTTCCTGCACGCTTCCCTGCATCTCCTCCATAGGACCTCCATTTCCAAAAGCCAGAAAATCGGCTAGAAAACAGGAACCATCCTTTCTTTCTCCGGAACCCGGACCTACAGACTCATGATCAGTACCAACGATATCCGCGCACAATTCCTTCAGTATTTTGAATCCCACGGGCACCGCATCCTTCCGTCTGCCTCTCTGGTTCCGCAGAATGATCCGTCCCTGCTCTTCACCAATGCGGGGATGGTGCCTTTCAAGAACGTTTTTACCGGGCAGGAGACCCTGCCTTTCAAGCGGGCCACAACAGCCCAGAAGGTCGTCCGTGCCGGTGGCAAACATAATGATCTGGACAATGTCGGTTACACGGCACGTCATCACACATTCTTTGAAATGATGGGGAATTTCAGCTTTGGAGATTACTTCAAGGCTGAGGTCATCGAATTTGCCTGGACGCTGCTGACCAAAGGCTTCGGCATCCCGGCCGAGAAGCTGCTCGTCACCGTCTATGCGGACGATCATGAGGCCGCTTCCCTCTGGAAGAAGATCGCTGGCCTCTCGGATGACAAGATCATCCCCATCGCCACGTCCGACAATTTCTGGCGCATGGGCGATACCGGCCCCTGCGGTCCGTCCTCCGAAATCTTCTACGATCATGGCCCGTCCGTAGCCGGTGGCCCTCCAGGCAGCCCTGATGAAGACGGCGACCGGTTCGTCGAGATATGGAACCTCGTCTTCATGCAGTTCTTTGAAGAAGGCGAAGGCAAGCGCACCAACCTTCCCCACCCTTCCATTGATACCGGCATGGGGCTGGAGCGTTTCGCCGCCGTCATGCAGGGCAAGAAGGACAATTACGACACGGACACGATCCGTGCCCTCATCGAGGCCTCTGCCGACCTGCTGAAACAGGATGCGGATGGCCGCTTCAAGACCAGTCATCGTGTGGTGGCCGACCATCTGCGGTCCACCGCCTTCCTCATCTCCGATGGTGTTCTGCCCTCCCGTGAGGGACGTGGCTATGTGCTGCGCCGCATCATGCGCCGTGCCATGCGTCACCTCCACCTGATGGGAGCGAAGGAGCCGGTCTTCTACCGTCTGCTGCCTGCCCTCATCCAGCAGATGGGCCATGCCTATCCTGAGCTGAACCAGCACAAGGCCCTCATCACCGAAACCATGAAGGGTGAGGAAGAACGCTTCTCCGCCCTTCTGGGCCGTGGCATGGCCCTGCTGGAAGACGAGATGGGCCGCCTCTCCAGCAACGGTCATCTGCCCGGTGACGTGGCCTTCAAGCTCTATGACACGTTCGGCTTCCCGCTGGACCTGACGCAGGACGTGCTACGTGAGCGTGGCCACAAGGTCGATGAGGCCGGTTTTGAAAGTGCCATGGCCGAGCAGCGCCAGCGTGCCCGTGCCGCCTGGGTTGGCTCCGGTGACAGTGCCGTGGAGACCGTCTGGTTCGATGCCCGTGACCGCTTCGGCAGCACGGAGTTCCTCGGCTATGTGAGCGAGGCTGCCGATGCCCAGGTGCAGGCCGTCTTCCGTGGCAGCGATGAGCTTGCCGAAGCCAAAGCCGGTGACGAAGTCGCCATCCTGCTCAACCAATCCCCCTTCTATGGAGAAAGCGGCGGACAGGTTGGCGATCATGGTACGCTGACAGCCCCGGGCCTGCGGATCGAAATCACTGACACGCAGAAGAAGAACGGCTCCCTGATCGTCCATTATGGCCGCATCGTGGAAGGCACGCTCAGGCCGGGCATGGATGTTCATGCCGAGATCGATCACGCCCGCCGCACCGCCGTGCGGGGGCATCACTCCGCAACACATCTGCTGCATGAGGCCCTGCGCCGCCATATCGGTGAGCATGTCACCCAGAAGGGCAGCCTGAACACGCCGGACCGTCTGCGCTTCGACATCAGCCAGCCCCGCCCTCTGACGGAGGATGAGCTGAAAACCATCGAGGCCGAGGTGAATGCCCGCATCCGCCAGAACAGCCCGGTCGAAACCCGCCTGATGACGCAGGAACAGGCCATTGAAAGCGGCGCCATGGCCCTCTTCGGTGAGAAATATGGCGATGAAGTCCGTGTCGTCTTCATGGGCAATGAGGATGAGAAAAACCGTCAGGCCTATTCCATCGAACTCTGCGGCGGTACGCATGTGACCCGTCTGGGTGAGATCGGCCTGTTCCGCATCGTCTCCGAAAGTGGCGTCTCCTCCGGCGTCCGCCGTATCGAGGCTGTCTGCGGGGCTGCGGCCGAGCAGACCATCCGCACCAGTGAGGAACGGCTGGCCGAAATGGCTGCCCTCCTGAAGGTCACGCCTGCCGAGGCTCCGGCCCGTCTTGCCGCCCTGCTGGAAGAACGCAAGGCCCTCAATGCGCAGATTTCCTCCCTCCAGCACAAGCTGGCCACGGGGGAAGGGTCTGCCTCCAGCGAGACCATCAATGGCGTTACTCTGGCGGCCCGCTTCCTTGAGGATGTCAGCCCCAAGGACCTCAAGGGGCTGGCTGATGGCCTGCTGAAGCAGATCTCCTCCGGCGTGGTGGCCCTGATCTCCGGCGCCAATGACCGGGGCAGCATCGTCATCGCCGTCAGCAAGGACCTTACGGACCGCTTCGATGCCGTGAAGCTGGCCCGGGAAGCCTCCGCCCTGATGGGCGGCAAAGGCGGCGGTGGCCGCCCTGACATGGCGCAGGCTGGTGGCTCCGAACCGGCTGCCGATGCCGTATTCGCCATGTTGCGCAAGACACTGGCCGAAGGCTGAGACCTGCGAGACCTCTTTTCTGACGAAAAGAACTACCCAGAAGAGAGCGTCAGGCCTGTTATGGAGGGCCTGACGCTTTTTTCTTGCAGATGATCCTGCTCTGGCCTTGCCCGCCCAGGTCATGAAAGACATTTCATGAATCAGGAGGGGCTTTCGTCTGGACGCTTCTTAAAAAGATTTTTAATATATGGCCTATGGGCACCGTGACCTGCCTCGCCCATAGTGGGCTCGCCAGGGCTTTGCCCCGCATGATGCGTCTTTGATCAGGAAACATAACGCTATGGTCTTCCACCGTAACACTCTTCTGGAACTCCTTGATGGCGTCCGCACCTTTGAAGAAGAGGTGTATCCGGAAAAAAAGGATCTCTTCCAGAGTCTGGCTTACGATCAGAACCCACCAACGCTATTCATCACCTGCGCCGACAGCCGCATCAGTCCGAGCCTGATCACCCAGACAGAACCGGGTGAACTGTTCCTCATCCGCAATGTCGGCAACATCGTTCCGGCCTATGGCAACATGGTCGGGGCCGTGGCTTCCGCCATCGAATACGCCGTCGGAGCTCTGGGGGTAAAAAACATCATCATCTGTGGCCACTCCAACTGCGGGGCCATGTCCGCCCTCATCAATCTGACCACAAACCCGGAAAAGCTGGCCGACATGCCAACCGTCCGCCGCTGGCTGCACAATGCCGAGGCCGCTGCTGCCACCATCGGCGATCTGCGGGCTGAAGATGTTGGCCCCAAAGATGTCCGCGATCTGGCTGAGGCCAATGTCCGCCTTCAGCTCACCCATCTGAAGACACACCCGATCGTTGCCAAGGCTCTGTCCCGTAACGAGCTGAACGTACAAGGCTGGTACTACGACATCCAGAATGGACGCATGTACATTCTCCACGAGAATAACAAGACGGAATATTCCGTTGAAGAGGCCATCGCCCTTCTCAAGGAAACCGGCACAGCCAACCATGCCTGACAGCGTGCCCTTTCTGGCACCGGAGAGCCGTCTGTCCCCCGGGGCAGGCGGTTTTTCATGCCACGCCCTGTCCCTTGCACTCTCTCTGCTGTGCAGCCTCATCCTGCTGCTGTCCCCAGCACAGGCTTCGGAAAGCCTGAAGCTGACCAGCTGGAACATGGACTGGCTCACCCTCCGCCCTGCCAGTGACCATACCCTGCCCCCTGATGCCCCCACACGCACGGCTGCAGACTTCGCAGCCCTGCGTCATCAGGCACACCGTCTCCACAGTGACATCCTCGCTTTTGAAGAAGTGGACAGTCTTGCGGCGGCCCAGCTTGTTTTCCCTCAGGACGAGTATGACCTCTACATCACGCCAGACCCTATTCCCCAGAAGGTCGGACTGGCGATCCGGCGGACGGCCGGCCTGAGCGTCACCGTCAATCCCGAGATCACGGCTCTCAATATCCCGCAGCCGGGGCATCATCACCCCCTCCGGGGCGGCATGGATGTCACCCTCCGCAAAGGAGCCTCCAGCCTGAGACTGCTCATCGTCCATCTGAAGACCGGATGCTGGGCACAGCCTCTTGCTGCCAGAAAACGTGCCTGTTCCCTACTCTATCAACAATTCCATGTCATCGAGGACTGGATACTGGACAGGGTGGATGACGGGACGCCCTTTGCCATTCTGGGAGATTTCAACCGCCGCCTGACACCGGCTGACCCTCTCATGCAAAATCTCCAGAACGACGCCAGCCTGACTCTCACCACGGCGGGCTTTACCAGCCCCTGCCGCCGCAGTGGTGACCTGTTCATCGATCACATCCTGCTCGGCAATCAGGCCCGGGACTGGTTCATTCCGGGAAGTCTCCGTGTCATGCTCCTGCGCAATGTGGCACAAGGGCTGACCCTTTCAGACCACTGCCCTGTCTCCGTGCAGATCAGGCTGCCCTGAAAACAGAAAAGCCCGGGACGGTCTCCCGCCCGGGCCTTTCCTCATGTTTCGGGCAGGAAGAACTTCAGGCCGTTCCAGACATCCCGATCTGCTTGATGTCATGGAAACTGAGAGCCTCATTCATCTCGATAGCCCGGTTCATCATGAAGCCAGAACCGGCAAGGAAGACTGGATCACCATCCAGATCATCAGCCATCGCACTCCGGTTTAGGGCCACAAACTGCTCCAGGGCAGCTTTATCGCCCGTGACCCAACGGGCAAGCGTGAAAGGCGTGCTCTCAAAACCGACCGGCACGTTATATTCCGCCTGAAGGCGGGACTGCAGCACGTCCAGCTGGAGGGTCCCCACCACGCCCACGATTGGCGGGGCTCCATCCTGCGGGCGGAACAGCTGGACGACCCCCTCTTCCGCCAGCTCCACGAGGGCCTGACGCAGCTTCTTCGCCTTCATGGCATCATCCAGCCGCACACGACGCAGGATTTCCGGGGCAAAATGCGGAACCCCCGTGAAGCGCAGGTCTTCACCATCCGTCAACGTATCACCAATGCGAAGTGTCCCATGGTTGGGAATCCCCACCACGTCCCCGGCAAAGGCTTCCTCCACCAGCTGCCGGTCCTGCGCAAAGAAAAACTGTGGCGTATGAAGGGCGAACTGCTTGCCGATACGCACATGCTTCAGACGCATCCCACGGGTCAGCTTCCCTGAACAGACACGGGCAAAAGCCATGCGATCCCGGTGATTGGGGTCCATATTGGCCTGAATCTTGAAAATCAGGGCCGTGACATTCTCTTCCGTCGCCTGCACATCCCGTGTCTCAGAGGGCTGGGCACGGGGCGGCGGCCCATAGGCAGCCAGAGCATCCAGAAGGTCCGTCACCCCAATCTCTTTCATGGCTGAACCGAAGAAAACGGGTGTCAGATGTCCTTCATCGAAAAATTCCTTCTCGAAAGGAGGAAGGGCCACCTCGGCCAGTTCTACTTCTTCCCGCATCTGGGCCAGCCGCTCATCATCCTCGGGCAGCTCTTCCTTCAGGTGCAAGGACTTCGTACGAAGGTCATAAATACCGGCAAATTTCGCCGCACGCCCGACCGGCCATGTCGCCGGGGAGACGTCCAGAGCCAGCGCACTGGAGATTTCATCCAGCAGGGCAAAACAGTCCTGCGCCTCACGGTCCATCTTGTTGATGAAGGTGACGATGGGAATATCCCGCAGACGGCAGATCTCGAACAGCTTGCGGGTCCGGGCCTCGATGCCCTTGGCGGCATCAATCACCATCACGGCGCAGTCCACCGCTGTCAGCGTGCGGTAGGTATCCTCGGAGAAGTCCTCATGGCCCGGCGTGTCCAGCAGGTTGAAGACACATCCACCATAATTGAAGGTCATCACCGAGGTGACGACCGAAATGCCACGGTCCTTCTCGATGCTCATCCAGTCCGACCGTGTCCGCCGCCGCTCTCCCTTGGCCCGGACATTCCCGGCCATCTGGATGGCCCCACCTGCCCGCAGGATGCGCTCTGTCAGCGTGGTCTTACCGGCATCAGGATGGGAAATGATGGCAAAAGTGCGCCGCCGGGGAATCTCCGCAGCAATGGTAGGGTCGGACATATCAGCCTTCCTGGGAAGAGAGCGTAAGAAACGGCAAACGCCGGACGGTAAAACCGCCCGGCGCCTCCATATACAGCCAGTAGCCGTATCTTAGCGGGAGTAGAACTCGACCACCAGATTCGGTTCCATCTGCACCGGGTAAGGCACATCGGAGAGCTGCGGAACACGGATGAAGGTACCCTTCATCTGGCGATGATCCACCTCGATGTATTCCGGCACATCACGCTCGGCACTCTGGACGGAATCCAGAACGATGGCGAGCTGCTTGGACTTCTCACGCACCTCGATCACATCGCCTTCCTTCACCAGATAGGAGGGGATGTTGACGCGCTTGCCGTTGACCAGCACATGACCGTGGCTGACGAACTGACGGGCAGCGAACGGCGTCATGGCGAATTTCAGACGGTAGATGACGGCATCCAGACGACGCTCCAGCAGGCCGATCAGGTTCTCAGAGGTATCACCCTTGCGGCGCACGGCCTCGTCATAATAGCGGCGGAACTGCTTCTCGCTGATGTTGCCGTAATAGCCCTTCAGCTTCTGCTTGGCCATCAGCTGCACGGAGTAGTCAGACGGCTTCTGACGGCGGCGCTGACCATGCTGACCCGGGCCATATTCACGACGGTTGACCGGGGACTTGGCACGGCCCCACAGGTTGACGCCGAGGCGGCGGTTGATCTTGTACTTGCTCTCAAGACGTTTTGACATCGGTTAAACCCGTATTCTCTCAGACCGGCGGTTCTGTGCGACGGCCCTTTGTTGCACCGGTAGGTTCCCCTCCCCCATCACGGGGTACTGGAGAACGGAACAGCCTGCGAACCTCATGGAACAGTGCGCCACAGCACGCATCATCCCGGCCAGACCATCCAACATTCCCGGCAATGGCACTGCCGTTACACGAGGCAGGACAGAGTGTCAAGAAATCCGACCATGTGGAAAGGTCGTACGCCATGCCTGAACGGCAAGAAGAGATTGGAAAAAACAGGCCATATCCCGTATATCCTCGTCATCCCCAATCAGACTGGAGCACTCCCTTTATGGAGCAGACCGAAACGGTTACAGGCCCACGCCTGACCCCGCCTCATGGCGTCGCCCCGGCCATTGCAGCCCTCATGCTCGGGACCTTTACCATTGGCACGGGAGAATTCGGAATGATGGGCATCCTGCCTGCCTTCTCCCATGCCCTTGACATTTCCATCGGGCAGGCCAGCGCCGTCATCTCCGCCTATGCTCTTGGCGTGGTAGTGGGTGCCCCCATCATGGCCATCGCCGGAGCCCGCCTGCCCCGCCGGACAGTCCTGCTGCTTCTGCTCTCCCTGTTCTGCATCGGCAATATCGGCACCATCCTCTTTACCTCACTCCTGCCCATCGAGGTCATGCGCTTCATCACAGGGCTGCCCCATGGGGCCTATTTCGGTATCGCTGCCCTGACGGGTGCCTCCATGGTCGAACGGGCCCGGCGGGGACGGGCCATCAGCATGGTCCTGTCCGGCATCATGATCTCCACCGTCATAGGCGCACCACTCAGCACGTTCCTCTCCCAATATGTTCCGTGGGAAGTGATTTATGGAGCCCTGTCCGTTCTGGGGCTGATCTGCGTGGCCGGGGTAGCCTTTTTCATCCCCGCTGACCGCCCGCAGAACAACATCAATGCCCGTTCCGAGCTGTCCGCCTTCAGGAACCCCCACGTCCTGCTGACCCTGCTGACCGGGGCCATCGGTTTCGGCGGCATGTTCGCCGTCTATACCTTCCTGACCTCCGGGCTGGGACAGGTAACGCATCTCAGCCCCTGGATGGTCACGCTCTATCAGGTCATCTGGGGATGCGGAATGGTCGCCGGCAATGCCTTCGGCGGGGCCATGATTGACAGGAACCTGAACCGCACGACCATTTTCAGCCTGATTGCCAGCGTTGTCTTCATGCTGGCCTTCTGGCTGCTGCTTCCCTCCAGCACTGCCATGCTGGTTGTCTGCTTCTTCCTGCCTGCTGCCACGATCATCCTCAGTCCCGCCATGCAGGCCCGTCTCATGGATGTTGCCGGAGATGCCCAGACGCTGGCAGCCTCGCTGAATCACTCGGCCTTCAACATCGCCAACGCTCTGGGGGCATCCCTGGGTGCCATGCTGGTAGAGCACGGCCTGGGCATCAGCGCCGTTGGCTGGGGCGGGGCCATCCTCTCAGCCAGCGGGCTGCTGATCTACCTCGTCACGCTCCAGGTCGCCCGCCTTCACAAGCCATGAAAAAACGGCAGGCCCCTCAGCCGGGGGCCTGACCGCTGGAGACCGGCACAGCCGGAGCTGCTTCTTCCAATGAACCTTCAATATTGGACAGAACACTGCTGCTGCCCAGCGTACCAGCCGCATAAGCCAATGATGCGGCTGCACTCAACATGCCGTAATAGCTGTCCGAAACGGACAGACGAGCATTGAGCAGCGTATTCTGGAGCTCCAGCATCCGGGTCATCGTACCATCACCCGAACGGTAGGCTGTAAGGGCGGCATCAAAGCCGGTCTGGCTGGCCTTCTGGAGGCTCAGTGCCGCCTGATAGGCCGTGA
Source organism: Parasaccharibacter sp. TMW2.1890 (assembly GCF_023337645.1). Classification (NCBI taxonomy): domain Bacteria; kingdom Pseudomonadati; phylum Pseudomonadota; class Alphaproteobacteria; order Acetobacterales; family Acetobacteraceae; genus Parasaccharibacter; species Parasaccharibacter sp. TMW2.1890. The sequence continues at coordinate 341,242 of NZ_NWUV01000001.1, read as the reverse complement.
TGCCCGTATGCAGCATGGCCTCTGCACTCACGATCGTCCGGACAGCATTGTTCTGCGTGTCCTGCAGCGCAGCACGGGCACTGTCTTCCCGCTCATGCGCCTGCCGCAGACGATTGCGACGCAGCCCGCCATCATAGATCGGCACGGAAATACCTGCCGTGATGAGACCCCCGAATGTATGCACACGATCGTTGATCGAGTTCACATTGACAAGCGGCAGATTGCGAAAATGCAGGTCATCAAAGTTGTACCCGACATTGCCACTCATGAAAATCTGCGGCCTGTAGCTGGCACGGGCGCCTTCCACCGCACTCTGGGCGGCACGCAGGCTCGTATAGGCTGCCAGGACATCCGGCCGACGGGCCACAGCCTCATGCACCATCTCATCACTCAGGCGGATATCCTCAACGCGGATGTTCCTCCCGCTGTCCGTCTGCACATGCAGTGGCTGGGATGGATTCACGCCCACGGCAGCCAGCAGCTCCAGCCGGTATGTCTCCACATCCCCTTCCGTTCTGGCCAGCACCAGCTCGGCTTCCGCCACGGCCTGCTCGGCCTGTGACGTATCAATGACCGTCCCTTCCCCGTTTCTCAGGTTGGCATCTGCGGCCCGGGCAATCGCATGGGCATTCTCAAGAGACTGGCGCACAAGCGCCACATTGTTCAGAGCAGCCGCATAACGGTAATAAGCCAGAGCCACCTTGTGGATGACCTTCTGGTGTTCACCAGTAAAGAGGATGTTCTGCCCAATGCTCTTCTGGGTCGCTTCCTCCATCACGGCACGACGTTTGCCGAAGTCGAACAGCAACCATTCCAGCCCGACCTGCTGACGTTCCAGTGTGCCCTGAAGGCGGGTATTCAGACTCGCATGCTGGCCTGCCACCCGGAAGCGGTTGTGTGGCTCCAGCAGGCCATACCCCCCCATGGCTACGGCTGTCAGATGCGGCAGATAGGCCGAGCGGGCAATGCCCGTCTCTGCCGCACTGACCCGTGCTGCATCCCAGGCCTGACGTGTAGAGGGGTTGATGGACTGGGCCATGTCGATCAGATCAGCCAGATCGTAGGAATGATCCACCTGCACGGTGCCCAGTGCAGCAGGCTGCGGCAGGACACGGTCCGATGCGAGGCGGTACCCCGCAGGCATTTTCAGGACACGTCCCCCCTTCTGGCCCGGTGCCCCTTTTTCATGCCCCTCGATGATATGACCATTCACATCAACCGGTGCATTCCATGGCTGGTTGGGGGCAGGCGGCATATTCCGCATGGCCGTTGTCTGGCAACCACTCAACGCACTGCTGCAGAGAAGGGCACTACAGACCAGCACGGCCCTGCGCCATACCTTCCCCGGCTGCTGCATTTTTTTACGCTCCATGACCTGTTTCCACTCAAAACCATCCATCAGAGACCTCCTCCTTCCTTAAGGGAAGCGGTCTCTCCCCCCTTCAGTATCTGCCCCAGACGAAGAGACTGTTTCTGCTGGCTGGCAGCAATATCCCCGAACAGACACCCGGCACTCATGGCCGCACGCCGCAGGAACAGCATGTACTGCCTCATGCGATGTTTTGTCGGACGCATGGCGGCCGGTTCTATCATGACCTGCCGCAGCTGGCTCATGGCCCCACTGGCCGTTTCCTGTATCCGTGCCGCCTGAAGCATGCGCTGGTCGTGATTCCAGTCCGTGATATCCTGCGCCAGTAGGCCATCAAGCGCCTTGAGCTTTTGCAGGGCCCCACCCATCGCACTGTGTGGCCAGAACATGGTATGCACGACATATGTGATGGCCAGACCGATCAGAATACCGATGATACGGTCACGGGGCACCGTCAGATCCGTCGTTGGCGCATATTTGGCAAGATCAGCCAGCGTGAAGGTCACGATGATCTGCAACCCAAGGTAGGAAATGCGCTGGTCGCCGGCCTTGACCCATGCCCCGATGAAAATGACCACACCCATGACCAGCATGATCTCGGCTATGTCCGTCATGTGTGGCATGAGCCATACGATGGTGCCCATGGCCATGAAACAGCCTATCAGAGCCCCGACAATACGCAGCCGCTGTTTGTCCAGCACGGCCCCCATCGTCGGCAGGGACACGATGAAGCAGGTGATGATGCACGTATGCACCCCCGGCCAGTTCAGCATCTTGTATGTGATGATGGAGAGGCAGACAGAGACGGTCCCCTTGACGGCAAAGCGGACATGCTCCGGGTCCGTAAAGGCACCAGGAAGGAAAAAACCCGATTTCTTTTTCGGTGCGGCATTTCCGGACTGGCTGGAAGGCAGCTGCACGTCCTCGGCTGTCAGGGGCTGGTCCAGACTGTTCAGCAGGCGCTCCATCTCCTGGGCGATATCACCTGAGCAGACCTGATCCGTGCCCGTTTCGGCCGGGCGGCCACCTGTTTCAAAACACTCCGCCGCTTCTTCCAGCCGCTTGGCCAGATACGCACAATCCTCCATGGAAATGGGGGCGTTGGGCTTCAGGCAGCGTTCAACAAATTGCAGGATGCCAAAACTGTTCAGAGCTGCCCGGCGCAGGTAGGACAGGTCTTCCGGGCTCCAGCGCTGTTCCGCGGTGGCAGCACCGAGCATGCCGAACATGCCGCTGACCCCCTCACCCACGGTATCCATGACAGCATCCTGCCAGGCCTGAGGGATGCCGCGCCCCTCGCCCCGCCGTCCCAGACATTTCGCCGACAGGCGCAGCCGCTCGATGATCTGGTCCGTGAGGACATGCTCTGGAGACGGAGAAAGACAGCTCCCCACAAAGGCCATCATGCCGGCGATGATGAGAAACACACGCCATGCCGACAGAACAAGACGGGCGATACTGTCACCGCTCTGCACATTGTCCAGCGCCACCAGCATGTAGGAAAGGATCAACCCGCCAATGACACTGATCATGCCAAGGATGGTTGTCGTGCTGAGGAAGAAAAAGACGAAGCTGAGAACAAGGTTGAAAATGAGCGTTGCCAGAAAATTGTTGATTGTCGTGGCAACCCCCACATAGAGAGCCCCCGTCACACCGGAAAAGAAGATGATGTACATGACGGAGATCTTCATGTTCGCCACCCTGTTCCCCTGCCACAACGCCCCCAGGGTGAGCGTGAGCAGGGTCAACATGGGCAGCTGCCATATCTCACCTATGAGGACGAGCGCCATGCATACGATGGCGGTCCGCAAGGCCAGCGCCGTGCGCCCACGGGTTGGCCTTACGGCCAACCGCCAGAGACGCATGAAGGCGTCCAGATAGGGTTTAACCATGACAGGCAGCACCATGGAGAATTTCCACGTTGGCTGTTGCCCCCAGTCTCATCAGATGTTCAGGAGCATGTTCGATCCTGATGCGCACAGGGAAACGCTGGGCAATATGCACCCAGTCCATCTGCCGCTCGACAGACGGCACACCACGTTCGCTTTCCCTCATGTAATCGGTCGTCACACCCCGGCCAATGCTCTCGACAACCCCGTGGATGGCATGGCTGCGGTCGATCATGGAATACACGGTGGCGCAGTCACCCGGACGGACCGGCTTCAGGTTGATTTCCCGGATTGGGGCAATGGCATACCACTCATCCTTGGAAACCAGCGTAAACAGGTTCTCGTTGGCAGCCAGCACCTCGCCTTCCCGAACATTCAGACTCGTCACATAGCCATCTATGTTGGCCGTCACACGGGTCTGACGCAGCTCATAGCGGGCATGTTCCACCGCCACGGATGCTTCCTGCAACATGGCCTCGGCGTGTTTGACATCACCGACAGCCACCTGGCTGGCCTGCTGTTCGTGCTGGGCTTCTGCCAGGGCATCCACGGCAGAGTTGAACTTCGTCACGGCCTGGTCATAGACCTGCCATGACACATAATGCTGCTCGGCCAATGGCTTGAGACGGGTCACCGTACGCCAGGCAAGGTCCTTCTCATCCTCGGCCTGGTGCCGCTTGCGCTCGTTGGTTGCCGCATTGGCCATGCGGACGGCCAGAGCACGGCGGGCGTCGTTCAGGTCGGCCTGTGCCTGTGTTTCACTGGCCTCAGCCTTGTGCAGGGCAATCTCATAGGGTTCGGGATCAATCTGGTACAGCAGATCCCCCTTGTGGACGACCTGATTCTCCCGGACAGAAAGAGTCTGGAGGCGCCCACCCACCAGAGCGGCCACATGTACGCTTTCCGTATAGATGACAGCACTATCACTGTTGGGATGCTGGCCTGACCGGTGATCCACATACAGGACACCGAAGAGAGCACATAACAGCGTGGCTGCTGCAATCACGCTCCCCACCGGGAAGCGGCCTTTAATCCGTTCTTTTTTCATGAAACCGCCCCTGAATTACCCGTAGAGAAGAAGCCAGCCGACAAGCCCTATCATCGTGCCCATGGAAAGGTAGGTGACCAGATGATACCGCAACAGGCCATCAATATGCAGGATCAGAAAGACCAGCCGCAGCAGGGCGGCGGACACCGCACCGATGAACAGGCAGATGAGCCAGGCCGGAAAATACGCACCGGCCAGAGGAAAACTCGGTGCCCCGATCCCGGCACAACCCTGCAAGGGCACCATGAGCAGGGCCAGCCCCCACCTTGGGGCTCCATGAGCCCTGAAAGAAAATACTCCGGGCAGCTTCATGCACGCTCCTGTTTCCAGCTACGGGGACAACACACAGCCCTGAAGGGCCTGCCCCCGTACATACGGAAACACCTGCCCTCGCAAAGCATCTGACCAACCAGACCACTCATCTTTTTTACACATCGAAGCGCCCGACGATACGGGAGCATGACCCCTTTTTTCAAACGAATTGAGACAACTAGCATCTCAATCCCTATAAAGTAACATTTAACAACCTGAAAAATGTTTCAGATTACCTATCCTCCCGCAGGGTCTTCCCGCAAGTGACCTTTTTAAGGCCGTGCATCCCCCGTCCTGTACAGCAGAAGGTAAAGCCGTGCCCCAAGGGCAAAGGCCGTCACACCCAGCCCGGCCGCAAGGCCGATCCATAGCCCCTCCACACCATAGCCCTGGTGGAAAGCCAGCCAGTACCCCAGACCGATCCCCACGACACCATAACTCACGATACTGATCACCATCGGAACAAAGGTATCCCCACAGCCCCGCAACGCCCCGTTGCAGACAGCCTGCACCCCGTCGACGATCTGGAAAATTCCGGCAATCTTCAGCAGCAGGACGGTAGTGGCGAACGTACCGGCATCCGGTGGTCCACCAGTATAATAGAGGCGGGCGATCCAACCCGGCAGCAGCATGAGGACAAGGCCCGTCAGAATGGTCCAGGCCAGCACCAGCAACAGGGCACCGCTGGAAGCCCGACAGGCTTCTGCCCTCTTCCGGGCCCCCCGCCAGTAAGCCACCCGTACGTTCGCCGCCTGCCCGATGGCCAGACACACCATGAAAAGCAAAGAAATCGTGTTCAGTGCAACCTGATGCGCCGCAAGGCTGCGTGTCCCCAATCGCCCCGCATTGAGAGTCGTGATCTGGAACAGCAGCAGCTCGGAGGCTGCCGTGACCATCATGGGCAGACCCAGCACCAGCAGTTCCCTGAAGAGCGGCCAGTGGACCCTCGCAGGCTTCAGCAGGTGCCGGAGCTGTGGCCGCCCGAGGCAGAGAAGCAGCAGGACGAGGCTCATGGCCCAGCCCGTCAGCATCGTGGCATGAGCGGACCCGAACAGCCCATAGGCTGGCAGGCCGGACCAGCCATGAATCAGGGCCGCATTGAGCACCCCATTGCACAGGGCCATGGCTGGCATCGTCCACAACAGCAGGGATTCCGCTCCCAGGGATGGCAGAGCCACACGACACAGGCCAAGCAGAACCAGATTGGGCCACAGGGCATAGAGCAGCACATTGATGAACTGCCCTCCCTGCCTGGTCACCATCTCCGGCTCCCCCATCAGGCTGAAAATACCGCTGGAACAGAGAAGAAGGAGCAGACAGGGAATAAACGCCACCATGCCCAGCACGACCCCTGCACTGATGATGCTGCGCCTGTCATGCCCGCCCCCATGGCCATGCTCCACACCACCACGGGCATGGGACAGCAACACGCCGACTCCACCAAGCACGGCCTGAAAGGAGATCATCGTCGTGAAAAAGAAATTGTTGGAAATTCCCCCGATGGCGACTGCATCCACCCCCAGGCTGCCCAGCAGAACGGTATCCGTCACCGCCATGGCCATCTCCGAAAGCTGGGACAGCGCAAGAGGCAGGCCAACCTGCACAAGAGTGCGGATATGGGTCGGCATCCCCACAATCTGGGGGCCCTGTTTCATACGTGATGCAGACATGAGACCGTCTCTATCGCATATAAAGCAGAGTGCAAATTCTAAAAATAAATTCCCCTGTTGCACCAAACGCATCTCTGTCGCATTGAACAGACATGAGCACGCAGAAGAGCAATACAGCCCCCATCTCCCCCCGGCCCGGCCTGAGGCTTCACAACAGCCATCAGCGCACCACTGTTCCCTTCACCCCCGATGATGCCAGCAATGTCCGCCTCTATTTCTGCGGGCCAACCGTGTATGACCGGGTCCATCTCGGCAATCTGCGCTCCATGCTGAGCGCAGACGTGCTTGTCCGGCTGCTCAAGGCGCTCTACCCACAGGTTACCTACGTTCGCAACATTACCGACATTGACGACAAGATCATCCAGCGGGCACGGGAGAATGATGAAGACATCTCCCATCTGACAGAACGGACCACGAAAGACTTCCACGACGATCTTGCTGCCCTGAACATCCTGCCTCCCACTATGGAACCCAGAGCCACCCAGCACATTCCCGACATGCTGGAGATGATCGGCCGCCTCATCACGCAGGGCCATGCCTATGAGACGGAGGGGCATGTTCTCTTCGACGTCACATCATTCCCCAGTTACGGGGCCCTGTCGGGCCGCTCGCTGGAGGACATGCTGGCCGGTGCCCGAGTGGACGTGGCCGACTACAAGCGCAACCCTGGCGATTTCGTCCTCTGGAAACCTTCCAGCAACGATGAGCCGGGCTGGGACAGCCCATATGGCCGTGGCCGCCCCGGCTGGCACATTGAATGCTCTGCCATGGCAGAACGCTATCTTGGGGAGAGTTTCGACATTCACGGCGGTGGAAACGACCTGCTTTTTCCCCACCACGAGAATGAACGGGCACAATCCCTCTGCTGCTATCCGCATGGCCATTTCGCCCGGCACTGGGTCCATACCGGGATGCTGCTCTCCAATGGTGAGAAGATGTCCAAATCCCTGGGCAACTTCCATACCATCCATGAAGTGCTGGAGCGTGCTCCAGCCGAGGCCCTGCGGCTGCTCTTTCTTGGCTCCCATTACCGCTCCACGCTGGACTTCACATGGGAGAAGCTGGACGAAGCCCGCCGCATCATGGACCGATTCTACCGGGCGCTGGAGAAAACGCCACCAGCCAGCACGGACAGCATTCCGGCCGACATTCTGGAAGCCCTGTGTGACGACCTCAACACGCCACTGGCCCTCAGCGCTCTCCACCGTTACGCCGATGCTGCGCTGGAAGGCCAGCAGAGTGCTGCGAACCACCTCTGGGCCGGCGGGCAGCTGCTTGGGCTGTTCACCATGAAACCGGCAGACTGGTTCCAGGGAGGGACAGACCTTGACCCCACCACCATTGAAGCCCTGATTGAAAAACGTCTGGCCGCCCGCAAGGCCCGTGACTTTGCACTGGCCGACCAGATACGCAACGACCTGGCAGAACAGGGCATCCTTCTGGAAGATGGACCTGTCGGCACAACATGGCGGAAAGGATAAGTCATCCCATGACAGGCCGTAATGGTGGAGCTGATCTGGCTCCGCCCGCTCCCTTTGACCCCGTCGTCATCCTTGTCCGCCCGCAGCTGGCTGAAAATATTGGGACCACCGCCCGGGCCATGGCTAATGGCGGGCTGTTCCATCTCCGCCTCGTGGCCCCCCGTGACGGATGGCCGCAGCCCCGGGCCTGGTATGCCTCCTCCGGTGCCGACCGCATCCTTGAAGAGGCCACGGTCTTCGAGACGGTGGATGACGCCATCGCCGACCTCCACCGTGTTTTTGCCACCTGTCCACGCCCCCGCCACATCATCAAACCGGTCATGACAGCCCGTGGAGCGGCAGCAGAACTGCGGGCCACCAGCAGCCGGAAGCTGAAAAGCGGCATCCTCTTCGGTCCCGAACGGGCAGGGCTGGACAATGAGGACATGGCCCGGGCGGACACACTCATCCGCTATCCGCTCAATCCCCGTTTCATGTCGCTGAATCTGGCCCAGGCGGTGCTGGTCATGGCCTATGAGTGGTACCTGACCGAGGATACCGTGCCGGAACAGTATCTCATGACCAACGAGACGCATGTGGCAACCAAGGGCGAGGTGGAAAATTTCATGACCCACCTGCTGCGGGATCTCGATGAGTGCGGTTTCCTCCACCACGAGCAGAAAAGGTCGGGCATGATCCGCAACCTGCGCCATCTTTTCGCCCGTGGAGAGGTAACGGAACAGGAACTGCGGACACTGCATGGTGTCGTGAGCGAACTCTCACGGGCCCGGAAAATCCGCCATATGAAATGACCCGTCCCAGCCTGCCCGGCCAGATTCCGGGCAGGCAGCATCCCCATCCCTCCATCCTGCCATAGGCTCCCCATGCATCTGAAACTGCCAGAAACCCTGCTCCACCAGCATAAGACGGCACCACAGACACCGGGTCTGAGCCTTCTCTCGCAGGACAACATCCTGAACATCGTCACGCGCAGGAAAACAAAGGGCCGCCTGCTGGGAGACATGTATCACAACTGTCTGACCATGGGGTGGCTGCCCTTCTTTGCCACGATGACAGCCGCCTATCTGCTGCTCAACCTGCTGTTCAGCGTCGGTTTCTATCTCGTGCCGCATGGGCTGAGCAACGTGCACAGTGGAAATTTCTGGGGAGACTTCTTCTTCAGCGCCCAGACCCTCTCCACAGTCGGATATGGATATATCTATCCCCAGAGCCCAGCGGCCAATGCACTCGCCACGTTCGAGATGCTGGTGGGGGTCATCTCGACCGCCATCATCACCGGGCTTGTCTTCGCCCGTTTTTCACGCCCGCAGGCCAGGGTCCTGTTCAGCAGCATCGTCACGATCTTCCAGGAGGGGGAGAATCTCAAACTCAATTTCCGGCTGGGAAACCTGCGCAATACACCGTTGATGAATACCAGCGTGGAGGCTATTCTGGCCCGTACGCGATGCGACGAAAATGGCCATACCTCGCTCCAGCTGGAAATACTGCCACTGGTTTACAACCATTTCCCGGTTTTTCCGGTCAGCCTCTCCTTCACCCACCACATCACGGAAAGCAGTCCACTCCACGGGCTGGACAAAGCCACCCTTGAGGAACAACAGGCCCGCATTTTCCTCATCTTCAATGCCACCGATCCCGTTTCAGCGCAGGATGTCTTCGCCCACCATACCTACATGGCACAGGACATGCTCTACGGGGCACGCTTCGTCAGCCTGCTGAGAGCCTCCGGACAGGGCCTGATGGAAGTGGATTTCAGCCTCTTCCACACGACATCTCCAGACCCGCTGCCCGCCAGGGATGAGGAGCCCATCACCGTGACAGATGAGACCTCTGCCGGGACAGACTGACAGGCAGCCCGCCCCGGTCTCATCAGGTCAATGCTGCATGGCATCCTGCAGACGGTGCAGGACCCGCTCCCGCCCCATGAGCGGCAGAAGGGCTGCCAGTTCAGGCCCGGCATCCTCGCCTGTCAGGGCCAGACGCAGGGGCAGGAAGAGCGTCTTTCCCTTGCGGCCGGTTTCACTCTTCAGCACGTCAGTCCAACGCTTCCAGACCGTCCCATCCCACGGTCCTTCCGGCAGGAGACGGGCTGCTTCCTGAAGAAACCCTGCCTCTTCAGGCTGGGACGGAGCCACGATGTCCCCCTTCACGACAGACCACCAGTGAGCGATCTCCACGGCCAGATCGATATTGCCCCGGATGGCCAGCCAGAAGGCCTCATCAGCCCCTTCCGGCAGGTGAGGCCGTATCTCTTCATAGGACATGCCATGCAGGACACGGCGGTTCAGCCCCAGCAGCTGCGGGACATCGAACCGGGCCGCGGACCGGGACACATGGCCGATGTCATAGCCGCGCACGATCTCATCCATGCTGGAGGCAGCCTGCGGGTCATCCGAACTGCCCAGACGGGCCAGATAGGCCACGAGGGCACGGGGCTCGATCCCGTCATTACGCAATGTGGAAAGGGCCAGCCCGCCCAGACGCTTGGACAGCTTGCCACCATCCTGCCCCAGCAGCAGCGGCAGATGCCCGAAGGTGAAACGCCCTTCCTTCGCCCCGAGGGCCTCGGCAAGGTCTAGCTGCACGCCCGTGTTGGTCACATGGTCCTCACCCCGCAGGATGTGGGTGATGCCCATGTCCAGATCATCAATCACCGAGGCCAGCGTATAGAGGATGCTGCCATCCGCCCGCACCAGAACAGGATCGGAAACGGCGGTCAGCTTCACATGGCAGTCCCCCATCACGAGGTCAGTCCAGCGACGGGTGGCCCCGCTCAGCTTGAAACGCCAGTACGGCACCTTGCCGTTGGCCTCCGCCCGGGCACGCTGCTCGGCCGTCATTTTCAGCATGCCACGGTCATAAAGCGGCGGCTTGCCAGCCCGCAGACGCTGCTCCCGCTTGTATTTCAGCTCCAGCTCACTCTCAAAGCAGGGATAGAGCCGCCCCGTTTCCTTGAGGTGCTCGATCACCTCCTCATACCGGGCAAGACGTTCCGACTGGCGGGCGTACTCGTCCCAGTCCAGCCCCAGCCAGGTCAGGTCCCGGCGGATGGCTTCCTCATAGGCACTGTTGCCACGCTGCGTATCCGTATCATCCATCCGCAGCAGGAACCGGCCACCATGCCGACGGGCGAACAGCCAGTTCGCCACGGCAAGACGGGCATTGCCAACATGAAGATGCCCTGTTGGTGAAGGGGCAAAACGTACTTTCATACCGTACTCTGTTCTCATTCTCTCATGGGACGCATGGCTGCAGGACCGGTTCCCGGTCCCTTACTGCTGCCCGTTCTGACGGCGGCGGATGACTTCTGCCACGAAGGCCTCATCATCATCGTCATCCTGACCGTCCTCATCAGGCGGGCCGGCCAGCTCCTCGTCACTCACGAGGCGGCGGGGGTCCAGTGCCCGCCAGTCACGTTCCATCGGCGTGGCCGGGCTGGAAACGAAATCATCCAGTTCCGTGCTGGACTTCCATCCGTCTTCCCCAGCATCCACAACCTCGGCATTCTCGCCAAAAGCAAACCAGCTCTGCAACACATCCCGATCCGCCGCACCGGGGACACGGCACCGCTCGATGCTGTCCCGCACATAAGCCCGGGCAAAAGCGTTGGCGTGGGCGAGGTCGAAGAAGCCCTTCACCTCTTCCACCACATCATCGTCACCCTCACTGGCGCCGGACTGATCCAGAATACGGACAACCCAACCGGCTTCATCCTGCTTCATGGTTGCCTCGGCCTCTGCCTGCACGGCTTCCTCAGTACTCTGCCCGCTTTCTCCGCCCCGGATTCCATTGATGAAAGCCCGTCTGGCTTCTTTATCCTCGTCATTCATCATCCGGCCCTTTCCTGAATTTTCTGAAGAAGGAACTCACGCCCGATCTTCACCCTCGGCTCACCGTCGTAGGAAACAATATCAGCCGTGGCGTAGGTTTCTGACCAACGATCTGGCAGGAACGACCCCGTCCCCACAATGTCGATCGGTGCAGAAGCATCATGCATGGCCATGCATTTGGAAATACCGAACCCGGACGAAACGACAATTTTCACCTTCGGAAAACCTGCCTCATCCAACGCTTCCCGCATCCGCCAGATGGCGGCCGCAGAAACGCCCGTCCCTACCAGATAGCGTAGCTCCTTTTCCGACCGGTAGCGACGGATGGTGCCTGGCGTGTTCCGCTCCAGCACCTCATAGGAACGCTGCGGGTCCAGCCCTTCGAGGAAGCGCCCTCCGTGCGTGTCCAGCCGCACGCTCAACTCACCTGCGGCGGCCCTTTCCGGAAAGCGGCGACAGACTTCCAGCATGTCCGTCACTTCCTGCCCAAAATAGTCCACCAGCACAGTCAAAGGTTCATCAGGGAAACGCTCCACATACATTTCCGCCGCCCGCAGGGTAGACCCGGCATAACCGATGAAGGCATGAGGCATGGTCCCCAATCCACGCTCCTGCCCGAAAAAACGGGCCGTGGCATGGTTGGCATTGCCGATGAAGCCCACGGCCCCTTCCGCCTGTGCCGCCCGTGACCCCACGGCAGCAGCATAGGCCATCAGCTCCTGCATCTCACCACCGGCACAATGACGGGCATCCATCGCCAGAAAAGGCACCTTCGGCAGGGCAAGGGCCATCTGGTAGGCGTTATGAGCTGCCACGCAGGCAGCACCCGTCTTCTGGAGCAGCAACGTCTCCAACGGCGCCAGCGCAACAAGCGACCCTGTCAGATAGAAGAGCGGATCCCCTGCTCCGACCCATGTACCTTCTGGATGCACCTCCGTGATCCTGACGGAAAAACCCTGATGACGGGCGACATTCTGCACCCATTGCAGGGCCAGCCCATAGGCCGCCACGACTGGACGGCGGACGAACACGGCATAGGTGACCTCACAATCGCCAAACTGGCTGACGATGTCCCGCATCCGCAGGAAATAGGCATCCGTCCGTCCCTCGATCTGCGGCGCATCCAACGCCTCCTGCGGGCTGCAGGCCTGCTCGAGAGTCTGTTTCCAACTCATCACGCTGTCTCCCCTGACAGAACTGGGCCGATCCTGCGCTTACGGCCGGGCGGACACCTTCAGCGTTTTCCGAAAATACGCTTCAGCCGGTCTGAAAGCTGAAAGGCGATCTCCAGAGACTGCTCGGCATTCAGCCGCGGGTCACAGAATGTCGTGTACCGGGTCGGCAGATCGGCATCCGTCAGACACCGGGGACCACCCGTACATTCCGTCACGTCGCTGCCGGTCATCTCAAGATGAATGCCACCAGGCACCACACCGGCCTGCTCGAACACATCAAGGAAGCCCATGATCTCGTCCAGAACATGCTCGAAAGCACGGGTCTTGTATTTGTTGGACGACGTGGTGGTGTTGCCATGCATGGGGTCACATATCCATGTCACGGTCCGGCCTGTCCTGCGCACGGCCTCCAGCAGCGGGGGCAGGAGCTCACGCACCTTGCTGTGGCCCATGCGGGAAATGAGCGTGATGCGGCCTGCTTCATCCTGCGGATTAAGGATTTCCAGAAGTTTCTGAAGGTCCTCAATGGTCGTGGTCGGCCCGACCTTGATGCCGATCGGGTTGTCCACCCCACGCAGGAACTCCACATGCGCCCCCTCCGGCTGGCGGGTACGGTCGCCAATCCAGAGGAAATGGGCCGACAGGCCATAATGGCGGCCTGTCACCTCATCCACACGGGCCAGAGCCTGCTCATAAGGCAGGAGCAGGGCCTCATGAGAGGTATAGAACTCCACCTCATCGTAATGCGGGGCATTGTCCTCCACGCCACAGGCTTTCATGAAGGCCAGCGTATCCTCCACCTGGGAGGCCAGCTGTTCATAACGCTCACCCTGCGGGGAGTTGCGGACATAGTCCAGATTCCAGCGATGGATGTCATGCAGATTGGCAAACCCGCCCCGGGAATAGGCCCGCAGCAGGTTCAGCACGCCTGCCGCCTGAAAATAGCCCATCTCCATACGGGCCGGGTCCGGCCTGCGGGCCTCGGCAGTGAATTCCGGACTATTGACATTGTCACCACGGTAGCAGGGCAGCTCCACGCCATCCCGCTTCTCCACATCGGAAGAACGGGGCTTGGCATACTGCCCGGCCATGCGCCCGATCTTCACGACCGGAACCTTGGCGGAGAAGGTCAGGATGGCAGCCATCTGCAACAGGACACGGAACGTATCCCGGATGATGTCCCCGGTGAACTCCCCGAAACTTTCGGCACAAGGCCCTCCCTGAAGAACGAAGGCCTCCCCGCGGGAGGCAGCCGCCAGACGCTCTTTCAGACGGCGGGCCTCCCCGCCAAAAACGAGCGGCGGATAGCGATGCAGACGTTCTTCCACTGCGGCAAGGGCTGCCCCATCCTCATAGGTCGGGGCCTGACGGATCGGACGCAGGCGCCAGCTGGCCGGTGACCATTGTGTCGTGCTGCTGTGCCCGTCTGACTGCTGCATCTTGTTCTCCTGCGACAAGGGAAGCGACCCTGCTCATGGGATGGGCCGCCCGTAACGTAATGGTTGGAGCTGTCATTCCAGTGGGTGATTTTATGACCGAAATGCCCGCCGAATGGTAGAGCAGGCCGCAAAATATTCAACCCGGCTCCTTTCGCCCATGCGGCCATGCCATGACCGCCCTGCGGTTCCTTCATCATTTTACCCTGAAAAGGCTTGATCATCCCGCCGCCTGAAAGGATATATGGGGAAAGGAAGTACTTCCCATCTACGCAGGAACAGAACACACATGGCTTCGCCTTTTCATTCAGTCTCCAGATGCCTGACAGCCGTGACGGCTGCCCTCGGTCTTGCGGCTCTTGTTCCGGCTGCTATGCCGGGTGCCATGGCCCAGACGGTCCACTTCAGCACCCCCTATCAGGACAACCCCGCCACTACCTCCTCAAAACAGGCTGCCCAGCAGGCACAGAAAAACGCCGTGAAAGGTGGTGAGCACTTCCGTGCCCGGGGGCATCGTCCGCCGCCGCCGGGCTATCAGGATGTTCCCTCCACGGAGTTCGAAAATGGCCCGGACCCGGAGCACGAGGCCCATCTCCGCTCCAACCGTGATGCTGTCACGGGCAGCAATCTCGGCAAATTCGGCAGCTCCTATCAGGATACCAACCCCATCCAGAGTGGCCAGGTGGGTGACGCTACCGGCAATGGCTGGGTCGCCCCGCGCGGCAATGGTTTCTGAGGGGAAAAGCGACCTGTAAACGGTCAGCCCGCCCCCGGAAAAGCCCCGTCTCCCCGCTAGGAGACGGGGCTTTTTTTCATCCTGCCCCCAGTACCTGCCCTGCTGCGGCGCCATACCCCCTGAGAAAGAACGTCCGGCTTGTCTGATACTCAAAGCGGATGATCCTGAGGCAGCCTATCCCGGCAGCAAGGTCCCGCCGGCGGGACAGCCCTCTACTGCCATGGAAGACAGTTTCCAGATGGGCCTGTTCCTGCGTGAACTCTTCCACCGTCATCGGGTTGCTTTCCTGCCCCTGTTCAGTCAGATGGATGATGTCCCGGACCATATGCTCCCCGGCGGCCAGGGCACTTGGGGGCAGACGCCCGAGCGCAACAAGGTCCCGCAGGGTCAACAGGTTCCGCCCGACCGTCATGACGGCCAGCGTGCCACGAATCATGCTGTCAACCTCATCCTGCGGGATCTGGCCCGCAAAACGGATGATCTGCTCCATCCGCAGGGTTGTCTCGTTGGTCCAGAGCCGTTGGGTCTGGGCCCGTCCCCGCAGGGGCTCTTTCAGCTTCTGAATCTCCTTGACCAGCTGCCGCCGCAACTGTGCCCATGCCTGTGTCACGGAGAAAGGCAGAACCGTGCGGAACACCTGCACACCGCTCCACAAGGCAAGCAACAGGGCAAGCGACTGGTTGAACCATGTCACCTCATCCACCCTGGCCTGATTGTCCAGAGTTAGAACCCACGGAAAGAAATTGACATAGGACGCTGCAACCCCTGCCAGAGCGGGTATACGCAGTGCCAGCCCCCCGAGGAACATCAGCACGGCAACCGGTATGGCGAAAACGGCATAGTCCGACGTGATGGGCATGACCAGGAAAACCGGAATGATGCTGGCCAGTACGGAGCAGACAGCCCCATAGAAGAAATATTTGCTGATCAGGATCATGTTGTTCATGATTGCGAACCGGGCGCACACCACGCTGAGCAGGCTCATGTAAGCCCCCCCATAGGACCATGCCGTCACCTCCCAGACAAAGGCGCCGATCAATATGGCCACGGCAGCCCGGATGGCATTGATGGTTGCAAGCCGCCCATCCGCCTGACGTTTTATGCGATGGCGTTTCAGGGCGGGCAGTTTCCGCAGACCTGCATAGTGGGACTCCACCGCCGAGCGGAAATCAATGAGCATGATCTCCACCCCTACCCCAACAATACCCTGCTGGAGAGCATCCTCATCATCCCGGGAGAGGCAGCGTTCCAGCTCGTCATGATTTTCCTGGAGCATGGTTTCAAGCTGGCCCAGCCCAGCCATGACATGAGCCGTGTCCTGCCTGAGCAGGGCTGCGATGCCATCCAGCTCCCCGGCGACACGTTCCAGGCCGGCTGCCAGCCGGGCCGGTATGTGCGGTGCTGATGCAAGCCGGGAGCGGACCCCCACCCCACGGGCCAGCACGAAGGACACACGCTCCAGCGTCACATAGGCCTGATCCGCCTCTTCGCCTGCATGACGGGAATCAATACGGATGAATTCAAGCTGATCATTGAACCCCTGCAACGAGCCAAGAATGCGGGTCATCTCCGCCACACCCTTCTCGTCCTGACGCAGGATGAGGGCCAGAGCCGCGGCTGTCTGGCTGAGCAGGGCAGCCATACGCTGCTGGAGGTCCGTACGGGCCACCCGGTCTGCCCCCGGCACGGTGACCATTCCTGCCACCATTTCACACACCACACCCAGCAGGATGTAAGACCCGCGGGCCATGGCAATATAGAAGACCTGATCGGGATGTTCCGAAGCACCGACAGCAATGATGGCCCCGGTATAACCGGCCAGAACCATGGCATAACCCCGGAAATTCTCCAGCATGCAGGCCATGCCGGTACACCAGCCAACCCAGCCGGCCAGCAACACAAAGAAAATCCACGGATGCTGCGGGGCTACCGCTATCAGGCTGATGCCTCCCACCATGCCCAGCAGGGTTCCGGCAATGCGCCAGCGCCCTTTGGAAAGGCTCATCCCACGGGAATTCTGCGCCACGATCCAGACCGTCATGGCAGCCCACTGGGGCGATCCCATCTCCATCCAGAAGGCGATGGCAAGCGCCACAAGCGAGGCGATGGTCGTCCGCAGGGAGAACAGAACGGCACTCAGGGTATTCGGCTGTAACTTGAGCCAGTTCATGATCCGCCCTGTCCTCCTGCCTGCCCGTTCAGTGGCGGTCCACCAGACGGGTGGGCGTCCTCATCGTCACGAACTCCTCTGCCGTGCTGGGGTGCAGGGCCACGGTCTGGTCCAGCTGCTTCTTTGTCAGCTTCGCCGTCACGGCAATGGCCAGCATCTGGATGATCTCAGGAGCATCCGGCCCGACCATGTGGGCACCCAGCACCACATCACTGTGGCGGTCCACCACCAGCTTCATCAGTATCTTCCCCGCCCGTTTGGGCAGCGTCTGCCGCATGGGGGTGAAGCGGGACGTATAGATGGCAAGATCATGCGTTTTGGCTGCCTCTTCCTCGCTCATCCCCACGACACCCACGGGGGATGAGAAGAAGACGGCCTTCGGCAGGGTCTCGAAGGACCATGTCCGCCCCTGCGGATTGAAGAGCTGCTCGGCCAGCATGTGACCTTCCGCAATGGCAGTAGGGGTCAGGTTGTACTGATCCCTGACATCCCCGATGGCATAGATGGAGGGCACATTGGTCCTGCCATCCACCCCCGCCACGACATGTCCTTTCTCCACCGCCACACCTGCGGCATCCAGCCCCAGAGAATCCACGGCAGCCCGGCGCCCCGTAGCCATGATGACCGCATCGACCTCGTAAGAGGCCCCGTCATCCATCACCAGACGGACGGCCCTGCCGCCACCAATATCCTCCAGACGGACCGGCGAGGTGCCCGGATGCTGGGTGATGCCATGCAGGTCGATCAGCTCCCTGAGATGCGTACGGACTTCCTCATCAAATCCACGCAGTGGCAGGGGCTGGCGGTAGAACAGGTCCACCTGCGAGCCCATGCCCGCCAGAATCCCGGCGAATTCCACCCCGATATAACCGCCGCCAATGATGGCAACCCTCTGGGGCCGCTCGGGCAGATGGAACAGCTCATCAGAGGTGATGGCCAGCTCAGCACCCGGAATATCCAGCCGCACGGGGGTGGAGCCGGGTGCCAGCACGATCTTCCTGGCCCGGATGCGCTGGACCGGAGCCTCCGGTGCCAGAACGGACGGGCCGATCGCCAGCGTATTGGCATCCAGCAATCGGGCATCACCCGTGTAGAGGTCGATCCCGGCCTTCTCCAGCATGGAGACATAAATACCATTCAGCCGCTCGATTTCCCGGTCCTTGGCGGCAAGGAAGCCGTACCAGTCAAAGGAGGACGGGCGCTGCACATCCCAGCCGAACGCCGGGGCATCCTCGATCATCCGGCCCGTTTCGGCTGCATAGACCATCAGCTTCTTGGGAACACAGCCCAGATTGACACAGGTACCACCCCAATGTCTGCGCTCGGCAATACCCACACGGGCACCATTCTGGGCTGCAATGCGGGCGCAGCGCACCCCGCCCGACCCCGCACCGATCACAAAGAGATCATAATCCTGCATAACGTTCCTCCCACCTCTCCCCCTTCAGCCAGGGGAAACAGGCCCTGATTATCGCCACACCTGCATGACCCGTTTCCACCAGATAGCAGAACGGGCAGGCCCGAGGGGCTTCACCGATGCGTGAGGGGCCCCGCCACACATCGCCTACTCATACCCGCTCGAACCTGCCCGCTTACGGGTCCGCTGATTTTACAGCCTCGCCTTTACCGCTCGGCAAAAGCCTTTTCGACCACATAGGAGCCCTGACGGCTCATGTTGCCTTCCTCAAAGCCACGCTCTTCCAGCAGCTTCTGGGTATCGGCCAGCATCTCCGGGGACCCGCAGATCATCACGCGGTCATGCTCGGGGTCCAGCTCGTCAATGTTCAGGTCACGGAAGATGCGCCCGTTATTGATGAGGGCCGTGATGCGCTCCTGCACGGGGAACTCCTCACGGGTGACAGCCGGATAATATTTCAGCTTGGCGGCCACATCCTCACCGAGGAACTCATGTTTGGGCAGGATGTTCGTGATGTAATCACGATAGGCCAGCTCGCCACGCTCACGCACCGTATGGGTGAGGATCACGTTCTCATAACGGTCATAGGCGTCCGGGTCCTTGATGAGGCTCAGGAACGGCGCAAGACCCGTCCCGGTGGAGAGGAAATACAGATTGCGGCCCGGCTTCAGGTTGTCCAGCAGCAGGGTCCCCACCGGCTTGCGGCCGATCAGCACCGTGTCACCCACCTTGACGTGACGCAGGCGGGAGGTCAGCGGGCCATTCTCCACGGCAATGGAGAGGAACTCCATCTGGTCCTCATAGTTGGCGGAAGCAAGAGAATAGGCACGCAGCAGCGGCTTGCCCTCCACCTCGATGCCAATCATCGCAAACTGGCCGTTGGAGAAACGCAGGCCAGGGTCACGAGTCGTTGTAAAGCTGAAAAGGCGGTTCGTCCAGTGATGGACCTGCTGGACCTTGGCCGGATAGAGGTGACCATATTCCTTGGTCGGTTCGGCAAGGCGATACTGGCCCTCATGCCCTTCAAAGGGGACAAGGCCGGTCAACGGCTCATCAATCACGGGTGTGGGGGCGGATTCAGCGGGGTAAGGCGTGCTCATGATCCGTCGTCATCTCCAGAAATGCAAAAATCACATCATGTTCAGTCAACAGGGCACGGCACCACCCGGAGACCGGGGGCACCGACCGGCATGTTCGACAACATGCCTTTCTTTTACCCGATTGTCACCAGAAACGGGACGCCATGCCCCCTTTTCTCTTGACTTCCCGGCCCTGCCCTCCTGAAAACACCTGCATGACAGACAGTTCCCAGCCCCACGATCCCTCCTCCTTCACCCCCGCCTCCCCGGCAGAACGTGCCCTCGAACAGGCTGAATCTGCCTTTGGGGCGCACCTGGCCATCACCCCACGGGAACGGGCCTCCCTCCTGCGGCAGGTCGCCCGCCGGCTGGGAGCCGACAAGACGGAGATCAACGAGGCCGAGCTGCTCCATGCGCTCTGCCAGGTCCGCCGCCGCAGCTGGGCCAGTGGCATGATGAACCGTGCCCATCGCAACGGAGATGTCTGGGTCCGCAAGGCCGATGTCCTTCTGGCGGCCGAACGCATCAGCGATCCGCTGATTGACGAGAACGGCCAGAACGCCGTGCTGGAAAGCGTGCTGGAAGAACGCTGGCGGGACATGGCAGACACCCCCCTGCGGGTGCTGGACGACATGCGGGCGGACTTTGCCGATGTCGGCACCTTCCTCTCCGGCACGCAGATTGAACGGCTCTCCCACAGCATCGCCCGGGCCTTTGGTGGCGTGGACCTTGGCTTCGAGGATGAGATGATCCTTGAAGAGGAACGCCGGGCACGGGAGCAGGAAGATATCCGGGCCAGGGCCGAAGCCCGCCGGGCACGGGAACTCCAGAAGATCAGGGACTGGGAAGCCACCCTTGTCGGCTTCGAGAAGGTTCCCGCCCTGCTGCACTGCTCCCGCCGGGAAGCCCTGCGCTGGATCGCCGAGAACCGCATCCCCGTCGCCAAGCGGGACATGCAGCCGGACGGGCTGGAGATTTTCCATTTCGACCCGGCAGAGCTGAAAAAATGCCGCCCCCTGCTCAACAGCTGGCGACGTGGCACGGGCCAGAAGGAGAGTGACGGCTATGATGACAGCCCGCAGGCCCGCAAGGGCAATGCGGCCATCGCCCGTGTCGCCGCACTGGACCGCTTCGCCGCCCATTTCCGCACTGCCCGTGCGCTGAAACGCCGCATCACGCTGGTGACCGGCCCGACCAATTCCGGCAAGTCCCACACGGCACTGGAGGCCCTCGCCCAGGCAGAGAGCGGTCTGGCCCTCGCCCCCCTGCGGCTGCTGGCCCATGAATTCCGGGAAGCCATGCTCAGCCGGGGTGTTCCGGCTTCCCTGACAACCGGAGAAGAACGCATCATCGACCCCACGGCCCGCCATCTGGCCGCCACGGTGGAGATGTGCCCCTTCAGCACCCCTGTTGACGTGGCCATCATCGATGAGGCCCAGATGCTCAGCGACCCGGACCGGGGAGCGGCGTGGACGGCCGCCATCATGGGCGTTCCAGCACGGCACGTCTTCATCCTCGGAGCGGCGGACTGCATCCCGCTCGTCAAGCGCATTGCCGAACTCTGCAATGACCCGGTGGATGAGATCCATCTGGAGCGCAAAAGCCCGCTCCGCCCCGCCGGAACACTGGCCCTGACGGACCTGCGGGCCGGTGATGCCCTCATCGCCTTTTCCCGCCGGGACGTGCTGGACCTCCGGGCCGAACTGATGGCCCATAACCGCCGGGTCGCCGTCATCTATGGTGCCCTAAGCCCGGAAGTCCGCCGGGCCGAGGCCGCCCGTTTCAACCGGGGTGAAGCGGACATCCTCATCGCGACGGATGCCATCGGCATGGGCCTCAACCTCTCCATCCGCCGGGTGGTGTTCAGCACGCTGCGCAAATATGACGGACGGCAGACACGCAACCTTGTCTCGCAGGAAGTCAAACAGATCGGTGGACGGGCAGGCCGTTTCGGCAAGCATGAGGAAGGACTGGTCTGCGTGCTGGAAGGGGCAGGCCGCCCCAGCTTCATCCGCCAGATGCTGGACGCTCCGCCGGAACCCACGCTGGAACTCCGCCCCCTCGTCCAGCCCGATGCGGACATCGTGCAGGCCGTTGCGCAGGAAATGGGATCAGACAGCCTTTACGGCGTGCTGACCCGCATCAAGCGGGCCGTCCTCCGCCCTGATGACCCAAATTACCGTCTGGCCGACATGGAGCAGGCTCTGGAAATTGCCGCCGCACTGGAAGGCGTGGACGGGCTGGACCTCTCCACCCGCTGGACCTACGCCATGTGCCCGATCAACACACGGGACAACGGCATCCCCCGCCTTGTGGAATGGGCCGCCCTCCATGCCCGTGGGCAGCGCATCTTCCCCCCCGGCACGGGCCGCCTCCCCGCTGCGGCCACGGCCGGGCGGGAAGAGCTGGAACGGGCCGAGAAACGCCATCGTCGCCTTGTCACATGGCGGTGGCTGGCCATGCGCTTCCCGGAGAACTATCCGGAACTCATCGTTGCCGAACGCAATGCCGCCATTCTCGATGAATGGATCGAACAGGTTCTCCGCACCCAGAGCCGGATGCGTGAATCCTCCCGCCGTCACCAGGGCCGCCGGACTGGCCCTCCCGGGCGCCAGGAAAACCATGGTCGGCCCAAAGGGCCACGAGGCAAGGCTGGAGGCTTCGAGAAGAAAAAACCACACAAACGGCGCAGGAAGGAATAATCCACCACAAAAAACGGGCGGGCCTTTCACAAGGCACGCCCGTTCCTGTTTCAGGTCAGCCAGTCAGCCTCAGCGGCTGGGAATGGTGACCATGGCCCCCTTGGCAGACGCTGTCTCTGCAATGGCATGAATGAACTGGAGCATCGAAAAAGCCAGCTTGCTGGCCAGATCATCCTTGGCAATCCAGTACCATGATCCCTCATACTCGACGGAGGTATAAGCCTGCTCGTTGCTGGGTTTTTCCGGACTGCAATGAATGATGATGGCCGGCTGCGGTTCGTTCGGACCACGGACCACGGACGGAGCCGTGATCCCCTTGTCCACCATCTTTTTCGGCACTTCCATCGTGCTCGCAACGTCTTCCCAGATCGACAGCATGGAACGTGTCACCATCGCCACCTGGCCCGGATGATCCGCCGTACGGCCATAGATGACCTCGGCCTGTTCACAGCCCGGCGGAAGCTGGAGAGCCTGCCGCACCTGCCCCTGAAGCTCGGTAATCTCCGGCGCACTGCTGTGGGGCAGCAGGATGAAGGTCCGTTCTGGCTGAGCGGGTTGCGTCTTGGTTGCCGGTGTCGGCGCAATGCTCCGGATACTCAGCGCATTGCCTGCCTGGAGTTTCCGCAGTGCCCGCAGCAGATAGGTGAAACGGATGGAAGCTTCCTTGCCTTCCGTCCCGGCAATCGTGCTGGTCGTGTTGCTGGCTGGACCGATGGACTGCATCGTCATCTGCAACAGCGTATCGACCGGCAGACCGCTGGAAATCAGCGGCAGAAGCGTCTGCGGTGAGATGGGCCGCAGGATGTTGACCGAGAACTGCATCCCGGAAACCGGCTGATACGTCACCGTCGGGCTGTCACTATAGGAATAGCCCAGCGAGCCGCCCAGTGTTCCCCCGGCACCCTGAATCCAGGGCGTACCGCTGATGTTCGCACTGGTATTCGTCTCTGCCGTATAGGCCGAGATGATCTGTGTCGGTTCGATCAATGTAGGTGACAGGGAATAGCGGAGCTGCACGATGTTGAAGAGCATCTCCTGATTCTGCTGCCGACTCATCTCCTTCTCATAATCCAGCCGGTCGCGCCGCATGTTGTGTGGCCCGATAGATGATGAGCAGGCAGACAGGGCCAATGTACCCACAGCAAAGGCACATCCCAGAGAACGAAGCAGTGTCATGAGTTATCCTGAAAAACAAAATATGCCAGAGCGTCCATGCCGCCTGCACATGATCAAGTCCACGACATCTATCACACGCCCCCCGCCACTGACCAGCAAGCAGGCTCATGACTCAATGGAAATATTTTTCAGGCCTCAAGCACCATCAGGCAATCATCCATATCCCAGCCGATACGGATGATCCCTCCTGCTTTTTCAGGCCCGGATGACGTCCAGACCACCCATGTAGGAACGCAGAACCTCCGGCACCCTGATGCTGCCATCTTCCTGCTGGTGGACTTCCATCAGGGCGATCATGACCCGGCCCACAGCAAGGCCGGAGCCGTTGAGGGTATGGACGAAAACCGTCGTCTTCTCCCGGCGCATCCGGGCATTCATGCGGCGGGCCTGAAAGTCCCTCGTGTTGGAGCAGGACGACACCTCACGCCATGCCTGCTGCCCCGGCAGCCAAGCTTCCAGATCGTACGTCTTTGCCGCACCAAAGCCCGTATCCCCGGCACAGAGCAGCACCCGGCGGAAGGGCAGGCCCAGCCTTTCCAACACCGTTTCGGCAGCACGGGTCATGCGCTCATGCTCCGCCTCGCTCTCCTCTGGTGCCACAACGGACACAAGCTCACATTTGGTAAACTGATGCTGACGGAGCATCCCCCGCACGTCCCGCCCTGCCGACCCGGCCTCGGACCGGAAACAGGTGGAAAGGGTCGTCATGCGGCGTGGCAGGCTCTCGGCGGGCAGGATGTCCCCCATGACGGAGGCCGTCAGCGGCACTTCACCGGTCGGGATCAGCCAGCGGCCATCATCGGTATGGAAGGAATCCTCGGCAAATTTCGGCAGCTTGTCCGTGCCATACATGGCTGCATCATTGACGAGCAGAGGGACAGTCACTTCCTCATAACCGAATTCACCCGTATGGGTATCCAGCATGAACTGCCCCAGTGCCCGCTCCAGCCGGGCCAGGGCGCCCCGCAGCATCACGAAGCGGGACCCGGCAATTTTTCCCGCGGAGGGGAAGTCCATCATGCCCAGAGCCTCGCCCAGCTCGAAATGCTGCTTCGCCTCGAAAGCGAAGGACGGCACCTCCCCCCGCTGATGCACGACCACATTGTCGTTTTCATCCCGGCCATCAGGCACGTTTGCATCCAGCTGATTCGGCAGCTGCTGGAGCACATCATCGATACGCTTCTGTATCTCATTGGCACGGGCTTCCAGCGTGGCGATCTGGTCCCGCAGGGCGGCACCACGGGCCTCGATCCCGGCCGTATCCTCACCTTTGCGCTTGGCCTGTCCGATTTCCTTGGCCAGCCCTTTTCTCTGTCCCTGTGCCTCCTGCAACTCGGCCAGGGCGGCACGGCGCTGCTCATCCTCCTTCACGAGGGATTCAGCCACGGCGGGCAGGCCACGACGGGCAAGGGCGGCATCAAAAGCGGCGGGGTCTGCACGTAGGGCTTTGAGGTCATGCATGGGTCGGGATACTCCGCTGGGTCTCTACAACTGTCAGGGTCTGTCTATACCAGTTTCCCCTGCCGGGGAAATATCGCCTTCAGGCGGCGTCCCCACGCTCGGGCAGGGCCTCATCATCGTCATCGGCCGTAACCGGCTTCGGCTCGACCATGCGGGCGGCAAGGATGGACACCTCGTACAGCCCGACCAGCGGTATGGCCAGCCCAAGCATGGTGATGGCATCCGGCGGGGCGATGACCGCCGCAATGGCGAAGGCACCTACATAGGCATAACGGCGGATGCGCCGCAGCAGGGCCGTACCCACCAGTCCGGCCCGGACCAGAAGGGTCAGCACCACAGGCAGCTCGAAACAGATGCCAAAGGCCATGATCATCTTCGTGACCAGATTCAGATATTCCGACACGCGGGCCTGAAGTTCAATCCCCATCTGGTTCTCACCACCAAGCTGCTGGAAGGACAGGAAGAACTTCCACGCAAACGGAAAGACCAGATAATAGGCCAGCGCCGCCCCGGCCAGAAACAGCAGCGGCGTGGCGATCAGGAACGGGGCGAAGGCTTTCTTCTCATTGCGGTACAGGCC
Organism: Parasaccharibacter sp. TMW2.1890; assembly: GCF_023337645.1. Classification (NCBI taxonomy): domain Bacteria; kingdom Pseudomonadati; phylum Pseudomonadota; class Alphaproteobacteria; order Acetobacterales; family Acetobacteraceae; genus Parasaccharibacter; species Parasaccharibacter sp. TMW2.1890. The sequence continues at coordinate 315,711 of NZ_NWUV01000001.1, read as the reverse complement.
CGGCGCAATGAATATCCATGCCTGGATGGCCATCATGGGAAAAGACAGGAAGAACGCCCCGAATACGGCCACACGCACATAGGTGAAGAAAGCCTCATACAGGGCGGTATAGATGAGATGCGGCTGCTCGCCCTTCTGCCGCATGATGCTGGCCAGAGGCGCCGCCAGAAACCGGTATATCTCACCGGAAAAATGATAGCAGACGAGAAAGGCCACCACAAAGGTTGCCAGAGACCAGATGAGCCGCCGCCGCAGTTCCATCAGATGATCAAGCAGGGGCATGGGCGTATCACCGGCCACGCTGCGCTCCTGCGCCTGCCCTGGCCCCGTTCCGCCCCCCGGCGCCCCAGCAGGCTGCTCCACCTGCTGGGCGGGTGTCCGTGCCGTATCACCGGATGTCTCAGGCTGAACCATGCTGCGGCTCTCCTTTCATGCTCTCAGAGGGCTGGGCTGCTGTCAGGATGGCCGCACGACGACCATTATGCAGGGCAATCTCCGGCGGAAGAAATGCCGGACGGTGCCAATAACGGGATTCCTCGATCAACCGCAGGGCTGTTGTCGGAGGAAGGATGGCCGGGGCACGCTCCAGCGCTTCTGCCTGTGCCTGCATACGGGCGTTATGAGGCTGGGCGGGGGGAACATGGGACCGGGAGCCCCCCAACTCCTCACTGCCCGGTGCGGGCGGTGGTGGAGGTGGTGGTGGTGGCGGTGGAGGCGCCATGGGCATCCCTTCCTGCCGCCCAACATCCAGCTGCCTGTCCAGCGAGCGGTCCGGGTCAATGGCCCTGCGCAGCTGCTCCCGTGGGCTGAACTGCCTGATCTCCCGCAGCTGGTCCCTCGCCTCGCTGAGATCCGCCTCCTTGACCATCTCATCAATATGCTGCTGGAACTCTGCCCCCAACCGACGGATGCCCTTTATGGCTCTGGACAGGGTCCGCATGGCTACCGGAAGGTCCTTGGGGCCGATGCAGACGAGGGCCACGATCACCAGAAGGGCAATTTCTGTCCAGCTCAGGTCGAACATCGGTGGCCATCTCCCCTCATGAAGGCTGTATGGTGTCTTCTAGCCCAGTTCCCGCCCCATCGGAAGAAGGCTCGAAAAGCAATTCCTCCCTACGGGGCAGGTCTGCAAGGCTTGCAAGGCCAAACAGTTTCAGAAACTGGGGCGTCGTTCCCCACAGTACGGGACGGCCCGGTACCTCCTTGCGACCCTTGGGCGTGATCAGCCCTTCCTCCAGCAATGTATCAAGAATGCTCTGCCCCAGCCGGACCCCGCGGATCGTCTCGATCTCCACCCGGGTGCAGGGCTGGTGATAGGCCACGATGGCCAGAGCCTCCAGTGTCCCCTGGCTCAGCCGTCTCGGCCGCTCGATCACCCGTGCCAGAGCCGGGCCGAACATGGCTCTCGTCCGAAACTGCCAGCCACCGGAAATGGCCTGAAGCTCCACCGCATGGCCCCTGTACCGCTGGGCTACCCCATCCAGCACGGCACCCGGACTGTCGGCCTGTGCCTCCAGCCCCTGCTCCCGCAGAAGCCCCACAATGCTGCTGGCCGTCACCAGCCCTGCACTGGCAAAAAGCAGAGCCTCCACGAGGCTTACAGCTCTGGCAAACTCATCCTGCCCGGCCATGTCCGGCGGGAGCTCCTGAAAGGCTGGCCCTCTCTCATTCATGCCCGGTCTCCTCTCTTTCCCGCCATTCAATAGTGCCGAAGGCCCTGTCCTGCCGCAGCTCCAGCCTGCCGCCACGAGCCATTTCCAGCCCGGCCATCAGGGCACCGGCCAAAGCAGCCCGCTTCTCCAGCGCTCCACCTTCCATCAGCTCTGGCAGAACATCTGTCAGGGACTGCCAGCCTGCCACCCGCCTGCGCCCCAGCAGGCGGGCCAGAGCCTCCCGCGCCTGCTGGGCACTCCAGTACCGTGCCACACGGGGGGAATAGGTCCGCTTGCGCCCTCCCCGCCGCCGTGCCGCCAGATAGGCCAGAACAAGGGACGGCACATCCCCCTTCAGCGGTGCCATTTCAATCCGTGTGTGATTTTCCGCCTCGGCCCGGGCGAAAACATCCCGTCCCAGCCGTGGCTGTTCCTCCAGCCAGGCGGCCGCCCGGTGCATCTGCTCCAGGTCGATCAACCGCTCATGCAGCTGGCCCGCAGCATCCTCCGCTTCATCATCCTGCTCGGCCGAGGGCAGAAGAAGGCGGGACTTCAGCCACGCCAGCCAGGCCGCCATGACGAGCCAGTCCGCCGCAATTTCCAGCCGCAGGGCCGCCGCCCCCTGCCGGGCCCGCTCCACAACCTCCAGATACTGCTCACTGAGCTGGAGAATGGAAATCTGCTGGAGGTCCACCTTCTGGGAACGTGCAAGGTCAAGCAGAAGGTCCAGCGGTCCCTCGAATCCCTCCAGCACGAGATGCAATGCGTCACTCACTGGCTGATGCTGCCACGATCAGTTCGTCGCCACGGCGCAGGCCTGTGCCTGTGCATGCAGCCGGACACAGAGCTGGCGTGCCGCCGCCCTGTCTTCGAACCCGCCTATGCGCAGCCGAATGAAGGTTTTCCCGTCCCGTTCCACCTTCCGGTAGACCGGATCATACCCTCCCAGAAGGTCGGGCAGCCTGTGGCGCAGGCGGCTCCATTCCTGCCGGGCCTGATCCTCACTGGCCAGAGCAGCAAGCTGGACCTCATACCGCCCTGCCGCACCTGTTTCAGCAACCTTTCTGCGGGGTCCCTCAGAAGACACCATCGGGGTGGCAGGCTTTGCCCGGGCGGGTACAGGCGGCGGCAACGCCTCATCAGACACATCATCCCCAGCAGCCTTGCGGGCCGGCGGTGTCTTCCGCTTTGGCGTCTCCACCCTGCTGCTGGCCTCATCCGGGCTGTTGTCCGCCTCATCGGCCTCATCCCCAGCATCGGATGATGGCTCGCGCTTCTTCGGTGCGGAGACTGTGGCTGAGGACGCCCCCTTATCCGCCACATCTCCCTTTGCCGTCTGATCCGCCGTATCATCTGGCGGCAGGGACGTGCTCTGGATGTCCCCGCCCTGGGTCACGCCACCTTTTCCAGCATCCGCGTCCCCTCCGGGGGCAGCCACCTGTTTCCCGGGCGACACTGCATCCCCTGCCGGTCCGCTATTGGCAGACGCTACCTTCTGGGCCGCTTCTCCCGCCCCAGGCCCGGAGGCGGACGGTGCCAGACGACCGGCCAGCATGCTGGCATCCGGCTGTTCAGGCGGGGGAGCCAGATGCACGGCTCCACGACCGGTCACATCGCTCTTCGTGGTGTCATCACCCATGACCATCATGCCACCCGGATCAGCCGGACGATCCTTCACAGGGTAAGGTGGCGGACCGATGACCGGAACACCAGACGGATGATGGCTGGCCATCCAGCTCCAGACCCCACCAATCCCCAGCAGCAGCGCAGCCCCGATCACGCCAAGCAGCATCAATCCCCGTGTGCCGGACTGCCCCCCCATGAGCGACGCCAGCAGGCCTGACCTTACCTCGGCCCGTTCTCCCCGAGATTCATCAGGGCGACTGCGGGGCGGCCTGCGGCTTCCTCCCCCCAGGCGGTCATCAGCCTGAGGGGGCGCTATGTCGTTATGGTGATCGTCCGGCATGGACATGGTTCAGCGCAGCTCCTCTACGGCTTCGACACCAAGGATGCCAAGGCCGATCCGCAATGTTGAGGCAATGGCGGCCACGAGGGCCAGCCGGGCCTTGCTGGCCTCCGGTGCATCATCCTGGATGAAACGCAGGCTGGTTTCCTCACGCCCCCGGTTCCAGAGCGCATGGAAGTCCGATGCCAGATCAATGCAGTATGTGGCGATGCGGTGAGGCTCCCGGGCAAGGGCGGCGGCCTCGACCTGCCGTGGCAGGCTGGCGATGCGGCGCAGGACGGCCAGCTCCTCATCCGCCGTCAGGATGGACAGGTCCTGCCCGGCGAGCGCCTCGTCCGTCACGGCGGCGGCACCATAGGTTTCTTCTCCCAACCGCAGGACGGACCGGCAGCGTGCATGGGCATAGTTGACGTAGAAGACCGGGTTGTCCCGGGTCTGCGCCACGACGGCGTTCAGGTCGAACTCCATCTGCGCATCGGCCTTGCGGGTCAGCATGGTGAAGCGCACAGCATCCCGGCCCACCTCATCAATCAGATCCCGCAGCGTGACGAAGGTCCCGGCCCGCTTGGACATGCGCACCGGCTCACCGTCCTTCACCACACGGACGATCTGGCACATGACGACCTCAAAATCCGTCTTCCCTTCCGTCAGGGCGGCGACGGCAGCCCTCATGCGGGAGACATACCCGCCATGGTCAGCTCCCAGAACATCGATCAGCAGATCGGAGCGGGACGCCTTGCGGGCGTGATAGCCGACATCATTGGCGAAGTAGGTGTTGGACCCGTCAGACTTCCGCAGGGCACGGTCCTGATCGTCACCGAATTCGGTGGAACGGAACAGCGTCTGCGGGCGGGCTTCCCAGTCTTCCAGCTTCTTGCCCTTGGGGGGCTCCAACACGCCTTCGTAAAGCAGGCCACGCGTCTCAAGGCTGGCAATGGCGGCATCAACCTCGCCGCTCTTCAGCACTTCGGCCTCGCTGCTGAAAATCTCGTGATGGATACCCAGAGCGGCAAGGTCATCCCGGATCATGCCCATCATGTGCTCAAGGGCTTCCGCACGGACGGTCTCGAACCATGTGTCTACCGGGGCCACGCCACCATCGGCAGATGCGAGGGAGCGGCCATGCTTTTCGGCCAGCGCCTGCCCAACGGCAATGAGATACTCACCCTGATATTGCAGGCCGCTGGGTGCCAGCTCTCCGAATTCCTCGGCAGGAATATCCGTACCGATGGCCTGAAGGTAGCGCCAGTAGGCGGCCCATGTCAGGGCGATGACCTGTGCCCCGGCATCATTGACATAATACTCCCGTGTGACCCTGAAACCTGCCGCCTCCAGCAGGTTGGCCAGCGCATCCCCCACAACAGCACCACGGCAATGACCGACATGCATCGGGCCTGTCGGGTTGGCGGACACATATTCCACATTGGCACGACGCCCCGCCCCGAGGGAGGACCGCCCATAGGCGGCCCCACGCTTCAGCACGGCCCGGGCGACATCGTGGAACAGCTCCGGCTTCAGCGTCATGTTCACGAAGCCCGGACCGGCCATCTCCACATGGGCGATCTCCGGCAGGGCGGCCAGCTCGGCCACCAGCTCCCTGGCGATTTCGAACGGCTTGCGCTTTGCGGGCTTGGCGGCCAGCAGGGCGGCATTGGTGGCCATGTCCCCATGGGCGGCATCACGGGGAGGCGTGACCTCCACCCGGGCTGCGACATCGTCCGGCAGGTCTGGCAGAACGGCCTTGAGAGCTGTTACGACCTTCTCCCGCATGATGGCGAAAAGACAATCCGGGGATGATGCTGTCGGGGCAATGCCGGCCATATTCTGCAACTTTCTCTATCCAACCTGTCAAAATCCCCTGAAAGGGGGTCATGATCCACTACATGACAGGCCACCAGAACTGCCTGCCATCCTTGTTCCGTGCCACTATAAAAGCCACCGCCTCTTTTTGGAACAGCCCAGCAGGCACTCGCTGCCAGAACAGGCGATTCTTGCAACCTCTTACCCCAGAACGGACAGGTCCATCAGGCGGCGATGTTCCTCCATGGCGAAACGGTCTGTCATCCCGGCAATATAATCAGCCACGACACGACGTGCAGCAGCCTCGTTGCCTGCACGTCGCCGCTCCAGGGCCAGCTCCTGCCAGGGCGTGGGCAGAAGTTCCGGCTCTTCCCCCAGAATGGCACATATGTCGGCCAGAGCGATGCGGGCCTTGCGGGTCATCCGCCGGACACGCCAGTGGCGATACATCCGGGCGTGAAGGAATGTGCGGATTTCCTTGTTCCGGTCTGCCATTTCCGGAGAGAATTCGACGATGGCACGACCCGCATGGCGTACGTCATCGGCACTCTGCGGCTTCAGCTCATCCAGAACTTTCCGGCTCTGTTCAATCAGGTCGCTGACGAGCCGATTGATGACACGCCGGACCGTTTCATGACGGATACGCTGGTCACGGTCGAACGCTCCATGCCCTGACCAGTTCAGAGACCGGGCCTCCTCGAGGCAGGTTTTCAGCAGGGGAACCGCCTCGATGTCCTCAAAACTCAGAAGACCGGCTCGGAGGCCGTCATCAAGGTCATGCCCGTGATAGGCCACGTCGTCACAGATGGCGGCGATCTGCGCTTCCACGGAGGCATGGCTGGAGAGTTCCAGCGGGTAGCGCTCATCAAAACTGGCCAGCCACGGTGCAGGACGGCGGACAGGCCCGTGATGTTTCGCCAGCCCCTCCAGCGTTTCCCATGTCAGGTTGAGGCCGTCGAAACCATGATAGCGGGCCTCGATCTCGGTGACCTGCCGGAGGGACTGGATATTGTGGTCGAACCCGCCCCAGTCCTTCATGGCGGCCTGCAACGCATCCTCACCGGCATGACCGAAAGGCGTATGGCCAAGGTCATGCGCCAGGGCGATCACCTCCGCAAGGTCCTCGTTGACACCGAGTGTCCGGGCAATGGAACGGGAAATCTGGGCAACTTCCAGCGAATGGGTCAGGCGGGTACGGAAGAAATCCCCCTCGTGATTGAGGAAGACCTGCGTCTTGTACTGCAGCTGACGGAAACCGGATGAATGAAGCACCCTGTCCCTGTCCCGCTGCCACGGCGTGCGGGTGCGGCTTTCCTCCTCGGCAAACTGACGCCCACGGGCACCCTGCCGCTGCACTGCGTATCTGGCCATTTCCATCTGCCATCCCCATATCCGAGCGGGCCGCACGAAGCATACAGCCTTTCCGGTTTCGATTCTTGGCGGCCGGCCTTATAGTGTCAACATCTCTCCGCCATGTATGCTGCAATGGCGTGAAATTTTGTGATGATTATGGAGATTGTCCGTGGCCGATTTTAGCATTTCAGGGGCGGCAGCTGCCCGCATTGCAGAGATCATCAGCCAGCAGTCCGAACCGGACGGCATGGCCCTGCGTGTGTCCGTTCTCGCCGGAGGATGCAATGGCTTCCAGTACCAGTTCAAACTGGTGCGGGAGAAAGAGGCTGGTGACCATCTGATTGAAAAGGACGGGGCCCGCGTGTTCATCGACCCCGTCAGCTTCGACCTTCTGGAAGGGGCCGAGCTGGACTTCATCGACAAGCTGATGGGTGCCCATTTCACCGTCAACAACCCCAACGCCGCCTCATCCTGCGGGTGTGGCAGCAGCTTCTCCCTCGCCTGACTTTTCACTCTGGAGGCCCTCCACACCATGTCCCTGACCTTTGCCAGCTGGAACATCAACTCCATCCGCACCCGTGCCCATCTGGTAAAGGACTGGCTGGACCGTAACCCGGACTGCACCCTGCTGTGCCTTCAGGAGATCAAGTGCGAGGCGCACCAGTTTCCGAAACTCTTTGAGGAAGCCGAATTTCACGTCGCCGTGGCGGGGCAGAAGGCCTATAATGGGGTGGCTCTCATCAGCCGTGTCCCTCTGACCGTCACGACCGATCATCTGCCCGGCTTCGAGAGTGACGAGGCCCGCTACATCGAGACGGAGCTTGAAGGGGTCACCATCGGCAATCTCTACCTGCCCAATGGCAATTCAGGCGGGGACGCCGGTTTCGCCAAAAAGCTGAACTTTCTTGAGGCCCTGCACCAGCGGTCCCTGACCCTGCAAAAAGAGGAACGATCCTTTGCCTTCATCGGGGATTACAATGTCTGCCCGACAGAAGAGGATTACGCCCCCAAGGCCCTGTCCCCGGACGATGCCCTGCTCCGCCCGGAAAGCCGTGCGGGCTTCCGCCGCCTTCTCTGGTCCGGCCTGACGGACGCCCTGCGCTGCCTGCACCCTGCGGGGCGGCATTACACGTTCTGGGACTATCAGGCGGGAGCCTACCAGCGCAATTCCGGCCTGCGGATCGACCATGCCCTGCTCTCCCCCCGCCTTGCCGACCGCCTGACCGGCTTCACCATCGACAAGGACGAACGGGGACGGGAAAAGCCATCCGACCATGTGCCGGTAGTGGTCAGCCTTTCCTAGAACTCGGCTTTCACCAGCTTCCGAAACAAGGCTTCGGCCTGCTCGTGCACGTCCATGCCCGGCCTTGGCAGGGTCATGGCCTCGGCATGGGCGAATTCGGCTTCGATCAGCTCATTCACGGCAGGAATGGAGGGGCCGCTCTGCTGCTCCCGGCTTCTGGACTTGAGGTGCAGCAGCTCCCGGATGGGCCTGAGCACGGCGGCCGGAAGGTCGCAGCCCTGACAGAGGGCCTGAAAGTTCATCGGAGGCTGGCCATGCTCATGCAGGCGCATCCAGCGTAAGGCCATGGCTGGACGAAGTGCATAGAAGAGCCGCTTGTAATGCGTGCTGCCATCCTCCCGGATCGCCCGTCTCCAGCTGTTGCGGCCCAGATTCAGGTAGTGAAGCTGGCAGCTCAGTCCAGCTTCGACCTGTCTGGCAAAAGCAGCCAGCTCATCCGCTTCCTCCCGCCACAGATAACGCACCGGGCTGACCAGCCACTCCATCAGGGTTGGATTGGGTTTCGTCAGCAGGTTCAGGGCCTTGCGCAGGTCCCAGCCATTCACGTCCAGATCATCGGAAATGGGCAGCTCGATCACGTCCCGGCCCGGCTTCAGGGACAGGTACCAGTCCAGCCTGTGACGGTAGATGAAGCGGACATCGTAATCACTGTCAGGTGAGGGAAAGCCCCAGGCCCGGCTGCCACTTTCCACAGCGAACAGGATGTCAACATCATGGTCCCGCTCGATCTGACGCAGAATGGTCATGACCTCCTCCCGTATGTCCGGTGCAATTTCCGGCGCATAATCCGGCATGATCTCATCAAAATTCATGACAGGTCTCCTTCCCTTTCTTTCCCAGAATGGGACAGAGCGGCGCAGGAAGAAACACCTGACACGAAAAAGGCCGGAGCGGATCGCGCCGCCCCGGCCTTGCCCGGATCAGATCAACAGATCAGAGAACCAGAATCAGCCCTGCTTTTCCTGAGCTTTGCTGCCACCAGCAGAGGGCTTCGGCTTGGGCAGGTCCAGCTTGAGGGAAAGTTCCTTCAGGCGGGCAGGCTCGACCGGAGCCGGAGCTTCCATCATCAGGTCCTCACCGCTCTGGTTCAGCGGGAAGAGAATGACCTCACGGATGTTCGGCTCATCGGCCAGCAGCATGACGATACGGTCCACACCCGGCGCAGCGCCACCATGCGGCGGGGCACCATAACGAAACGCATTGAGCATCCCGCCAAAGCGGGCCTCCACCACATCCGGGCCATAACCGGCGATCTCGAAGGCCCGCAGCATCACGTCCGGCAGGTGGTTACGCACGGCACCGGAGGACAGCTCCACACCGTTACAGACGATGTCGTACTGATAGGCCTTGATGGTCAGCGGGTCCTGCGTGTTCAGGGCTTCCAGACCGCCCTGCGGCATGGAGAACGGATTGTGGGAGAAGTCGATCTCGCCCGTTTCCTCGTTGCGCTCATACATCGGGAAGTCCACGACCCAGCAGAAGCGGAAGGCATTCTTCTCGATGAGATCCAGATCGGTCGCCACCTTCGTCCGCACCACGCCGGAGAACTTGACGACCTCATCCCCCTTGCCCGCTGCAAAGAAGACCGCATCACCGGCCTTCAGGCCGCAGATTTCACGGATTTTCTCGACACGGTCAGCTTCCAGGTTCTTGGCGATCGGCCCCTTGCCACCTTCCTCATCAAAGATGATGTAACCGAGGCCCCCGGCTCCCTGATCCCGTGCCCAGTTATTGAGCTTGTCGAAGAACGCCCGGGGGCGGCTGCCCGCACCCGGTGCGGGGATGGCACGCACACGGCCACCAGAGGCTGCAATGCGGGCGAACAGACCGAAGCCGGAGTCAGCGAACTGTTCCGTCACGTCCCTGATGATGAGCGGGTTGCGGAGGTCCGGCTTGTCGGACCCGTAATCCCGCATCGCATCGGCATACGGGATGCGGGGGAAGGCCCCGTCCGTGATCTTCCAGCCTTCCGGTGTGAATTCATTGAACACGCCAGCCAGAACCGGCTCCAGCACGCTGAAGATGTCTTCCTGCGTGACGAAGGACATCTCGAAATCGAGCTGATAGAACTCGCCAGGGCTGCGGTCCGCACGGGAGGCCTCATCACGGAAGCAGGGGGCGATCTGGAAATAACGGTCGAACCCGGCCACCATCGCCAGCTGCTTGAACTGCTGCGGAGCCTGCGGCAGGGCGTAGAACTTGCCGGGATGCAGACGGGCCGGAACGAGGAAGTCCCGTGCGCCTTCCGGGGAGGAGGCCGTCAGGATGGGAGTCTGGAATTCCGTGAAGCCCTGCTCGACCATGCGGCGGCGCAGGCTGGTGATGACCTGGCTGCGCAGCATGATGTTGCGGTGCATCTTCTCCCGGCGCAGGTCGATGTAACGGTATTTCAGGCGCAGGTCCTCGGGATAGTTCTCCTGCCCGGCCACCTGGAAGGGCAGAACCTCCGCCCGGGACTGCACGTCAATCCCGCTGGCCCGGACCTCCACATCACCCGTTGGCAGGGAAGGGTTGCGCTGCCCCTCCTCACGCACCACGACCTCACCCGTCACGGTGATGACGCTCTCCACCCGCAGACGCTCGGCCTGTTCCAGCAGCGCTCCTTCGGACGGAACGACGATCTGCGTCACGCCATAATTGTCCCGCAGGTCGATGAAGAGCAGCCCGCCATGGTCACGCTTGCTGTGAATCCAGCCCGACAGCCGTACGGTCCTGCCTGCATCATCAGCACGCAGGGCGTTGCAGAAATGGGTACGGTACTGATGCATGAATTCAAACCTCGTCAATCTGTCTGTGACCCGGCTCCGCACAGGCTGTGCCCAATGCTCCGGCTCGCTACATGGAATGGCGGCCACGCCCTGAACGCAGCTCTCCCCGTAAGGGATTTCCTACCCCAATCGTGGTGGAAAAGCCAATCCTAATCAGCGCCACCACCCCGGAACCAGGGCCAGATGATGACCTCAGAAAAGATCGTAACCCCGGTACTTCCTGAGCACATGCCGCCGGACAACATTGATGAGACGGCACTTCATGGCGTAAAGGGGCGTCTCGAAGCGGATTTCCGGCCTTATGACCGGCTTCTGCCCGAAACTGGCCAGCATCTTGGCCGTTCTGACAGACCCGAAACCATCGAAATCAAAAATCAGGTTGCGCCTCTTGGCTTCCTCGATCGCCTTCCAGATCAGCAGCATGTTCATGCCCGGCACTCTGGAGCGGCGGACACGGACGGCCTGCCAGTAGTACAGCACCCTGTCATCCCAGACGAGCAGGGCTGCCGAGACGGGCACGCCCCCATCATGAGCATAGAGCGCCATGGCCTGGTCCCGATTACGGGCCTCCGTAAACAGGTCTTCCAGCAGGGCATAGTCATGATGGTTCTGTGGCAGTTCCTGCCTGACCAGGTCGATGAACGGAGCCACATCCCCAGACTGCTGGACAGTGAGTTTTTTATCCGCCGTGCGGATGAGGTTGCGGGTCTTCTGGTCACAATCCTGCCAGGCCATGTCCAGCGTTTTTTCAGGCATGATGCGGAAGGTGAAATCCTGGTACACCCTGAACCCAGCCAGCCTGAACGCAAAGGAGGACGCATTGTCGGGGTCCAGATAGAAATGGACACCATGATATTTGGGCAGGCTGGCAACGGTCCTGTCCACGACATGCCTGATATTTTGCTCCTGGCGAAATGTTTTTGATGGTGGCAGAGCAAAATCCGGCCCCAGCGTGCGGGTATATTTGGGCATCCTGATGACAGGAGAGCCAAGCCTCTTTTTCATTACGAAAGGAAAACGGGAAACAACCCTGCCCCCCATTTCCACATCAATGAAGGACACTGCCTGCCGACTGGCCGTAGCAAGCCACCATTCCTGATGAAAAATGGAAGTATGCGGACGAGACGGTGCAGTATCTGGCATAATATCTCAATACATGTTGTAACAAAAGAATGGATGGCGCCTCATAGCACTTGCATAATCATATAAAAATTAATTATTTTTTTAATTTGCAAATCCAGACCACATGAAACATTCATAATGTATCATTAATATTTCTTTTTGGTAAAAACAGAACTTACAATTATTGCAGAACAGATACGAAGACTCTCACTTATACCCACGGCATGAGCATGGGCTGACAGTCATGCCATCCCATGTCCCCCTCTCCCGACAAAACAGCTGCGGAAACAGAAAACGGCTGCCCTGCAGAAGGCAGCCGTTAACCATGTGGAACAAACAGGATGCAAGCCCTATCACACGATGCTTGTCCGCACCTCTTTTGCAACGAACCCATCAAAATCGACCGCAGCACGAGCCATGGCGGAAGACCGGCCAGCCGAAACCAGCGCCACCACCTTCTGCCCCCTCATGTAAGCCGCCATGAAGTCGAACCCGCTCAAGTCCCCTTCTATCAGGACCCGGTCGAACGGCTCTCCCCACCCCATATATTCCAGCTTTTTGCCGAACTGCTGGGTCCAGTACCAGGGGATGGGCATGGGCTGCCGGGACAGACCAAGAATAGTCCGGGCAGCGGCCCGCCCCTCTATCTGCGCCTGACGCCAGTGTTCAATGCGACAAAGCGTTCCTTCATGCTGGAAGGCGGCCACATCCCCCGCCGCATAAATGCCGGGCAGAACCCGCATGTCCTCATCCACAACAATGCCAGACACCCCACCATCAGCGTCCGTCCCAACATCATCAGGCAGGAAACTGCGGCATGGCTCATTGCCGACAGCCACCAGAACATGGGTGCAGGGCAGCTTCATGCCATCATCAAGCTCGATGCCCTCCACATGGTCCTTTCCGTATATGTTCACCACTTCACTATCCGTGATGAAAGCTACGCCATTGTCAGCATGCAGGCGCAGCAGGATGCGCCCGACCTCCCGCCCCCACTGGGCCTCCATGGGAATGACCTGCTCCGGGGCAATCACCGTCACACCAGCCCCTTTCTGCCGCAGGGCAGAAGCCAGCTCCAGCGTGGTCAGCCCGCCACCTATCAGCACGACAGCCTGCTCCCCCGTGATCTCCTCTGCAATCTGGCGGGCATCTTGCACGCCATGCATGGTCATCACCCCGGTCAGCTCGATGCCGGGAAGATCCGGCTTCGCAGGCCGCCCCCCTGTCGTGATCAGCACATGGTCCGCACTGTAATCCCGCCCGTCAGCCAGTTCGACACGCTTTGCCGTGCAGTCCAGACTGGTGATTGTCCCCTGCACACGGGTGATCTCATGATGGGCAAAAAAAGCATCATTCAGCAGCAGCGGAGGCTGAACCTTGTCCGGCCCCCCAAGAAAAATGCCCTTGCTGAGCGATGGACGGTCATAAGGAGGCAGGCTCTCATCTCCGATGAGGATGATACTACCGGCAAAACCCTCCTCACGCAGGGTATAGATGGCACTGGCTGCCGCCGCACCGCCACCCAGCACCAGCACGGAACTGTCCTCCATGCAGGGCTCAGGAACTCTGGCAGGCAAAGGACTGACCCCGACCAGCACCCGCCCCTCCACGAGGCGGACAGGATAGACGGGCAGGCCAGAAAAGGCGACCGGCTCCTTCACCCGGCCATCCCGTACGCCAAACACCGCCTTGTGCCACGGGCAGACAATCACATCACCGTGAGCCTTGCTGTAACAGTGCAGACGCCCCCGCAGCGGCGCCCCCTTGTGCGGGCAACGCCCCCCCAGCGCATGAACCTCCCCCCCGACACGCACGAGAGCAATGGACTGCTCCTTGATGATGACAGAAAAAACCTCTCCTTCCCTGACATCCTCAACAGCAGCCACATCATACAGGGTCCGGTCCGGCTGCTGGTCCGGTGTCTCAGCGCTGGCATCAGGCCCGAGAACGGGCTGGGGGGCTTTTTCCATAACTCTCTGTCCTGTCCCTTTCTGTCAGCCCCCGGCGGTCACATAGCCTGTTCCGAACATGGGGCCATCACGGCCGGAATATGTACTCCATGATGACAAGACGGGGCCCCTGAAGGCCCCGCCTGCATCATGCTCCGTTCGGAGCCGATCTCAGAAAAAATCGTCCCTGTCGATGTCATCACCACCGAAGCCACCGCCATTATCAACCGGCGCATCCTGCGGGCCAAAATCCTGCGGAGAGAACCCTGCGGCATCTGTCCCGCTTCCGGCAAACGGATCAGAATAATTGTCCCCATAATTGTTGATGATGGTCGTTTCACTGCCAAAACCATCGCCAGCACCACCGACACCTTCATGGCCATGCTCCCCGGAGAACAGACCCTCCAGCGCATGGGCCGCCATCATCCCGCCTGCGACACCGGCCGCCGTAGACAGGGCAGACCCCAGAAAGCCGGAACCGGACCGCCCGAACATACCCGGCTGATAACCCGGTGGCGGGGCATAGCTCCGCCCCATCTCCGGCGCAGCAGCACCAGAGGCAGGCCCCCAGCCCGGTGGCAGGGAGGCCCCGCGGGGCGGTGGAGCGGACGCAGAAGCCCCCCGACCGAACAGCCCGGAGAAGAACCCACCTGACTGCTGCCCCGGCTGACTGGCCTGCTGCTGGAGCTGGGCGATCTGCCCCCTCGCCTGCTGGAGCTGGAACTCCAGATCACGGATGCGGGCCTGCGCCTGGGAGAGAGCCGCCTCCTGCACGACAGCCAGCTGCGTGATACGGTAGCGGGCCTCCGGGAAACGCTGGAAATTCTCGGCGATGAAACGGTCTGCCTCCGGGTCGATCGGCGGCAGGGACGCCGGGCTCTGGCCATTCGGCAGCCCCACGCCTCCCCCAACACGGGCAACAAAGCGACTTATGAGATCACGTTCTTCCGAGTTCATGGGCGTGCTGTCCTTCACAACTGCTCAGCAGCCCCTGCCCGCCCGGGCGGGGCGCGACATGGGCGCTGTCTCTTCATGCCACATGATATGATACAGCTCTCCATCCCCCGCAAGGGTCTTGGCCCCCTCTTCTCCCGGCAGAGGCCCACAGAATGCACCTGCCGTAAAGACCATCTTAAGAAACCACCCTGCACGGCGGCAACTTCTTTACCCTCTCCCACCCCTACCCGCTGGTGATCCGGCCTCTCATCCTGTAATATGCAGACATCTTTACGTTAATGGAGCCTAGTGAATTGTCCACATCCCGGCCCCCCTGCTTTCAGGATCTGATCCTGCGCCTTCATCAGTTCTGGTCACAGAAGGGCTGTGCCATTCTCCAGCCTTACGATACTGAACTGGGTGCGGGTACACTGTCCCCTCACACGACCCTGCGTGCACTGGGCCGCAAGCCGTGGGCTGCCGCCTACGTGCAGCCCTGCCGCCGCCCGTCCGACGGCCGTTATGGCGAGAACCCGAACCGCCTCCAGCATTATTACCAGTATCAGGTGCTGCTCAAACCCACCCCGCAGGAAAGCCAGGACCTGCTGCTGGAAAGCTACCGGGCCATCGGGATCGACCCGGAAAAGCACGACATCCGTTTCGTGGAGGATGACTGGGAAAACCCCACCATCGGGGCTTGGGGGCTGGGCTGGGAGGTCTGGTGCGACGGCATGGAAGTCACACAGTTTACCTACTTCCAGCAGGTTGGTGGCATCCCGACCGTCGTTCCCTCCACCGAGCTGACCTACGGGCTGGAACGTCTGGCCATGTATGTGCAAGGGGTCGAGAATGTCTATGACCTCGACTTCAATGGCCGGGGCCTGACCTATGGAGATGTCTTCCTCCGGGCAGAGCGGGACTATTCACGGCACAATTTCGAGCTGGCTGATACGGACATGCTTCTGGCGCAGTTCCGGGCAGCCGAGGCTGAGTCCATCCGCCTCTCCGAAGCTGGCGTGGCCCAGCCCGCCTATGACCAGTGCCTGAAGGCCTCCCATCTGTTCAATCTGCTGGATGCCCGGGGGGTCATTTCCGTTTCGGAACGTGCCTCCTATATCGGGCGTGTACGCACGCTGGCCAAAGCTGCCTGCGAAGCATGGCTTGCTGGAGACGAGGAGGAAACCACCCATGGCTGAACTGCTTCTTGACCTCTTCTGCGAGGAAATCCCCTCCGGGATGCAGGCCCGTGCTGCCGAGGACCTCGCCCGCCTGCTGGAACAGGCCCTCGCCGATCTGAACCCCCGCAACATCCGCAGCTTTCATGGTGCCCGCCACATTGCGGCCAGCCTCGAGGTGGATGAGAGCATCCCCACCCGCACCATTTCCGAGCGTGGCCCCCGTGAAAATGCCCCGGAAAAGGCCCTTGCCGGGTTCTCCCGCAAGCATGGCGTCAGCCCCGATGAGCTGACGAAGGAAAACGGTTTCTGGGTTCTCAACCGTACCCTGCCGCCAGTCAGGGCGGCGGAGCTGGTTGCCGAACAGCTGCCGGACCTCCTCTGGAAGTTCCCGTGGCCCAAGGCCATGCGCTGGGGCAATGGCTCCCTCTTCACCTGGGTGCGCCCTCTCCATCACATTGTCTGCCTGCTGGATGGCCAGACCGTTCCCTTCACCCTGGCCCGTCAGGATGACGACGCCCACGGGCTGAAGAGCGGCAACGTGACCGAAGGCCACCGCATCCTCTCCCCCGGCACGTTCACCGTCATTGGCACGGAACAGTGGCTGAAGGAGCTGGAAGCCCGCCACGTCGTCATCAACGAGGAGAAACGGGCCGATCTCATCCGTCAGGGTGTCCATGCGCTCGCTGATGAGAAGGGGCTGGCGCTTGTCGAGGATGAAGGGCTGGTCCGTGAAGTCAGCGGGCTGGTGGAATATCCCGTGCCCCTGCTGGGCCGCATCGATGATGCCTTCATGGACCTTCCACCGGAAGTCATGCAGGTCTCCATGCGGGTCAACCAGCGGTACTTTGCCCTGCGCACGAAAGACGGCAAAGCCGCTCCCTATTTCGCCTTCGTGGCCAACCAGACCTTCAGCGACGGCGGCACGCTCTGCATCGCCGGTAATGAACGTGTCCTGCGGGCCCGCTTCGCCGATGCCCGCCATTTCTGGGACCTCGACCGCAAGACGAAACTGGTCGGCCGTGTCGAGGCCCTGAAGCCCGTCACCTTCCATGCGAAACTGGGCACTCAGGAAGAGCGGGCACGGCGCATCAGCACTCTGGCAGGCATCATCGCCACGGCCATGCAGCTGAGTGACGTACAGATGAAACACGCCGAACGGGCCGGTCTGCTCGCCAAGGCCGACCTGACGACCGGCATGGTCGGTGAGTTCCCCGAGCTTCAGGGCGTGATGGGCGGCTATTACGCCGCCCATGATGGTGAAGCCCCGGAAGTAGCCCAGGCCGTTGCCGAACATTACATGCCCCGTGGATTGCAGGATGGCACGGCCAGTGCTCCCGTCTCCGTGGCCGTCGCTCTGGCGGACCGGCTGGACATGCTGGCCGGGTTCTTCGCCATCGGGGAAACCCCCACCGGCTCTGGCGACCCGTATGGCCTGCGCCGTGCCGCCCTTGGGGTGATCCGCACCATCCGGGACAATGGCCTGCGTATCGATCTCGGCAGCCTGCTCTCCAGAGCAGCCGAGGCCTATGCCGGAAAGGAAAGCAAGGATTCCGCTCTGGGTGAGCTGGAACCCTTCTTCACCGACA
The DNA here is from genome assembly GCF_023337645.1 of Parasaccharibacter sp. TMW2.1890. Lineage (NCBI taxonomy): Bacteria > Pseudomonadati > Pseudomonadota > Alphaproteobacteria > Acetobacterales > Acetobacteraceae > Parasaccharibacter > Parasaccharibacter sp. TMW2.1890. The sequence goes on along the minus strand of NZ_NWUV01000001.1, from coordinate 298,098 downwards.
GGCTCCGGGTCCAGCTCCGCAATGAAGGACGCCGTCACGACGTGCTGGATGCCACGCTGGCCGTCACACAGGTGCAGGAAAACAGGAGCCTCTTCACCGATCATCTGGATGGCGACCTGGTCCGCCTGCTCAGCCGTGTGGAGGCCCTGTCCGACATGATGGGCACGGAAGACGGGCAGAACCTTCTGGCAGCCTACCGCCGGGCCACGAACATCCTGCGCATCGAGGAGAAAAAGGACGGCCCGCACCATCAGGCCCCTGAAGCGGCACTCTATGTACAGGATGAGGAACGTGACCTGGATGCGGCCCTGAATGATGCCGGGCCGAAGATCACGGCCAGTCTGGCCGATGATGACTTCACCAGTGCCATGCAGCATCTCGCCGCCCTGCGTCCGATCATGGACCGCTTCTTCGAGGCCGTGACCGTCAATGCGGAAGATGCTGGCCAGCGTCTCAACCGTCTGCGCCTGCTGTCGGCCTTCAGCCGCAGTGGCCAGCTGATTGCTGATTTTGGCCGGATCGAAGGCTGAGCTTCAGTCTCACAAACAGGCTACGATAAAAAGGCCGGTGGGAGCGTTCTCTCACCGGCCTTTTTTATGTGTCCCTCTCAGTGCGAGGGACTGTCTGTCAGGAATATCTTGGCTCCGAAACCGATGAAGACCAGCCCGGTCAGCCGGTCCAGACGGCGCACCACGACGGGCCGGTTGAAGAACTGTGCCAGCGGGACCGTCAGGGCCACCAGCAGCCCCAGCCATATGAAGGTCAGCACGACCTGGATCACCACCTGCACGAGCGTAAACGCCACCACATCCGTGGCGGGCGGGATGAACTGAGGGAAAAAGGTGATCACGAAAATACCCGCCTTGGGGTTGAGCAGGTCCGTCAGCATCCCACGGCGGAATCCCGGCCAGAAGGCGTTGCGATGTTCCACCCGCCGGGCCTGCTCCGGCCCGGCCTCCGTCGTCAGTGCCATGCGGGGGCGCAGAAGCTGGCTGACGCCCATCCAGACCAGATAAACCGCACCAACACATTTGACGACGAAGAACGCCGTGGAAGACGCCGCCAGAAGGGCCGTCAGCCCGAAGGCCGCTGCCAGCCCCCAGAGGCTCAGCCCCACGGCAATGCCAAAAATGGCCCCGACCCCAGCACGGCGCCCATCGGAGGCAGCCGTCCGCAGGACCATGACGGAGTCCAGCCCCGGCGTGATGGTGAAAATTGCCGCTGCGGTCGTAAAAGCCAGCAGGGGAAGAAGCCACTGATGCATAAAAACAGACACCTGAAAAAAACCGGCCACGATACTCCGCAACCCGACCTCCTCCAGATGGGGTCTCGGCCCTACGGTTCCAATAGATCAGTCAGGGTCATCCCGATGCACCCAGCTGGAAAGCAGCAGACCGAAACCGAACATCATGGTCAGCATGGCCGACCCTCCATAGGAGATCAGCGGTAGCGGCACGCCTCCCACCGGGATGACCCCCATGACCATGGAGAGATTGACCACGCAATACAGGAAGAAATCCATGGCGATGCCCAGCCCGACCAGCCGGCCAAAGCGGTTCCGACAACGCAGGGCAATCAGCATGCTGCTCAGCAGGATCAGGAACAGTAGCCCGATGACGGCCACACCCCCGACATACCCCCATTCCTCCCCGATCATGGTGAAGATGAAGTCTGTCTGTTTCTCCGGCAGGAAGCTCAGCTGTCCCTGCGTGCCATGCAGGTAGCCTTGCCCCCAGCGCCCACCCGCCCCCAGAGCAATACGGGACTGGAGAATGTTGTACCCTGCCCCCAGCGGATCGTGCTCAGGATGCAGAAAGGTATCAATCCGAGCCTTCTGATAATCATGGAGATGGTTATAGATGAAGGGCCCCAGAAACGGCAGGGGCGCAACAAGGATGATGATCTGCCACCACCGCATCCCCGCCGCAAAGAACAGTGAAGCCCCGATCACACCAACAATGGTTGCTGTCCCCAGATTGGGCTCCTTCAACACCAGCACAACCGGCAGAAGTGTCAGAAGCGCCGGGATGATGAGCCGCAGCGGATTGCCCATACGGTCCCGCCCGATCCGGTAGAACCATGTTGAAAGCATGAGGACCAGGGCAATCTTGGCAAATTCGGAGGGCTGGAACTGGAAGCCGCCCAGATTGATCCAGCGTTCCGCCCCCTTGCCCACATGCCCCATCTTCAGCACCAGTACCAGGAGCAGGATGGACAGCCCATAAATGGGCACGGAGAGCATCCTCAAGACCCGTGGGCTGGCCAGCGCCACGCCCAGCATCATCAGAAGCCCGAAACAGAAACGGATGAGCTGGGGCTGGGCAAAAGCCTCCGCACGCCCGCCACCGGCTGAATACAGGGCAACATACCCCACACCGGCCAGACAGCAGACCAGCAGAACAAAGAACCAGTTGATCTGCCAGAGCCGGGAGAACATGCGCAGGTTCGGCTCTGCCCGCAGCAGGCGGCGGGCCGTACGGGGAACGGTGAAGTCCTTCAGCGGCATGACGTCCTTCTATCCCTCAGTCATCCAGGCCGTCAGCCCTCGCCACGACCCCCCGGGACAGGGAGGTCCGGCTGGCCGGGTCCCTGATGAGAGTATCCGTCATGATCTGTGCAGCCAGAGGGGCCGCCTCGGTCGCACCCGCATTGCCATGCTCCACCACGACAGACACCGCATAACGGGGATTGTCATAAGGTGCAAAGCAGATGAACAACGCATGAGGACGATACTGCCACGGCAGGTTCATGGAGTTGAAGTGCCCGCTCTCACGCAGGGCTCTCGGCACGTTCCGCACCTGTGCAGAGCCGGTCTTGCCAGCCATCTGTACACCAGGCAGGCTCAACCGGGCGGCCGGAGCCGTGCCCTGTGGCTCATTCACCACAGCAAACATCCCCCCCCGGGCAGCAGCGAGGGCCTCCTTCGCGAAAGGCAGGGGATCCAGAACCGGTGCAATGCCCTGCCCGCTCACCGAGCGCAGAAGATGTGGCTGCACAAACCGCCCCGTTGCCAGACGGGATACATAAGTGGCCAGTGCCAGAGGTGTTGTCTGCACCAGCCCCTGCCCAATACCGGCATTGACGGTATCACCACCATTCCAGTGGTGACCATGGCGACGGCGCATCTCCGGGGTCGGAACGGACCCTGCCCGCATGTGGGGCAGCTCTATCGGCAGCTTCCCATCCAGCCCCAGGAAGGCGGCGGCTTCATGAATCGCCTCCATGCCACAGCGCCGGGCCACCTGATAGAAATAGACATCGCAGGAATATTTCAGTGCCTGATGCAGGTTGATCGACCCATGCCCGTAACGGCTCCAGCAGTGGAAGCGCACGCCCCCCATGTCGTAATAACCCGGACAGGAAAAACGGTCCGACGGGGTGATGGCATGGGCCTTCAGGGCAGCCAGTGCCACGGCAGGCTTGAAAGTGGAGCCCGGCGGATAAAGGCCGGAAACGGCCTTGTCCACCAGCGGCGTGCGCTGGTCGGTGATCAGACTGTTCCACTGTGTCCGGCTGATGCCACCATCAAAAAGGGTCGGGTCGAAAGAAGGTGTGCTGACCAGCCCCATCACCTCGCCATTGCGGCAGTCCATCACCACGGCACTGGCCACACGCTCACCAATCCGCTCCCGGATGCGGGTCTGCAAGGCGCTATCCAGCGTCAGCTCCAGCCGGGCCCCGGGCTGGCCTTCCACACGCTCAAGCTCGCCCATGACACGGCCATGGGCGTTGACCTCCATCTCCACCGTGCCGGGCTGTCCACGCAGATGGCTTTCCTGCGTCTGCTCGACCCCGGCACGCCCCACCTTCATCCCCGGCAGGGCCATGATGCCATCCCGCTGGACATCCGTCTCATTGGGAGGGGCCACATACCCGATGATATGGGACAACAGGTCCTTGAACGGATATTCCCGTGTTGTTCCCACATCGATCAGAACACCGGGCAGGGTCGGAGCATTCAGCCCCAGCCGGGCGACATCATCCCAGGAGAGGAATTCCTTGAGGGTCAGCGGGACGTAACGATGGATATGTTTGCGATCATGCTCGATACGGGCCCGGTCACGGTCATCCAGCGGCACGATCGTAGCAAAGCGGTCCACCACGGCCTGGAGGTCCGTCGTTTCCTCCGTCATGATCAGCGCACGCCAGTTGGGACGGTTGCCGGCAAGCAGCACACCGCAGCGGTCGTAGATCTCACCACGGGCTGGTGCAATCTGGCGGCGGCTGGTCCGGTTGCGGCGTGCCTGCTCCTTCAGCTCATCGCCATGAACGACCTGCATCTGATAGAGATGATGGGCAAGCGTCCCCATGACCCCTGTCTGCGCTGCCAGAAGCAGCAGGGCACGGCGTGTGAACATACCCCCACCGACAGCCTGTTCTTCTGAAAAAGACAGGTCAGCCGCTGGCCCACTTCGTTTCCGAAATGGCGGACGAGTTTCATCACGCCGGAAGAACATCTGCAATATACGCTTAAAAAAAGATTAAGGAAGGAAAACTCAAGGCTTCCACACTTCAGATGGTCATAGTCTATTACAGTCTGTCATGCTTTTCCATAACAGAAAGCCCCCATAAATACAGAACATGCAGAAAGGGATAACTCCCTACAGCGAGAGCCTCCTGAAAAACAATGGGATAGACCGACAGCGCCCCCCGGACCCGGATGACCATCAACACCCAGTCTGTCAGGGCCTCTCCCAGCACAATCAACCCATACAGGCTCCAGGAAAGCAGGAATCCACGACGGGACAGACCAACACGGCAGCCATGAGCCACGCCATAGGCTACCAGCATCCAGAACAGGAGCACGCCGGGCGGATTGGCACTGAAGAACTCGATCACCACCCCACTACAGAACAGCCCGAACAGGGGCATGAAAGCAGGACGGTAAAGCGCCCAGAACCAGACCGTCCCCAGTGTCAGGGCTGTCTGGAGTTCGGTCTGCCCGAGTATGCCAAACGGGGCGGACAACACAAAAGCCAGAACCACCATGATGACACAGGGGGACAGCTTGCGCCGCACACGAACCATCAGCTTGCGCTGCCGTGTTCCCTCCAGCGCCTCATGATCCAGACGCCCCTGCTCCAACCGTAATGCCATAGCCCCGTACCCGTTGCTGCTCCACCGCCCCCGTGCCTTCCCGGAAATAGTGCTCTCTTCTACAGAAAGCAAACCTCCCTGGAGGGCAGATCACGCCTTCGGGGCAGGTTTCATGCCATTACCCGAATCGTGCCACAAATGCCACCTGACCGCCTTATAAGGCCTTGATGATAACAAACGGCTTAATTTGAGACCGTATATCAGGAACGCCGACCGTCCAGAAAGTACCCTCAGCCGTTCCTGAGAGACGAAAATGGCAGAAAACGGCGCAGATTCTGCCAATTCGAAGGGGCTTCCCCATCCCGATGATCCGGCAGGAGCGGAGGCTTCTCCCGGACCCTTCCCGCACTGGGTGGGGCCTCCAGGGTAAAGCCACCATCAAAAATACGAACCAGCTCCAGTTTTCCCAGAGCGGCATCAGGGATGACAACCGGCTGCCCTGGCGCCAGATAATGCACATGACCAACGGCAACACCGCCTGTCAGGCCTGTCTGCCCCCGTGTGACGATATGCTCGCCTTCTTCCGGCATGAGGCTCTGATTGTAATACATGAGACGGGGATAAGGCGTGTTGTCGCCAATCATCATGGCATCCCCTCCGCTGCTCTGTAACGTGACGGGAATCCGGCTGGCAGCATCCTCAATCAGCAGCACTCGCACCACATGCGGTCCCACCTCACTGACACGCCCGACAAGCCCGAAAGAATCAACGGCCAGACTTCCCTGCTGCACCCGGTGTTCCCCCACCTGCAACAGAACCGCCCGCAGGTAAGGGCCACTCTCATCCCGAACGACCCATCCGCTGACATAATCCCGGGTATCTTCCGCTCCCCAGTGCAGCACAGCCTTCAGGCGGGCATTTTCCTGCCGAAGAGTCTGGGCCTCACCATGCCAGTAAGCAAGTTTCTGGTTTTCCTGCCGAAGCTGCGCATTGGCGGCCAGCAGGTCCCCCACCCCCTGCAGGGTGATCTGCCATTCATGCAACTGCCGCTGAGGGAACAACAGAACCTGATAGATGGCCCCGGCCTTCTGCGCCGCCGCCATGCGAATCTGTATGGCCCTGCCCGGCCATATCTGCCCGGCCAGAACAGTCCCCACAGCCAGAAAAACCATGACCGGCAGAACAAGCCCGGACAGAAGCTGACGTGTGTGAATGGAGACCATGGCCCGCCTTTTCCCTCCGCTCAGCCCCCGGTCACGGAGGATACCATCCCCCGCCGGAGACCAGGGATCAATACATGCTGCTCAGGACACTGCGGAGCTGCTGCATGTGCTCCAGCGTGCGGCCAGTCCCCACAGCCACGCATGAAAGCGCATTCTCTGCCACGAAAACCGGCAGGCCGGTAGCCTGACGCAGGACATCATCCAGACGCCGCAGCAGCGCTCCCCCGCCGGACAGGACAATGCCCTTCTCCACGATGTCAGCGGCCAGCTCCGGCGGTGTATGCTCCAGCACGGTGGCTACGGCATCAATGATATGCCCGACAGGCTCCTGGAGGGCTTCGGCAATCTGGGCCTCACTGACGGTGATCTCCCGGGGGACGCCATTCAGCAGGTCACGCCCCTTGAGCGGCATGGTCCGCTCTTCCGTCTGTATGTTGGCGTCAAAAGACGCAGCGCCGAGATCAATCTTGATCCGCTCGGCGGAGCTTTCCCCGATCATGAGGTTATAGTTGCGACGGATATAAGCCATGATGGCCTCATCCATCTGGTCGCCACCAACCCGGACAGACCGGGCATAGACAATCCCGCCAAGGGAGATCACGGCAACCTCGGTCGTTCCCCCACCGATATCCACGATCATGCTGCCGGAAGGCTCCGTCACGGCCAGACCGGCCCCAATGGCTGCGGCCATCGGCTCCTCAATCAGATAGACCTTGCGGGCACCAGCACTCTCTGCACTCTCCTGGATGGCACGGCGCTCCACGGCAGTGGAACCGGACGGCACGCAGATGACGATCTGGGAACTGAAGAAGGAACGGCGGTTGTGAACCTTGCGGATGAAATGCTTGATCATCTCCTCCGCACTCTCGAAGTCGGCGATGACACCGTCACGGAGAGGGCGGATGGCCTGAATGTTCCCCGGCGTACGGCCAACCATCAGTTTGGCTTCATTTCCCACGGCCAGGACCTGTCTGCGCCCGCGCACTTCCGTTACAGCGACGACGGAAGGCTCACTCAGCACCACGCCACGCCCCTTGACATAAACGAGGGTATTGGCAGTGCCGAGATCGATCGCCATATCAGCGGAAATGAGCCCCAACAGACGAGAGAACATTCAAAACTCCTGGCCGGATAACCCCGCACGCACGGGGAATGAAAATAAGCAGAACACCACCCACAGCATTCGCCACAAATTATAGAGCCCCACAACAGTTCAGCAAGGCCATATTCCTGCCAGAGACAATATTTTTCGCAGAAAACTCCGCTTCAATTAACATGCGGTAACGTTTCATTCCCACCATGACAGAAGGAAAACAGCAGCCGACATGCAGACATGGCAGTATCGGCTACCGGTCCCCTTCTCTCATCTTCAGGCAGACATTTCTTCCGGTTCACCCCGCAGACGTTTCACCAGCAGCTTGTTCAGGGCATGGATATAGGCCCGGGCTGCCGAAACGACCGTATCCGGGTCACTCCCCTGCCCGTCCACCAGGCGCCCCCCTTCCTGGAGACGCACGGTCGTACGGGCCTGCGCATCCGTACCTTCTGTCACATTGGCCACGGAGAACAGCGCCAGCGTCGCCTGATGCGGGAAGGCCTCACCGATGGCCCGGAACACGGCATCCACAGGCCCATTGCCCGTGGCAGAGACATGACGGGCCTCACCATCCACCTCGATATCCAGAACGACCTGGGCAGCATGCTGCGTACCGCCCTTCAGCTCCAGCGAGGTCAGACGGACACGCTCATGGTCACGGCTCTCATCATCCACCAGTGCCCGCACATCATCATCAAAAACGATCTTCTTGTGGTCTGCCAGGGTCTTGAAACGCTGGAAGGCCGCATTGACCGTCTCTTCAGTCAGGTCATCATAACCCAGAGCCTTCAGCTTGTCCCGGAAGGCCGCACGGCCGGAATGTTTGCCCAGCACCAGCGAGGTGCTCGTCCAGCCCACGCTTTCCGGCGTCATGATCTCATAAGTCCCGGCATGCTTCAGGATGCCATCCTGATGGATGCCACTCTCATGGGCGAAGGCATTCCGCCCCACGATGGCCTTGTTCGGCTGGACATCGAAGCCCGTGATGGTCGCCAGCAGACGGGACATGCCCAGCAGGCGGGGCGTTTCAATGCCGGTTTCCATGCCATAACGGTCATGACGGGTCCGCAGGGCCATCACGACTTCTTCCAGAGCGGCATTACCAGCACGCTCGCCAATGCCGTTGATCGTACATTCAATCTGTCGGGCACCACCTTCAACCGCTGCCAGCGTGTTGCCAACAGCCAGCCCCAGATCATTGTGGTTATGCGTGGAGAAAATGACCTGATCCGCCCCCGGCACACGCTCCCTCAGCATATTGAAGATGCGCTCCATCTCATCGGGGGTTGCAAACCCGACCGTATCGGGAATGTTGATGGTCGTTGCCCCGTTGGCAATGGCCGTTTCCACACAGCGGCACAGAAAATCCGGGTCCGTGCGGGATCCATCCTCAGCAGACCATTCCACGTCATCCGTGTAACGGCGGGATTCCTTGTTGCCGAAAGCGATCAGCTCCAACACCCGCTCCGGCTCCATCCGCAGCTTGTACTTCATGTGCAGTGGAGACGTGGAGATGAAGTTGTGGATACGCCCACGCCGTGCACCCTTGATGGCCCTTCCGGCAGCCTCGATGTCTTTGGCGGCGCTGCGGGCCAGACCACAGATGACGGGGCCATCCACATTATCGGCAATCTGCTTCACGCTCTCGAAGTCTCCTTCCGATGCAGCCGGGAAGCCTGCCTCTATGACGTCAACGCCCAGAGCTGCCAGCGCATGGGCCATCCGCAGCTTCTCGCCCAGATTCATGGAGAAACCAGGGGACTGCTCACCATCACGCAGGGTCGTGTCAAAAATGATGACACGGTTATCGGCAACATGACCAAAGGAAGGATGCTGAAAAGACATAACTACGCTCTAACTCCAGATATCTACGAAAACCCGAAATGGGAAAAAATACCCCTGAACGCAGCAAAGCAACCTGCTCGCCTGTATGGCGTTCAGGGGTTCATAAGTCGTAGAAGGAGGGCGTGAAAAAATGTCATTACCCCTCCACGCTAGCGAGCAATGACAGGGAATGCAAGCGGAACTCTCTGTTTTTTTTACAGCATCCCTTTCCGCTGCCGCAGGAAATAGCCATCAATGGCCTGTTTCATGGCCTGGGTGATCTGCGTACGGTGGGCAGCACGACGCAGCGCCTGTTCATCCAGATGGTTGGACATGAACCCCATTTCCACCAGAACAGACGGAATGTCTCCAGACTTCAGAACCCGGAAGGCCGCATGGCGGGATGGATGATGCAGGAGCTGGATGCGGTTCTGGAATGACCGGATCACACTGGCCGCCATATGCGCAGACCCCCGGCGCGTCTCTTCATGAACAAGACTGTTGAGTATTTCCTCCACATCCGGCGGCACGTCGGCCATGCCCGGCCCGGCAAAACGGTCGGCACTGTTTTCCGTCTCTGCCAGCAGGGCGGTCTGCCTGTCCGAAGCGTTGCCGGACAGCGTATAGACACTGGCCCCACGCACATCAGACTGATGCAGCGCATCGGCATGCATGGAGATGAAAAGATCCGCCTTGTGCCGATGGGCCAGCTCCACCCGCCCGGCAAGGGGGATGAAACGGTCATCCGTCCGGCTCAGCACCACATCATACCGGCCAGACGCCATGAGAAGCGCACGCAGCTCCGTTGCTGCAGCCACAGCAATATGCTTCTCATACGTTCCTGAGACACCGATGGCCCCGGGGTCTTTTCCGCCATGGCCAGGGTCCAGCATGATGACGGGTCTGGGCGGTGATGCTCCACGCAATACGGCGGGAGCCTTCCGCAAGCCATGCCGTGCTGCCGCAGCCTTTCCCCCTCCGCCCGCCAGCAGCCCGCTGGCAGCCGCACCAAGAAGATGACGACGTGTCAGCTTTGCCATGGTGATCCTCCTCCCTCTCCGGTCCAGGTCCTGCCTGTCACACCCCATTAGGCGATCATTCCTGCCACGGGAACAATCTTCCTGCTTTCTTTGGTTAACAGCCCGATACAGACAGGAAAAAATGGCTTTATTCTGCCCCTTTCACCCCCCCCCAACTACCCACTTGCCATGAAGGCCGATTTAGGCCATTGTCGCTTTGCAGAAGCCCGGATCTCCCATGCATCCCCGCCCCTGACAACGGGCAGGCAGGACAGCATCAGACAGGGCCCGCACATGCAGTACCTTTCGCGCCGTTTGGTGCAGATAGCCCGGGACGGTTGTTCCCGGTGTGCTCACACCCTGGCGGAGACACTGCATCCGAACCACAGGCAGCCTACCCGGATGGCCACACCATCCCCCGGCGGGCTGCGTCAATTCCCGATGGCAGGACCTGCCATCAGCGTGTTTACCAGAGGCTGCAATGCTGTTCTGTGTTATCCAATCTGGCGACCCCCTCAGGGTATCTGCCCGCAAGAGACCGGACCACCTGCCCTCTGCTGACCAAGACAATCGGCGCAGACAGGGCCATGACCCGTGCGCCACGGAGTCCAGTCCTTCATGACAAAGCAGATGCTCATAGACGCCACACACGCCGAAGAAACCCGCGTTGTGGTCATGAACGGCAAGCGCATTGAAGATTATGATGTCGAGACATCAGCGCGCCGTCAGCTCAAAGGCAACATCTACCTCGCCAAGGTCATCCGTGTAGAGCCCAGCCTCCAGGCGGCCTTCGTGGATTACGGCGGCAACCGCCACGGCTTTCTGGCCTTCAGCGAGATCCACCCCGACTATTTCCAGATCCCCGTTGCGGACAGGGAAAAGCTCCTTGCCCTGCAGGAAGAAGAATACGCTGCCGAGCAGCGGGGCCGGGACAGCGATCCAGAGGCTGATGATGACGAAGACAGCCTTCCCGAGGATGACGAGCCCGGCCCGGAGATCGTCAGCGGGGAACATGATACCGGTGAGGAACAGAGCGCCAGCCGCCGCATGGCCCGGTTCCTCCGCAATTACCGCATTCAGGAAGTCATCCGCCGTCGGCAGGTGATCCTTGTCCAGGTTGTCAAGGAAGAACGTGGCAACAAGGGCGCCGCCCTGACGACCTACCTCTCCCTTGCCGGACGATATGGCGTGCTGATGCCCAACGCCCTGCGTGGCGGTGGGGTCTCCCGCAAGATCACCTCCGAAACGGATCGTCGTCGCCTGCGGGACATTGTCGGCAAGCTGGACCTGCCCCGGACGATGGCCATGATCATCCGCACGGCCGGTGCAGGCCGCCCGGAAGCGGAAATCACCAAAGACTGCGACTACCTTCTCCAGCTATGGGACAACATCCGCAACCACGCCCTCTCCTCCATCGCCCCGGCGCTGATCTATGAGGAAGCAAGCCTGATCAAGCGGGCCATCCGGGACCTGTTCACCCGTGATATCGAGACCGTACTGGTGGATGGGGAAGAGGCATGGAAAAACACGAAGGAATTTGCCCGCCTGCTGATGCCCCACAATGCCAGCCGCATCCGCATGTGGCAGAACAGGGGGCAGAATCTCTTCGCCCATTATCAGGTGGAGAGCCACCTGGAGGCCATGTTCTCACCGACGGTAAAGCTGGAATCCGGCGGATATCTCGTCATCAACCAGACTGAAGCTCTGGTGGCCATTGACGTCAACTCCGGCAAGTCCACCTCCCAACGCAATATCGAGGAAACCGCCCTCCGCACCAATCTGGAGGCGGCCGAGGAGGTCGCCCGCCAGCTGCGCCTGCGTGATCTGGCCGGGCTGATCGTGATCGACTTCATCGACATGGAAAGCCGCCGCCACAACAGCCAGGTGGAAAAGCGCCTCAAGGATGCCCTCCGGGTGGACCGTGCCCGCATCCAGCTGGGCCGCATCTCCCATTTCGGCCTGCTGGAAATGTCCCGGCAGCGTCTGCGCCCCTCCATTGCCGAGAGCATGCTCAGCCCCTGCCCGCACTGTCAGGGTACCGGCTTCATCCGGGGTGTGGAAAGCATGGCCCTCCAGGTCCTCCGCAGCGTGGAGGATGAAGCCAGCCGCCGTCGCTCTTCGGACATTATCGTCCATGTCAGCCCCAGCATCGTTCTTTACATGCTCAACAGCAAACGGGCTGCCATCAGCCAGCTTGAACAACGGCATGACATGACCATCCGTTTCGAAAATGACGACAGCCTGCCGGAAGGCGAGCTCCGCATCGAACGGCTGGCCGCACGCCAGAAACCCTCCCGTGAGGACAGCCCTGTCAACACGGTCCGTACGATCGACATCACGGAAGGGGCTGCCCCTGCAATGGAAGCCAGCCTGCCAGCCGAGGCCGAAGATATCCGGGACGAACAGGAAACAGGCAGTGAAAGCAGCTCCCGTCGTCGCCGCCGCCGCCGTGGTGGACGTCGCCGCAACGAGCAGGAGACCCGGGACGAAACGGCAGAGACCAGCCTGCAGGAGGCGAGCCCTGCGGCGCCAGAGGCTGACAGCACGGCAGATACCAATGATGACCAGGCTCTCATGCCCGGTCGTCGCCGAACAAGGACACGGCGTGTCACGACCGCCGCTCCGTCTGCTCCAAGCCACCGTGAAGAAGAGACCGAGCAGCCCAGCCGCCGCCGTGAACGCCCGGCATCCCGTCGCCGCCCGGCACGCCATCAGGATGAACCGGCCCCCAGTCAGGCATCTTCTGGCTATCAGGGACCAACACCGGCCAATCCCTTCCAGGGGGCTGGCATCGACATCTTCGACATGATGGAACAGCAGGAGGCCCGCCTGAACGGACGTGCTGAAGCCCCTCCTGCCACAGAAGAAGAACCTGCCGTTTCCTCCCGCCCCCACAGGCAGCCCGTGGAAACGGGAAGCCCTGCAGAAGGGGATGATAAAAAACCGGCCCGTCGCACCCGTACCCGCCGCCGCCCGGCTACACGCAGCCGCATCGTGGTGGACGAAGAGCAAGAAGAGGACGACAATCGTGTCGTGAAGATACCGGCCCGTCCAGTCGATCCTGCCGAGGCTGAAGAGGAAGCCGCTCGTCGTCAGGCGCGCCGCCCCCGTCCCCGCCGCCGCCCGGCACGGAACGAAACGGCAGAAGCGGACGCTGCCCCGGCTGCGGAAGAGGCGCCTGTTTCTGTCGCTGAAACCGGTGTGGACAATGAGACACCAACCGAGACAGAGGCAAAACCAGCCCGTCGGCGGCGCCCAGCTCGCCGCAAAAAGGCGGACACGGCAGAAGAGGCCCCTGTAGCAGCCGCCCCCAAGGCTGAGGACACAGCCCCGGTCGAGAATGTGGCAGCACCGCAGCCTGTCAATATCGATGAGGCAAAGCCCAAAAAGCGGCGTGTCGGCTGGTGGAAGCGCTAAAGGCGCCTCCTCCCCCTCCCATCGGAGCCCATGAAAAAGGGCGGCCAGATCACTCTCTGGCCGCCCTTTTCACATCCACACAAATATGATGTTAGCGACAGACGCTATTGTTGCCATCCTCCGCAATGAACGTCCCCGTCAATGGCTGGAAGCAGGCATTACGGGTACAGCTGTTGCCTGTGGCCAGACTGCGACCATAGATTTCGCTCCCCGTACTGGCCTGCTCACGCAGGGCCGTACCACAAAGCGGTGTATTGACGGGAGCAGATGGCAGGTTCGTCTTCATCTGTGGTGAGGACGAACTGTCCCCGCTCCCCCCACCGGACGGCGCCCCAGCAAAGCTCTGGATGGCCGGATGTTGCGCTGCCTCGACCTGCCGGGCTGTTGGCTGGCTGCTACAGCCTGCCAGGACACTCCCTGCCACAAGAAGCAGGCCACAGCCCAGTCTCTGCAAGCCACATCTGTGGCGGCGCCTCGCAATGTTACGCACCATATCCCTCCTCCACATCCTCATGGATGTCCTGTCCTTCCTCGGGACGCCATGATGGCTCCCGGGGCTCCGAAATCTCCTGTGCAGACTATCTGCGGCCTTCATCCGGGTCCAGCCGGGCCTGCCGGACACCATCCGCAAAGGAAAGCTGCACATGGCTCCCCACTGGCAGGGCAGCGGATGATGTCACGGCATGACCTGCCTCATCCTGCACCAGAACATAGCCCCGTTCCAGAATGGCGAGGGGTGAGACGGCCTTCAGATGCCGGGCCACCCCTTCCAGCCTCGTCCGCTGGAGGGCAAGCCGGGACTGCACCGTCTCCAGCCGCAATGGCGCCCGCAGCAGACGCATCTGGCAGCCATCCAGATACCGCTCCCAACCAGACTGCAACCGCCCGGCCTGTGCCTCCACGAGGCCACGCCGCTGCCCCATGACGGTCTCCACAGCGGGCAAATGATAGGCAGCCTGCCCCAGCCGGGCACGGGCACGCATCACAAATCCCGGCAGGGCCAGCTCCAGCCTCTGGGCACGATCATCCAGCCGCATCCGGGCTGTGTCCAGAAGCCCCGGAAGGTCCGGCATCCGGGCCACCACGGCCTGGAGCCGCAGCCCCTGCCGCTGCAATATCCCCGCCAGACCACCAGAAAGCCGTGCCGCCCGATGGGCGAGGTCCGCCATCAGCTCGGACCGCAGGGGCACCGCCATTTCAGCGGCGGCAGTCGGTGTGGGGGCCCGACGGTCGGCAGCGTAATCAACGAGGGTCGTATCCGTCTCATGCCCCACGGCAGAAATCACCGGCAGGGGGCAGGCCGCCACGGCCCGTACCACGGCTTCATCATTGAAGGCCATCAGGTCCTCCAATGAGCCACCACCACGGGCCACGATCAGCACATCAGGCGGATTGGGAAGGTTCCCCATGGCCTGCACGGCATGGGTGATCTGACGGGCTGCCCCTTCCCCCTGCACTGCCACGGGCCAGAGCAGGACATCCCGCGGGAAACGGCGGGATATGGTCGTGCAGATGTCGTGCAGCACCGCCCCGGACCGGGACGTCACCACCCCCACGCAACGGGGCAGGAACGGAATGGGCTTCTTGCGCCCCTGATCGAACAGCCCCTCATCCCGCAGGCGGACACGCAGGGCTTCGATCCGGGCCAGAAGGGCACCTTCCCCTGCAAACTCCATGCTGTCGATGATGAGCTGATAGTTTGAGCGTTCGCCATAGGACGAAATCTTCCCGGTGGCGATGACCTCCGTTCCATTCTCCGGCACCATCCCCAGCCGGGAAACGTTCCCCCGCCAGATGACACCCGATATCTTCCCGCCCTCATCCTTGAGGGAGAGATAGACATGACCGGAAGCATACCGCTTCATCTCCGTGATCTCGCCACGGACACGTACCCGCCCGAAGGTGCCTTCCAGCACACGTTTGATCGCCGAGGAAATGGCTCCTACGGAATATTCCGGTATGTTGCTGCTCCCCGGCCCCGTACCGCCCTGCGGTCCGGCGGGAGAAAGAAGGGTCTCTCGTTCCATCATGCGGCCATTCTATGCTAAATGGCAGATGACGTGAAAGCGGCTATCTGCATCACACGAGATATAAAAGGAAACAGGATGCGCGTACTTCTGGTGGGTTCAGGTGGGCGGGAACATGCCCTTGCCACAGCCATTGCCCGGTCCCCTTTGCTGGACACACTCTTTGCCGCCCCCGGCAACCCCGGCATGGCAGCCTGCGCACGCTGTGTTCCCATTGCAGCTGATGACATTGCCGGTCTTGTCGAGTTCGCCCGGAAGGAAAAGATCGACCTCGTCGTACCGGGGCCAGAAGTCTCCCTCGTGGCAGGGCTAACCGATGCCTGCCAGAAAGCAGGCATCGCCTGCGCTGGCCCCTCCCAGGCTGCCGCCGCTCTGGAAGGCAGCAAGGCCTTCACCAAGGAAGTGGCCGATGCTGCCGGTATCCCCACCGCCCGCTGGCAGCGTTTCGACGCCAGCAGCAGCAAGGAGGCCGCCAAGGCCTACGTCCGTGAACAGGGTGCTCCCATCGTCATCAAGGCGGATGGTCTGGCCGCCGGCAAAGGCGTGGTCGTGGCACAGAGCGTGGATGAGGCTCTGGATGCCATCGACCGCCTCGGCCTGCCGCTGGTGATCGAGGAATGTCTTGTCGGACGGGAAGTGTCCCTCTTCGCCTTCTGTGCGGATGACAAAGCCAGCCTGATCGGGGCTGCACGGGACCACAAGCGGGTCGGTGATGGCGATACCGGGCCAAACACCGGCGGCATGGGAGCCATCTGCCCGCCACCGGATTTCGACCGGGCGGCGCAGGAAGCCGCACTGGACCTCACGGTCCGCCCGATGCTGGCCGAGATGGTCCGCCGGGGCACGCCGTTCCGTGGCGTCATCTTTGCTGGCCTGATGCTGACGGAAGAAGGGCCGAAGCTGATCGAATACAACGTGCGCTTTGGTGATCCGGAAGCACAGGCCCTGCTCATCCGTCTGGAAAGCGACCTTCTCCCCGCCCTCAAGGCTCTGGCGGAAGGCACGCTGTCCGAGGACAGCATCCGCTTCTCGGACAAGCCGTCCATTTCTCTGGTGCTGGCCGCCAAGGGATACCCGGATGCGCCCGTCAAGGGCGGTGTCATTTCCGGGCTGGACCGGACGGAACAGCTGCCCGGTGTATCCGTCTTCCATGCCGGAACCAAGATGGATGGCGACCGGCTTCTGGCCAATGGCGGGCGTGTCCTGACCATCTGCGCCACGGGTCCCACGGCAGCCAAGGCACGCTCCCGGGCCTATGAAGCTGCTGCGACCATCCAGTGGGATGACAAGATGCTCCGCAGCGACATCGGGCTGTAAGATTTTCCGCACCTGCAAAACAGGCCCGGCCCATGAAAATGAGCCGGGCCTGTTCCGTATGAACCTGTCCGCCGGGTTCTGTCAGCTTTCCGTTTCTGACAGCAGATTCGGCAGTTCCCACAAGCTGTCAAACTGATAGGTAGGTTTCATCTCCCTGCAAATCTCTGCCACACCGTGACCGTAACTGGCCCAGCAGACATCCATGCCAAGGGTCTGGGCAAACCCGATATCCGCTGTCGTATCACCCACCATGAGGCACTGCTCCGCCCCCCAGCCCGGCAGCATATGGGCCAGACGCTGCGTGAAAACCTCCTTCTCCGGCTTGCGGGGCAGCCCCTCTTCAGCACCGATGGACGCCTCAAAAAACGGCTCCAGCTGAAACCGGGCAAGGCTGTGCCGCAGGGTCGGGCCGTGCTTGTTGCTTACGGCAATCATCCTGTAGCCCCGCCCCTGGAGAATCTGGAGCACCTCACGGGCTCCGTCATACAGATAGGTTTCTTCCTCATCCGCCTGGGCATAACGCTGGCGGTAGGCAGCCACATAACGCTGGGCCTCATCCATGGAGGCCCCTTCATCCACAATGCTCTGATAGAACCCCTGTAGCGCATCCCCCTTGCCCAGCCGCTCCTTCAGGTAGGAACGGGGCGGTGGCGTCCGGCCGATATCCGTGAAGGCCTCCTCCAGACTCCGCAGGATGGCAGGGCGGGTCTCGGCCAAAGTGCCGTCATAATCCAGCAGAAGAATGGGGTAACGTAGCATGTGGGCTCTTCCTTGCTCTCAATTCTGTCCTGAACGGGCCATGATCTGTTCCAGACCCGCCGTCAGACCAGCTGCATCATCCGTCACGGGCAGCGTGTCAGCGTAATGACCTTCCGGTGTCATGACCACAAAAGATGGAGCCGACTGATAGTAACTCTGCCCCGGCTCCAGCGCATAGGGCGCATGGTAGAGGCGTGTCATGGCCTGTGTCATGTTCGGGGTCGCAAAGACCGGGAAGATGTGCGGGGCTACGCCCATCACATAGTCCTTCAGCGTGTCCGGGTCTTCCGCCCGGGCATCCAGCGAGACGACCAGAGGCAGGACAGGCTGGCCTTTCTGCTTCATCGTCACGAGGGTCTGGTCCAGAGCCTTGAGCGGAGGCTGGCAGCGTTCCGGCGGGCAGCGTGGGTCCACAAACCAGACGACCGTCCATGAGCCCCGGAAATCACCTTCCGTCACCATGCCACCACCAAGGGAAAAGACCCGGAAGGAGCCGCCCACCACATTGCCCTGTGCGTGAACCCGTGCCCCTTCATCCGCCCCTGTGGAGAGCCAGTAACCACCATAGCCCAGCAGCCCTGCCAGCAGGATCAGCCCCAGAACGACCAGCCCGGCCCGACGGACGACTGTTTTCTTCGGGTCAGTTTCCGGGCCTGCCCCGGTCTTCGAACGGTCCGTCATGTCTGTTCCTGTCTCCTCATTCCTGTCCGGCTGCATCAGTGCGCCTCAGCCCAGTTCTGGCCAAGCCCCGTTTCCACGGAAAGAGCGACATCCAGCCTGGCCACGGATTCCATGACCTCCCTCACGAGGGCCGCCGTCTCCTCAGCCTCGGCTTCCGGGACTTCAAAAAGCAGCTCATCATGTACCTGAAGCAGCATCCGGGCCTTCAGCCCGGCCTCGGCCAGACGGTCCGGCAGGGTGACCATGGCCTTCTTGATGATGTCCGCCGCTCCACCCTGCAGGGGAGCATTGATGGCCTGACGCTCGGCATAGGACCGCTGCGCTGCCTGCTTTGCCGTGATTCCCGGCACATAGCAGCGGCGACCGAAGGGGGTCAGCACATAGCCCTTCTCCCGGGCCTCTTCCTTCATCTTTTCCATATAATCCCGGATACCGGGATAGCGGTCAAAATAGGCCTCAATATAGCGTTTGGCCTCACCCTGCGGCACCTGAAGCTGCCGGGCCAGCCCGAAGGCTGAAATGCCGTAAATGATGCCGAAATTGATGGCCTTGGCCCGTCGCCTTGTCAGCGGGTCCATCTCTTCCAACGGGATGCCGAACACTTCAGACGCCGTGCGGGCATGGATGTCCTGCCCGTGACGGAACGCATCCAGCAGCGGCTCAATCTGCGCCACATGGGCCAGAAGGCGCAGCTCGATCTGGCTGTAATCGGCAGACAGAAGCCTGTACCTCGGAGCCGCCACGAAAGCCTGACGGATGCGTGCCCCCTCCTCCGTGCGGATGGGAATGTTCTGGAGGTTCGGCTCGTTGGAGGAGAGACGCCCCGTGGTCGTGGTCGTCATCTGGAAGGTCGTATGCACACGCTGGGTCTTCGGGTCCATCAGCTTGAGCAGCGCATCCGCATAGGTGGATTTCAGCTTGGCCAGACGCCGCCAGTTCAGGATTGCCGTCGGCAGGTCATGGCCCTGCTCGGCCAGCTCTTCCAGCACACGGGAATCCGTTCCCCACGAGCCCGTTTTGGTGCGCTTGCCACCGGGAAGGCCCATCTCATCAAACAGGATTTCCCCCAGCTGCTTGGGCGACCCGATGTTGAAGGGCCGCCCCGCACGGTCATGAATCCCCTGTTCCATCTCCACCATGCGGGTGGCGAAGTCCTCCGACAGGCGGCGCAGCTCATCGGCGTCCACCCGCACGCCAGCTTCCTCCATGCGCTCCAGAACGGTGATGAGCGGGCGTTCCATTTCCTCATACAGGGCCGCCGCCTTCTGGCGGGGCAGCGTCACACGCAGCACCTCCCAGAGGCGCAGCGTCACGTCGGCATCTTCCGCCGCATAGGCAGTTGCTTTATCCAGCGGCACCTGCGTGAAAGGCACCCGGTTGCGCCCCTTGCCCGTCACGTCATCATAGGGAATGGGGGTATGATCCAGATGCAGGCGGGAGAGTTCATCCATGCCCTGCCCGTGCGCCCCGGCGGACTGGGCATAGGACAGCAGCATTGTATCATCCAGCGGGGCAATGACCTCCAGACCGGCCTGCCGCAGGATGGTGAGGTCATATTTTGCATTCTGGAAAATCTTCAGGACGGCCTCATCGGCCATCAGCGGGGCCAGCTGATCCAGCGTGGCCTTCACGTCCAGCTGGTCGCCCACGGGAGCTTCCAGCGTGCCTTCATGACGGAACGGCACATAACAGGCCCTGCCCGGAGCCACGGCCAGAGACAGGCCAACAATTTCGGCCGTGCGGGCGTTCAGGCCGGTTGTTTCCGTATCCACGGCCACACGTCCTGCGGCACGGGCGGCGTCGATCCACCGGGCCAGCGTGTCCCTGTCCGTGACGGTCTCATAGGGACCGAAAGGAGCCTCACTGCGGGGTATCTCCCCGGCATCCTGCCCCTCTGCCGCAGCTGAGGCCGGGCTGGCCTCGGGCCTGCGCTGTGCCGGGTGGCGGGCCTTGCCGCCAAAACCCATGCGCTGGAGAATGGAAGAGAACCCCATACTCTCCAGCCAGCTCCGCAACATTTCGGCGTCCGGCTCACGGGGACGCAGCTCATCGACAGGTGTCGGCACGGCCACATCATCCGCCAGCAGGACAAGCTGCCGGGAAATGCGGGCACCTTCGGCGTGATCGATCAGATTCTGCCGCCGCTTGGAAGGCTTCATCCCGGGGGCTGCGGCCAGAACGGCCTCCAGCGATCCATATTCATTGATCAGCTGCGCCGCTCCCTTGGGGCCGATGCCCGGCACGCCCGGCACGTTGTCGGTGGAATCCCCCATGAGGGCCTGCACATCCACCACCTTGTCCGGCGTGACGCCAAACTTGGCTTCAACCTCGGCCAGACCGATGGGCTTCTGCTTCATCGGGTCTTTCAGGGAGACACCGGGGCGGACAAGCTGCATCAGGTCCTTGTCTGACGAGATGATGGTGCAGCTGCCGCCCTGCTCCACGACCAGGCGGGCATAGGTCGCCAGCAGGTCATCCGCCTCCCAGCCCGGCAGCTCGATGGCCGGAATCCCGAACTGGTCGGTTGCCTGACGGATGAGGTCGAACTGGGGGCGCAGGTCTTCCGGCGGTTCGGGGCGATGGGCTTTATAATCAGGGTAAATGTCGTTACGGAATGTCCTGCGGCCTGCATCGAAGATCACGGCCATCGGCTGGCCTTCATGCTCCTTGATGAGCCGGGAGAGCATGTTGGTGAAGCCATAGACGGCATTGACGGGCACACCCTCCGGGCTGCTCATGGGGGGAATGGCAAAGAAGGCACGGAAAATGAACCCCGAACCATCCACCAGAACCAGATGTGTGTTTTCTGACGTCACGCCGTCTTTCTCCCCTGCCCGTGCTGGCAGATCAGTCTTGCAGATGCTTTCTTCTCTAGCCGATTTCCGCCGTTTTAAAAACGGCCCCCTGTCCGTCATGTCCGCATTTCTGCTCATGGGCCTGCCCGGAGGATGCCAGACACCCCCAGCCCCCCGGAGCCTGCCCCACCGCCCGGCCGAGGCGGCTTACATCCCAGCCAGTGCGACAATTGCCCTCTCCGATGGCCGCAGAGCACCGGTACGGCTCTACCCGGCAACTGTTCCCCAACGTGGTATCATTCTGGCCTTTCATGGCTTTGGAGACAGCCGGGACGCCTGGGAAGTCATGGCCCCGGCCCTCAACAGGGCGGGCTTTCTCATCGTCGCACCGGACGTGCGTGGCTTTGGCGAATTCCCCGCCAAAGGGGGATGGAGCACGACCGACAGGATGGTTGCCGATGCCGTGGAAGAAGCCCGCTGGTGCCAGCAGCGCTGGCCCGGCCAGCCCCTCCATCTGATGGGGGAAAGCATGGGGGGGGCCCTTGCCCTCCTGACCAGCACGTCCCTGTCGACTCCCCGCCCTGACGGGCTGATCCTTCTGGCCCCGGCCATCATGACGATTGGTGAGCCTTGGCAGACCCTTCTGGAAGGCTGGAACCTCGTCACGCCACAGGCACGGCTGACGGGTGCGCATATGCCGGGGCATCATGTCGCCACGGCCAATCTTCGGGCCATGCGCCGCATGTTCTTCGACCCGCTGACGCGCCACGGCACGAACGTGCACGCCCTGCGAGGGCTGACGCATCTGATGGCCCGTGCGCTGGAGCAGGCACCCTCCGTACAGATACCGACCCTGCTCGTCTGGGGAGACAGGGACCAGTTCGTCCCCGCCTCTGCCACACGTCGGCTGATACGGCAGGCCCCACCGTCCCTCTTCCGGCTGGATGAGCTGCCCCGTGGGTATCACCTCATCACCCGTGAACCGCAAGACCGTCCGGCCAAGGACATCATCTCATGGATCGAGCGGCCTGACCGCTTTCTGCCCTCTGGCGGGGACAGTGCCGCCACCATGTGGCTCTGGCTGGAACAGACACGCTGACATGGATGAAAAAAGAGTGCCGCAAGGGCTAGGCAAGCACGCCACTTGCCGTTAAAAGTACCGACAACAGGGACCCGTAGCTCAGCTGGATAGAGCGTTGCCCTCCGAAGGCAAAGGTCGCGCGTTCGAATCGCGCCGGGTCCACCAAGAGACGCCCGTTTTACTACTGAATATAAGGCTATTTACAAAGAACTGGCCCGTTCCTGACTTGGATCATGACATTTTTTAACAATTTTTGAAAATGTACCGATAAAAAATTAGCAGCCATTCGATCAGCATTAATAATAAAAATTTACCACCTGTTGCATCCGCTATACGGAGAGCGATCCAGACAGGTATATAAACCTGAGAGATGAGCTACCTGCCTTCAAATCATAAAACAGACAGTATTTCCAGAAGATCATTTGCTCAATAGCAAGACCCGAAAAGCAGCCGCTGGTAGAAAATGCCTGAACATATCTCCGCCAGCAGGCTTCCAAAAATGTTATCTTCTCTTCTTAGAAGAGGGAGGAACCGGCGGGTTGAAGAGCTGATCTTTGATATTATAAGGTTTCCCATCAGCTGGTATCGCATTTAACCGTACCATAGTGCTCCCCTTTTCCTTTTCTTTATCCAGAACAGGGCGATTTTTATTCGGATTTGTTTTATCAAAAACTATTTTTGCTTCACGCGTCAACCCAGATGTAAATATAACCTTGCTATATGGACAATCAGAAACACTAAAATGGTAATTTGTCCACGAACAAAGATAAGTTTCGAAACGATCATCTTCGTTTGACACAAACTCGGAGTGCGCCAGAAGAATTAACTCTATCCCATGCTTTTCTTTACCATGAAGCTCATATTTTTTATCATAAATCTCCTCATAAATCTTTTCTAAATTTTTCATATAGTCATTGTAAAGATCATATTTTTGTTTTGATTTCTTAAAAATACAATCATTTCCTTGTTCCACTCTTTTCTTTTTTAGTGGTCTGCTGTTAAGTTCTTCCCCTTTCTCTATTCTATCCAATTGTTCAAATAACGCAGGCTGAACTTCACGCATTCTCCCAAAATATTCCCGTAGACTTTCATCATCCACTTCCACTATTTCTATACCAACCAATCTACCTTCAGTGGTCAAAAACGCAGCATCGGGTCTATCAGTTTGCTCGGAAATAAATTCAATTTTCCCATAACAAACATGCAACAGAGATTTGGCTCTCTCCAAAAACGAGCGTTCCAATTCGTACTGACGATCTGATCGATTTTGACCTCTCATTTTACCCGCCAAGCTTGGATACGACGAGGCGCAAACAACGCCACAGAATATACCTTAAATTTACCAAGGCTATTCTCTATCAATAGCAGACATGGAATATATACTCTACCCCATAACAGGAAGTGAAGACAAGTTATGTTCGAAACAGGCAAAAAACATCAGCGGATCAAGATGGTGCATATGGGCAATATGCTCTTTATCAAGCCCACTCATAAGGAAGAGGCATAGAAAAAAAATCCAGAAACAACTTTCCAGTTCCTTAAAAAATCTGCGGCACAGGACTTATTACTCTGCACAGAATGAACTGAGTCAAGCATATCAGCTCAACCTGTATTCTGCCAAAAATAACCAAGAAACCGCCAAGTGGCACCGCAAAGCCACAGGGCAGGCTATGCGGAAGCTGAATACAAAATGGGCCTTGTCTATTACAACGGTGTGACCATTCCCAAGAATGACAAAACAGGCCTGCACTGGTTCCAGAAAGCGGCGGCTCAGGGCTACCAGCCAGCACCCGAGATGCTGCAGAGCCACGAGCTGCGCTGACTGTCTGACAACAAGAAACATGAACCACCCCCCTGCCATCAGGTCTCAGGAACAGGCCTGATGGCAGACACACTCTAAGCCCCCTTTTTAAAGCCCCCTCACCCCAGAAGCTCCTGACCTATGTAATGACCATCAAGACGCCCCGGGCAGGCGAACAGGCCGCTGCCTATGTGGGTCGTGTACTGGTTCATCATGTCGAATTTCGACATGCGCTCGAATATCTTCGTAAAGGCCGTGCGAGGGTCCTGCTGATAGGCAAGGAACATCAACCCGGCATCAAACTCGTTGCCCTGCCGCCACGGGGGCCAGCGTTCGGCAATGTAGCTCAAACCGTTATCATAGGAATAAGACCGCCTCAGCAGCTCCGCACCACCATTCTCCTGCGGGGCGGCAAGGCGGGCATGAGCATTTTCAGACGTGACAGGATTCCCGTCTTTGTCGGTCTGGCTGAGAGTCAGCGGCTCATTCTCATGATGGCCACCAATGGGTGCGCCACTCTGCTTCTGACGCCCCATCGTCTCTTCCTGAAAGCCCGTCCTCGTACGGTCCCAATGCTCCAGGGCAATGCGGATGATGCGGGCCACAAGATAGGTTCCCCCCTGCATCCACGGTTCGTCCGTCGGGGCCGCCCAGAGGACCCGCTTCGCCACGGCAGGATTGGCGATATCAGGCTGTATGGTGCCATCCTTGAAGCCCATCAGATTGCGGGGTGTCTGATGCCGGCCAAACTCCGGTGAAAAGCCGGTCTGTGCCCAGCGTGGAGTTGCCCTGCCGTCGGCCAGACGGGCCAGGATGCGGATGGCATGAAAGGCCGTCTGCGGATCCGTCGCACAGCTCTGGATGCAGACATCACCCCCCGTATGGGCCGGAACGAGCTGATCCCCCGTAAAGCGGGGCAGGTCGGCCAGCGGAGCCGGACGCCGATCCGCAAGACCATACCGGTCTTTCCCCTCCTTCGTGAACAGCCCCGGCCCGAAGCCGAAGGTCAGGGTCAGGCTCGCCTGCTCCAGACCATCCACATCACCAGAATCAACAAGATGCGGGGCGGGCCGGTGCGCCATCAGGGCCTCGGCGGCCTCCGTCCATGCCCTCATCATGTCGGCCACATCGGCCTTCTTCTCCGCCGTGAGATCAAACGTGATGAAATACAGGAACGGCAGCTGCGGCAGCATGATGCCGGGCTGATGACGCAGGGAAGAGGCCATCGCAAGGCTGGTGGCGGGGCGCATCAGCTCAAGCCCTGCCAGCCCCAGCGCCCCCCCCAGAAGAGTGCGGCGGGAAAGAGAAAATGTCATGGTTCTACTTTCACGGAAGGGCAACATTGAGCGTGTTCATGTCATCTTCGACATAATAGAATCCCCTGTTGTCAGGGGTCATCGCCAGACCGAACAGGTCGCCATTGCCCGGGGGCTGCTGGGCCTGGTCATTGTCCACCCACTGGGCATAGAGCTGTTTCTTCGCCACGGGGTCTATCTCGACAACCTGCCCGTTGCGCCCGTTGGCCACCAGCAGGTGATGCCCCGGCACCCAGATCATCGCCAGTGGCCAGTTGAGCAGCTGCCCTCTGGTGATGATGCGCCCTACGGCATCATTCTGACGTGTCACGGGGGTCGTGCGGTTCACGGCATCATCAATGGCCGTGACCTCCTCATCATAGCCATCCGTGACATACAGCGTGCCGTCACTGTCCAGAGCCAGTCCGGTTGGCCCAAAAAGAAAATTGTCACGATCGGCACGACCGGCAAACCCGGTCGCTATGATTGACTGTCTGTCCAGCACAGGGGGCTTACCCGGCGGAACATGCAGATTGAAACGCATGACCGTCGCATTGTGCAGGATGGGTGGATAATGCGTTGCCGGATCCAGAACATAGGGGCTTGGCAGCCCCGCCGCCGCCATGGAGATGAAAAGCGTGGCCGTGTCTCCGTTATCAATGCTGGCAATATTCCCCCACGGCCCCGTGATGTCCGGTCCTTTCCACGCCGTGGCGAATTTTCCGTTGGCATCAAAAACCAGAAGGCAGCCATCCCCCTTCGTGCCTGTTGTCCCATCCTTGCTTGGCGTGCTGCCAACAATGACCCAACCCGCCTTGAGCACCGTCAGGGCTGTCGTGAAGCCGATCCCCCCCGGGCAGGCTGCCAGATTGGCAGGGGCACTGGCAAACAGGCGTATGTTTTTTGTCACGGGCGAATAGGCCACGATGGTCGTGCCGGTTCCCTGAAGATTGTTCACATTGTTGAAGTTGGTGATGAGCACTTCATCCTTCTTCAGGCTGCCCATGTCCTGCGGCACCAGATAAATCGCATAGGGATTGAGATCACCATTGCCCGGACTTGTGGAGGCCAGCATGGCATGGCGGTGGATGGTCTCCAGAAATCCCTTCGGAGCAGCCTCCCCTCCCTGTGGAGCAAACACGGCAGCGAAAGCGAAGCAGGCCAGGCCGGGCAGAACTCTGCGTAGAAACTGTTTCATGAAGCACCTCCTACAGGGCAATGATCGCACGCAGACCAAGGACGGCAATGTCCTTCACGCGCCTGTCAGGGTGAAGAGTGTTCGGCACCCCACCTGACGGATTGAAAATGTACTGGAAGTCCGGCTGGAGCTGGAGCCAGCCTGTCATCTGGCACTGATACATCAGCTCCATGTAGGTTTCCCCGCTCTGGGACGGCATGTAGCTCCCGTTGTAGAACCGGGTCGCCCTGTCAAATTTGGCCAGCGCCTTGCTGAAATGCGTGTAGCCCATGGCAAGCCCCAGCGTGTCATCCTGCCGGTATGGCAGCGGGTCCTTGAACGTGAAGCCGAAATTCAGGCTGAAATCGTTGGGCGCACGGTCGGACTGCGGCGTCCCCATCGCCCGGCCAAAGACATTGAATGTCCGGTTGGGATCGTAATGGCTGTGCCACAGCATCTGGTCCACCACCGCATACAGGCTGAAAAGGCCACGGTGACGGCGGGCCACGCCACTGCTTGCCGGAGACGCAAGCGGCACGTGCATGTTGTCCCAGTACTGGTCCGCAAAAGGCTCGGAATCATACCAGGCCCCGATGCGATAGACCCGTGAGAGCGCATCGGCCTGATCTGGCGAGACCATGGCCCCCAGGGCGGGATAGACATACTGGAACTCCACCAGAGCCAGCACACCCCGGTTCAACACGAAACTCGTCCCGGATGGATTGCTCTTCTGAGCATCCACACTGACATTATGAGCAGGACTGCCACTGAACACGCCAGCCTGCACATATAATGGTGTGGCCATCCAGTATTTCGCCCTCACCCCCAGTGAGGAGAGCGGATAGGCCGGTCCGCCACCGGGCATGTCCGCCGAAGGCACCATGGGCCAGCCGAACATGGTGTTGGCAAACACGAGCGCATTGCTGCTCACCATCCATTCCTGGTCCAGGCTCTGCTGGCCAATCTTTATGTCCAGAGCCTGCTGGTCCAGAAATTTCTGGTCAAACCACATTTCCCACAGGCGGGTGGAACGGTCTGCCTCGATCCCGCTGATGGTCTGGGCCACCTGAAGATTGTCATCACTGAGACTGCGCCCATGTATCTGTTCCATG
Organism: Parasaccharibacter sp. TMW2.1890; assembly: GCF_023337645.1. Taxonomy (NCBI): domain Bacteria; kingdom Pseudomonadati; phylum Pseudomonadota; class Alphaproteobacteria; order Acetobacterales; family Acetobacteraceae; genus Parasaccharibacter; species Parasaccharibacter sp. TMW2.1890. Next base: position 270,437 of record NZ_NWUV01000001.1, on the reverse strand, counting down.
CTGACCTGAAAGGTACCGCCGTACCAGCCAAAGGCCCGCTGCGTATTCAGTTGCAGCACCGCAACAGTCAGGCCGTCATAGGCAGCTCCCCGCCGTGTTCCGCCCGTGACATTGCCGAAAATCTCCGACGTCTCCTGAAGGGCAAAAACCAGCCCCGCCTTCCCCATGGCTGTCCGCAGGCCCCACATGCTGCCGAGCAGGTTGGAATCCCGTTTCCAGTTTGACAGAAACCCGAAGAGGCCGTCTGCACTCTCATCCCCTGCCGCTGCGGCATTGCCCAGATTGACCACGGGGGCACGGGCCTGAGCTGTACTTTCCATGAAAAACGAGAGCAGGCCAATCACTGCAACCTGCACAGCACAATAACGGGACCGGGTGAACAGCCTTCTGAAAGTAAGGGTGGGCATGGCGGCTCCGATAACTGTTAATGATTCTTATTATTGATATCGGAAAAATTTTTCGATTCAATTAAAAATTGATTCTCATTCGCAATTGAAAGACGTTACCAGCACTCTGAACAGCCCATTCCCGTCAAAGAAGCAGAATTGCCATGATGTCTACTCCCCACCATGATTGAAACACGAAGACAGCCCGCAGGCCCATCCGATCATCTTTCAGAACGTCTCTGCCACAATATCAGGAGGACACATCATCATGCTTTCCACCTCATGGGTCTTCTGGGCTCTGCTTTCAGCAGTTTTTGCTGCACTGACAGCTCTGTGCGCCAAGATTGGCGTCAACAACATTGATTCCGACCTGGCCACCTTCATCCGCACGCTGGTCATACTCGGCGTACTGGGGATGATCTTGCTGATTACAGGCAAATTTCACGAGACCAGAGGCTTCAACATGCGGGGCTGCCTGTTCCTGCTATTATCCGGTCTGGCGACAGGGGCCTCATGGCTCTGCTATTTCCGTGCCCTAAAGCTGGGCGATGCTGCCCGTGTTGCCCCCCTTGACAAACTGAGCGTTGTTTTCGTGGCCATACTCAGTGTCACCGTCCTCGGGGAGCAACTCTCCCTCAAGGGCTGGCTGGGAGTCCTGTTCATCGGGCTGGGAGCCATTCTGGTCTCCCTGGGGTAGACCTTTCTCCCCGTTATCAGTCGCCACAAAAAAACGGACCCACCCAGAGGGCAGGTCCGTTTTCTTCAGAAAAGACTCTTCCATCAGAAGAGGGAGACAGGCCTTCCCTCTTCCTCCAGCTTACTCGCCTTCTTTACCGGTTTCTTCTTCAACCGCAGCCGGCTCTTCCGTCGTTACGGGAGCCAGACGGCTGGCAAAGTTGCAGGCCATCAGGTAGCAGACGACCGCCGTACCGAGAGAAGCAAAAGCCGTGTTGCGCTCACCCGGATTGATCAGCATGGCCACGAATACCAGAATGATGGCACCCAGGCACAGGAGGCTGAGATACGGGAAAAGCGGCAGGGTGAAGTGCTTGCTCGTCCCAGAGCGTTTGCTCCGGCGGCGCAGCACAATGTACGTCGTGGAAATCAGCGCATAAGTCAGCAGGATCAGACCACCACTACAGTTCAGCAGGAAGCCGAAAATCTCGCTCGGTGCAAAGATCGAGGAGAAGGCGACCAGAAGACCAGCCACGGAGCTGATGGTAATGGCCATGCGGGGCGCCTTGTCCGGCGACGTACGCACCAGAAACGCCGGGGCATCACCCTGGATGGCCAGCTCTGTCAGAATGCGGGACGTGATGTACATGCTGGAGTTCAGGCAGGACAGCACGGCGCTGAGGATGGCGATCTGCATGATCAGCGCAGCACCCGGCACACCCATGGTCTGAAGCACGGCCACGAACGGGGACTTGCCCGGATACAGGCTCCACCACGGCACGATCATCGTGATCAGGCAGATGGAGGAAACGTAGAACATCATGATGCGCAGGCCGAGTGTCCGCGTCACACGGGAGACATTCTGCCCCGGATCAGACGTCTCGGACGCCGCCACGGTGGAGATCTCGGAGCCCATCATGGTGAACAGCACGGTCGGCACCAGCGCCAGCAGCGGCACGATCCCGTTGGGGAAGAGCCCACGACGACCAAACAGGTTGTGATGGACCGGCACACCCGGACCAAAAACATGCAGGACATACAGCAGCGCCAGCAGGATGAAGGCCACGATGGTGAAAACCTTGATGCTGGAAAGCCAGAACTCGCACTCACCAAAAATCTTCGGGGCAAAGAAGTTCACAAACTTCATGCTGAGGATGAGGATGATCGACAGCAGCCAGACAGGCAGGTCGATCCAGTCCCGCAGCATCATGGCACCAGCGATGGCTTCCGAGCCGATCACGACCACCCAGAAGAACCAGTAGAGCCAGCCGGAGGCAAAGCCGATCCGGTCACCATGCGCAAGGCGGATATACTCCACGAAGGAGCCACGCCCCGGGTCGCTGACAACAATCTCGCCAAGCATCCGCATGATCCCCATGATCAGGAATCCGACGACAACGAACACAAGCGCAATGCCTGGTCCCGCTTTGGCAATGGCGGCACTGCTACCAACAAAAAGCCCGGCGCCGATCACGCCGCCGAGGGCAATCATCGCAATATGACGACTCGAGAGCCCCTTATCTTCGGCCTGAGCCTGGTCAGTGGTGGGTTCCTTCATGAAAAGGTCCTTATGAATAGTTGGCTGTGCAAATCGCCCATCCAGTAGATGACGGGTTCTCCGCTAAGTCATTCCCATTTTGTAACATCTACTGTCAAAATGGAAGCCGGAACAGATTAAAACTCCGTTCCTTCTCAGAAGTGACGGTAAAAATAAAGCTCCAGCACACCTGATGTCCCATGTATGGGCGGCATAGGCATACCTCCCGGAACACCGGCCTTTGCCAGTGCCTTTCCCGCTGGCCCCGCAAAAGCAACACCGCCAGCGATCGCTCCTGATGTGTTGCCATCAAACGTGTATTCTGCGGAGAAATCAAGCTCATCCGACATGTGGCTCCCCACATTGCGAGACAAACCCGACCCTGTGGGGTAGAGAAAAGACAGGTCGTAGAAATGCAGGCCGAGCTTCAGCTCGTCCGCCTTGCGCAACAGATGGACAGGTGGGACACCTGTCAGATCCACCTGATGGATCTCCATATTGGACAGGGGAGACAGATACATGCCCGTGATTTCCCCCGGCCAGTAGCCACCATAGGTATACCGGCGCCCATCGTACAGAAAGTACGTATCATAATTGTGCTTCGTCCGGCTATGTGAGTTTTTCCCCCCGCTGAAACGGGTATAACGGTAAAAGACGTGCGGCTTCCATGGCAGGCTGGTGAACGTATAGCCTGGCTCGATATATGTCGAATAGGCACTGACCCCCTTGTAACCATTGCCCGCATGGCTGTTCTGCTCGGAAACGAATGTGCCATAGAGCGTGAAGTGCTTTGAGATGCCCAGCGCCCGGATGGGCACGAACGTACCACCCCAGCTCAGCTGACTGACATTCATCCCCTGCCTGTCCCCACGATTGGCGTAGTCGTAGGCTGAACCGATATTCGCCTTCCGCACATGAAAATAGGTCAGGGTCAGATAAGCCGCCCTGTCCTCGTAGACGGCCCCGCCATCCCCTCCTGGCCTGCTGCGAAACCATGTGATGTCAAACCCCTCAAACTTGGTCTCCGGCCTGTCATTATTGCGGGTCTGCTTGTTGTTGGTGTTGTTCTCCAGCATGAAGACATCCGCCCGCAGCGCCTTCCCCTGATATTTGATGACACCAGGGCCGGAAAAGGCAAACCGGGGCGCATACCACCAGGCGCCACGATCCCCGGAGCTGTAAGCACCCTTCCCCATCAGAAAGCCATCATCAATCTGGAACTTCTGCCGTCCTCCCTCAATGATCAGCTTCCGCTCCTTGTTGAAGGGCAGGTCTATGCCCAGATTGGCCTCCTCCAGCGTGACCGCACGAGGGGTCCGTGTCGTCTGGGAAATGCTCTCGGCATCGCCATCCCCCAATGTCGTGGAGCCAATGGCCGATGCCTGCCCGAATACGCTGAACCCCCAGGGCGTTTTCCACTGCCCTGCAAGAATGGGTTTGCCGTACAGCTCGGCATACGTCGTATCCTTGATGAGGGCATAGCCGCCCGTCCGCTTTTCACGGTACGACCCTGTCCCGAAGTTGGTATTGGGCAGAAAGAACGCATCACCCCCAATATCCAGAGAGGCCTTGAGAGAAATGTTTCTGGTCGCAACAAGTGTCTGGTCAGCATAAGCGTCAGAAATCACATAAACGTTGCCCAAAGCGGCCAACGAAACGAAGAGTTTCCGCAGTTTTGATGACATATGAGGAACCTTTTGGAAATTTTCCTCACAATTTTATTACAGAATAACCGTTCCTTGTCTATCGACCGTCTGACTTGTTTATCAGTACGGTCTATGAAATGGAGACAATATAAAATTTATTCTTTTTCTTCATCATGACGATACTGCCTCACGAAAACACGCTCTAAATGGCAGTTTATTAACCCTTCCACGCCCTGTTCCGTATCAAACCGGACAGAAGAACAGAAACGGAATGATGGGCGCTAATATTAAAAATGTTTATAAAAATAAATTTCCATTACACCGGAAGCTCCATGGATCTTCGGCATGGTCTGTCCATCCGGCACGCCAGCCTTGGCCAGTGCCCGCCCTGCTGGACCAGAAAAGGCAGCACCCGCTGCAATCGCACCGGATGTATTCGCATCAAAAGCATATTCTGCTGAAACGTTGACTTCATCCGACATATGTCGCTTCGTACCCGCAGGCAGGCCTGCGCCCGTGGGATACAGATAGGCAAGATCGTAAAAATGCAGGCCAAGCTTCAGCTCATCATCCTTCTTCAGCAGATGGACGGGCGGCACACCGGTAATGTCAAACTGATGGACCTCCATGTTGGAGAGTGGGGACATGTTGTTCCCCACAATCTCCCCCGGCCAGTAACCGCCGTACGTGTAACGGGCACCATCATAAAGAAAAAACGTATCGTAATTGTGCTTCGTCCGGCTGTGGGGATCCCGCCCCCCGCTGAAGCGGGTGTACCGGTAGAAAACATGAGGCCGCCACGGAACCCGGGAAAACGTATAGCCCGGCTCCACATAGACGGCATAGGCACTGACCCCCTTGTACCCATTGCCTGCGTGGCTGTTCTGCTCGGAAACAAAATTGCCATAGAAGGTGATGTTCTTCGTGAAGGGGCGGCTCTTCATCGCAAAGGGCGTTCCCCCCCAGCTCAGGGCCGTCACGCTCATACCCTGACGGTCCGCCCTGTTGGAGTAATCGTAGGCCGCTCCCTTGTCGGCATGGCGGACATAGAAATAGGTCAGCGTGACATAGGCCGCCCGGTCTCCGTAGGACGAGCCGCCATCTCCATCCGGACGGCTGCGGAAGAGCGTCACGTCAAAACCGACAAACTTCGTTTCCGGCTTGTCATTGCCGTAGGTCTGCCGGTTGTTGCTGTTGTTCTCCAGCATGAACACATCGGACCGGATGGATGTCCCCTCATACTTGATGACCCCCGGCCCGGAGAAAGCAAACCGGGGCGCATACCACCAGGCCCCACGCTCACCAGAGCTGTAGGCTCCCTTCCCCATGAGAAAACCGTCATCAATCTGGAATTTCTGCCGTCCCCCCTCGATGATCAGACGTCTTTTCCCATTCAGCGGAATCTTCACGCCCAGATTGGCATCCTCAAGATTCACCTGCCGGGGCGTGCCGGAGGTCTGGCTCACGCTCTCTGCATCGCCGTCACCCAACGTCGTGGACCCGATGGCCGAAACCAGCCCGAACACCGAAAAACCCCACGGGGTCTGCCATGTGCCTGAAAGCATGGGCTGGCCATACAGCTCACCAAGACCAACATTTTTCGTGCGTGTGTAATAACCCGCCTTGTGCGGTGCATAAGAGCCCGTGCCAAAATTGGCATTGGGGAAATAAAAGGCATCACCCCCAATATCGAGAGCGGCATTCAGGGTGATATCCTTGCGGGAAAACAGGGTCACGTCCGCAGATGCTTCAGAAGCGGTAAAAACACCAGCCGACATTGCAGCTGTACAAAGCAGTTTCCGCACCCTTGCCGCCATGACCATCCTTATTCTCAGGCTGTTCTGGCGGCTTATTACCTCATGTCTGCCATATAATCCAGAGAATGCAGCCCAGAGAATGTTACGATCTCGGAAAAATATCTCGAAAGAGCCTGCGCCTCATGTTCTCCACAGGCAGCCCGCCTTCCCTCAGCCCGGTACGCCGTCACCGCCGGTGATGCCCCAGACCTGCCCAGTCACGTAGCTGCTCTCCTGAGAGGCCAGGGTGACATAGACCGGCGCAATCTCCACCGGCTGTCCGGGACGGTAATAGGGTGTCTCCTGTTCACACAAGAACGTCATGACTTCCTCCGTGACCACAGCTTCCGAAGAAAGAAGGCAATGCCCTCAATCAGAAGAACAAGAAGGACGATGCCAACCACTTCGAAAATCCCTGCCATTATCAGGAACTTCTTGACGACCTTCTCAGTAGGACGACAAGCAACCTGTACGTCCGAAAGATTCAGCTTGGACGTACAGACCATGACTGTCTCGCTACCCTTGGGCATGGTCATGGTAATGGTGGCAGGAATGGAGAGGGGAGCAGCTTCGGCAACTACAGGAGCGGCGAGAAGCAAACCAATGACAAAAGCCGCCACACCGGAGAAAAACGCCCACCTGCCCACGGATGACACGCCCTCGCCTTCATGGCTGGCAGCAGCCTCACCTGGCCGGGTCGTATCCATCTCATCTCGGAACATGGGGCATCTCCTGTTCAACAGCTCTTCCTGATGAAGACGACCTTCTGCGAATATCGGCCATCACGTCAAGCTGTTTCAGTTCAACAGCTCTTCCTGATGAAGACCACCTTCTGCCCCGCCCCGCACGTCAACCGCCCTCCCGGAGCGCATCAAACGGTTTCACGTCACGATCCGTTTACATGACCATGCACGGCCCGTTCCGGTTCAGGAATGGTCTGGAAGGGTCATCCCGGTCCGTCACGGGCGCAGCTGCCCTGTTCCGTGCACCTCATAACGCCATGTCATGAGCTGGGCCGGACCAACCGGGCCACGGGGCGGCAGGCGGCCTGACATGATGCCGATTTCCCCACCCAGTCCGAATTCACCACCATCACTGAACTGCGTCGAGGTGTTCCACATCACGATGGCACTGGGGACACGTTGCATGAAATACTGCGCCACGGCCTCATCTTCCGTCAGGATCGCCTCCGTATGACGGGACGAGAAGCGGACAATATGCGCCAGTGCCGCATCCACCCCTGCCACAACGGAAATGTTCAGAACCTTATCCAGCCATTCCGTGGCAAAATCTTCCTCCGTGGCAGCGGGCAGTTCCGGCAGGATGCTGCGGGCGGCCTCGTCAGCCCGGAAGGTGCAGCCCTCCGCTGCCAGATCGGCCACAAGCTGCGGCAGGAGACCCGGAGCAATGGCAGCGTCTATCAGGAGCGTTTCCGTGGCCCCACAGATGCCGGGACGGCGCAGCCTGGCATTGCGCACGACCCTCCGGGCCAGCTCATGATCCGCCGCCGCATGGACGTAGCTGTGGCACAGCCCCGCCGCATGGGCCAGAACCGGCATCCGTGCCTCGGCCTGCACACGCTCCACCAGCGCGCGCCCGCCACGGACCACGGTCACGTCAATCAGCCCTGCTGCACGGAGCATGTCCCCCACATGCTCCGGCCCGGCATCCGGCACCATGAGCACGGCATCCTCCGGCAGGCCAGCACGGGCCAGCCCCTGCTGGATCACATGATGCAGGGCCTGTGTGCTGTGAAAACTCTCCGGCCCGCCCCGCAGCAGCAGGGCATTGCCGGACCGGATGGCCAGAATGGCCGCATCCACCCCAACGGTGGGCCGCCCCTCATGGATCATCCCCAGCACGCCAAGTGGCGTGGCCACACGGCGCAGCTTCAGGCCATTCGGCTGCTGCCATGCGGCCAGAACCTGTCCGACCGGGTCTTCCATGCCCGCAAGGGCGTCCACGCTGCGGGCCACGCCCTCAAGCCGTTCCGCCGTCAGGGTCAGCCTCTCCTGAAAGAACGGGCTGAGACTGGCCTGCTCAAGGTCCCGGCGATTGGCAGCCAGCAGGGTTTCCGTTCCGTCCCGCAAGCCTGCGGCCACATGGCGCAGTGCCGCCGTCCGCTGCCCTGCCGGACATACGGCCAGAATCCCGGCTGCCTCACGGGCACGCCGTGCCAGCACATGCATGGGCGGGACGTGAGCGTCCGTCTGCGTTCCTGTCGGCATGGGTCTTTCTCCTCCATCTCCACCGGCCCGGCCTCCCGCTGCCGGATGATCCGCACCATCCATCACCAGCCCCATCGTGCCGATCTGGACCGGCATGGCAAGGTCACTCCGGCAGAAACCCGCCATGCCCATGTACCGCCCCTGCTTGACAGGCCGACAACGGCCCCGCATCTCTTGAGGCATGTCCTCCACCGCCACACAGCCACCAACCGTCCACTCCCTCCGCCTGCTGGGGATTCTCAGCGTCCTGATGGGGTTTGCGGCCATCTCCACCGATTTCTACCTGCCAGCCATGCCCACCATGGCGCAGGCCCTGCAGGCGCCGGGAGGTGAAATGGCCTGGACGATCTCCGGCTATCTGGTGGGGTTCAGTTTCAGCCAGCTCATCTGGGGGCCGGTCAGTGACCATTATGGCCGACGGCTGCCCATTGCCATCGGGCTGGTCCTGTTCACTCTCGGGTCGGCAGGCTGTGCCGCTGCTGGTTCCATCACGACGCTCATCGCCTTCCGCCTCCTTCAGGCCATCGGGGCCTGCGCCAATGTCGTGATCGCCCGGGCCATGGTGCGGGACCTCTATCACGGCCACCGTGCCGCCCAGATGCTCTCCACACTGATGACCGTCACGGCCATCACGCCTCTGCTGGCCCCGCTGGTTGGCGGACAGATTCTGGCCTTCTGGGGCTGGCGGGCCATCTTCGTCAGTCTGGTCTGTGTGGGCCTCATCATGCTCGGCAGCCTGTTCTTCCTGCCGGAGACTTTGCCGAAGCGGGATGAACGCCCCCACTCCGTTCTCCATGCCTTCTCACACTATGCCCACCTCATCCGCCGCCCCCGCCTGCTGGGCTATGCCTGTGCCGGCGGCTGCTACTATGCGGGGACTTTCGCCTACATTTCCGGCTCCCCCTTTGCCTATATCAGCTACCACCACGCCTCCTCCCTGCTCTATGCGCTGCTCTTCGGAATGGGCATCGTGGGCATCATGACGGCCAACATGATCAATGCCCGGCTGGTCCACGCATGGGGCAGCGACAGGCTGCTTGTCATGGGGGTCATCATCAGCGTTCTGGTCTCGCTCTGGCTGGTCGCTGATGTCTGGACTGATTATGGCGAGCTGTGGGGGCTGTTCCTGCCGCTCTTCCTCTATGTCGCCATGGCCGGATTCATCGTGGCCAATTCCCTCTCCGGTGCCCTGCATGATGACCCCGCCCATGCGGGCACCGTCTCCGCCATGACGGGAGCCGTCCATTATGGCAGCGGCATCATCGGGTCCGGGCTGGTGGGGCTGCTGGCGGATGCCACACCCCGCCCCATGGCCACGATCATCTGCGTGGCCTCGCTGTTCAGCCTCGTCTTCCTGCTGCTCATCCGTGATGGCAGGAAGGGCTGAAGGCCGGCCCGCTTCTTTACGGGTTCAGCTCGCCCCGCTCCAGCCAGCCTGCGATCTGCTGCATCCCCGTCTGGATGTCGGAGAGCGGGAACTCATAGGCCCATGTCTCGCCCGTTTTCGTCTTCGCCGTCAGCTGTGCCGTCTTCCCCGATGACAGAGCCTGCACGGCACTGGCCGGAAGCTCCTGCTGGGCCATGCAGCCTGTCTCGTCACAGGATTGCAGGGGCAAAGGCACGGCCTGCCCGTTATCCACGCTCAGCTGAAGAGTGGCCTTCATGTCGAACGGCAAGCGTGTCGGCAGGTTCAGGCTGATCTGCCAGGGCTGTTGGGCCAGCGGCTTCCTGATGAGGTCTGGCGTGGCATGAGCCAGCAGGAAAAATCCGCTATCCATCGTCGTCCCCGTCATGCGTTCCAGCTGGATGGTGCAGAACTGCGTCCCCTGTCGGCTGCCCTTGGCCGGATAGGCACAACCATAACGCCATGGCCCGGCAAAAGCGGACCGGGCCGTTACTCCCGGATGTTCAGCCGCCATGATTTCCGGCAGACCTCCCCCTTTTTCCGTCACGGCTTCCACAGCTGCGGCCCGACCATCCTTCGGCCCAGCCGCAGAAGCTGGCACGGCAGACAGCAGACCAAGTGTCATCACCATGACGGCATGAGGGCGTCTGAACATCTTTCTTTCTCCTTCTACGGTCATGCCGCCACCGTAACACCAACCGGCACACACATCATCAGGAAAACATGGACCATGCCGTCACCGCACGCTCCCGCCATCCGCAATGCGCTGCAACACATAAGGCAGGATACCCCCCTGGGCGACATAGGCCAGCTCAGCCTCCGTCTCCAGCTGGAGGGTGGCCTGCACGACCTGCTCCATGCCATCCGGTGCCGTAAAACACACACGGACAGGCTGCCGGGGCTCAAGCCGGGCCGGAAGGTCGATGCTCACTTCTTCCTGCCCCGTCAGGCCGAGCGTCTGACGGGTCACCCCCTTGGGAAAGGTAAGGGGCAGAACCCCCATCCCTGCCAGATTGGCCCGGTGAATCCGTTCGAAATCCTCGGCAATGACAGCCTTTACCCCCAGGAGACGGGGGCCTTTCGCTGCCCAGTCCCGTGATGACCCCATGCCGTAATTCCGCCCCGCTACCACCACCAGCGGTACCTGCTCCTGCTGATACCGGGCAGCAGCATCGAAAATGGCTCCTTCCTCCCCATCTGGCCAGTGCCGGGTCACGCCACCCTCACTACCGGGGATCATCTCATTACGGATACGGATATTGGCAAATGTCCCCCGTGCCATGACACGATCATTCCCACGGCGGCTGCCATAAGAGTTGAACTGCGCCGGTGAGACGCCATGCTCCTCAAGATACCGGGCAGCAGGCGAACCGATGGCAATCGTTCCGGCCGGAGAAATATGATCCGTCGTGATGTTGTCCCCGAACAGGGCCAGAATCCTGGCCTTGCGGATTGGCCCCGTCACGCCGGCAGCCTCCTCCAGCCACGGCGGTGACTGGATGTAGGTTGAAGACCCATCCCACGCAAACGTTGCACCGGCCTTGCCGTCTCCCAGTGCCTGCCACTGGGCAGGCCCCTGCTCCACAGTCGCATAGCCACGGGCAAAGGCCTCCGCCACGACGGACTGCGCCATGAGATTCGCCACCTCATCCCCGCCGGGCCAGATATCGGCCAGCATGACAGGCTGACCGGCCTCATCATGGCCAAGAGGTTCCACCGCAAGATTCCGTGTCACGGTCCCGGCCAAGGCATAGGCCATCACGAGCGGTGGGCTGGTGATGTAATTCAGCTTCGTATGAGGGGAAACACGCCCCTCGAAATTACGGTTCCCGGACAGCACTGCGGCAACTGTCAGATCATGCTCCGTGATCGTCCGGGCAATGTCAGCCTGCAAGGGGCCGCTATTGCCGATGCAGGTCGTGCAGCCATAACCAACGATCTCAAACCCTAACGCACTGAAATCCTCCAGCAGACCGGCCCGTTCCAGATACCGGGTTACGGCCTGGCTGCCCGGGGCCAGAGAGGTCTTGATGCGCCGTGCCACCTTCAGGCCCCGCTGACGGGCCTTCCGGGCCAGAAGCCCTGCTGTCAGCATGGCCGCAGGGTTGGATGTATTGGTGCAGGATGTAATGGCTGCCAGCACGACATCCCCGGCACCAAGGCTTTCCCCCGCAAGGGCGGCATCCTTCGTGCGGATGGGGAAACGGACATCCCCCTGTCCTTCGGCCGCCAAGGCGGCCCGGCTGGTCTCTGCCACGGCAGGAAGGTCATGACGCTGGGAGGGTGTTTTCGGCCCGGCAACAGAAGGCTTCACAGTCCCCAGGTCCAGACGCAGCACAGTGGTGAAAAGCGGTGTTTCATTACCCTCCCGGAACAGTCCCTGCTGCCGCAGGTACGCTTCCACGAGCCGGACATGATCCGGCGAACGGCCTGTCAGGGTCAGATAGTCCATGGCCAGTGCATCGGGTGGAAAATAGCCGCAGGTCGCTCCATATTCAGGTGCCATGTTGGCAATGGTGGCCCGATCCGCCACCGGCAGGTGATCCAGCGCCGGACCGAAAAACTCCACAAACTTGCCGACAACCCCTTCCGCCCGGAGTTGTTCTGTCAGGGTCAGCACGATGTCCGTCGCTGTCACGCCGGGAGCGGACCGTCCCTCCAGATACACCCCCACCACATCGGGCAGACGCATGGCAATGGCCTCTCCCAAAGCGGCGGCTTCGGCCTCGATGCCACCAACACCCCAGCCCAGAACACCAAGGCCGTTGATCATGGTCGTATGGCTGTCTGTTCCGAAGACCGTATCCGGGAAAAGGGTTGTCACGCCCTCTTCCTCCTTCCGCATGACCAGCGGAGCCAGATATTCCAGATTCACCTGATGGCAGATGCCGGCCTCTGGCGGAATGACCCGGAAATTGTCGAATGCCTGCTGCCCCCAGCGCAGAAAGCTGTACCTCTCCCGGTTGCGGCTGAACTCGTGGGCCACATTCTGCTCCAGAGCATCTTTCTGCCCCGCCACATCCACTGTCACGGAATGATCGATCACAAGATCTACAGGGATGAACGGATTGACCTCCTCCGGATCACCACCCAGCCGTTTCATGCCGTCACGCATGGCGGCAAGATCGACCACAGCGGGAACACCTGTAAAATCCTGCATCAGGATACGGGCCGGACGGAACGGAATCTCACCTTCGGCATGGCAGGTCTCAGCCCAACCCGTCACCAGCGCCGCCGCATCATGCTGCCCCTGCCGCAACACGTTCTCCAGAACGATCTTCAACACATAAGGCAGGCGTTGCGCCTTCTCCCCCGCTCCGGCCAGAGCCTGGGGGAGCGATACGTATCGATAACTCTGCCCCTCATGCTCCAGCCTCTGCCATGGAATGCCCCCCTGCCCGGCTGTCCTGTCTGTTCCAGTCATCATGCCCTCCCGCTTGCCAGTCTCGTGCCCTGTTTCTTCAGCCGGCTGCTCCTCAGGACGCCGGCACATCCCGCCTGTCCGGCCCGACATAAAGGGCACGGGGACGGCTGATGCCTGCGCGGCTCTCCAGCATTTCCTTCCACTGGGCAACCCATCCCGCTGTACGGGCCACGGCAAAAAACACCGTGAACATGGAGGACGGAATCCCCATCGCCCGGAGGATGATTCCGGAATAGAAATCCACATTGGGATAAAGCCGCCGGGAGATGAAATACTCATCATTCAGGGCTGTCTCTTCCAGCTTCATGGCCAGCTCGAGACGGGGATCATGATCCATCCCAAGCTCTGCCAGCACTTCATGGCAGATGTTCCGCATCAGCCCGGCCCGTGGGTCCAGATTCCTGTAAACACGGTGGCCAAAGCCCATCAGCCGCGTACCATCCTCCTGATTCCTGACACGGTTCATAAAATCCGGAATGCCGTCCACCGTACCGATCTCATCCAGCATATCCAGCACGGCCTCGTTCGCACCGCCATGTGCTGGCCCCCAGAGCGCCGCCACACCAGCAGCGACACACGCAAAAGGATTGACCCCCGTGGCCCCCACCGTCCGCACGGTGGATGTAGAAACATTCTGCCCATGGTCGGCATGAAGGATCAGAATCCTCTCGAAGGCCCGTGCCAGAACCGGATTCACCTCCCAGGCTGCTTCCGGCATGGAGAAGAGCATGTGCAGACAGTTCTCCGCATAGCTCAGTCCCGGACGGGGGTAGATCAGCGGCAACCCCCGGCTGTAGCGGTAGACCCAGGCTGCCAGAGTCGGCATCTTGGCCACAAGCCGCAGGGTAGACATCTCCCGCTCCTCTGATGTGATACGGTGCCGCTGGTCCGCTCCCTGATTGCCATAGAAGCTGGAGAGGCCAGCCAACGTCCCGCAGAGCATGGCCATGGGGTGGGAATCCCGCCGGAACCCGTTGAAGAAGTTGCGTATCTGCTCATGCAGATGTGCCTCAGCCATCAACCCATGTTCGAAACGGGCCTTCTGCCGTGCATCAGGCAGCTCTCCGTGCGACAGCAGCCAGGCGACTTCCGGGAAACTCGCTTTCTGGCAAAGCTGCTCAATCGGGTAGCCACGATGCAGCAATATCCCGGCCTCACCATCAATATAGGTGATGGCACTCATGCAGGATGCCGTATTGGCAAAACCGGGGTCATAGGAAAACACACCCGCCCGCCGGTAGAGGGTCCGCATGTCCACCACATCCGGCCCCAGCTGCCCCTTCATGCTGCCCAGCGGCACCTCCTGCGCGGTTCCCTCCACCCTGCGAAGCACCCACTGTCCGGCATCCTGCTGTGCTGCCATTACTTCACGGATCCCCATGATGTGACCTCCCTGCGAAACAACACCGGAACAGTCCATTTAATTTCGGTATCGTTATATTTGAGTAACGCACATAGTTCCTGCCCCCGCAAGCATCATGCTCTACAAAAAAATCTTTATCTTCCAGCTCTTGTCACATTCCCATGAAGCATGATGAGCTGGTGCTCTCTGGCTGGATCATGCCACCGGCCAGACAGAAAGGTGCACCCACCACGGGCATGAAGAGGGCACACAGCCCCATTTTCAGGGAGAATTCCCCCATGTCAGCCCACACATCCTCCACAGCAGGACAACCCATACCCGTAACACTGATTCCCGGTGATGGAATCGGCCCGGAAATCACACGGGCCACAAAAGAGGTTCTGGCGGCCCTTGGCGCCCCCTTCCTCTGGGACGAGCAGAAAGCCGGAGTCCATGCTCTGGAAGACGAAGGAACCCCTTTGCCGGACGCCACCCTCCGCAGCCTGGAACGCACCCGCCTTGCCCTCAAGGCACCGCTGGCCACGCCCAGCGGCACGGGATTCCGCTCCGTCAATGTCACACTGCGCCAGAAATTCGACCTTTACGCCAACATACGCCCTGCCCGTACTCTTCTCCCACGGGATGACCTGCGCCGCTATGACGGGCTGGACATCGTGCTCATCCGGGAAAATATCGAGGGTTATTACGCCGCCCGTGACTATTATCTTCCCCAGGGCGATGACCCGCAGGGCATGGCTCTTTCAGCTGGTTATACAACACGGGCCGAATGCGAACGCATCGTGACCCATGCCTTTGACTATGCACTGGCCCATGGTCGCAGAAAGGTAACGCTGGTCCACAAGGCCAACATCCTCAAGCTGATGAGCGGCCTTTTCCTGGAAACAGGACGCAAGGTTGCCGCCCGTTATGAAGGGCGCATCGCCTGTGATGAACGGATCGTGGATGCCTGCGCCATGCAGCTCTGCCTCGACCCCTCCCAGTTTGATGTGATTGTCACCACCAATCTGTTCGGTGACATCCTTTCCGACCAGATATCCGGTCTGACAGGTGGGCTGGGACTGGCTCCGGGGGCCAATATTGGAAAAGACATGGCCATCTTCGAGGCCGTGCATGGCTCCGCTCCCGACATTGCCGGACAGAACAGGGCGAACCCCACGGCTCTCCTGCTCGCAGGCGCCCTCATGCTGGACCACACAAACCATGCAGCCCTGGCCACCCGCTTGAGAACCGCCATCATCCAGACACTCCAGAACGGCACACGCACAGGCGACCTCGGTGGCACGGCCACAACAGACCAGTTCACCAGAGCCGTCATAAACGCCCTGGAGAAACCCTGAACCGGAACATGAAAAAACCCGGCCTTTTCTGGCCGGGTTCTGACCTCATCCAGGCCTGAAAGCAGGGCTCAGACCAGATGCTTGAGCAGGATGCTGCGATGGATGACCGAAAAGCCCCAGAACATCAGGCTGATAGCCACATAATAGCCCAGCGCCGCCTGTGCCGTGATCGGGTTGATGCAGAACAGTGTCACGCCCAGAACAATATTGACGATGGCATCCAGCGCCATGAAGCTGCGGCCATAAGGCGAAGCCCCCATTCCGGCCAGCTCCATCACGCCACGCACGATGAACCATGCAGCAACCCAGATCGTCAGCCCGATGGCCGACCCTACGGGATTGAAGAAGATCAGGATGGCCAGGATGATGAAGAAAATACCCAGGAGACCATCCAGCATCCGGCGTTCCATGCCTGTCCGGCGGAACACATCCACCAGCGTGAAAACCCCGACGAACAGAAGCCCGACCGCAATGAGGGCCGTAAGAGAGATGATGCTCAGCACGGGTGTCATGGCCACAAGCACACCCGTGAGGACGATCAGGGCCCCCATGACGATTCCACAATTACCTTCCTGCTTTACCAGATTTTTCTGCTGATTATCAGTCATGAGCCTTATCCCTCCATAATCTTCCCTGAAAAGGATGACGTATATTCACATTTCTGACAAGTATCAGAAGCCATGCGTAATAATGATGCCTGCCATCTTTTCCAGCCTGACATATCCTGCCATCTTGGCCTGCCATGCGCACATGCATGACAGTACGGCATGGAGCAGAAAGGAGGACCCTCATGATGACGGGGGCAAAGCTGGTGCTGATGCGCCACGGGCAGAGCCTGGGCAATGAGGCCAACCTGTTCACGGGCTGGAATGATCTGGACCTCTCCGCCAACGGCCATGAGGAAGCCCGCAGGGCAGGCCGCCTGATGCGGCACCACGGCTTCCTCTTCGATGCAGCCCACAGCTCCATGCTGAAAAGAACCATCCACACACTGCATCACTGTCTGGACGAGCTGGACCAGTCATGGCTGCCGGAATACAGGAGCTGGCGGCTGAATGAACGCCATTATGGTGCCCTGCAGGGGCTGAACAAGGACGACACCATCGCACGCTACGGCCGGGAACAGGTGCAGCAATGGCGCCGGAGTTTTGACGTCACACCGCCAGCTGTAAAGCCGGACAGCCCGCACCATCCGAGGAACGACCCCCGCTATGCCTCCATCCCTAGATGCGATCTTCCCTGCGCCGAAAGTCTGGCCATGACCATGAAGCGGGTGCTGCCCTACTGGCAGGATACGCTGCTACCCGACCTGCGGCAGGGCCGTTCCCTGCTCGTCGTCACGCATGGGACTGTCATGCGTGCCCTCATCAGCCATCTGGACGGCCTGTCCCCCGAGGAAACGCAGACGCTGGAAATCCCGACAGGCACGCCACTTGTCTATGAAATGGATGATACCGGCAACCCTGAACAGCCCCACTATCTGGAACCTTCAGACATCATCCTCGACGACATCCCGCATCCGTTGTGACAGGGTACGCCCTTCTCCATCTTTCCATTCTATCCAACCGTTGGCAGAACGTCCCAACAAAAAGCTGGCAGCTGGCGAAGGATTCTTGAAAAGCGTGTCCCGTGTCAGCACCAGCCTTTCTCCCTCCAACCGCAAAAGACCGTTGTCAAGAGCTTCCTGACGCCCCTCCGCCGCACGGGGAGCATATTCCTCATATCTCGGAGAAGACCTGCGTCCATAAGACCCTGCCAAAATCACCATGCCTTCTTCGGTATAGTGGCCCCGCCCTTCAACACCAGTCCCTCGACAGAAAAACAGTTCCGGTACATCATCCTGCACTTGGGCAACCTGCCCTTCACCTAAAGGAAACTGCTCCAGGACCGGTTTAAAAACAGGATACCCCAGAGTCGTCAACAGAATGCTGATGGTCTCAAAGAGTTCATCACAGACAGCCCTCATGGAGGGAGACATGTGCGGGAAATCCCCGCCTTTCTGTCTGTTGTCCAGCACATACCGGCCGACCGCCTCTGCCTGCCTGAGAGACCACACCTCCAGAAAACGGGCATGCACCTCGGTCAAGACATCCGTCGACGTGACAGCCACCACAGCCCTGTTCCAGAAATCCTTTTCCCCGTTATGCTGCTTCAGCCGCTCCCCCAACTTTCCGGTCTGACCAACATATACTTTCGGCCGTTCCGTCTTATCTTCCTCCCCGAAAAGAAAATAAAGACCCACCCGCCCTGCTTCCGGTCTTTGTAAAAAAAGACGCAGCTGTGACCGGGGAATTTCAACCAGACTGACAGTACGGGTCACAACCGAGGCGACACGCAGACTCTGGGGATCCCCAGACGGCAAAAAAATCTCGATGGTCTGAGGATGTGGCATGAGCATTCCGTCCTGTCCTTCCAAAAAACATCAGAAAACGGACTGCCGTTTTCCATACCCGCTATTCACACGCTCATCCCCAGATCATCCACCATTCCATCCGCGGAAACTGTGGGTAAACTCTACAAAGGACTTCAGCTGTGCCCCGCACCCTGCGTGGCGGTGATGAGGCTGAACAGGGCCGTCCCGCAGCACATATAGAGGATATTGCGCTTCGGCCCCCCAAAAGTGAGGTTCGAACAGCCGACAGGCAGGCGGATACGGCCAATCATCTGGCCATGTGGATTATAGATGAACACACCGCAAAGCCCCAGCGGCCCCCAGGCACCGCACCAGAGGTTGCCCTCCACATCGGTGCGCAGGCCATCAGGGCGCATGGCCCGGCCAGCCAGCGTAAAATCCGTGAAGAGACGCCCGTTGGTCGGCCGCCCCTGTTTCAGGTCGAACACATGGATGGCATGGTCCGGCAAAGGCGGCTGCGCACCAGGGCCCACACCAGAGGACGCCACATAGAGCCGGCTACCATCAGGGGAAAAACAGAGACCATTGGGCCCTGCCACATCCTTCTGCCCCAGCACGGCCTCCACCTTCCCGGTTTTTGCATCCACCCGGAAGGTATGATCCTCCTGCCGACGCAACCCGCCATACTGGCTTGTCAGCTCCGCATCCAGATAAGGATTGAGATGACGCTGGGGATTGGCAGGACCATCCACATCGGCGTGGCCTTCCACCACTCCGTCCCCGTAGGCCGGGTCTGTGAACCAGATGCTGCCATCGGGTGCTGCCACGACATCATTGGGAGAGTTGAGCGTCCTGCCCCTGTACCGGTCCGCCAGCACGGTGACACTGCCATCATGCTCCCAGCGTATGACCCGGCGCATCCCATGCTCACAGGTCACCAGCCGCCCTTCAGCATCAAACGTGTTGCCATTGGCATTAAAACTTTCCCGCCGGTACAGGCTCACATGACCCTGCGGCCCATCCTCCGGGTCGTAGCGATACTGGCACCCCGTAATCGTATCGCTCAGCAGCAGAAAACGCCCGACCGTACACCAGGCCGGGCCTTCCAGCCAGCCAGCCCCCTGCCAGAGCTTCCGCAAGGGAGCATTGCCATAATTCACAAGCCCGAAGGATGGATCAAGCGCCAGCACGTCAGGGTCGGGCAGATTGACCGGTGTTTCCTCTGCACCCCATGTCCGGGGCGGGGAGGAAATCACACTCGGGCCCGACACGATGGACCCAAGAGCATGTCCCGCCACGGGAGACGCCGCTACCCCTGCAAGACCCGCCAGCAGACCGCGGCGTGTCAGACGGCCGGCAGAACCACCAGCCCCTGCTTTTCCATCCCGCATCGGTCCATCCATATTCACATCCTCCCCCGGCCCGTTTCATGCCGACATCCAGCACTCACACCAAGGTAGAACTCAGCACGACGCAATCAATACCCGAAGGCAAAAGCACGCTGCACGGCCTGGACATCCTGCACCCCACCGGCCAGGAGCAGCTGTAGCAACAGACGGGCCTTCTGCGGGTTGAGGTCATACGACGCCACGAAGTGATGGGCCTCATCATCCACTTCCACATCACGGTTGACAAACCCGTCACCGACACGGCTGGAACGTACGACTACAATCCCCGCCCGGACGGCCCTGTCCAACGCCTGCATGGCCTGGGCCGACACATTGCCATCCCCCATTCCAGCAATGACGATCCCCTTCACACCGGCACGGATGGCATCATCAATCTGGCGACCATCCATATCCGCATGCGCATACACCACATCCACAGCAGGCAGCGTTGCGCCATCCGGCAGGGACAGGAACAGACGGGGCCGCGGCGGCCCGTAAAAGCGTACGGCGGCAGGGTCCACAATACCCACAGGCCCTGTCTGTCGGGACACGAAGGTCTGCAGGACCGTGCTGTCCGCCTTGCTGACCCAATGGGCCGCATGGATGGTATCATTCAGCACGACCAGCACCCCCCGCCCCTTCGCCTGCGGATGGGCTGCCACCTTGACTGCCTCATAAATGTTGGCCGGACCATCCGCACTGATGGCCGAGCCCGGACGCATGGCCCCTGTCATCACCACAGGCTGGTCATGATGCAGGACGGTATCCAGAAAGAAGGCTGTCTCCTCCATCGTATCCGTCCCGTGGGTGATGACTACGGCATCGGCCTCATGCCGGGCAAAAGCCTGATTGATACGCTCCATCAACCGGAACCAGACCTTGTGATTCATGTCCTGCGAAGGAATGTTGGCGATCTGCTCCACCTGAAGCTGGGCCAGCCTGTCCACACCCGGCACAGCGGCCACAAGCTGCTGCCCCGTTGTCGAGCCTGCATCATAACCGATGGCAGAACGTGGGTCCGCCTTTCCCGCTATGGTCCCCCCCGTGGCCAGAACGAGCACACGGGGCAACCGCCCCATGCCCTGCCCTGCCTGCGCCGAAGCCGGGGTGGCGGCCACCAGCCCGGTACCAAGCGGAAGAACCCTGAGAGCGGAAAAAGCCAGCTTCAGGCAGCGCCGGGCCCCCTTATGGGGTTTCAGACTGTTCAGCGTGTGTCGGATGGTCATGATGGACGGCCCTTTCTTACACGAAAGCCACGATGAGCGGACCAAGCAGGGTCAGCAGCACATTGGCCACGGCATAGGTAATGGCAAAGGGAACAGTAGGGCTGCCATGGCCAGCCTTGGCCAGAACCTCACCAAAAGCCGGGTTGGAGCTGCGTGTCCCCGCAAGAGCCCCTGCAAAGAGGGCAACATTCCGATACCCCAGCAGAAAACGCCCGACAAGAGCCGTGATCACCAATGGCACGATGGTGACGATCATGCCCAGCAGCAGAATCGTTCCCCCCTGGCGGGTAATGATCGCCACGACCTGTCCACCTGTCTGAAGGCCTGTCACTGCGACGAAACCTGCCAGACCGAAACTGCCCCAGAGCAGGCAGACAGAAGACGGCATGGCGCCGTAGCCCGGATGTCGCCCATGCCACCAGCCAAAAAGCAGGCCGGACAGCAGGGCCCCACCACCACTGCCCAGCGTGATGGGCACCCCGCCCAGATGGACGACCACAAGCCCGAACAGCAGCCCCAGCGCCATGCCCAGCATGTTGTAGACAAGGTCCGTCGTAACCGGCACGGCAGTCCGCTGGACCGTCCCATTCTGGACAGCAGGCAGCGTATCCTCCGTCGCATCTTCTGGCAGGGATTCTGCCTTCAGCGCATCATCACGCAAATTGCGACGCATGCAGAGTGGCAGAATGGTGGCGCAGAAAATGATGGTGCCGATGGACCCGAAGATATAGGTCACGGCATAGCCGACAGCAACATCCGCCTGCATCTGCTGCACCTGAGCCAGAGGGAGGCCAAGCTTCTCCAGAGCGGAACTGGCAGTGCCAATGATGGCAGACTGCGTCAGCCCCCCTGCCGCCAGACCGGCGGCTATGCCTTTGTCCAGATGGAACAGCCGCGCAACCCCGATAACGGTCCCGAACGCACTGATGGCCATGATGACCGCCAGTGCCACCTCCCGCAGGGACTGCCGCCCCAGAGAGCGGAAAAAGTTTGGGCCACTGCGATATCCCACAGCGTAGATGAACAGGATGAACAGTACTGTCCTGAGGCTGGACCCCACATGCACACCAAACTGGCTGATCAGCACGGCCACCAACAATGACCCTGCCACGCCCCCAAGCTGAAACACGCCTATCCTTATGCGCCCGATCAGAAAGCCAAAACCGACGGACAGGAAAAAAGCCAGCTCTGGATTCTCTCCAAAAAGATGAGACAACCCGTGAAACAGACGCTGGAACATGCCGTGACCTTTTCTCCAAACAGTCATGGAGAAAGCCTGGCGGTTTCCCAACCAGGCTTTCTCTACAGAACATTACTTACCGATTATGGGACGTTCCATCCAGACGGGATGGATGCCAGCGAACAGCCTACCCGAAAGCCACAATGAACGGCCCCAGAAGAGTCAGCAGCACATTGGCCACGGCATAGGTAATGACAAAAGGGATGGCCGGTGTGTTGTTGCCTGCCTTGGCCAGGACCTCACTGAAGGCCGGGTTGGCACTACGTGCCCCCGACAGGGCCCCGGCAAACAGGGCGACATTCCGGTACCCCATGAAGAAACGGCCAATAAGCGCCGTAATGACCAGCGGCAGGATCGTCACCACCATACCGAGCAGCAGGAGAAGCACCCCCTGATGGACAATGACTTCCACAGCCTCCCGGCCTGTCTGCAACCCCGTCACCACCACGAAGCCAGCCAGACCGAAATTGCCCCAGAAGGAACAGACAGACGACGGCATCTCCCCATAACCGGCGTGCCGCCTGTGCCACCAGCCGAACAGCAGGCCGGACATCAGTGCCCCACCCCCACAACCGAGCGTCAGGGACATACCCCACACACGGATGACCACAAGGCCAATGACCAGCCCGACAGCCACGCCGAGCATGTTGTAGACGAGATCGGTCGCCGCTGGAACAACGCCACGCTGCTCGGTCTCACCCCCCACATCCTCCGGCAGTCCCCCTGCCTCTGCCGCCAGGGCATCGGCCTTCATGTCACGCCGCATGAAGAAGGGCAGGATATCCACACAGAAAATGATGGTACCGATGGAACCGAAAATATAGGTCACGGCATAACCTGCAGCCACATGGGCCTGCATCTGCTGCAACTGTGCAGCGGACAATCCCAGCTCTGCAAGGGCCGAACTGGCCGTACCGATGATGGCAGACTGCGTCAGCCCTCCTGCCGCCAGACCGGCCGCCATGCCCTTGTCCAGGTGGAACAGACGCCCTACCCCGACAACCGTTGCAAACCCGCTGACAGCCAGAATGACAGACAGCATGATCTCTCGCAGGGACTGCCGCCCCAGAGAGCGGAAAAAATCGGGCCCGCTGCTATACCCCACCGCATAGATGAAAAGAACGAAAAGAACGATCTTGAGGTCAGAATCCATCTTGACGCCAAACTGGCTGATCAGGACCGCCATCACCAGCGACCCTGCAATACCGCCGAGCTGGAACGTACCGATCTTTATCTGACCTATCCAAAAACCAAGACCGATGGAAAGAAAAAAAGCCAGCTCCGGACTCTGCGCAAAAAGCGACGACAGACCGTGAGACAGAAACTGGAACATTTCGGGACCTTTCTCCCAAACACTCAACGAAAAGCCACACACGTATCACGGTCCATGGTGGCTTTTCTGCGACCCGTTTTTACTCAGCTGCTGTAAAAATTTCCTCGAGATATTCCAAGGAGACAGCCTCCCGGGTATCAGGAATGGGCTTGCCCTCATGGTCCAGTTTTTCAATCTCGTACACGATGAAACCCTCATCATCATAATGTACATCGATGACGAGGAAGCGGTCGGACGCATCGCCTTCACCACGATGTTCTTCCGTCTTCACCAGCTTCTGGTTCTTGGCGAACGGAAGGTCAGCCAGCTTTTCTTCGTCGATCTGACGGACGGCATGGTTCCATTCTTCGTAGGTTTTCCGGATGGCCGCATAGATTGCTGCCGTATCGGGAAATTCTTCAACATCCTCTGTCGTGGTGACATCCACCGTAGCAATGTCGGACCCGAAATTGGCCTGCACCTGATAAGGCTCGGGCGCAATCGCCTTCACAGCCTCCAGAATACGCTCAAGGAACTCAGGCCCATACATGGATGAATTGAAATTCAGCATCTTGGAACGATCAAGAGTAACACTGATTTTGGCGGTTGTGGCCATGGCCCCCTCCTGGATGAAAAAATTGCCGGGGCCCATTCTACCAGAACAGGGAGCCTCGCACACCCCCTCAGGGGTCAGTCACGCCCCACGCACAACCTCATCCTCATGCTGGAATCTGGCTTTTTCCCTGATGAATACTGGCAATTCATGACATGAATGCCATAAAACACACCTGCGTTACAAAAACGTAACATGGTTGCTGATGGGCCAGCCTCATGCCCCTCGCCCTCGCCAACAGCCACACAGCCGATGGGATTGGCCCTCAGAGAGGGAACGGCATGAGATGGTTAACGCAACATGCTGAAGAAGGTAACATCAGGCTACACGAACACCAAATATATTAAAATAAGATTTCTTTTAATACTTCAGAAGGCTTCCATCCGCCACAAGGCTTTAAAAAGGCTTTTTTAAGTCTTATTCATGGTAATATCTGTTACTTCACGAGGGAATCATGTCAAAATTTTCAGCTATCATGCACAACCCGAATGAAAGCCTTGAGGATACTGACAACCTGAGAGAGCGGCTGCATTTCCTCCAGCTGGATGAACAGGACTGCCTGGCCATCCGCCGTATTGAAAAATACGTCATCAGATGCCTGCCCAAGGCATTGGATGCCTTCTATGACACGGTCCGCCGGACCCCCCAGACCAGAAGCTTTTTTTCCTCAGAAGCACAGATACAGAAAGCCAAACAGGCGCAGCTGACTTACTGGAAGAACATCGCAGCTGCCAATTTCGGCCTGCAATATGCCAATACGGTGCGCCGCATCGGCCGGACCCACGCCGAAATCGGGCTGGAACCACGCTGGTACATCGGCGGCTACGCCCTGCTGCTTGCCAACATCATCGCAGATGTCTCAAATCAGCTGGCCCCTCCGGCACCGCTGTTGCCCCCAAAGATGCCCTTCTCCAAGCTGACGGACTCCCTCGCCAGCCTCAGCAAGGCCGTCTTCCTGGACATGGACCTCACCATTTCCATCTACATTGATGAAGCCAGAAAGCTCAACAAGGAAGAAATGAGCAAACTGGATGAGGCCATTGAAGAAGAACGCCGGTTTGTGACTGAGCGCTTTGGCCACATCATCGACGCCCTTGCCAACAAGAACCTCTCCCACACGGTGGATGGGAACTTCCCCAATACCTACCTCCCCATGCGGGACAACCTCAATCACGCCATCTCGTCCCTCTGCCAGACGCTTCATACCATCAGCGAGGCAACGGAGAGCATCGACAATACCGCTGATGAGATCAACAGCGCGGCACAGGACCTCGCCCAGCGCACGGAACGGCAGGCTGCCTCTGTCGAAAAAACGGCCGCTGCCGTGGAGCAGATCACCGCTACGGTATCTTCCACCGAATCCCGTGTCAGCGAGGCGACCCAGTTCGTTGAGGAGTGCCAGGCCATCACGGAACGTTTCGGCACCATGATCCGCCGTGCCAGCACGGCCATGGAAGAGATTGAACGTTCTGCCGAAGCCGTGAACAAGATCACCAACGTCATCTCCAACATTGCCACGCAGACCAACCTTCTGGCACTGAACACCGGTGTTGAAGCCGCCCATGCGGGCGAAGCCGGCAGCGGGTTCCGTGTCCTGGCGCAGGAGATCCGCAAACTGGCCAACCGGGTGGGCGATGCTTCCGAAGAGGTGAAGGACCTCATCAATACCTCCCAGACCCATGTTGATTCCGGTTCAGCCATCATGAAGGATGCCAGCAGCGCCATCGACACCATCATCTCCAGCGTGGCCAATATCGGCACACATCTCAGAGAGATCTCAAAGGCCACATCTGAGCAGGCATCGGCCCTGCGGGACGTGAATGGTGCCGTCGTCACCATCGACCAGGGCACCCGGGAAAACGCCGCCATGGTGGAAGAAACCTCTGCGGCCACCTCCAACATGGCCCAGCGGACACGCCAGCTTCGGCAGCTGCTGGATGGGTTCGTTCTCCGGGGACAGAAATGATACGGGGGGCCTCCGTGCCCCTCCAGCCGGTCGGCATACTGCACCATGGAGCAGTACAGGACAGACAGGACAACAAACGCCCTTCTCTGACCATCCACCCGACCTGAAGTCGCACTGGCCAGACAGCGGAAGACGGTCCCGCTGAACAACAGATCACTGATGGTATCCATCCCCCATGAAAAAAGGTCCGGAGCCTGGCACCCCGGACCTTTTCCCTAATGGGTCATGTTGCCATGACCTCACCCTGTTGGACCTTTTCAGGCCTGATGGGCGGCACGATAGCGCTCACCAAGGGCGTTCGCAGCCACCATGGCATGATAGACATCATCCGGCGTGACCTTGAAGGGCAGATTGCCCATCGTGTCGTCCTTGTCGCAGGCGATCTCGGCCACCTTGCGCCAGTCAGCCTCCACAAACTCCTTGACACCCAGCTCCTTGAGGGTCATCGGCAGGCCAGCTGCCCGCACGACACGCAGCACCTCTTCAATCTCTTCCTTCGGTGCATTCTCCAGCACCAGCTGGGTCATCAGACCAAAGACCACCTTCTCACCATGCTGGGCATGATGGAGATCCTCGATAGCGGTCATGCCATTATGCACGGCATGAGCAGCGGCAAGACCACCCGTCTCGGCACCGGTCCCGCTGAGATAAATGGTTGCCTCGACCATTTCTTCCAGAGCCCGGGTCGGCACCTTGTTGCGCACGGCATCCATGGCAAGATCAACATTCTTGCAGACCAGGTCATAGCACATGCGGGCCAGACCGAGTCCCGTACGGGACGGACGCTTGCAGGAAAGGTTCACCCCATCAGACCGGTAGCAGGCACGGGCCTCAAAGTATGTGGAAAGGGCATCACCGATACCAGCAGCAAAGAAGCGCACCGGGGCACCGGCAATCACACCCGTATCAGCCACAACGACATCGGGATTCTGCGGCAGGAAGAGGTACCGGTCGAACTCGCCCTTCTCCGTATAGATCACAGCCAGCGCAATGCAGGGTGCATCGGTGGAGGCAATGGTCGGATAGAGGATGAGTGGCAGCTTGTAATAATGGGCAACGGCCTTGCTGGTATCCAGCGTCTTGCCACCACCAATACCGACAATGACATTGGCACCACGTGTCTTGGCCAGCTCGCCCAGACGCTTGATCTCGGCATCCGTACATTCACAGCCGAACCTCTCGGCTGTGCCTTTCAGCCCGGCTTTCTCCAGCCCAGCCACGGATTCCTTCTGGACACGCTCCACAAAGAATTCATCGCTGATGATGAAAGCGTTGTCGCCAAAATCTTTTACATAGTCATGCAGCTGGGCCAGCAGACCCGTACCGATGATGAATTTCTTGGGGGCTGAAACGGTGCGCGGGGTTTTCTCAACCATGCTCGATATCTCCTTCAAGCATATGTAAATGCCTTGTTACCCCGCCACGCTACCCCTTCGCCCGCCACTTGACCAGAAGACATTACTGGCTTTCACAACATGCCAGCATGTATTGCCATGCATAGGTGACAGGCGTGTCCCGCCTCCTCTCTGATCTCACCTCATGGCTGGCAAATAACAGGACAAATACAACCCTCTTTATTGAGGGATGAATATCCGGCAAACGCAATTACCAATATGAGAATTATTGCATCCTGTTCTCAACAAAAGGTCAGGACCACTTTTCAGAACAGCGGCATATTGTCGATCAGCCGCACGGCCCCCAGCTGCACGGCCAGCAAGGCCAGAGCCCCCTCCCGGACCTCCTCTTCAGCCTGGAACGTATCCGGATTCACGATGGTGACATAGTCAATATCCACAAGCCCGGCCTGCACCAGCACATCCCGCATGGCCCCCTCCAGCACGGCACGGCGGCGTTCACCAGCCTGCACCAGGGTCCGGCCCCGGCAGAGAGCCTGATGCAGCACCGGGGCCCTGTGGCGTTCCGCCTCCGTCAGACGACTGTTGCGGCTCGACCCGGCAAGACCGTCCGCCTCCCGCCATGTTGGCAGGGTCACAATATCTACCGGAATATTCAGGTCCCGCACGAACCGCTGGACAACAGCACATTGCTGGGCATCTTTCTGCCCAAAATAGGCCCGCTGCGGCTGGATGATGTTGAAGAATTTCGCCAGCACCGTCGCCACACCCGCAAAATGGCCGGGACGGGACGGCCCCTCAAGCTCCAGCGCCACACCACCAACATCCACCTGCGTGGCGAACCCTTCAGGGTAGAATTCTGCCGCTTCCGGCGTAAAAACACAGGCCACGCCCTCCCTGCGCAGCAGGGCAATATCCCGTTCCAGCGCCCGGGGATAATTGGCAAGATCATCCGCCGACCCGAACTGTATGGGATTGACAAAGAGACTGACGACAACAGCATCAGTCTCCTCCCGGGCACGGCGAACAAGCGAAAGATGCCCCTCATGCAGGAAGCCCATCGTCGGTACAAAGCCGACCCTGCCAAGCTGCGCCCGCTCCTGCCGCATCTCCTGAACCGTCGTGCAGAGTTTCATGTCGTCCCTTTCCCGGATGATTGCCCTCGCAGGCTACGCCTTTCCATACCCTGTCTGCCTCCTGTCTGTCTTCCCCGACAGGCCGGAACAGGCTAACAACACCTCACCGCCGCCACACCCAGCCAGAACGGACTGCCCATGCCCGACACCAGTACGGCCCGTACACTCCCCATTGCCATCATCGGGGCTGGCCCGGCAGGGCTGTTTGCCGCTGAATGTCTGAGCCGGAAGGGCCATGAGGTCCATCTGTTCGACCACATGGCCAGGCCGGGACGGAAATTCCTCATGGCAGGCCGCAGCGGCCTGAACCTCACCCACAGTGAACCGCTGGAACCATTCCTGCAACGCTACGGGACAGCACGGGACTGGCTGGAACCTGCCATCCGCCACTTCCCGCCCGAGGCTCTCCGCCTCTGGGCTGAAGGACTGGACGAACCCTGCTTCACCGGCAGTTCTGGCCGGGTCTTTCTGAAATCCCTCAAGGCCTCTCCCCTGCTGCGCCGCTGGCTGGTCCGCCTTCAGGAACAGGGCGTGCAATTCTTTCCCCGCCACAGGCTGACAGATATGCAGGGCCTGTCTCTCACCTTCCAGACACCGGAAGGCCCGGTCCAGCAGACAGGACGTGCCGTCATCCTCGCCCTGGGGGGCAGCAGCTGGGCACGACTGGGCAGTAACGGGCAATGGGCATCGCTGCTGGAACAGCACTGCACGCCTTTTGCCCCCTCCAACTGCGGCTTCATGCCGGACTGGCCTGCCGAATTCCTGCTCCGCCACGAAGGCGAGACCCTGCGGGGAGTCACGCTCAACTTCGCCGGCCAGACACATCGTGGCGATCTCATCATCACGAAACGGGGGCTGGAGGGAGCACCACTTTACGCCCTTTCAGCTCCACTGCGACAGGCTCTGGCAAAATCAGGCGGAGACACCGTAACCGTCCACCTGAATCTCCGCCCGACTCTGACGCAGGAACGCATACTGGAACGCCTCGCCCGCCAGCGTCTCCGTGAAAGCCGGAGCAACAGGCTGCGCAAGGCTCTGGGGCTGGACCGTACCATGCGGGAGCTGCTCACCCAGCTCTGCCCGGACGCCCGCACACCCGGTGAGCTGACAGACGCCATCACGCAGGCCCCCCTGCACCTTGTGGCTCCTGCTGCGCTGGACAGGGCCATTTCCACCGCCGGAGGGCTGAAACAGGCAGCGCTGGATGAAGGCTTCATGCTGCGCCACCAGCCCGGCCTGTTCGCCTGTGGTGAAATGCTGGACTGGGATGCTCCTACAGGGGGCTATCTGCTCCAGGGCTGTTTTTCCACCGCCTGCTTCTGTGCAGAGGCTGTTCATCACTGGCTCTCCCGTCCATTGCCCGGTAAAGTGGCGCCATGAGTTCATCACATTTTGGCCCCCTTCTTCTTGGCACCACAGCCCGTGGTGAGGATGCCCACATCGACCTGCCTGAACTGCTGGCTACCCGCCTGCTCGTGCAGGGCAATTCCGGCTCTGGGAAATCCCACCTCCTCCGGCGTCTGCTGGAGCAGAGCGCAACTCTCGTCCAACAGGTCATCATCGACCCGGAAGGGGATTTCGTCACGCTGGCAGAAAAATACGACCATCTCGTCATCGAGACGGACACACAGTCCGAAGCCAGCCTGCGAAGTGCGGGGGAACGGGTCCGGATGCACCGGGCCTCTGTCGTGCTGAATCTTGAGCAGAGCGAGCCGGAAGGGCAGCTCCGTTCTGTCGGTGCCTTCCTGACCGGCATGTTCGAAGCGCCAAGGGCCTACTGGTATCCTGTCCTCATCGTGGTGGACGAAGCCCAGCTCTTCGCCCCCATTGCCGGGGGTGATACCTCTGACGAGGCACGCCGCCTCTCCCTCAATGCGATGACCAACCTCATGTGCCGGGGACGCAAAAGGGGCATGGCAGGCATCATTGCCACCCAGCGTCTGGCCAAGCTGGCCAAGAATGTCGCCGCCGAGGCTTCCAACTTCCTGATGGGACGGACCTTTCTGGATATCGACATGGCTCGTGCCGCCGACCTTCTGGGCATGGAGCGCCGTGCTGCCGAAGGCTTCAGGGACCTTGCCCGTGGGCAGTTCATGGCGCTGGGACCCGCCCTCGCCCGTCGCCCCCAACGTGTCACCATCGGTCCGGTCGAGACAGCCAGCCATGCAGGTGGCCCTGCCCTCATGCCGCTTGAACAGCCCAACATTCCTGTGGATGAGCTGCGGGATCTCATCCTCGAGGCCCCGCCGGAACCCGCTTCCCGCCCCCGCAAGGAACCGGCTGCCCCCAAGCCGGACCTGCTGGCGCAGCTTGATGCCTACAGCTCCTCCCGTGACGCCAGAGAGCAGCAGCAGAGCCAGCAGATGGCTGCACCAGACCCAGAAACTCTCTGGACTCTCGTCGCCGAAGCCGGACAGGATGAGGATGCCGCCTACCGGCCACTCGCCACCCTGTATCAGGACTTCCAGATGAGGGCACGGCTGGCCGGGTTCTCCCGCAACATCCTGCCCATGCCGCAGTTCCAGACCATGCTGAGCACCATCCGCTGCGGTATCACCCGTGAACAGGCCGAGAGCGAGGCCTGGCAGGACATCCAGCAGCGGGCCAGCCGCCTGCCGGACGACATGCAGCCTGTCTATTTCCTGCTCGCCCATGCAGCCATGGAAGGCAAACCCTGCCCGGATGATGCCGCTCTGGCCCGGGCCTATGGCACCCATTCTCTAGGGCGGGCACGGCGGCAGCTTACTTATCTTGAGAAATGCGAGGCCATCATCCTTCAGGGCACGGGCCGCCACCGTCGGATCGCCATTATTGGCCCGGGCTGGCAGACAGCCTCCCCGGCCTGCCCCCCCTGAACAGCCCCCATGGGAAGGAGCCGCCCGGGCAAGGGTCTCCTTTCCCCACGAAAAATGGCGGAGCCAGAGGCCCCGCCATTTCCTGATGCCCAAAGAAAGGGCCATCACTGAACCGGTAATAACCGACCCTGTATCAGTCCACCACCTTCGGCGGGGGGACAACACGCAGACGCTCAATCACACGGTCCCGCAGCTCTTCCGGCGTTGCATCACCAGGAACACGGATCACCGGCTCGTCATCTGTCGGCTCCTCCAGAGTGGCCAGCTGGCTCGGCAGAAGGGTCGGCGGCATATAATGCCCGACACGGTGCTTCAGCCGGTCCTCTATGATCTTCGGGTCCACCTTCAGGTAGACGAACTGGACCGGAATATGCTTGGCCAACGCATCACGATATTTCTTCTTCAGGGCGGAACAGGTCAGCACGGCACCGGTCCCCTTCTCGGCGCACTTGGCCAGCCAGTCGTGGCACAGCTCCAGCCAGGGGGCACGATCTTCATCCGTCAACGGGTGGCCACTGCGCATCTTTTCCACATTGGCTTTGGGATGCAGGTCATCACCTTCCTGAAACGGCCAGCCAAGGCTCTTGGAAAGCAGCTCAGCCACAGTGGTCTTGCCGTTGCCGGAAACCCCCATCACCACAATGTAATGCGGAGCAATACCCGATGCAGCCTTGGCGGCTTCTTTTTCTGTCATGGCGTCCATTGTTCAACCTCCCGTTCGGTGGCAACCAGCACATCGGTTGCCATATTGGGGAACAAACCATGCTCCACCACGCCTACCGTACCATCCAGACGCGTGGCGAGAGCCTGCACGTCACTGATCGGACCGAAAGCGCAATCAAGTATCCTGTTCCCGTTATCGGTAATAAGCAGCTCGCCTGTCAGATGCCGACGGGGACGGATGACCTTTGCCCCCAGAGCCTCCAGACGGGCTGCCGTTGCCTCGTAGCCAAATGGAACAACCTCCACTGGTACAGGCACCCGCTGGCCAAGCTGGTCAACCGGTTTGGTTACATCCACGATCACGACAAAACGCCGTGACGCCTGGGCAACGATCTTCTCACGCAGCAGAGCAGCCCCCAGCCCCTTGATGAGATTCAGCGTCTTGCGCTCCACCTCATCTGCGCCATCAATGGTGATGTCGACTACGGAATGTTCTGCAAACGTCGTGATCGGAATCCCCGCTGCACGGGCAAGTCTTGTCGATTCCTCGGAGGTCGGGATGGCATGAATATCCAGCCCTTCCCCGGCAACACGCTCACCGAGCCTTTCAATCATGAATGCTGCGGTACTGCCTGTCCCCAGCCCGACGACCATCCCCGGTTTGACGAGGCTTGCAGCAAGATGGGCAGCAGCACGTTTACAGTCATCTACATTCATGAAAGCTCTCCAGCAGCGGCTTCATCGGCCAGTATGAGGATTTTCCCCTCGGAAACAATACGCCCTGATGGGATGCTGCCATCCCCCTGACGCAAACGGGCCAGCATTGGTACTTTATTTTCCCCGGTGACAAGGAAAACGACCAGTGCACTGGAGGCAATGGCCGGGTAGGTCAGCGTAAGGCGCTCATGCGGGGCCGTACGGGGCGCTGCGACGCCAACCCAGGCCTTCTTTTCCTCAAGGACAGGCTCCCCCGGGAACAGGGATGCCGTATGCCCATCCGTACCCAGGCCAAGCATGACGATATCAAACAGCGGGCGGCCTGCTTCCAGCTTCGTGGCACCATAGGCCTGTTCCAGAACGCTCTGGTAGCTGGCAGCATCTTCCGCAACCGTAGCGGCTGTCGGCATTGGATGGACCTGAGCCGCCGGGATGGAGACCCTGGAGAGCAGCAGCTCCCGGGCGCTGGCATGGTTGCTGTCCGCATGGCCCTCGGGCACGTGACGTTCATCCCCATAGAAAATTTCGACACGGGACCAGTCCACCTGCCGGGCCATGTCGGGCTGGGCAAGAATCGCAAAAAGCTGCTTGGGCGTGGATCCACCAGAGAGAGCAATGCGCACCCTGCCCTGTTGCTTTTCTTTCACCGTCCTGATCAGCAGTCTGGCCATTTCCATAGCCACGGCTTCTGAGTCCTTCAGAACCTCTACGACCGCATGGCGCATGTCTGTCGTCATACCCGTACCCTCCGAATCACGTCATCTCCCCTGCTGGCAGGGGGCTAGCGGCATAATGAACGTCTCGGCAGCATATGCCCAGCCACCTTCATCAGGTTTTCCGGTCACATGGGTGGCTTCTTTCTTCACGGAATCCGGCGCCTGCCCCATGGCGATGCCCATGCCAGCCGCCTGCAGCATCGGGATGTCATTGGGGGCATCGCCAAGAGCAGCCACTTCCTGCGGTGTTACGCCATACAGTCTGGCCAGCTCTGCCACCGCCTCGCCCTTCGTGGCCAGGGCAGGTGTGATGTTCAACTTGTGTGGGGCCGAACGCAGCAGGCTCGCCCGCCCGGCAAAAGGAGCCGCCAGCTCGGCTTCCAGCCGGGCAATCAGGGCTGTATCGTCAGAACAGACCATAAGGCGGTTCACGGTCTTCGGCGTGACGGGCCATGAAAATACTGCCCGGGGCGTGATGCCCGTCAACTCCTGCTCCCGCTTTGCCAGCAGCGTCCGACTGTCACGCACCAGCCATTCCTGTTCTGTCTGAAACCAGACCTCCACAGGGAAAGGAGACAGAGCTTCGAGAATGGCCGCAAGATCCCCGACAGAAAAATGGTGGCTCTTCAGAATGGTGCCATCCGGCATGAAAAAGACGCCCCCATTAAATCCGGCACAGGGCCCTTTCAGCCCGAGCTGCCGGACATAAGGCAGCACAGCCGCCGGGATGCGGGCACTGACGAGCGCCAGAGCCACACCCCGCTCTGCCAGATGCTGGACGGCCGTGCCTGTTGTGGGAGAAATGGTTCTGTCAGAACCAAGAATGGTGCCATCCATATCGGACAGCACCAGCCTGATCCTGGGGGATGTTTCTGTCATGAGTATCTTCCTCCCTCACGGGGGAAGAAGGGGTGCGGCCCCCTACCGCATCCCCCATTCTCCAGAACAGTTTATTTCTTGCGCTCGGTATGGCCACCAAATCCATACCGCATGGCCGAAAGAGCCTTCTCGGCGAAATTGTTGCCGGTACGGGACCGGAAACGGGTATAAAGGGCTGCGGTCATTACCGGGGCAGGCACGGCCTCCTCAATGGCGGCTTCGATCGTCCAGCGGCCTTCACCGGAATCCTGCACCTCGCCACTGAACTCGCTCAGATCACCAGAACGGGCCAGCGCCTCGGCTGTCAGGTCCAGCAGCCAGGAGGACACGACACTGCCACGGCGCCACACCTCGGCAATATCAGCCAGATGCAGGTCATAACGCTCATCTTCCGGCAGCTTTTCGGAGTTCTTGCTGGCCAGCACATCAAAACCCTCAGCGATGGCCTGCATCATGCCGTATTCGATGCCGTTATGGATCATCTTCACGAAATGACCAGCCCCGGCCGGACCACAGTAAAGATACCCCCTCTCGGCCCGCGGGTCGTGGCGGCCATCATCCTCACGGTCCGGCGTGCGGGGCACATCACCCATGCCCGGAGCCAGCGCATCCAGAATGGGGTCCACATAATCCGCAGCGTGCTTCTCGCCGCCATACATCATGCAGTAGCCACGCTCCAGCCCCCAGACACCACCAGAGGTCCCGACATCGATATAATCAATGCCACGCTCGCCCAGCTCTTTCGCCCGGCGGATATCTTCCTTGTAATAGGTGTTGCCACCATCGATGATGATGTCACCTTTGCCCAACAGCGGGGCGAGCTTCTGTATGCAGTCTTCCGTCACCTTGCCAGCTGGCAGCATGACCCAGATGACACGACGCTCCTCACTGGAAAGGAGTTCGGCCATTTTCTCGAAGGTCTCGGCCCCCTGGGCACGCCCCTTCTCTGACCGCTCGACAATCTTCTCGGTGACAGCGGGAGTCCGGTCGAACACGACAACATCATGCCCCTTGCGGGTCAGGCGGACGGCAATATTGCCACCCATGCGGCCAAGTCCGATAATTCCGATACGCATCCTCAAGCTCCTTTTAGAATATCTGTCACCAGCTGAGCGAGACGGTCCAGTCCTTCATGCAGGGGACCGACAACATGCACACGCAGCGCACGACGGCCACGAGCGGCCAGAACGTCGAAATCCCCCCGGGCCTGAGCGGCCTTGACGACACCAAAGCTGTAAGCGTGTCCCGGTATGGGCAGGTCCGCAGCATCATCCGCCGTCACCTGCAGGAAGACACCGCTGTTGGGGCCCCCCTTGTAAGCCTGACCTGTCGAGTGGAGGAACCGTGGACCAAACTGCGCCGCCGTGGCGACATGAAGCCGATCCCTCAACTCTGTTCTCACCGTCTGCTCCCAGGCGATATGGGCTTTGTTCCGCTCAATGTAAGCGAGGAGGCCAATATAGTCGTTCTTGCCCACACGGTCAAAATGAGCTTTCAGAATGGTTTCTGCACTACCGCTGCCCAGCGCCTCACGGTTGCGCTCATCAGCGTAAAAAGCGAGGTTTCCATCCTGGGCGAACGGCGTCTCTTCCGGCAGATGGCCCGTCTCGGCATAGGCTTTGGTCAGCTTGCGGGTCTCAACCTTGCTGAATTCCACATCAGGCTGGTCAAAAGGATTGATTCCCAGCACGGAGCCAGCCACCGCCGTGGCAAATTCAAACACGAAGAACGCCTGCACGATCTGCCCGACATCCTCGAGATGCAGGGTCACGACAGGATGTCCCGCCTCCCGCAGGGCCTTGATCCCCGGACTGACGGGCTCATGCCCCAGCCGCAGTTCCACGAACATGCGGTCATCACCATAAACCTCCGGCGCCCCCAGCGGCTCGCCATCAATAGGGATGAGCCCCGTACCGTTCTTGCCGGTGCTTTCAGCCAGAAGCTGCTCCAGCCAGGCACCGAGGGAGGCGATCTTCTCCGAAGCCACGAACGTGACCTTGTCCCGCCGGAAACTGGTGGCCGCCACCCCAAGGGCCAGCCCCAGACTGACACCAGGGTTTGTCACAGGCGGTACGGAAGCATCGCACGCCTCGATCATCAGCTGCGTGCTGTCCAGCAGGGCCCGGACATCGTACCCTGCCGCCGCCGCCGGAGCGAGACCAAAGGCGGACAGAACGGAATACCGCCCGCCGATCTCCGGGTTGCCGTGGAAGATATGGGCAAAGCCACGGTCTCTGGCCAGTGTTTCCAGCGATGAGCCGGGGTCCGTCACGGCGACGAAACGCTCACCGGGCTGACGGCCAAGGGCCTTCTCCGCCTGATCCCAGAAATAGGCGAACAGGATGTTCGGCTCCAGCGTACTGCCGGACTTGCTGGACACGATGAACAGCGTGTTGGCCGGATCGATGGCCCGGCCGAAGCTGGCAACCTGCTGAGGGTCCGTACTGTCCAGAACATGCAGCTTTGGGCCACCGGGGGCTCGGCCAAAGGTTTCCTCCAGCACTTCCGGTCCGAGGCTGGAACCGCCCATGGCCAGCAGCAGCACATCGCTGTAGCCACGTTCCTTCACCTCACGGCCCAAGGTCTCATAAGACTCAAGAGCCGCACGGCCATTCTTGACCACATCCAGCCAGCCGAGCCATCGGCTTTCCGGCCCACCGGTCCAGACGGACGCATCACGCTCCCAGATGCGCCGCACCTTGCCATCCTGGCTCCAGCTCTTGCCCGCCGCAACCACGGCATTTTCCAACTCACCCGACAATGCCAAGGATACTCGCATAAGACGTTCCCCCAAAACAGCTTCCCGGCGGGCTGCCACCGCACCGAGTAATCCATCAAAAGCGACCTCGAAAGCCGTCACACCTTCTTCCAACAAGGTGGTGGTCACACTGTCCAGATCAAGCCCCAATCGCCCTGCTTCTGCCAGAATCAGGCTGGCGCTCTCTCCACCCTGCGCAAGGCGCTCCTCCGGGATGCCATGATCCCGGAAGGCTTCCAGCGTACGGGGTGGCAATGTATTGACCGTATCAGCGCCAATCAGCTCCTCCACGTACAGCACGTCACGATAGGCCTTGTCCTTCGTGCTCGTACTGGCCCAGAGAAGACGCTGCGTCTGCGCTCCTTTCCCTGCCAGAGCTTTCCAGCGCGGGCTTTCCGTTACCCTGAGATAATGCTGATACGCCATGCGGGCATTGGCAATGGCCACCTGCCCCCGCAGGGCCTTCAACGCCTCGGCTTCCGGGTCACCGGCGGCCAGACGGCGGTCGATGCGGGCATCAATGCGCCCATCAATCCGGCTGACAAAGAAAGACGCCACACTGCCAACGTGATTCACCGGCAGACCGGCCTTCACCCTGGCCTCCAGCCCCCGCAGATAGGCGTCCAGCACCTTCTCGTACATGCCCAGCGCAAAAAGGAGCGTGACATTGACGTTGATGCCCTCGGCAGTAGCCTGCTCAATGGCTGGAATGGCCTCTTCCGTCGCCGGAATCTTGATCATCACATTGGGGTGACCAACACGCTGCCAGAGCCTGCGGGCTTCTGCCAGCGTGCCTTCAGCATCATCTGCCAGGTAAGGAGAAACCTCTAGACTGACATAGCCATCCCGTCCGCCGGTTTCGTCAAACACGGGCCGCAGAACCTCGCAGGCCTGACGGATATCTTCCACGGCCAGCGCCTCATAAAGCGCACCGGCTGTCAGGCTGCCGCTGGCCAGGAGGGCCTGCACGGCTTCCTCATATTCCGCACCATGGCCAATGGCCTGCTCGAAAATGGCCGGGTTGGAGGTCACCCCTTTCAGGGCGTCCTCCTTCACCATGGCTGCCAGACGGCCATCCTCGATGAAATCCCTCCGGATGAAATCCAGCCAGATGGACTGCCCATGGCTGACCAGACGGGTCAAAGGTGTCTCTGGCGGGGTGTTTTCCATCACTCTCACTCCTTATCCAGTCAGTCTGCCTTCTGTAACAACTGGCGGGCCTGTTCATAAACAGAGTCTACCGTAAAGCCGAACTTCGCCATCAGCTCTGCTGCTGCGCCGGATTCCCCAAAGCTGTTCATGGCAATGACGACACCATCCAGCCCCACATAGCGGTCCCACCCAAAGCCGGAAGCCATCTCTACACCGACACGCCTACGGACAGAAGGTGGCAGGACGGTGTCACGATAGGCCCTGTCCTGGCTCTCGAACAGATCGAAGCTTGGCATGGAGACCACACGGGCCCGCACGCCTTCAGCCTTCAGCCGCTCATAGACACCGACCACGAGCGAAACCTCGGAGCCGGACGCCATCAACAGAATCTCCGGCTCACCCTCACAGTCCGCCAGAACGTAGCCACCACGGGCCACACCCTCGGCCGAGGCATACCGGGTACGGTCCAGCGTTGGCAGGTTCTGCCGTGTCAGGGCAAGGGCCACGGGGCCAGCACGATGCTGCATGGCCACACGCCAGCTTTCCACCACCTCATTGGCATCTGCCGGACGCAGCATGGTCAGCCCCGGCATGGACCGGAACTGGGCGAGCTGCTCGATGGGCTGATGGGTCGGGCCATCCTCCCCCACGCCGATGGAATCATGCGTGAACACATAGATCACCGGCAGGTGCATCAGCGCTGCCAGACGGATGGCGGGCTTCATGTAATCAGAAAAGATCAGGAAGCCCGCACAGAAAGGCCGCAGGCCACTCAGGGCCAAGCCGTTGCAGATGGCGGCCATCGCATGTTCACGCACACCGAAGTGCATGTTGCGGCCATCATAGCCAGCCCCTTCCTGCACCATGTTTGAAGGGGCCTGCACCGACCGGGCGCCCTTGATGAGCGTCTTGGTAGAAGGCGCAAGGTCCGCCGCCCCGCCAACCAGCCAGGGGAACTGGGATGCCACGGCATTGAGCACCTCCCCGGAACTCTGGCGGGAGGCCAGCCCTTTCTCATCCGCCGGATAGACAGGCAGCTCCGTTTCCCAGCCTTCTGGCAGGGTTCCGGCAAAAATGTGCCGCAGCTCGTCCCCTTCCTTCGGATAACGGGCGCAGTACTCGGCAAACCGTGCCTCCCATTCCGCCTGTGCTCTGGCACCACGCTGCCCGGCCAGTGCCTCGAAATGCTCCTGCACGCCATCCGGCACGGTAAAATGCGGCGCATCTTCGGGCCAGCCATAGGCCTTCTTGGCCCCTGCCAGCTCCTCCATGCCAAGCGGCTCACCATGGGCAGAGGCCGTTCCCGCCTTGCCCGGTGCCCCATAACCGATGATCGTCCTGAGAATGATCAGGGTCGGGCGGGAGGTTTCCTCCCGTCCCTGTTTCAGGGCTTCACAGATGGCAGGCACGTCGTTGCCATCAGCAACTTCCAGCACCTGCCAGCCATAGGATTCAAACCGCATGGCCACATTCTCCGTGAAGGTCACATCCGTGGAGCCCTCAATGGAAATGCGGTTGCTGTCATACACCCATGTCAGGTTGCCCAGCTTCAGATGTCCGGCCAAGGATGCGGCCTCGGCCGCAACCCCCTCCATGATATCCCCATCACCACAGAAAGAGGTAATGTGATAGCCAAAGAGGTCGAACCCCGGGCGGCCGTAATGTGTGGCAAGCCATCGCTCGGCCATGGCCATGCCCACCGCACTGCTGCACCCCTGCCCCAGCGGGCCGGTCGTGATCTCCACCCCGGCTGTCAGCCCGTATTCGGGATGGCCCGGTGTGCGGGATTCAAAACGGCGGAAATTTTTCAGGTCTTCCAGCGTCAGGGCGGGGCGATCGACCACCTGCCCGTTCTCAATATCCTTCACCCCGGCCAGAAACACCGTGGCATAGAGAAGGATGGACGCATGCCCACCCGAGAGGATAAATCGGTCACGCCCCGGCCAAAAGGGATCGGCCGGGTTATAATACATCGTAAACTGCCAGTAAGCATACATGGCCGGGGCCAGAGCCATTGCGGTACCCGGATGGCCGGATTTTGCACGCTCCACACTATCCATCACCAATGTGCGGATCGTGTCTATGCTCATTTTCGACAGCATACTGTTCACTGATCTAACGTCCTCAATTCAAACAATCATCCGATCACCCACAGCAGGCTCATGCCCCTTAACACGGCCCGATGCAGTCCGGATATTTCACAAGTGGCCTTATCCTGCGAAAGAACGCAATGCCCTACCGGCAAATAAGATCAATTTTCCTACCCATCCCTTACAGACAGGCTGGACCTGTCAGACCCGGCGGCAGATTCCGGTCAGCCTGCCCTCTTCCATCAGGCCTGCCGCAACCACATATCCTGCACGCCAGAAAGGCCTTTTCCCCCTTGACCTGACCACCGGCAGGCAGGACATTCAGAGGCCTCTGACACGACCCATTCTTTTACCGCAAAGGCAGCCCATCCATGACGCAGCCCGAAATGTCCTTCACCCCGGAGCAGATCACCGCTCTCTTCATCGATGCGGCCCGCAATGGTGAGAATGATCTGGTCAGGCAGTTTCTTGAGGCCGGCATGCCGGCAGACTGTGCCGACAGCCGGGGCTATACACCCCTCATCGTCGCCACCTACAACGACCAGCTCGACACGGCCAGCCTGCTGCTGGACAACGGGGCCGACCCGAACGGCGTGGACGCCAAGGGGGCCACGGCGCTCTCCGGTGTGGCCTTCAAGGGGTATGAGGCCATTGCCCGCCTGCTGCTGGAGCGTGGCGCCAATATCGACCAGGCCAACCATGCCGGGCGCACGCCGCTCATGTTTGCCATCATGTTCGGACGGCAGGGCATGGCCCGCCTGCTGCTGGAACGTGGCGCCAACCCGGACATCCGGGATACGGAAGGCCTTTCCGCCAGAGACCTTGCCCACCGCCAGGGCCTTGGCAGCCTCTTTGCGGAGGCCACCGCCCCATGAGCCGTTTCTGGAACCGGCAGGTCCACGACCTCCAGCCCTACATCCCCGGTGAACAGCCCCGCATGACCAATCTGGTCAAGCTGAACACCAATGAGTCCCCCTACGGTCCGTCCCCCCGTGCGCTGGAAGCGATGAAGGCCAGCGTAACTGATGACCTGCGCCTCTATCCAGACCCGACAGCCCTGGCCCTGCGCACGGCCATTGCTGAACAGGAAGGAGTTCCGGTCGAGTGCGTCTTCACCGGCAACGGTTCTGACGAGGTCCTGGCCCACGCCTTCCGGGCCCTCTTCCGTGACGATGCGCCGGTCCTGTTCAGCGATGTGACCTATGGCTTCTACCCGATCTACTGCCAGATGTTCGGGCTGGATTACCGCACCATTCCCCTGCGGGATGATTTCACCATCGCACCAGACGATTATGACGGTCCGGCTGGTGGTGTCATAATCGCCAATCCCAATGCCAACACCGGCATCAGCCTGCCCCTGCCAGCCATTGAAGGACTTCTGAAGCGCTTCAATACCCAGACGGTCATCATCGATGAAGCCTATGTCGATTTCGGCGGGACCAGCGCCGTGGCCCTGACACAGCGTTATCCCAACCTTCTTATCGTCCGTACCTTCTCCAAATCCTCCGGTCTGGCGGGGCTGCGCGTGGGCTATGCCATCGGCTCGGCGGAGCTGGTGGAAGGGCTGACACGGGTAAAAGACAGCTTCAACTCCTATCCGCTGTCCCGCCCGGCACAGGCCGGGGCTGAGGCCTCCATCCGGGACACGGAGTGGCTGGAACAGACCACCACCCGCATCATCGCCACACGGGAGCGCACCGTGGCAGCCCTGCGGGAGCGTGGCATGACGGTCCTGCCCTCCACGGCCAATTTCATTCTGGCCCATCACCCCTCATGCCCAGCTGACACGCTTTTCACCGGCCTGCGGGAGCGGGCCATCATCGTCCGCCATCAGGGCGGCAGCCCCCGCATCAGCGACTGGCTCCGCATCACCATCGGCACGGATGAGGAGATGGACGCCCTGCTGGCCGCACTGGATGACCTGCTGCCCCGCTGACGCATCAGCCCCCTCATCATTTTACAGATTAACAGGACAGACCCATGCCCACATCCTCTTTCACACATGACCAGCTTCTGGACCGTCTGGCCGAAGTTTCCGTCCGTACGGGGCTGAACATCACACCTGGCCAGCAGCTCATCATCACGGCAGGGCTGGAAGCCGTACCCCTCATCCGGCGCATCACGGCCCATGCATACAAGGCCGGAGCGTCACTGGTCACAACCCTGTATCAGGATGATGAGACTACGCTGGCCCGCTTCCAGCACGGTCATGAAGACAGCTTTGACACGGCAGCGGGCTGGCTAGCCAACGGCATGGCGGAAGCCTTTGGCAAAGGAGCCGCCCGCATGGCCATCACGGGGGGGAACCCGACCCTGCTGAAGGACCAGAACCCGGACCACATCTCCCGTGTCAGCCGGGCCAGCTCCACGGCCTATCGTCCGGCCATGGAACGCATCACCAATTTTGACATCAACTGGAACATCATTGCCTGCGCCACACCGGCCTGGGCCGAGCAGGTTTTTCCACATCTGCCAGCAGAGGAAGCCCTCACCGCCCTGTGGAATGGCATCTTCCAGGCCTCCCGCGTGGATGTGGCCGACCCGGTAGCCGCCTGGGCGGACCATAACCGGACCCTCCATGCCCGTGCTGCCATGCTGAATGACCGCCGCTTCGACGCCCTGCACTTCACCGGACCGGGCACAGACCTGACGGTCGGGCTGGCGGATGGCCACCTCTGGGCCGGTGGTGCCGAAGAAGCCAAGAATGGCATTGTCTGCAACCCGAACATCCCGACAGAGGAAGTCTTCACCACCCCACACTGTGCCCGTGTGGAAGGGACCGTCTCCAGCACCAAGCCACTCTTCCATCAGGGATCGCTGATTGACGGAATCCGGGTCCGCTTCGAAAAGGGGCGCATCGTGGAGGCTCATGCCAGCAAAGGCGAAGATGTGCTGAAACGCATTCTGGACAGTGATGAAGGCGCACGCCGCATTGGCGAGGTTGCCCTCGTACCCCACTCCTCCCCCATCTCCCGGAGTGGCATCCTGTACCAGAACACCCTGTTCGATGAGAATGCCGCCTGCCACATCGCTCTTGGGCAGGCTTACACGAAATGCATGACCAACCCTGAAGGGCAGAGTGAAGAAGAGCTGATCGCCCGTGGAGCCAATCATTCCATCATCCATATCGACTGGATGATCGGTTCCGACAGGATCAACATTGACGGCCTGAAGGATGGCCAGCGCACACCCCTCATGCGCTCTGGCGAATGGGTCTGACCCCTCCAAGGAAACAGTAACCGTGACCATTGCTCTTGACCCCGCCCGCCTGCCAAAGCTGGACATCCTCTCCCTCGCCCGGACCGGCCTCATCCTCCGTGCCGAGCGGGAGACACCCGATACGGGTATCCCCAGTTTCCTGACCCGGTCAGGCTGGGTCGAGCTGGTCACCCATCACCGTCGCTCCACAACCGACGGAATTGAAACGGAGGAGCAGACAGCCAACCGCCTGCTCCCCGCACTGGAGCGCATCTGCGCCCGCCTCCTCAGCGAGGCGGCCCGTGGGGCAAAGGCACAGGACAGGCAGGATGCCTCCGTCTTTACCGTGGAAACAGACCTTTTCCCCAGCTCTACGCAGACACGCATTGTCCTGGTTGCAGACAGGACCCATCCCGTTGCCTGCGCCCTGATCGGCACGCCAGAACAGATCACCCAGC
This sequence comes from Parasaccharibacter sp. TMW2.1890, assembly GCF_023337645.1. NCBI lineage: Bacteria > Pseudomonadati > Pseudomonadota > Alphaproteobacteria > Acetobacterales > Acetobacteraceae > Parasaccharibacter > Parasaccharibacter sp. TMW2.1890. Next base: position 226,565 of record NZ_NWUV01000001.1, on the reverse strand, counting down.
TTCTGGCCTCCACCGATACGAAGAGCGGTGAAGCCTGAAACGATTCGGACCTCCTACATCCTATTTCCAAATGTTTTACCCTCGAAATAGGATTAAAACAGTTTTATTTTATCATTAAAAGAATTGATGACCTGCCCCGTTCCCATAAAAAAAATTAGGAACGTTCTATAACCCTTGTTCGACAGGCCCATTTAGCAAAACTATATTGTTGCTTAATTTTTCACTTATATTTAAATACAATTTTTTACTATGGTAATTGCTGAAAATAATTTCAGTATTTAAAAAAAAAATATAAATTAAATGTAAGTATAACTTCATATTACCTTATCAGAAGCCTATCATATTCTTCTTTTCTGTAAAGAAAAACATCAAAAAACCCATTATTTGACACAAAAAAGTCCTATGATCCTGACATATACGACGAAAGTTCTGGTTGTATGGATTGCTAAAAAAACAATCAAAGGTTGCATTTCATAAAAAATCTCTTCCATAATACAACCGTTCCAAGGGGAGTTGAAATTATGCGTATTCTCATCGCTGATAGCGACAGCGGCGCTGTAAGCCATCTGGTAAAGGTACTGGGGAAGTCCTCTTACGCGGTCGACCACGTCAAAACCGCCGATGAAGCCCTCAACATGTTCAAGCACTATGAATATGATCTCTTCATAACCGAGCTGGTACTGAGCGACCTGCCGGGAGAAGAGCTCATCCGTCAGGTCCGGCGCTCCCGGATCTCCACGCCCATCATGGTTCTGTCCGTCCGGACAGACTCCCCGACCAAGGTGGCCGCCTTCTCAGCTGGGGCTGATGACTACGTTACCAAACCCTTCGACATGAGCGAGACCCAGGCGCGCATCCAGGCTCTGACCCGCCGTTCTTACGGCATCGCTGAATCACGCCTGCGCGTTGGCCCGCTGGAACTGGACCTTGAAAGCCGGATGGTCAGCGTCAATGGTCACTTCCTGCACCTCACCAGCAAGGAATATTCCATTCTGGAGCTGCTGCTCCTGCGCAAGGGTGCAGTCCTCACCAAGGACATGTTCCTGAACCATCTCTATGGTGGCATTGACGAACCCGAAATGAAGATCATTGATGTCTTCATCTGCAAGCTGCGGCGCAAGCTTCAGCGCTTCGGTGCCGAACACATGATCACCACCGTCTGGGGTCGGGGTTACATCCTTCAGGATCCGGCCGTGGCGGCTGGTACCTCTGCTTCTTCGCAAGGCTTTACCGAAGGGTCAGCTCCCCTGCGTCAGGCAGGCTGAAATCCAGGCACGGAGCAGCCCTCCCATCTCCCGTGAAGTAAAGAAAAAGGCCCTTGCCCCATGGTGCAGGGGCTTTTTCCTTACTGAAAGGGAAAGGCTTTTCAGGCTCCGGCCAACGTCTGGATATGGGCACTGACCCGGTCCACGACCTCGGCTACCAGAGCCCTGTCCCGGGCCTCCACCATCACGCGGATCAACGGTTCTGTCCCGCTGGCCCGCAGTACAAGACGCCCCTTCCCCTTCAGCCGTTCTTCCGCCCAGCTGACAATCTCCCCAAGGGCCGGATGCTTCATGGGATTATCACCCTTGTAGGCCACATTTTTCAGGGTCTGGGGATAAGGCTCAAAAAGATGACACAGCTCACTGGCTGGCTGGCCGGATTCCACCAGAGCTGCCAGAACCTGAAGCGCCGCCAGCAGGCCATCCCCTGTTGTGGCGTGATCGGACAGCACCATATGGCCGGACTGCTCCCCGCCAAGATTGCCTCCCGTCTGGCGCATGCGCTCCACAACATAACGGTCCCCGACAGCCGTTCGATACAGGCTTAGCCCCTGCGTTGCCAGATAATCCTCCAGCCCGATATTGGACATGACAGTCGCCACGATCTCGGAACCATTCAGCCGCCCCATGCGCTTCCAGAGTGTAGCGATGAGAGCCAGTATCTGGTCCCCGTCCACCAGCTCGCCCCGCTCATTGGTGAACAGGACACGGTCCGCATCCCCATCCAGCGCAATACCGCAATCTGCCCCATGAGCCCGCACAGCTTCACAGAGTGCCTGCGGATGGGTAGAGCCGACACCATCATTGATGTTCAACCCATCCGGTGAGGCCCCTATGGTTATGACCTCTGCCCCCAGTTCCCAAAGGGCTGCAGGTGCCACACGGTAGGCAGAACCATGCGCACAATCGAGCACGATTTTCAGGCCATCCAGCCGCAATCCCCGCGGAAAGGACGATTTGACACTCTCAATATACCGGCCTGCCGCATCATTCAGGCGGGAGGCCCGCCCTATGGCCGCCGGCGATGCCAGCTGTCCGCTCAAATCGTCCCCCATCAGGGCTTCGATCTCTGCCTCAACAGCATCGGAAAGCTTGAACCCGTCCGGGCCGAACAGCTTGATCCCGTTATCCGTGAAAGGATTGTGGGATGCCGAAATCATGACACCCAGATCAGCCCGCAGGGAGCGGGTCAGAAAAGCAACAGCAGGCGTAGGCAGCGGCCCCAGCAGGACGACATCCACACCTGCCGAGAGAAAACCGGACACCAGGGCACACTCGATCATGTAACCGGAAAGACGCGTATCTTTGCCCAGCACAACCGTGTGGCGATGCTGGCGCCCTGTCTGCCGGCAGAAATACAGACCCGCCGCCTGCCCCAGCTTCTGGGCTATCTCCACCGTCATGGGTGCCGTATTGGCCTCGCCACGGATCCCGTCAGTCCCGAAAAACTTCCGCCCGTCTGCCATGACTTCCCCTCCGTCTTCCATACCATATGCGGCTTCTGCCAACAGCTGACAGGGCTTGCCTTCCTGCACCAGATGCTCCCTGCAATGCCAGCCATTCCCCCGATACGCAAGCCTTTCATAAACAGAACGGGCGCATGGCCAGTGCTGCCATGCGCCCGTCATCCCTGTCAGTCAGACCAGAATAGCCTCAGCCCGATCAGGCCGGCTGGGAGGCCACTTCTCCCCCACTGGCAGCGCCCGACATGGCACCGGAAGATGGCACCGACGGACGACGCCCATTGAAGGAATATTCCTCCTCTTCTTCCTTGCCCAGCGGTTCCCCCCGGATGACCTTTTTCACTTCCTCGCCCGTCAGCGTCTCATATTCCACCAGCGCCGCAGCAAGGGCATGAAGGGCATCAATATGGGTCAGAAGAGTATGCTTGCACTGGCCATATGCCTGATCGATCAGCTTGCGGACTTCCTGGTCGATCTCACGACCTGTCTGGCCGGAAATCTGACTCCTGTCCGTGCAGTCCACCATGCCGATAAGCTCGCTCATGCCGATCTGTGCCACCATGGACCGGGCTGTGCTGGTCGCCTGGCTGATGTCGGAGGCCGCACCGCTGGTCACGGCATCATGACCATAAATGATCTCCTCCGCCACACGCCCGGCCACGGCCACGACGATGCGGGCATAGGCCTCCCGACGGGATATGACATCAGGGTCCTTGTCCGGCAGGCTCATCACCATGCCAAGAGTCCGCCCACGAGGCACGATCGTAGCCTTGTGGATGGGGGTTGTCCCCGGGGTCAGCACGGAAGCAATGGCATGGCCAGCCTCGTGATAGGCTGTCATGCGCTTTTCTTCCTCCTCAATGACGGCAGACCGGCGCTCGGCACCCATCCATATCTTGTCCCGGGCCTCCTCAAACTGGGCCATGGAGACGACCTTCCTGTTCTGCCGTGCCGCAAACAGGGCGGCCTCATTGACAAGATTGGCCAGTTCCGCACCCGAAAAACCGGGCGTGCCCCGTGCAATCACCCTTGGGTTGACATCCGCAGACAGGGGCAGCTTCTTCAGATGAACCTGAAGAATCTTTTCACGCCCCAGCATGTCCGGGTTGGGCACGACGACCTGCCGGTCGAACCGGCCCGGACGCAGCAGAGCCTGATCCAGCACATCGGGACGGTTGGTCGCTGCAATGAGGATGACCCCCTCGTTACTGTCGAAACCATCCATCTCCACAAGCATCTGGTTCAGTGTCTGCTCACGTTCATCATTGCCACCTCCCAGACCAGCACCACGCTGGCGGCCTACGGCGTCGATCTCATCGATGAAGATGATGCAGGGCGCATTCTTCTTCCCCTGTTCGAACATGTCACGGACACGGGATGCACCAACACCGACGAACATCTCGACAAAATCGGATCCGGAAACGCTGAAGAACGGCACATTGGCCTCGCCAGCCACGGCACGGGCCAGCAGGGTCTTCCCTGTACCGGGAGGACCAACCAGCAGAACACCCTTGGGCAGGCGTCCCCCCAGACGGGTGAATTTATGCGGGTCCTTGAGGAAGTCGACAATCTCGACAAGGTCTTCCTTGGCTTCATCCACCCCGGCCACGTCAGCAAAGGTGACGCGCCCCTTCTTCTCCACCATCATCTTGGCACGGGACTTGCCGAAGCTCATCGCCCCCCGCCCGGCCCCGCCATTCTGCATCTGGCGAAAGACCATGAAGCCCAGGCCCAGCATCAGGATGATCGGCAGATAAGCCGCAATGTAACGAAGAACGGGATTATCATCACTCTGGGGCGGGTGGGCAGTCACCTCAACTCCAGCTGCCGTCAGCCGGGACACCATCGAGGGGTCGGACGGAGCATAGGTCTCGAACGACGTACCATTGGTCAGCACGCCGGAAATGTTCTGCTCCCGGATGGTAACGGACCGGACCTCATGACGCTCCACATCATGCACGAAGTCAGAATAGGCGATCTTCTGAACGGCCTGTCGGCTGCCCCCAGGCTGGAATGCCGCCAACATGCCGATGACCGCCAGGACGATGACCACCCAGATCGCAACATTACGGCCAATGTTTTTCATCTCTTCAAAAACCTCACAAATCGGGACGCACAGGCCGGGCCGGCGTCACACTCAGTGCCTTCAAGATAGGTATTTCTGGCAGCGTTCCCACCCCCATCAGGCCAAAATGGATGAAAAACCCTGATTCCGCCTCATTCGCACGGCCTGTTTCATCCCGTCCAGTCCCGTTCCCCTGTCAGGGGCGTTCCCCCATCCCAGACAAAAGTCACACGGGGCAGGTCGGGCCGCAGCCCTCTCATGCCCTCTGGAACTGCAACAGGTTCACCCCCAACCCACAGGGCAGGCAGAGCGGGCAGAACACAGGCCGGAACGGCCCGCCCCGCCCGCTGCCACGGTCCCAGAGCCGCCACGACCGCATCCGCATGATCAGGCCCCAGATACCGCCAGCGCCCGTCCCAGCACTGCCCATGCCGGGCCGGACGCTTTTCCGTCAGGTTCCGGGCCTCGCGGTACAGCATCCAGCCTGTTTCCCGCGCCCGGAGAGGATGCAGGCAGACCCGCCCCAGAGAGCCTTTTCCAGCCCGCCGCAGGGCCACAACAGCCTGACGGGAAGGCACATAATCCTGCCCCCCCACAAGGCGGATCAGCCGCCCCAGCAATTCATCCTCCAGCAACGGCTCCGTGTCATGATCCTCACCGCCCCCCAGCTGAAGAATTTCCGGTGCAAGTTTCAGCCATCCTTCCGGCTGCCAGGCTACCCCACAGGCCATGAGAGCCGCCAGCCGATCCTCAACCCTCTTCTGTCTGGCACAGGCACCCTGCCTTAGAACATGCATCGCCCGCCGCCCGGCATCTGTCAGATCCTGCCGGACTTCCACACGGCGGAAACGGCGGTTCTGATTTGATGGGTCCTCACACCAGGACACCCCAGCGGTGCGCAGCGTCATTTTCAGCCGTTCCGGCCGAATCCCCAATAACGGCCTCAGCAGAGTGATCCGCCCCCGCACAGTCCGGGCCGCCATGCCACACAATCCCCGGGGTCCACTGCCCCGCTCCTGACGCATCCAGAGTGTTTCCTCCTGGTCCGCCTCATGATGCGCCACCAGCAGAACGGAGCCTCCAGCGTCGATACAGGCACTTTCCAGAACACCGAAACGGGCTTCTCTGGCCCGGTTCTGTATCCCGCCGGGTCTGAGAGGGGCCAACGTGAGCTGCCGTGCCGGAATATCCAGTTCCGCAAGACGCTGGCAGGTCAGAGCAGCTTCCCCGGCCGATTCAGGCCGCAGGGCATGATCCACGACCAGCGCCAGAACATGGCGCCTCCACCCCCGGGCCAGCAGGGCCAATGCCATGGAATCGCCCCCACCAGACACGGCGATGCAGAGTGGATGCGCCGCCTCATCCGGCCCCACAGGACCGATCCGGGACATGATGTCAGAAAACTCACCGGGCGTGACGGGCCTCACCCCATCTTTATCCAGCTCCGTCGTCCCCACCATGCTCCTTAATGACAGCCTGCCCGCTCGCTGAAAATTTTCTCGGACGACTTCACCCGGGCCGAAGCATTGGGGAATTCCTTGTGCAGCCGTTGCAGGGCCTCGCAGGATGCCGTCCTGTTGCCCAGTGCCAGCATGGACGCCGAAACACCCAGCAGGGCCTCTGGTGCCCGTGGGGAATCAGGCGAATGGCTGTACACATCGTAGTAGGTCAGTGCGGCATTCTTGTAGGATTTCTGCCCGGCCAGCGACTGCGCCAGCAGATACTGGGCCTCCGTGCGGCTCCAGCCTGTCTTGCTCTGCTTGAGGGCCTGCCGGGCCTGTGTCTCCGCAGCCTCATACTGATGGGCCTTCAGGGCCGCACGACCTGCCTTGAGGGTATCGGCCACGGAAGTTGCCTGTGGCGTTGCCGGCGGCGGCGCTACGACCGCCGCCGGGGCTGATGCCGCCGCTTCCCCGGCTTCGGGAGCCGGACGGGACGCAGCATGATGACCATTCTCGAGGGCAAACTGCATGTCCCCCATCTGCTTCGCCACCGCAGCCTCATCCTGATGAAGCTGATTGCTCATCTGCTCCATCTGGCCATGCATCTCCCGCACTTGGCTCTCCAGAGAATTCACACGCTCCAGCAGATTGGCCACAAGATCGCCTCCGCTACGCCCTGATGAAACACCCGAAGACCGGTTGCTGTCATCACCGCTGGATGTCGGAAGGGGAGCGGAAAGATCCTCACCCTGCTCATCAACACTGCCCACACCATCACCCAGGCCACCACCATCATGCTGACGGGCCAGTGCCTGATGCTGCCGCATGATGGCCTCGCGGGAGAGACCATCCTCCGCCCATGCCGAAGCAAATGCTGCGCTTGCCGTGCAGGAGAGCAGCACGGCCCCCAGCGCACTTTTCAGAATGGCTGAAACAGGCCCCAGAACAGGCCGAGCAGAATGACCCATGATCTCATCTCCCAACGGACAGGCAATCATCACACATAAAAAAAATCGGGCCGGTTTCCTCAACCGGCCCGACCTTTCCCGGAAAGGGCATCATCTGCCCCTTCCTACAGGTTTCCCGGAACCGGGCCTGCTTTAACGGACAGACGTAATGGCGTTACGGTTCTGTGCCCATGCTTCCGGCGTATCACCATCAGCCGTCGGCCGGTCCTTACCATAAGAGATCGTCATGATACGGGACGGCGCCACACCCTTGGCCTCCAGATACTCACGGGCGGCATTGGCACGACGCTGACCCAGAGCAATGTTATACTCCTCGGTGCCACGGTCGTCACAGTTGCCAGCCACCAGGATGTTGACCTGCGGGTAACGGGCAAGCCAGGCAGCCTGCTTGTCCAGCGTGGCACGGCCTTCGCTGTTGAGCTGGTTCTTGTTCAGCTCGAAATAGACGCGGTCCCCGGCAGTGGCGACCAGATCAGCCTGGCTGCCCGGAACGGGACCCTGGCTCATCTGCTGCATGTTCTGCCCATCGCCATTGTTGTCGTGGTCCTTGTGGTTACCACTACAGGCGGTCAGAGCGCAGGCCATGCCCAGCACGGCGAACATCTTCAACTTCATGACAATCTCCTGCAAAAAGATGCACCCCAGTAGATGGGGAGTTTTTCACCCACCTGCAAGACGCAGATGGGGAAAGGCGGCTGGCAGCCCGAAGGCCACCGATGCCATGGAAGCACAAGGTCTCCCATGGCCAGAAAAACATTCCCTGCGCTCAGCGCCGCAGCGGCGACCAGGCCGGGTCAGAAGCCCCGGTCGTAGTAGGAATGATATGCTCATTGAAGCCTGCCACGTCAATCACGGCGATGGAAGAGCTGAAGCCCGCTCCCCCAGCCCCTGCCGCATTCTGGCGACAGAATGCCAGCGCACGGCCATTGGGAGCAAAGCTTGGGCTTTCCACCGTGAAGCCCTGTGTCAGAGACCGCTCACCAACGCCATCCGGCCCCATCACGCCAAGGGTGAACCCCCCTGAACCAATGCGGACAAAAGCGATCTGGTCCCCTCTTGGTGACCACACGGGCGAGCCATAGTGACCATGGCCGTAGGAAATGCGCCGGGCATCCCCACCATTGACGCTCATCACGTAAAGTTGTGGCGAACCGCCACGGTCAGAGTTGAAGACGATGTTCTGGCCATCCGGGCTGAAGCACGGGCTGGTATCAATCACACCCGGGGCCGATGTCAGACGACGCCGATGCTGGGTCGCCAGATCAATCAGGTACAGATCCGCCCCGCCATCCCTTGTCGTGGCGGACAGGATGATGCTCCGCCCATCAGGAGAAAAGCGGGGAGCGAAAGAGATCCCCTCGAACGTGCCCAGAATGGTCTGCTGTCCCGTATTGAGGTCATAGACATACACACGGGGCCGATTGTTGGCATAGGACAGAAATGCCAGCTGCTCGCTGATCGGGCTGAAGCGGGGTTCCAGCGTCAGCCAGCTGCCATTGGTCAGCATGTGGGCATTGGCCCCATCCTGATCCATGATGGCCAGACGGGTGGACTGATGCCGCCGGGGACCTGTACGGGAAATATAGGCGATGCGGGTATCGAAATAACCATCCTCACCCAACAGGCGCTTGTAGATGGCATCCGCAATGATGTGTGCAATGCGGCGCCAGTTGCTCTGGGAGGCCGTATAGGCCCGACCTTCCATCTGCTGGCCCGCCACAACGTCCCAAAGGCGCATCTCGACCCGCACGCTGTCAGACCCGGCGGCACTGCCAGCCACGGCCACACGGGCCCCACGGCCCTTCAGTGCCGAGAAATCCGGCTGAACGGAAGCCGGTACCGTTCCCCCCATGACCTGGAAAAGCCCTGTGCTGGACAGGTCGGCCGAAATGACGCCAGAAATCTGGTTCCCCAGCCCCGGCCCGAAATCAGGAATCACGATGGGAATGGGGGCCTGATGGGCGCCAGCGACCGTGATCTCTGCCGGAGCGCTGTCACCTGCTGCCCGGGCCGTCCCGCCCAGAAGAGCCAGCGGCGTGACAAGCACACCACCGGCGGCAGCACCGCCCAGAAGGGAGCGGCGGGACAGATGCCGCTGGAGGATGCCGGCTTCGGTATCAGAAAAAAACGACATGAAACAACCTCAGATAAATCCAGCCTCAGGGCTTGAACAGAAAACGGAACTGCCGCACCTGCCCCAGCAGGCGCTTCGGCACGGGCAGGCGGGAACAGGTTGGACTCAACACGGCATCCCTCGCCCGCTCGGCCTGGACCCGATAGGTCGGATCCGCTGCCATACGGGCACGGGTCTCCGGCAGAAATGTGACCATGCGGGCCTCGCCGGAGGCATCCACCGTCACCATCATGCGGGCAGAGAAATTCTGGTAATTCCGGGCCAGCGTATCCTCCTGGTAGCAGCGCTGCACGGACGACCCGATGGCATTCTGCTCACCACTTGTCAGCGCCCCGGTATCGCCATCAGGACGGCCACCACCACGGGGTGACCCACCCTGCGCCTGATTGGGCATCGCCTTGGGCGGGCGCTCCTGCTTCTCCTGGCTCCGGTACTCATCCAGCGTGGCCAGCAGGGAGCGGCTGTCCTCCTGCGTTTTTTTGGCCTCATGCTCCTGCTGGGTATGGGAGAGCTGCGGCTTGGCAGGGGGCTTTTCCACCTTGTGATCCGGCGCCTTGACCTGTGCCTGCTTATGCACGGGCTCCGGCTTCGGCTTTGCCTGTTCACTCACCTCACCCTTTTCCTGCACGGGAGCACGCTGCTGGACCGGCGTTTTCACCGCCACATGGGACGGTTCCGGCGCAGCCTGTACAGGCCGGGGTGGTGGCGGAGCGGGCGGAGGTGGCTCAACCGGCTTCGGCTTGGGCGGCTGTGGCGCCGGTGGGGCCTTTGTCTCCGTAGGTGCCTGCGGCGCCGGAACCTCGGCCTTGTGAGAAGACCGGGCCGCTGGCCGGGCCCCGCCGGTCGTCTCATACACCATGGTGACCGTCTGCTCGTCCGGCTGAGGTTCCGGCAGCGGTGGCTGTGGATGCCAGAGCAGAAAGCCCAGCACTCCCCCATGCAGCAGCAGGGAAGCCAGCACCCCGCCCGTCACCAGGCTGGACTGCTTCCTTTCCCGCCGCTGATAGGGCGGTGGTGTTTCGTCAAACGGTGATGACGCAGAGAGGCTCACACAGTCTCTCCTTACTGGCCGCCCTGCGGCTGCTGTGCCAGCAGGGCAACATGCGTGAAGCCGCCAGATGTGATCTGCCCCATCGTGCTCATCACCTTGCCATAGTCGATATGGGCATCGGCCCGCACAAAGATGCGACGGCCAGGATCATCGCTTGCCATCTGCTTCAGCCGTGTCACGAGGTCATCCCCACTGACAGGGTCATCCCCCAGATACAGGCTGCCGTCGCTCTTGATGGATACCGTAATGGGCTTGTCGTCCGAGTTGACCGGCTTGGCGCTTGTCTGCGGCAGATCGACATTCACACCGCTGGTCAGCATCGGTGCCGTCACCATGAAGATGATGAGCAGCACGAGCATGACATCCACCAGCGGGGTGACATTGATGCCAGCTTCAGGCTGGCTCCGCCGCCTGCCCCTGCGTCCACTGCGTGATGAAGCCTCCATGATGCTCAGCCCCTCCCGCTGCCGCGCTCTTCGGACTGGCGGGAGAGGATGGCTGCAAACTCGGTCCCGAAGCCTTCCATCCGCTCAGCAAAATTGTCCACGCTACGGCTGATGAGGTTGTAGGCCACATAGGCCGGGATGGCCGTGAGCAGACCGATGGCCGTCGCAAACAGGGCCTCGGAAATGCCCGGTGCCACGACGGAGAGGTTCGTATTGTGCATGGAAGCGATGGAGCTGAATGCGTGCATGATACCCCAGACCGTCCCGAACAGCCCGACAAACGGAGCTACCGGGCCGATGGTGGCCAGCATGACGAGGTAGCGGCTCAGACGTTCGGTCTCACGAGCGACCGTAATGCTGATGGCCCGGTCGATGCGCTCGGACGTACCCCCATGAATCACGTCAATGCCCGCAATACGGGAGGACCGACGCCACTCCCCCATCGCCGCCCCGAAAACGGCAGCCATCGGATGGACAGGCCGGGCACCCTCGCTGTCATAAAGATCATCCAGAGACCCGCCGGACCAGAATCTGTCCTCAAACCCCGTGGCCTCGCGATTGACCCGGCGAAGGAGAAGCACCTTCTCCACAATCACCGCCCACACAAAAATGCTGCACAGCACCAGCCCGATCATGACCAGCTGCACAGCCAGCGAAGCATTCAGGAACAGATGAAAGGGCGAAAGCCCCGCTGCCCCGGCAGCACCCAGAGCACTCGAATTCACAGCCTGATCCACTCCGCTTTCTCCTGTTTTCTATGGTTCTGTTGGATAAAGGACTACTGCCCCATGTTGCGGCAGGATGCTCCTTTTTCAATGGCACAGGACGCAGAAAGAGCAAACATCTTTATCTTTAAATCTTTTGTCAGGCGGAACGTTCTTCCGGCACCGTCAGTCCTGAGAGTTTTTCCCTGTAGGATGCCGGAAGACGCAAGGGGCTCATGCCAGCCAGCTTCAGGCAGGCCAGTTCCACCTCAATCACCACTGACTTCTGCCCCTCACGGGAAAGATTGGTGATGACCTGCCGCAGATTCAGCCGGGCTCCCGACATCTGAAGCAGCACCGTCTCCACATCCATCAGTTCATCCAGCCGCAGGGGCGCATGATACCGGATACCCAGCTGCCTGACGACAAAACCGATTCCATCCTGTTCTGCCATCTCTCCGACGCCAAGCCCAAGGCTGCGCAAGGCCTCGGCCCGGGCCCGTTCGGCAAAACCCAGATACCGGGCATGATAAACGATGCCCCCTGCATCTGTATCCTCATAATAGATACGGAACTGACAGTGATGTGCCGCCATGCTGTTCTCCCCCGATGACGGCCCCTACAGGAACCGTGGTGCCAGATTGTCTGATGGCGGTGTGAGACCGAGATAACGCCAGCCCGGTTCACCCAGCATCCGCCCCCGTGAGGTCCGCAGGACGAGCCCTTCCTGTATCAGATAGGGTTCCACGACGTCCTCCAGCGTATCACGGGCTTCTGCCAAAGCTGCTGCCAGAGTTTCCACCCCTACTGGGCCACCCCTGTGATGCTCGGCAATGCGGCGCAGATAGCGCCTGTCCATCGCATCAAGACCATGACTGTCCACCTCCAGCCGGGAGAGGGCTGCATCTGCCAGCGCACGGTCAACAATCTCTTTCTTCGCCACAAGCGCAAAGTCCCGCACGCGGCGCAGCAGCCTTCCGGCAATGCGCGGCGTCCCTCGGGAACGGCGGGCAATTTCCTCGGCTCCTTCATCTGTCAGGGCCATGCCCAGCTTCCCCGCCCCCCGGCTGACGATCTGCCGCAATTCATCAGGCGTATAGAACACCAGACGCAACGGAATGCCGAACCGGTCCCGCAATGGTGTGGCCAGCAGGCCGGACCGTGTCGTGGCTGCCACGAGCGTGAAAGGCGCCAGATCAATCCGCACGGAACGGGCCGCGGGGCCTTCCCCGATGACGAGGTCCAGCTGGAAGTCCTCCATCGCCGGATAGAGGATTTCCTCAATCGCTGGCTGAAGACGATGAATCTCATCAATGAACAGCACATCACGAGGCTGAAGATTTGTCAGGATGGCCGCAAGGTCTCCAGCCCGCTGGATCACCGGCCCGGACGTGGCACGAAAGCCCACGCCAAGCTCACGGGAGACGATCTGCGCAAGAGTCGTCTTTCCCAGCCCCGGCGGGCCATGCAGCAGGACGTGGTCCAGCGCATCACCCCGTTTGCGGGCTGCCTCGATGAAGATGGAGAGATTTTCCCGACTGGCTTTCTGGCCCGTAAAGTCGGCCAGGGTCTGCGGCCGCAGGGTGGCATCGGCCACATCCTCCGGCTGGCGTGTGGCATCCGTCTCCGGCGCACGGCCGGGCGGCATATCTGGCACAAACTGGTTCATCGGCCCCGTTCTTTCCCTCTACCCTCTGCCTACCGGGCCAGTTCCTTGAGAGCAAGACGGATGATGACATCCAGCCCTTCCCCAACGTGGTCTCCAATGAGACGGCTGATGATGGGCCAGCTTTCAGCCCGACGGAAGCCCAGCCCTTCCAGCGCCATGAGGGCATCCTGCTCCAGCCCGGCACTGCCATGCAGGCTGGTACCGATGGCTGCTCCGCCCCCCCCAGCACTCATGGACGTCCCACTCATGCTGGCAGGAGCCGGCATTTTGGCCACTTTGCTCCTGAGCTCCGTCAGGAGGCGGACTGCCAGCTTGGGGCCAACCCCGGCAGCCTGCGTAAAGGCTGTCCTGTCCTCAGCATGGACAGCCTGCCAGAGCAGACTGGGGCGGCTAACTGACAGAATGGCCAGAGCCACACGGGCCCCTACACCCTGAACGGTCGTAAGAAGACGGAACCATGCCTGCTCATCCGCCTCCGCAAAACCAAAAAGCTGGATGGCATCTTCCCGCACAACCGTTTCCACCAGTACACGGGCGACTTCCGGCGGGCGGGGCAGCAGCCCCAGCGTATGGCTGGAGGCTGAGACAACATACCCCACCCCATTCACATCAATGAGGCAGTGATCACCATCGATATGAGAGACAAGGCCTGTCAGCTGTCCGATCATGCCATGCGTACTCCTGCGGCTACATGCCGGGCACTGGCCCGATGATGGGCATGGCAGATGGCGATAGCCAGTGCATCGGACGCATCAGCCCGCCGGACCTCCGCCCCCGGCAACAGACGGCGGACCATCATGCTGACCTGCTCCTTCGTGGCCGCCCCCGTACCAACCACAGCCCGCTTCACAGCCATGGCCCCATATTCATGCACGCTCAGCCCGGCAAGGGCGGGCACAAGCAGGGCCACGCCACGGGCATAGCCCAGCTTGAGCGTGGAGGAGCCGTTGCGGTTCACATAGGTTTCCTCAACGGCAGCTTCTGCAGGACCATACTGCTGGATGAGCCTCATCAGCCCCTCATGCAGGTCGCACAGACGGCGGGGAACGTCATCACCACTCTGGGTCGCCAGCACACCGTCAGCCACATGGCGCAGGCGGTTCCCCTCCACATCCACGATACCCCAGCCCATGAAACGCAGGCCGGGGTCGATCCCCATGAGACGGATCAAGCTGCCAGAGCCTCGGCCACCTCATCAGGGAGGTCGAAATTGGCATAGACGGCCTGCACATCGTCATTCTCCTCAAGCACGTCAATCAGCTTGAGAACGGAGCGGGCCTGATCCTCATCCAGCGTGACGGTCGTCTGCGGACGCCAGTCCAGCTTGGCGGAACGGGGTTCGCCAAAACGGCCTTCCAGCGCATCACGCACGCTCATCAGGGCCTCCATGGCCGTGGTGATTTCGTGGCCGTCTTCCGTGGTCTCCACGTTATCAGCCCCGGCTTCAATGGCGGCTTCCAGCATGTCATCCTCAGAAGCAGCATCCTGCGGATAGGTGATCACGCCGATATGGTCAAAGCCAAAGGACACGGAATTGGTTTCTCCCATGGAACCACCATGCTTGGAGAAAGCCGCCCGGACTTCGGAGGCCGTACGGTTGCGGTTATCGGTCAGCCCCTCGATGATGATGGCCACACCAGCCGGACCGTAGCCCTCATAACGGACGGCCACATAATCCTCACCACCACCGGCACCGCTGGCCTTCTTGATGGCACGCTCGACCGTATCCTTGGGCATGTTGACCTCACGGGCTGCCGTGATGGCAGCACGCAGGCGGGGGTTCATGGCCGGGTCTGGCATGCCGGACCGTGTGGCCACCGTGATCTCACGGATGACCTTGGCAAACTGCTTGGCGCGCTTGGCATCCTGCGCACCTTTGCGGTGCATGATGTTCTTGAACTGTGAATGTCCTGCCATGGACCTTACTTCTCCCAAAACAATGTTGAAACACCCATTACCATGCACCAGCACACCGTGCATCAGAAGGGGCTGCCCCCAGCAGGAAGCAGCCCGCCTTCTCAGATCATCCTGCCGTGGCAGTGCTTGAATTTCTGCCCGGACCCGCAGGGACAGGGAGCATTGCGGGGGACCTCATTGAGCCAGCGGGCCAGCGTGGCCGTATCCAGCGCCTCCTCATCAGCGGGACCATCCTCCTCCATGAAGGCAGTCGGCCCCGGCGGCATGGACGGTGCCTCGCTGACAGGCTGGACATGCCCGACAGACTGCACGACACGCAGCCGCAGGTCCTCCAGCATGTATGTGAACATCTGGAAGGCTTCCTGCTTGTACTCGTTCAGCGGGTCACGCTGGGCATAAGCCCGCAGGCCGATCCCCTGACGCATCTGGTCCAGCCCGTGCAGATGTTCTTTCCATGCCGCATCGAATGATGTCAGAAGAATATGCTTCTCGATCAACCGCATCATTTCCGGGCCAACAGTCGCTGAACGGGCTGCATGGGCCTTCGTGGCTGTTTCTTCGATGCGGTCGATCAGATGCTCCTCATCCATGCCATCTTCTTTTGCCCAGTCGGCAATCGGCATGTCCAGATTCAGGATGCGATGCAGCTCACCAGCAAGGCCATCCACATCCCAGGCCTCCACAAAGGAATTCTCCGGAATATGGGCATGGACGAGCTCTTCAATCACCTTCCCCCGCATCTCGGCAATCACGCCAGACACATCGGCGGATGCCATATATTCACGGCGCTGGGCATAGACCTCCTTGCGCTGTGCATTCATGACATCATCGTATTTCAGCGTGTTCTTGCGCATGTCGAAGTTGCGGGCCTCGACCTTCTTCTGCGCCTTTTCCAGCGCACGGTTCAGCCACGGATGCACGATGGCCTCACCCCGCTTGAGACCCATCTTCTGCATCATCGCCCCCATGCGGTCGGAGCCGAAAATGCGGATGAGGTCATCCTGAAGGGAAAGGAAAAAGCGGGAATTGCCCGGGTCACCCTGACGGCCAGACCGCCCACGCAGCTGGTTGTCCACCCGGCGGCTCTCATGCCGCTCCGTCCCGATGACATACAGCCCACCAAGCTCGTGCACCCGCTTGTGGTCAACGGCCACCTGCGCCCGGACCTGTTCCGCAATGGCAGCCCGCTCAGCTTCATCCTCAATACCGGCAGTCTTTTCAGCCACCAGCATCTCGACATTGCCACCGAGCTTGATGTCCGTACCACGCCCTGCCATGTTCGTGGCGATGGTGATGGCACCCGGCGCACCGGCCTGCGCGATAATGCTGGCCTCACGCTCATGATGCCGGGCATTCAGCACATTATGCGGAATACGCTTCTGCCGCAGCAGGTGTGACAGAACCTCGCTCTGCTCGATGGAGGCCGTACCGACAAGAATGGGCTGGCCTGTCTCATGCACCTTGCGGACGAGTTCAGCCACGGCCTCATATTTCTCTTCCGCCGTGAGATAGACCTCGTCATCCGCATCCTTGCGGCGCACGGGCAGATTGGTCGGAATCTCCACGACCTGAAGATTGTAGATCTCGGCGAATTCATCAGCTTCCGTCATGGCCGTGCCGGTCATGCCAGCCAGCTTGGGATAGAGACGGAAATAATTCTGGAAAGTGATGGAGGCCAGCGTCTGATTTTCCTGCTGGATTTCCACACCTTCCTTGGCTTCCAGCGCCTGATGCAGGCCATCAGAGTACCGGCGGCCATCCATCATGCGGCCCGTGAACTCGTCAATCAGCATCACCTTGTCGTCACGGACGATATAATCGACATCCCTCGTAAAAAGCGTCCGGGCCCGCAGGGACTGCTGGACATGATGGACAACCGAGACGTTGTGGAGGTCATACAGACCGCCTTCACGCAGCAGGCCCGCCTCCTGAAGCAGCTCCTCGACACGGTCGGAGCCTTTTTCCGTCAGCGTGACAGTACGCAGCTTCTCATCCTTGTCATAAACATCCGGCTCTTTCACCAGCCGGGCAATCACGGCATCCACATGGCGATAAAGGTCGGAGCTGTCATCCGCCGGACCGGAAATGATGAGCGGCGTACGGGCCTCATCAATGAGGATGCTGTCCACCTCATCGACAATGGCAAAGCTGAAGGCACGCTGGACCATTTCATCCAGCGAATACTTCATGTTGTCCCGCAGATAGTCGAAGCCGAACTCGTTGTTCGTGCCGTATGTGATGTCCGCTCCATAGGCCGCACGGCGCTGGTCGTCCGTCAGGTTCGGGATGATCACGCCGGTGGTCAGGCCAAGGAAGCCGTAGAGGCGGGACATTTCCTCAGCGTCACGCTTCGCCAGATAATCATTGACGGTAACAACATGCACGCCCTTGCCAGACAAGGCATTCAGATAGACAGCCAGGGTCCCGACAAGGGTCTTGCCCTCACCCGTCCGCATCTCGGCAATCCGCCCATCATGCAGGACCATGCCCCCGATGAGCTGCACATCAAAATGACGCATCCCCAGCACACGGCGGGAGGCCTCACGACAGACAGCAAAGGCCTCGTCCAGAAGATCATCAAGGGAGGCACCCTCAGCCAGACGCTGGCGGAATTCCGCAGTTTTACCCTTCAGTTCATCATCCGTGAGAGCCTGCATCTGCGGCTCCAGAGCATTGATCTCCGGCACGCGCCGCTGATACTTCTTGAGTGAGCGGTCGTTGGAGTGGCCGAAGAGGGCGCGAGCAAGGCGTGAAAGCATGAGTTACCCTGAAAATTTTGCCACCAGCAACCATGTGCGCCCCTCTCCCCTGTGGGAAACAAAGAAACGCCCGCTGCGGATGGTCACAACGCTTTTCATATCATGTCCGACATAAGGGCCCTCGTCATCATGGTCAATGGGAAAGCCCCCGTCCGGCTTCCGGACGCAGCGCAATTCTCCGCTTTTTCCCCTGTCAGGCCCCAGCAGCCCAACCTGACGTCCGTACCAACATAAAATATAGGCAATACTTCGCCTTTCCGGCACCAAAGCCCTTGCTAGGGCAGGCAGGCTTTGTCATGGTGAAAGGGCTGAGTTTTAACAGATCGAAATGATGAGGTCTTACATGCGGCTTTCCCGCTCTCTTCTCCTGTGCACGGCCCTTATCGGGGGTGTCTCCTCTTCTGCCTCGCTGACAGCGCAGGCCGTGGCCGCCGACGCCCAGCCGGCCCCCGCCGCACAGCCGCAGGCCAAGCCCGCAGCAGACCCGAACATGCTGCTCGCCACCGTGAATGACCAGAAGATCACCCTGGGCGATGTCCAGCGCGCTGCTGCCACCCTGCCGCCGGAGGCGCGCCAGCTCCAGCCGGCCGTCATCATTCCGCTCCTGATCAACCAGCTCATCGACCAGAAGGCCATCCAGCTCCAGGCGGACAAGGCCGGTCTGGCCAGCAAGCCGGCTGTCAAGGCTGCCATGGAAGCAGCAGCAAACAATGTGCTCCAGAATGCCTATCTGGAGGAGCAGGTTGCACCGAAGCTGACGGACGATGCCCTGAAGGCCTACTATCAGGAGCATTTCGCCTCCAAGAAGCCTGAGGAGGAAGTCCATGCCCGCCACATCCTCGTGGATAGCGAGGCCAAGGCTGAAGGGATCATCCGGCAGCTGAACAAGGGGGCCGACTTTGCCAAGCTGGCTGGCCGTCTCTCCACGGACAAGGCATCCGGCGGCACGAATGGTGGCGATCTTGGCTGGTTCAAGCGTGGGGACATGATCCCGGATTTCTCCAACGCCGCTTTTGCCATGAAGTCCGGCACCATCACCCAGAAGCCGGTCCATACCCAGTATGGCTGGCACGTGATCCAGGTTCTGGGGACCCGCACGGCCCCCGTGCCGAGCTTTGAGCAGGTGCGTGACCAGATCCGCCGCGACCTGATACGCCAGGAAGTCCGCAAGGTGGTGGAAGCTGCCGAGAAGCAGGCCCGAATCGTGCATTATGATGCCAAGGGCCAGCCCATCACCAGTGCACCGGCACCTGCCGCTGCCCCGGCACAGGCAACACACTGAGCCATGGCCAAACCATACCCCCGCTCCCCACTGGCACTCTCACTGCCCAAGCTGACCTCGATTGCCGGGGTGCGGCTCAGTGGTGTGGAGGCCAACATCCGCTACAGCGGGCGGACCGACCTCATGCTGGTCGAGTTCGCCCCTGGCACGACGGCCGCAGGTGTCTATACCCGCAATCTCTGCCCGGGGGCTCCCATCCCCTGGTGTCGCCGTGCGCTCGCCAGCACGCCCCATGCCCGGGCGCTGCTGGTGAACTCCGGCAATGCAAATGTCTTCACCGGTCGTGCCGGGGAAGAGGCCGTGGTAGCCTGTGCCGGAGAGGTCGCCCATCAGCTGGGCTGCCCTGTCGAGGATGTCTTCCTGGCCTCTACCGGGGTGATTGGCGAGACGCTTCCCTACAAGAAGATCCTCTCTGCCCTGCCCGCAGCCATTGAAGCCCTGCATGATGATGGATGGGAGGAAGCAGCCCGGGCCATCATGACCACGGACACCTTCCCCAAGGCGGCCCGTCGTGAAGTGAAGATCGGCAGCACAACGGTCTGCCTCCAGGGCATAGCCAAGGGGTCGGGCATGGTTGCGCCGGACATGGCCACCATGCTGGCCTACGTCGCCACAGATGCCTCCCTGCCCCAGCCGGTCCTTCAGGCCCTGCTGGAAGAAGGCGTGGGGCCGAGCTTCAACTCCATCACGGTGGACTCTGATACCTCTACATCCGACATGCTGATGCTTTTTGCCACCGGGCAGGCCGAGCATGAAGAGATCGGCAGTCATGAGGATGCCGCCCTGGCGGAATTCCGCACGGCCCTGAAGGACCTGCTCCATGAGCTGGCTCTGCTGGTCGTTCGTGATGGCGAGGGTGCCACCAAGCTGATCCGTGTCGATGTGCAGGAAGCTCAGGATGACGGGTCCGCCCGCAGGATCGCCATGGCCATTGCCAATTCTCCGCTGGTGAAAACCGCCATTGCCGGAGAGGATGCCAACTGGGGGCGTATTGTCATGGCCGTTGGCAAGAGTGGTGAGCCTGCCGACAGGGACCGCCTTTCCATTGCCATCGGGGACCACTGGGTGGCCAGCCAGGGCAGTGTGAAGGACCATGATGTCGAGGCGCTGAATGCCTACATGCGCCAGCAGGAGATCACGATCACGGCAGATCTGGGGCTTGGATCCGGCCGTGCGAGCGTCTGGACCTGTGATCTGACACACGGTTACATCGACATAAACGGCTCATACAGAAGCTGATACCGGGGGCGTTTCCGCCCGTATCCGGCAGGGTCAACCCCCAGTTGCGGACGGGGGCAGGCCCTGCCCCGGCAGGCACCGGTACCCCCCGGGGTGATAGGGGACCGGGACAATCAGAAAACAACATCGATGACCATGACAGGGCTTGTATATGGCAGGGCGGACCGCTAGAGCTCAGATATTGCTGCGCGTTCTGTTTGCGCCTGTCACGTCGGAAAAACGAGGAACGGTTCCATGTCCGCAAAGAAACATGTCGTCATTCTGGGAGGTGGTGTTGGCGGGCTGGAAGCCGCAACCCAGCTCAGCCACAACTCCCATGTCCGCATTACCCTGATTGATCAGAACGCCGTCCATATCTGGAAGCCTGTCCTGCATGAGCTGGCATCCGGCACGATCGGTCAGAAGGGCAACCTGTTCGCCTTCAATGAGCTTTCCAAACGTTTCGGCTTCTCCTTCATCCAGAGCACGCTGGACACCATCGACAGCACGACAAAGACGCTGAACCTGGAAAACGGGCAGGTCCTGAATTACGATCTGCTCATCGTGGCTCTAGGCTCCTGCGCAAACGACTTCGGCACGCCCGGGGCGAAAGAAAACTGCCTCTTCCTCAATACCCTGGCTGATGCCAACGCCATCCACGACCGTTTCCGTACGCTCATCGAGCGGGCGCAGCTGACAAACAAGCCTGTCCACCTGAACATTGTTGGGGGTGGTGCCACTGGGGTGCAGCTGGCTGCCGAGCTCTGCCAGGCCATCGACAGCACTCCCGGCCTTGGCCCCTCTGCCCGCAAAAGGCTGCTCAGGCCCACGCTGATCGAGGCGCAGGACAGACTGCTGCCGCCTTTCCCCGAGCAGGTTTCGGTCGAGGCCAAGGCCGAACTGGAGAAGCTGGGATTCGATGTCATCACCGGCGGCATGGTCAGTGAGGTCGGCTGCGGCTACATCGCCCTCAAGGATGGCCGGCGCATCGAGTCCGACTTCCCCATCTGGGCTGCTGGGGTGAAAGCCTGCGTGGCGACCTCCCTCCTGAAGAATCTTGAGCTCAGCCGCAGCGGGCAGATCATGGTCACCAACACGCTCCAGACCACGAAAGACCCGTCCATCTATGCCATCGGTGACTGCGCCCGCATGGAGGTCAACCCCACAGCCCCCACGGCGCAGGCTGCCCGGCAGGAAGGCCGTTATGTCGGCCGGGTTGCCATTCCCCGCCAGCTGGCTGGCAAGGCAGCGGTCCCATTCGTCTATAACGACCGTGGCGCCGTCGTGGCCCTGGGGCGGTACAATGCCTGGGGCATGTGGCCCTCCAAGAAGGGGTTCGGCGGCCATGGCTTTGGGGCCCAGCTGGCCCGCTTCATCCATGAAGGTCTGTTCCGCCAGCACCAGATGGGCATCAGCGGTCTTTTCCGTACCGTCTGCGCAGCCCTCGGCGAACGCTTCAAGCCCAACAATCCTGATCTGAACGGCAAGAAACCGTCAGCACAGCCGGAACAGGACTGAAGCGGCCCTTCCCCCCAACCCGGCAGCCCCCTTCACGGCAGGTGAAGGGGATTTGCCCTGCGGGGGCTCAAAAGGCCTGTACACTCCACCATCAAGGTTTCTCACCAGGACGGCACAAGGCGCAAGACAGTTGCCGGGAGACCTTTTATACTCGGGCTCTGTGCCATCATGATCCGTACCGCCAGAAAAGGGCAGCCCCAGTCTGCTCCCCTTGCGGCGACAGGGGAACGCCTGCCATGACCCTATCCTGTACAGCTTCCACCGGTTCTATCGAACAGCAGATCATCAAAAACGGTTTTGCCTTTCTCCCCGCTCGACAGGCCAGAGCGTGGCTGGAGCCCTGCGGCCTGAAAGACTGGCAGGGTTTTGCTGAAAGCTGGAATGATCTGGGCATGGACCTCTACATGGCTGATGGCGGGCGCTACCGCCGTCGTCGCTATGGGACCTTTTCCATCACCGGGAACAGCCTGACCCGCAAGGACCATCAGCCCCATTATCAGAGCCGGGATTACAATCTGCTCAATGGCGGGGTAGAACGCTGGTTCAGTCCCATCACTGACGAGATGGGGCGACATCCGGCCCTTGCGGCCATTCTCCAGGCCACCTCCACCATGGCGGACCACCTCTCCCCGGAACGACCCCAGCCAGCCCCGTGGCATGTGGAGGTCCATCAGTTCCGCATCGAGGCCGCCAGCGATGCAGAGGCTCTTCCCACGCCGGAAGGGATGCATCGTGATGGCGTGGACTGGGTTTTCGTCTTCATGGTCAACCGCTGCAACATACGGGAAGGCGTCACGAGCATCCATGCGCTGGACCAGCAGACCGTATTGGGGTCCTTCACCCTGACAGAGCCGCTGGATACTGCCATTGTGGACGATCACCGCGTCTATCACGGTGTGACGGCGGTAGAACCGGAAGACCCCACCCTGCCCGCCTACCGTGACGTGCTCGTCGTCACCTTGCGGTATGAATGAACACAACCCCGTTACCCTGCCATTCATGGCGGGCTTCCCTGTCTTTTCCTGACCCGTCCCCCAGAGGATAACGACGCCATGACACGTTCATCACCTGTTCCTGTCCGCCTCCGTGGCCTTGCCGGAAACCTGTGCCGTTCCGCCATCGTCATGGGTCTCTTCGGTTTCATCCAGACCAGCCCGGCCGAGGCGGCCAGCCAGAAGCATCCGTCACGTCATCATCATTCAGCACAGCACTCCAGCACGACACCCGTGGAGCTGAAAGCCCAGCCCGGCACGGAGCTGGACAGGCAGGCCCGCAGCCTGAATGCAGACCTTCTGAACGATGCGGCCCGCCACAACGAGACACCCATCGTCCTGACAGGGACAGCCAAACTCGCCCCAAAGCAGAAAAACATGATCCTGTTCGTGCAGCTGCAATCATACCGCCTCTGCGGGTCTGCAGGCTGTACCACCTCCATCTATCGCAGGAATGGCAACAAATGGGACACACTGCTGGACAGCGTGAACGGTTCCATCCGTATTGCCCGCCAGCGTCACAACGGTCTGGCTGACATCATTATTGATGGCAACGACCGCTGGGTATTTGACGGGCAGAAATACGAGGACACTCTCAACAGCCCCTGATTCTTCGGGCCCCACCGTCATGTTGGCAGGCGCTGGGGCCCTTTTTCATCTTTCTGCAAAGGAATGACAAAATCCGGCTGATACCGGAGAAAATATTTTTTACAGTTTTTTATATGGATATAATCATATCATTATATGATAAATACAATAAATTAACTTGCCGTCACCTTTAGCTCTCAATAATACCCATCTCCGCCCACTTCTATACTTTACATATAACATCATGCTTATATGTGTATGGGATTGATATTTTCGTCAAGTTTTTTTACCCATGGCGCTCCTTCAACAGACAGAAAACGGGGACCAGACCACAGCCCCCCAATGAGCCAGCGCCATGCCTTCTTCCACCACGCCCTTCTCTTCCGTAGCTGACCGGACACCTCTCATCCTTGATGGTGGCATGGGGCGGGAGCTGCACCGCATGGGAGCTCCGTTCCGCCAGCCGGAATGGTCAGCCCTCAGCCTGATGGAGCGGCCCGATCTGGTGCAGCAGGCCCATGAGAACTTCCTCAAGGCCGGGGCGCATGTCATCACGACCAACAGCTATGCCGTCGTGCCATTCCATATCGGTGAGGAACGTTTTACCGCACGGGGCGAGGAACTGGCCCGCCTCTCCGGCCATCTGGGACGGCAGGCCATTGCAGCACAGGCCCAGGGTGGAAAGCCGTCTCTTCTGGCCGGTTCCCTGCCCCCGGCTGGTGGTTCTTACCGTCCCGACCTGTTCACCCCCCAGAAGGCAGAGGCTATCCTGACGCCGCTCATCCGTGGGCTGGCACCCTCGGCCGATCTCTGGCTGGCAGAAACACAGAGCAGCATCGCCGAACTTCAGACAGCCCACAGGCTCGTCCAGCAGAACACGGATGATGCACGCCCCTTCTGGGGCAGTTTCACGCTGGATGATTCCGATCCCGCCGCTCTCATCCACCAGCACGCCCCGGTCCGCCTGCGGTCGGGTGAACTGCTGGAAGAAGCCGTGGAAGCCGCCCTTCAGCTGAAGCTGGAGGCCCTGCTCTTCAACTGCAGCGACCCCCGCATCATGGAAACGGCCCTGCACACAGCCCGAAAGGTGCTGAAGACCCACGGAGATTCCACCACCCTGAAACTGGGCGTGTATGCCAACGGTTTCGCCCACAACCATCATGACGGCGAAGGCGAAGGAGCCAATGAAAGCATCACGCCACTGGATGGCACGCTGACATCCCAGCGTTACGCCGACTTCGCCCAGCACTGGCTTGCTGCCGGGGCCGACATCATCGGGGGCTGCTGTGGCATCGGGCCGGAGCATGTCGCCGCCCTCGCCGCCCGTTTTTCCTGACCCTGCTGACCCACCGCCCATTTCGCACTCTGGAGACACCACAATGCCCCGCCTGCATGGCTCTCACCGTCTGCCTGCCTCCCTGCTGTCCCTCTCCTGGCTGATGGGGTCATGCGGCATGGGCCTTGGCCTCGCCACGGCCCTGTCAGGCTCACTATCCACCGCCAGAGCCGCCACAGTGACAGGCACGACCACGACCTCCCCAGCGGCCAGCAGAAAGACACAGGCCCGCAAGAGCACATCCACAACCCGCCACAAGCCCCATGCCATCAATGCCAGATCAGCCGAACATCTGACCGTCCACCGGACAAACACACCGCTGAAACGGGCACGGGCCAGCACCTCACCGGTGGATATCGTCACGGCACAGCAGCTCCAGCGCACGGGGCAGCTGAACGTGGCGGATGCACTGGCCCGCATCAATCCGTCCATCACCATCAGTGCAGCAGGGTATGACGCCTCGGCCCTGACCTCCTCCATCCGCCTGCGGGGGCTGAACCCCAACCACACGCTCGTGCTCGTCAACGGCATACGCCGCCACACCACGGCGAACATCAGTGCCGACAGCGGGCCGGAGGAAGGCTCCAGCCCGGTGGACCTGAACATGATCCCCCCGGAAGCCATCGACCATATCGAAATCCTGCGGGACGGTGCCGCCTCCCGCTACGGGGCGGACGGGCTGGCCGGTGTCATCAACATCGTGCTGAAAAAGGACGTCAGAAGCTCCGACATTGATGCCCAGACAGGCGCAAATGCCTATAACGGCGATGGCTGGCAGTACCAGTTCGGCTTCGACAAGGGCCTAGCCCTGGGCGAGGACGGGTACGTCAATCTGGCCGGGCAGATGTACCATACCGACCATTTCATCCAGAAAGGTCTGGACGTCCGCACGAACCGTTATGACGACCCGGCCCTCAGCCTTGCCGAGGAAACCCGCCAGACCCTCAGCCTCAATTTCGGCAAGCATTTCACCCAATCCCTGGAAGGCTACGGCTTTGTCACCTATGCCCACCGTCACGGTGAAGGCTTCCAGGATTACCGGACGCCGGACACGTTCCCGCAATATTATCCCGACGGGTTTTCTCCCATCGAGGCCATGGAGGAACAGGACTACGCCGTCACACTGGGGCTGAAGGGCCGCCTGCCTGCCGGGTTCCACTGGGATGCCAACACGACATACGGGGCCGATGATGACCACATGACCCTGAAGAACAGTGGCAGCCCGGCCTATTATGCCGATTATGGCACATCCCCCACGAAGGTCCGGACGGAACGCTTCAAGAACGAACAGTGGAACAACACGCTGAACATCAGCCGCAGGTTCGCCTTTGCTCCCGGCCGCTCGCTGGACCTCTCCTTCGGTGCCCAGCACAGGCTGGAGAAATACACCATCGGGGCCGGTGAGCCTGCCTCCTACTACAAAGGCGGCCTTCAGGGCTTTGCGGGCCTGATGCCACAGAATGCGGGATCATGGACCCGCAACGTCTGGGCGGGCTACATTGATGCGGACTTCCACCCGCTCCGGCATCTCGATGTCGATTTCGGCGGGCGGTATGAGCATTATACCGATTCCGGCAATGCCGAGACGGGCAAGATCGCCGCCCGGTATGACGTGACGAAACGCTTTGCCCTGCGGGCCACCATCAGCAACGGCTACCGTGCTCCCACCCTGCTGGAGCAGCATTACAGCGTGCTCAGCGTCATCCCCAACGGGGCCTCGGCCAGTCTGCCTGTCAGTTCCGCAGCGGCCAGCTCCCTCGGGGCCCAGCGGCTGAAGGCGGAACGCTCCACCAACGCCAGCGGCGGCATCGTGCTGGAACCCGTCACGAACCTTCATGTCTCGGCTGACGTGTACCAGATCAACATCCGCAACCGCATCTCACCGGGCGGCAGCTTCCAGGGCAGTGCGGCAGAAAATGCCATCGCCCTGATGGGGGCCTCCCTGCCCGGCGGGCTGGACCCGGACAACGTCACGGCCACCTACTTCACCAACGGGGCCAGCACCCGCACGCAGGGACTGGACATCATGGCCGATTACGCCCTGAAGCTGCACCGCTACGGGTCACTCAATCTCAGCCTGGCCCTCAATCTGAACCGCACCCGCATCCACCATCTCAACACCTATGCGGACGGATCGCCCATCCTCAATGCCCAGCAGATCGGCTACCTCACCACGGCGTCACCCCGCAGCAAGATCGTTCTCAACGCATACTGGAAGCTGAACCGCTGGAATGTGAACCTCCGCCAGACACGCTATGGCGAGACGGTCAACAACGTGACCTATCAGGACCAGGCCCCGGCGGCCCTGCAATATTCGCAGAGCCAGTTCCACCGCTTCGTGAACACACCTGCCTGGCTGACGGACCTTGAGGTCGGCTTCCAGGCCACGAAGCGCATCCATCTGGCCGTCGGCGGGAACAACCTCTTCAACGTCCGGCCCCGCCGGATGCCGCTGGAAAACTCCTACACCGGCTCACTGTTCTACGACAACAATTCCGCCGGTATCCCCATGACGGGCGGCTATTACTACGGGCGCATCAACATCAGCCTGTAACCCCGGAGACAGGCACGGACCACGACAGGGCAGACCACCATGTTCTCAGCGATCGAGCAGCACACCATCCACCCCATCCCCGCCTCGGACAGGCGGGGCCGCCCGCGGGACCAGTTCACCATCTGGTTCAGCACCAACATGACGCTGCTGACGGTCGTGACGGGTGCGCTGGGGCCGTTGCAGTGCCACATCTCCTTCACCCTAACGGCCCTCGCTTTCCTGCTTGGCAGCCTGCTCGGGGCTGTCTTCATGGCCCTTCATGCCGTGCAGGGGCCACGGCTTGGGGTGCCGCAGATGATCCAGAGCCGGGGGCAGTTCGGTGCATGGGGGGCCATGCCGGTCATCCTGATGGTCGTCGTCATGTATGTCAGCTTCGTCGCCTCCAACTGCGTGGTGGGCGGCGATGCGCTGCGGAGTGTCCTGCCCTCGCTGGGAGCACATCCGGCCATCCTCATCATGGCCGTCCTCAGCCTGCTGCCCTGCATCATCGGCTACCGGACAATCGAGATATTCTCCTCGGCGGTTTCCTTCATCACGACGGCCGTCATCCTGCTCTGCTTCTTTGTCGGGCTGGCGAGCCTGCCACACGGGCAGGCCTTTCTGGCAGACATGCACGGCTCCTTTGCCGGGTTTCTCCAGGCCTTTTCCATCGCCGTGCTCTGGCAGATCGCCACGGCTCCCTATGTCTCCGATTCCTCACGCTACCTGCCGGATGAGAAGGCCAGCTATCCCCGCATCTTCCTCGCCTGTTATGGCGGCACGATCGGCGGAACCTTTCTGGCGATGGCAGCGGGGGCCTTCCTCAGTGCCGCCACAGGGCTATCACCCGCCGTCGCCATCACCCACATGACGGGACCGTGGGCAGGGCTGATCATCCTCGTCCTGGGGCTGTCCATCGCCTTCGCCAATGCCATGGACCTCTACTGCTGCACGCTCTCCCTCATCACGCTGCTGCACAGCTGCCGCACCAGCTGGCAGCCACGGGGACGCAGCCGCCTCATCATCACCCTGCTGATCATCCTGACAGCCACGGCGATGGCCCTCTTCATGGCGAAGTCCTTCAATGCCGCCTACAGTGCCCTGCTGGACCTGCTCATGGCCGTCATGATCCCGTGGACAGCCATCAACCTCTCGGACTTCTACCTCGTCCGCAAGGGGGACTATCACGTCCCGTCCTTCTTCGAACGGGATGGCGGGGTCTATGGGCTTGTGAACGGCCCGGCCCTGTTCAGCTACGGGCTGGGGATTCTGGCGGAGATCCCCTTCCTCAACCTGTCCTTCTATCACGGCCCGCTGCTGGAACGGCTGCATGGCGTGGACATCTCATGGCTGACGGCCCTGCTCGTCTCCACGCTCAGCTATCTTCTGCTGGCACGGCACGGAAAAGCCCACCACACCCAACAACCGGGGGATGAAGAGACGACCTTCTGATTTTCAGGGGAAGACTGGAGCGGATGAGGGGAATCGAACCCCCGTATGCAGCTTGGGAAGCTGCCGTTCTACCATTGAACTACATCCGCTTCGTGGGGCCTCTTATACCGGCTGGCAAAACCCTGCGCAATCCCCTTTCCATCATATTTTCCAGCAGAGTATCGCCCTTCCCCGAACATCTTCCGGCGAACCGTGACCGGTTCTCCTTGACGCCCCCTTCCACCGGGCGCATAGTCGGGGCGTGGCGTTGCTGGACGGTAACCCACCCTCGTGATTTGATAGGCCGGCTTGCGGCGAGGTAAAAGAACATGCGCTAAAGAGGCCCTGTTTCTCTCCCGCAGAATCAGGACTTCATACGGCCTCCATCCTAATCGGGCAGGCCGCCGGGTGGTCTGCCTCTTCAGCTGGAGGAACCCATGCCCTCTACCGACCAGTCCTTCCTCTCCTCCTGCCGCACCGACACACGTCTGCTGCACGAGGCCCGCAACCGCACCGAACATGGTGAAACGTCGGACGCCATCTTCCCGACCTCCGGTTTTGTCTATGACAGTGCAGAACAGGCCGAAGCCACCTTTGAAGGAACAATCCAGCATCTTCAGTATTCCCGCTATGGGAACCCCACGGTTGATGCGCTGCAGGATCGCCTTGCCCTGCTTGAAGGGGCCGAGGCCTGCCAGACGACATCCACCGGCATGGGGGCCGTCTCCTGTGCCCTGCTGGCCCAGCTGAAGGCTGGTGACCGTGTCGTGGCCAGCAGTGCGCTCTTCGGCTCCACACACTGGCTGCTGGACTCGCTGCTGCCCGGCTATGGCATCGAGACCGTCATGCTGGACGGCACCGACCTCAAGGCCTGGGAAGAGGCTCTTTCCAAACCCACCCAGGCCGTGCTGATCGAGACCCCCTCCAACCCGATGCTGGATGTTCTGGACATCCGCCACATTGCCGACCTTGCCCACAAGGCGGGGGCCATCTTCATGGTGGACAATGTCTTCGCCACACCTGTCGGCCAGAAGCCGCTGGAACTCGGGGCAGATGTCGTCATTTACTCCTGTACCAAGCATATTGACGGTCAGGGCCGTGTGATGGGCGGGGCCATTCTGGGCAGTCAGGAATGGATCACCGGAACACTCCAGCCCTTCGTCCGCAATACGGGCAACACGCTGTCTCCCTTCAATGCCTGGGTGCTGTCCAAGGGGCTGGAAACGCTGCGCCTGCGTGTGGAGGCCATGGCCCATAATGCGGCCCGCCTTGCTGACGCCCTGAGCGAACTGCCCGGTATCACGTCCGTCCGCTATCCCGGCCGCAAGGATCATCCCCATGCCGACCTTGCCCGGAAACAGATGAGCAATGGCGGAACACTGGTGGCCTTCAGCGTCGCCAATGGCAAGAAGGGAGCCTTCGCCTGCCTCAACGCTTTCCGGCTCATTGCCATTTCCAACAATCTGGGGGATGCCCGCAGCCTTGCCACCCACCCCGCCACCACCACCCACCGCAAGCTGACGCAGGAACAGCGTGATGCCCTGGGCATCACGGATGGCTCCATCCGCTTCTCGGTCGGGCTGGAAGATGTGGAAGACCTTATCGAGGACCTGCGCCGTGGGGCCGAAGCCGCCCGGCAGGCAGGCTGAACGACCCGGCCTGCAAGCCCGTCCCCGCACTCCCCGTGAACGGGACGGGCGGCCACGACAGGTCAGACATATGAAGACATTCCAGAATACCAGTAAGGGAAAATCCGCCGCTCCTGACAGAATGACCTGACAAATCCCCATAATGATTCTAGTAAAGGCCCATGTCCGATAATTCCCTCCCCCCGGAAGGCCCGATGGCCGAGACGGAAACCCTCGAGATGGAGCCCATCACGTCCCTGCCCGCCTTTACGGCCCATACCGGCGACGTGACCGTGAATGTCCGCCCTTTCTGGGTTGATGAACATTCCGACCCGGAAGAACACCGTTATGTCTGGCTCTATCATGTACTGATTGAAAACAGAGGCAAGGAGAGCATCCAGCTTCTCTCACGCAGCTGGACCATCACGGATGATCGGGGTGGGCGTGAAGACGTGCATGGTGAAGGCGTGGTGGGCGAGCAGCCCGTCATTGCTCCAGACAGCAGCTATCAATATACATCCGGAGCTGAACTCAAAACACCGAGCGGCTTCATGGAGGGCCTCTATCACATGGTCACTCCGGCCAGCGGCCATCGTTTTGATGTCACCGTGCCCGTATTCAGTCTGGACAGTCCCCATCACATGGGCATGACCCACTGACGGACAGCAGAAAAGGACCCGCCATCTTGAACGCCCCTCATGCCCGCCCGAAACACAGACGCATTGCCGCCCTTCTTCTGGCGGCGGGGCGTGGGCGGCGGTTCTCTGCCGGTGCCCCGCAGGAACAGGCCAGCATAAGCAAGCAGTTCCATCTTCTGGCCGGGCAGCCGGTCATCCGGCACGCCGCCATGGCCCTGCTGCCGCATGTCGATGTCCTCCAGCCGGTTGGCAGCGACCCGCTCCTGCCCGAGGCCCTGGCAGGGCTGGATGTCCTTCCCCCGGTCGAGGGCGGAGCCGAACGGCATGACAGCGTGCGGGCCGGGCTGGAGGCCCTGGCAAAACTGCCCGAGCCGCCTGATGTCGTTCTCGTGCATGACGGGGCCCGCCCCTGCGTCCCGGCTGCTGTCATCACCCGTACCCTTGAGGCACTGGAGACCCATGAGGGTGTCATCCCGGCCCTGCCTGTCAGCGACACGCTGAAGAAGGTGGAGAATGGCCTCATCACCGGGACGGTCTCACGGGAGGGCCTCTGGCGTGCCCAGACCCCGCAAGGCTTCTCCTTCCCGCTGCTGCGGGACCTGCATGCCCGGCACCGCACCGCCCTGACCGATGATGCCGGCCTGCTGGAGGCGGAAGGCCACAAGGTGGCGATCGTCATGGGTTCGGAAGACAATATCAAACTGACCGTTACGGAGGATCTGATGCGGCTTGAACGTGTAATTGAGGACCAGAAGACCCAGCCTGCGCAGGCTCCCGTTCTTCTGCCCCGTGTCGGTCTGGGCTATGATGTTCATGCCTTTGCCGAGGGCCGCAAGCTCATCCTCTGTGGCATCGAAATTCCTCATGAGAAGGGCCTTGCCGGTCACTCCGATGCCGATGTGGGCATCCATACACTCTGCGACGCCATCTATGGTGCGCTGAATGAGGGCGACATTGGCCGTCACTTCCCCCCCACGGATGAGAAATGGCGTGACATGGATTCCGCCCGCTTCCTCATCCATGCCGGAGAGCTGATCCGCTCCAAGGGTGGGATGCTGGTCAATGCGGACCTGACGATCATCTGCGAGCGCCCGAAGATCGGCCCTCATGCCAAGGCCATGTGTGCCCGTCTTGCCGAGCTGCTGAAGGTCAGTCCCAGCCGCATTTCCGTCAAGGCCACGACCTCCGAGCGTCTGGGCTTCACGGGGCGGGAAGAAGGCATCGCCGCCACGGCTGCCGTCAGCATCATGGTGCCGGACAGCGGGGAGTAAGACGCTCCCTCCTTCCGCAGGGCCAGTCGTGAAAAAGCCCCTCCAAAGACCCGTTCTGGAGGGGCTTTTCCGTTCCATGAAATCACGCTTCCTGTCCGGTCAGGCTGCTTTCACCCGCCCCTGCGCCAGATGCAGGAAACGGAGCGCATCGGCAATGTCCGTGTTCCGCTTCTCAAGCAGTGTGGCGAGTTCCCTGTCGTGGCCCCATTTTTCCAGCTGACGGTATTCGTCGGCGTGGGCAAGGTGCACGGCCTCGTCAAAGCTGACCACGTCATGCACCAGAGCCAGCGGCAGAAGCAGGCTGCCCATGATGGGCACCATGACACCCAGAGCCGTCAGCTGGGCAGGCTCCAGCTGCGACAGGTAATGCGTCAGGGCCTCGCCATAGGCGGCAGGCTGCTCCAGAGGCATGAGACCATCCGTCATGGCCGGATGCAGCCCCTGTTCCGCTGCCCAGGCCCGGATGCGGGCCGTCACGGCGTCATCCTGCGCCGCACTCCGGTAACAGAGATTGTCATCAATGCCATAAGCATGCAGGGCAGCTTCCATCGCTGCACGATCGGGCAGGATGCGCTCGATATGACTGCCCGCCATGCGGGTCAGGACCAGATCATCCGGGGTGAACTGGGCACCCTCGGCAATCTGACGCCATTCTTCCGCAAGGGCCTCTGCCAGAGCAGGAGATGACACGGCCAGGGCCGTTCCGGCAGGCAGCTTCACGGGCCTGCCATCCAGCAATGGTCCCTGCTGGCCAGACTCACCGACTGGCCCCACTGTCACCTGTTTCCAGAAACGCCTGTGCAACTGTGCCATGACACTGCTCTTCCTTCCTGTCAGTTGCCACCAAGACCAAGGGCCCGGAGAATCCCGCCTGCCCCGCCAGAATGGCCATCATCCCGTGCAGGCAGGGCCAGACCCTTCTGCCCGCCACGAGCCTGCTGGACAGCATGAGCACAAGCATCACTGCCAAAACGGGCTGTATCCAGAACAGCCTGATCCTTGTCCTGCGCTCCTATGTGAACCGTGCCATTCTGCCCTGAAAGGGCCAGTGGTGTGGAAAAATCCGCCCCTACAAGCGTGACATGCGGCATGAGCTGGAACGTGTAGCTCATGTCACCCAGCTTCATCGTCCCCTGCCCGATGAGGGAAAGATGCTTCACCTCCAGAGCCATGTCACTGAAATGTGCCTGACCATGCCCGAATGTCGCCGTCCCGGCAAAGCAGCGCAGCCCCATCGTGCCAGAACCCAGCTTGAGGAGACTGGCCGCAGGGCCTGCCAATGGTGCCAGAACCTCCCTTTGGACACGGCCATCCACAAGGGACAGGCCCATCTGGCCATCCAGGGCCTGCCACAGAGCCTCAGGCTGGGCGCCTTCCGTCCCGAGAGCCCCTTCCAGCTGCACAGGTCCCTCAAACATCACAGGCTGCCCCAGCAGGCTCTGTACCCAGCTGGCCGGCAGAATGAATGGATGCGCCTTCATGCCCATCCGCAGAGGGTCAGCCGTGCCATCCAGCACAACCTCACCAGCAAGCGGCACGTCCTGCACGCTCCCTCCCAGCACGGAAAGACTCAACCGCCCCCCCAGCCCCAGAAGATGCAGATGCAGCCCCTGATAGGCGATGCCTGCCACATGGAGCTGATCTGCCGTCATGTCTACATCGAACGGTCGCCCCGCCATGCTTCCGAACCACTGCATCAGACGGGTCTCAGACGCCTTTCCTTCCGCAGGGGCCACCTCTGGCGGCCGGGATGCCTGCGCAGCATCACCGGGCTCTCCCTTGCCCGCAGCGGGCACAGGCCCCGCCTGCACTGTCGGCTCGGCAGCAGGTGTGAGCGACGCGGAAGAGACACGCTCCCCCTCCAGATGGGTCAGATGCAGTTTGCCCACAAGCCCCGCATCCGGCTGCATGGGCAGGTCCGCCGACAGGTTTCCGCCCGCTTCCTGACTGTCAAACACCACATCCTGAAGCGACAGGGAAGAAAGGCCTGCATCCTTCACCGGCCCCAAGACAAGCTGCCCCTTCACATGACCATCATGCACCAGCAGGCCCGGAATTCCCCTGATGTCAGGAAACTGGAACAGGGCTGCCTGGCCGGAAAAAGCCAGCGTACTGCCCTGCCGCCCGGCCTGTCCCTGAAGGTCGAAAGACACATTGTCCTGCCTGGCATCCGTTCTGGCGGCATCACCCCGGCTGAAC
Organism: Parasaccharibacter sp. TMW2.1890; assembly: GCF_023337645.1. NCBI lineage: Bacteria > Pseudomonadati > Pseudomonadota > Alphaproteobacteria > Acetobacterales > Acetobacteraceae > Parasaccharibacter > Parasaccharibacter sp. TMW2.1890. The sequence goes on along the minus strand of NZ_NWUV01000001.1, from coordinate 192,048 downwards.
AGGCTGGATAATGTTCTGTCCTGCCCCTGCACGTTCAGCTTCAGCCCGACAGATGCCGGGATGCGGCCCAAAAGAGCAGACTGTGCCTTCTGCAAACTCTCTGCCTCACCATGAAACAGCCAGGCATAACGCCCCCAGGCAGCCTGCCCCTGAAGGACAAATGGTGCCTGCGCACTGTCAGCATCAATCTGGATGTCGCTCAGCTGCAGCGGTGCCGCCACATGCCACATGCCCGCAGGCAGGGTCGCACTGCCCAAATGGGCATGAACCTGATCCAGCACCAGACGCCGGGGCAGATGCAGCAGGGCATCCGTCAGAGCCATGTCCGTTCCGTTGCTGGCAGCCACCATGTCATCATCACTGTGGAAACGGACTGTCCCCTCAAGCTGCCCCAGATCAACCGGCATCGCCCGTGAGAGCAGATGCCGCAGGCCCCGCAGGGATGTCCAGCGACCGGACAGCGTGAAATTCACACCTTTCAGCCGGTGGGCGTCCCGCATGAGGCCATCAAGCGTGGCATGGTCCTGGTGCTCGCCGGTCCCCAGCGTCAGCCCCAGGCTGAAAGCCCACGGGTCTTTCTGTCCGGCAGACGCAGAGAGAAGCTGATGGAGAGGGCCAAGCCGTCCCCGCAGCGTAAAAGGCGTGTGCCCATATGTGCCCCGCAGATCCACCCACGGGCTCACACTGCGCATGCCCGCCATCTCCAGACTTGCCAGATGAAGGTGGCCTCCTTCCGGGACATGACTGTCCGACAGATCATCCTGCCATGAGAGTTCAGCATCAGTCAGATGCAGCCCTCCGAAGCTGACCTTCCAGCGGGGGGTGACGGCATCACCGGCCACAGGCGCTGCGGCCCTCTGATCCTGCGAGATTACAGGGAGCCACGTGGAGCACTGTTTCTCGCTGGCCCGATGCAGCATGATGCCCGCGCCCCTCACCGTGAATTCCTGAAAGGAAATCTCCCGGTTCAGTATCGCCAGCAGAGACAGGTCCGCATGGACGGACCGGGCCGCCACGAAAGGCGTGCAGCCCGGTCTTGTCAGTACGACATTTGTTGCCTGAAAAGACGGCCATGGCAGCAGCTGGAAGGACGTTTCCCCCATCTTCAGCTCCAGCCCCGTCTGCTGCTGGAAGGCCTCCGTGACACGCTGCCGCAGCCTGTTCTGGTCTATCAGAAACTGCGGAGCAAGGCTCACGCCTGTCACCACCACCACCAGCCCGATCAGGATTGCTGCCAGCTTTTTCATCTGCCTGTGTCCTCGTTTTCTCAGGCGGCCAAGTCCCCCTGCAAAGGACCAGCCGTCCCTGTCAGTCTTTCACCGTGTCCGGCGTGGTGCTGGTGTGTCACCAGCAATGAAACCCAGCGTCTGGAACGTCTCACGCATATGGGGCGGCAAGGGAGCCGTCACCTGCAACCTTCCCCCCGCCGGATGAGGGAACTCCAGCATCCTTGCATGGAGGTGCAGCCTGTCCGGGAAACCCTCCACATGGGCCGTTTCGCCCCCATAGCGGGGATCACCCAGAATGGGCGTGCCCAGACTCTCCGTATGGACACGCAGCTGGTGCGTCCGCCCCGTCCAGGGGGACAGGGCCAGCCAGCTGAAACGCTTGCCTGTGGCATCCAGCGTCTCGTAGGAACTCTTGGCACTCATCGCATCCTCTTCCCCACGGGCGACCGGCACGATAAGCGAGGCCCCCCCGGCCCCGACCTTGGCCAGAGGCTGGTCAATCACACCTTCAGCAGGGCTGGGCCGCCCGACAACCACCGCCCAGTAGGTCTTGCTCACCTCACGACCCCGAAAGGCCGCTGCCAGTTTTGCCGCCACACCAGGCGTGCGGGCCAGCAGCAGGATGCCGGACGTGTCACGGTCAATGCGATGCACGAGGCGGGGCTTGTCGCCTCCCTCCGGCCTCAGCCCCTCCAGCATCATGTCCACGTGTACGGTGATGCCGGGGCCACCCTGTGTTGCCAGTCCGGACGGCTTGTTCAGCACGATGAGATGGTCATCCTCATAAAGGATCATGTCCCGCAGCTGCTGGACGAGTTCCGGGTTGGGCGGTGGCGGCGGGGCCGGGCGGCTCTGGTCCGGCAGAGGGGGGATACGGATGCTCTGGCCGGGATTGAGCCTTTTATTGGGCTGCACCCGCCCTCCATCAACCCGCACCTGCCCCTTGCGGCACAGCTTCTGCAACCCGCCCTGTGTCAGGTTGGGATAATGACGGCGAAACCAGCGGTCGAGACGCAGATCGGCCTCATCTTCGCTGACAATACGATTCTCAACACTCATGACTGGCGAGATGCCCGTTTCTGCGCCAGCATGTCCAGCCGTTTCCTGATTCTTTCTTCAAATCCACGGTCAACCGGCCTGTAGAGCGTCACCCGTTCCATGCCGTCGGGGAAGTAGTTCTGGCCGGAAACACCATCCTCGCAGTCATGATCGTATTCGTAGCCCTTCTTGTAACCCAGCTCCTTCATCAGGGCTGTCGGAGCATTGCGGATATGGGCCGGAGGCATGAGGCTGCCCGTCTGCTTCGCCAATGCCCTGGCCTCATTATAAGCCCGATACACTGCGTTGGACTTGGAGGCGACCGCCAGATGGACCACAACCTGCGCCAGGGCCACCTCCCCCTCTGGAGAGCCGAGCCTCTCATAAGCCATCGCTCCGGCCTGTGCCAACGGCAGGGAGGTCGGATCAGCCTCGCCAATATCCTCACTGGCAAAGCGGACGAGACGGCGGGCAATGTAGCGGGGGTCTTCCCCGCCTTCCAGCATACGGGCGAACCAGTAAAGTCCCGCATCAGGGTCACTCCCCCGCAGGGATTTGTGCAGAGCGGAAATCAGATTGTAATGCTCGTCCCGGTCCCTGTCATACAGGACAGGCCGCCGGGACAGGGACCGGGCCAGCTCCTCCGGCCCCAGCGGGCGGGTTCCATCCTTCGTCAGGGAAAGAAGCTGCTCGACCATGTTCAGCAGATAGCGCCCATCCCCATCCGCCATGGCCCGCAGGGAGGCCCGGCCCTCATCCGTCAGGGGCAGGGTCCGCTCCGTGGCCGTTTCGGCCCGCACAAGAAGCTGCTCCAGCGCAGCATCATCCAGCCTGTGCAGGACAAGAACCTGACAGCGTGACAACAGGGCGGAGTTCAGCGTGAAGGACGGATTCTCGGTCGTGGCTCCCACCAGCACGACCGTTCCCCGTTCCACATAGGGCAGAAAGCCATCCTGCTGCGCCCGGTTGAAGCGGTGAATCTCATCCACGAAGAGCAGCGTGCCACGCCCGGTGGCCTCAGCCTTGCGGCGGGCTTCATCAAAGGCTTTTTTCAGATCCGCCACACCGGAAAAAACAGCGGAAATCTTCGTGTAAAACAGTCCCACCCGTTCGGCGAGCAGCTGGGCAATGGTTGTCTTGCCGCATCCCGGCCCACCCCAGAGAATCAGGCTGGACAGATGGCCGCTTCCCAGCATCCGGGTCAACGTACCCTCCGGCCCCAGAAGATGGACCTGCCCCTGCACCTCATCCAATGACTGCGGACGCAGACGGTCCGCCAGCGGCTGGGTGCCCGCAGCACGGCGTGACGGAGAGGACTCTGACCGACGTGCCCCCTCCTCATGCCGGGAAACACCACCCGATGAGGAACCCCCAAAGAGATCCGGCATGGTATCCGACATCATCATCCCTCCTGCCTTTCCCACCACTGCCAGACCCGGCAGCCTCTCATTCGAACAGACGCCGCAGCCCACCGGGCAGCAGGGCGGAGAAAGGGTTAACATGCATCTGTGGCTTGGCCAAACTGCCATCCAGCCTGTAGGTCATGGCCATGATACCACTTCCCTTCCGGGCCCCGAAAAAACTGCCCGCAGCCTGATTGATCCCAAAGAATGGCGAGATGGTGCCCTGCATCTGCATCATGGCCTGCCCGAAATCCATCTGCCCTTTCATCGTCACCCCCAGAATGGCATTGCCGGCCCGCGCCTCTGCCAGATCAAGCCGCTCCCCCGCTACCCGGAAGGACGCCCGCAACTGGACATCTTCAAACTGTTTGCGGGAAATCTGCCCCCAATGCAGAGGGGCAGCCAGCGTGGCAATGACAAGAGCCGTCGGCGGATTTTTCAGCGTCAGATGGTCCACGGCCAGCGTGCCATCAAAGGGCGGCAGCCCCAGTCCCAGCCCCATGGTACGCTCGGCACTGGTCACATGCGCATCGGCCGCCACGGGCTGGCAATGGCCCTGGAGGTCCACCGTGCCACCAGCCAGCTGGTCATACACACCAAGAGACGCCAGAATCCTGCCCAGATCAGCAGCAATGAGCCTTACATCCAGCACGCCTATCCGTCTGGAATCCTGTGCGAGATCAAACGTGAGGGACGGCTGGGCCACATGCAGGAAAGCCCCCTGCACCCGCTGCGCTGCCCAGCGAAGGTTGGCTGACACATGGCTGGCTGTCTGTTCAGCTCCATAGATCACCCTGTCAGCCCGCAACCCGATAGCCCATATCCCCTCCGGCAGGATGGAGGCCTGGCCGGCGCTGCCGGGTGCCCGTCTGACCTTTTTCTCCACGGGATGAATAGGCTGTGAGCGTGACTTTCCGGTGGCCGGATGCCCGAACCAGGGGGTCAGGTCCAGAGTACTGGCCTGCACGGATATCTGGTACCGCCGGTCATCCGCCGTTCCGTCCCGCACCGGCCAGTCCATCACGGCACTGCCGCTCGTCCGTCCAAACTGGAAATGGGTGAGATTGATCCCTCCCAGCTGACCAGACCTCATGCGCCCTTCTGCCTGAAGGGCCAGCTGGGGACCATGGGCGCGAACATCATCCAGACGGATCATCTGCCCATCCTGCCATGTCACTCCTGCCTGCAAGCCCGCAGGGACACCAACAGGCTTGTGCCAGAAACGGGCCCGGACACCCAAACCTCTCAGGTCCACCTGCACCGAGGCAGTCCCCCGACTATGGCCGGGGCCCCCACCGTACTGGCTGTAGACAACATGCCCCACGCCACTGCCCTGCATGATGGAGTCCTGCGCCAGCCCCGCCGGAACCCCGAGACTGCGCAACTCCTTTGCCCCCAATGAGGCCTGCAGATCTGCTTTCAACATCAGGCGTCCCGGCACATTGGCCTGAAAACTGTCGAACAGGCTGCCCGTCATCATCACGCCACGGAACCGGGCACCTCCCTTCACGGCAAGTCCGGCTTCATTGACCGAAAAGTGCCCATTCCCCTGCTGTATCCGCCCCAGGGACGGCAGAGCGAACCAGATGTTCTGGAAATCAAACTCTGCCCCATATCCCACATCCTTCATCAGAAGGTGACTGTTGAGCGGCAGCTTCAGCGAGAGCGTGCCTTTCAGCATCCCGCCCGTATTGGCTGGATTGACCGGATGACGGGACAGCAGATTGAGCCGTGGATAGGAAAGGACCGCCACAAAAGCTGACAGGGGACCTTCCATCCCCAACGAGAATTCACCTGTCTGCTCCCGCTTGAGAAGATCACTCAGAACAATATGCCCCGTCGGTACGGTCACCGAGCCCCCTCGACCATCCGCAAGATGACCATGCTGCACGTCGATCAGCAGACGGTCATCATCCACAAAATGGGCGTAGGCATCCTCCCCCGTGACCTGTGGCATACCCTCCATCCATGTCACGCTCAGGCTATGGCCTGTCAGTTCGCCCCCCAGCGCCCTGACATCCAACCCGTCGAGACCGGTATTGCTGGTAAAATCAAGCTGAAGATGCAGATTCTCACCACGTCCTGCCGTCATGTTGGTGGTCATCCAGCGACGGGCTCCACGGGCTGTGCCATCCGGCCAGACACTCGCCAATGTGGCAAAATCGAATGTTGGCACATGGCCATCCACCAACAGCTCCACATCCTTTGGCCTGTCCAGATGATCCAGCCGCCCATGGGCATCAATGATGAAAGGGACCGTCCGCCCCAGGGAGTCCAGTGCCGCAAGCTCCGTATGCAATGCCAGAACCAGGGGGGCCTGCTGGCCAGCCTCCGCAGGGTCCAGATGGAACGATACCTTCCCCGATGAGAGACGGAACGGAATGCGGCCAGGCCGGTCAATCTCGCCAGCTCCAGCGTCCATCTCCCCTGCCATGTGAGCAAAATGGCCGACCAGTCCATGCCCCTCCAGAATCCCTTCCAGATGAAACGCCAGAGGCATGTTCGGGATGCCCATGCCTTTTTTCCCGGCTGGCGACAGCGGCAGCCAGGCCGCCAGAGCCGGAAAACGGACCGGAGAAACAGTCAGCTGCCAGCGTGTCCGTGCCGCTCCGTCGGGAGCCATGTCACCTGCCAGATGGACCGTGGCCTCCTCCTGCCCTGCACCCAGCCCGACCCCCTGGAGGGACGCCTCCATCCGCCCCTGCCAGCCGGTCTGCCTGTCATGATCCGCCTTCAGTTCCGGCAGGGTTACAATGAGCGAAGAATCCGGTGCCGTCTCATCCCTTATGGTCAGCCTGATATCCTGAAGATCAAGATGCCAGGGCATGATGGCAGCCAGAGGTGGCAGAGTGCCTCCACCCGGATGCTGCGCCCCGGGCTTCACACCGCCCAGGCTGACATGACCCTCCGCATCCCGGAACGCCACAAGGCGCAGCCCCCGGACATCCAGCGACCGCAGGCCCACCTGCCCATGCAGCAGGCTCGCAAGCCGGAAAACAACCCCGACATGATCAAGCTGCTGTTCCGGCACTTCGGCAGCCACCTCATCAGCCCCCCCGCCTTCTGGAAGGGCACGATACCGGACACCCTCAAGGCTGAGCAGAATCTTGGCCGAATGACCGTTCTTTCCGGGTTTCCACGACAGGGCCATGCGCTCCCAGTGGAGACGCCCCCCACCAGCATGGGTCAGGGCCCCTCCCCAACGATGGGACAGCCCCGTCACATCCAGAGGCCCCTGGGCCAGCCGTCCCAACAGCAGGGCCACCGCCAGCAGCAGCCCCACCAGCGGCACCAGAAGCCCCAAGGCCACACGGCGCAGGATTGTCTGCCATGTCATGTCCACGATACCCCGGATAAAGAGACATCCCGTGATGTCCTGAAACAGAAAAACAGGAGAGCGGCTGCCCGGAACAGACCGGAGACTGGCGGAAACCGGCTGTCAGAGCCGGGACAGAGCCTCCTGCACCCATGCCACATGCCTGGCGGGGCTGACCTTCCGCTTGAAAGCAGCAAGACGCCCTTCCGCATCGACCAGAAAGGAGCTCCGCTCAATCCCCATGAACTCCCGCCCATAGAGCTTCTTCTTCACCCACACGCCATAGGCTTCGGCCAATGCATGATCGGGGTCTGACAGCAGGGTGAAGCTGAGCGCCTGTTTCAGAATGAATTTTTCCAGCGCTCCCACACCATCGGGACTGACACCCAGCACACGCAGACCATCCCCACCGGGGATACGCAGCTCGGCCAGATGGTCACGCAGATCGCAGGCCTGAGTGGTGCAGCCCGGCGTGGAAGCCCGTGGATAGAAATACAGAAGATAGGGCTGCCCGCGGAGGGCATGGCTGCTCACCCTCTCCTCGCCTGTGGGGCCCATCCCCGCTAAGTCGAAATCGGGCACCGGGGCCCCCACGGCCAGCCCCTCACCGGAACCTGAAACCTTTTCTGCCTGTGTCATGCTTTTACTGCTCCGCACTGTTGGGCTGGTCACCATGGGAGACACTGCCATCTCCCACCGAATCATCAGGGCTGTGTGGCTGATCCGGCACGCTGCTGCCCTCACCCCCGGTACGGGCGGCACCATGCGCCGTACCATCCAGTGGAGCATCCGGAACGGGACGGGCCTGTGCCGGCTGGGATGCCGGCCTGCCCTTGAGGAAGGGACTGACCCTCTGAAACCCGGCAGGCGGCTGGAAACGGTCTGCCGGAATGTCCTCATACCGCACGGACACGGCCTGAAGATGGCCCTGAAGACCATCAGCATCCACACCATCCTCGGCGAGGATGAGGCCATCCTCCGTCACGCAGGCCGTTGCCTTGCCACGAGGGCTTTCAATGGCCCACTCCCGGCAAGGCACGCCAGCAATCTGCTTCATCCCGCCAGCATGGTAGGTCATATCCAGACTGAGCAGGAACGTATTGTGCAGCCCATGCATGGGACGGAACTGGATGTAGCGCCTCTCCTGCATGCTGACGAGCGTCATGATCTGGTTGGGGCGGTCCAGAATGGTGGCGCTCTGCCCATCATCAGGATCAATCCGCAGCCGGTCACCCGAAGCAGCAAAAGAAACCGCCACCTGATGCTCCGGCCCGGCTCCCTTCCCCTTGCCCGGCAGCACTTCTGTCTGGAACCGGTAGGTCACCACGGCATCCCGCATCGGTGCCAGAGGGGGATGATCCGCTGGCGCAGCGGCTTCGGCAATGCCACAGGCCAGCACGGCAGCCCCAAGGGCCGCCAGCACTGTCCCCCCGGCCCGCCGCACGACCTTATCCCGCCCCGGCATGACTTCCCTGATACACCACTGCATCCGCACGTCTTCCTCCATCTCCATCCATGACCGGCGCCGGACACCGCCCAGCCTGCAAACGGGCAGAAGCATATCAGACCATGACAGCAGGGCCAGAGAGAAATTGGTTACCTTTCTGCCCGCCCGGCAGAGCCCTGCACCATGGCCTCCAGTTCCGGCCCCAGAGCAGCAAGGCTGACATCTCCAGGCCATCGGGCAGGCTGCTGCATGGCCGCCGCAAGCTGCTGCCTGTAAGCCGCAAAGGGCACTCCCACACAGCCAAGACTGGCCAGATGCGGGGTGACGTACTGCGTATCCAGCAGGCCATATCCCCCCTGCCGCAGGGCCGCCATCAGATGTACCAGCGCTATCTTGGACGCATCCCGCACATGGGACACCATGCTCTCCCCGAAGAAGGCACCATGCAGGGACACACCATAGAGCCCCCCAAGAAGCGCTCCGCTCTCCCTGTCCCGGACCTCCACGGAATGGGCATGGCCCAGACGGTGCAGCTCGCCATAAAGCTGGCGGATGCGCCCGCTGATCCATGTTTCCGGCCGGGAGGGCGTCAGGCGGGCGCAGGCCTGCATCATGCCATCGAAATCCTCATCACTGCACAGGCGGTACTGCCCGGCCATGACGGTCCGCATCAGCCGCCGGGGCAGGGCTGGTGCCTCCAGGGGAATGATCCCCCGCTCCTGCGGGCAGAACCATTCCAGCTCATCGCTCTGCTCATCCGGTGCCATGGGGAACAGACCTTCCCCATAAGCACGCAGAAGCAGGTCAGATGTGATAGGCTCCATCAGATAATCTTTCCCTACAGAGAAGCCGAATCATGTCCAGCCAGTCTCCCTCACGCCCTTCATCGCAGACCTACATCTATACGATCGCACTGGCCCTGTCCTTCCTTCTTCAGCTGGTCTGGCCTGCATTGACTCCCCTCATGGGTGTCATGCGCGTTTTTGCCCTCATGGGTATTCTCGTCTTCGGACCACTGGAGCTGTATCAGCTCTACCGCATGGCCCCACGCTGAAAACGCCACCCGGACAGAAAAACAGAGGGGCGGCCCCTGCCGGAGTCCGCCCCTCTGAAAGCCGTGCAGACAGCCCTGCTCACGCTTCTGCGCTGCGACCTCGATACGCCTCGGCGGCATCCCGCACAGCAGCCCCGTGCAGGCGCTCCAGCCTGCGGATGGTGAAATGGGCCTTGGCCAGAGCCCGATAATGAGCAAGGAAGGCCGAGTTGATGGCCGCCCCGCACAGAGCCCCGGCTACCGGCACCATCTGGGCTGCCAGCTTGCGGGACAGGGCCATGCCATAATGTCCCGCCACCTCGGCCATCAGCATCACAAGCGGCTGGCCACGCATCAGGCCACGGGCAGCGAAAAAGCCCAGCTCCCCCTCGCCTTTCTGCTCTCCCATGCTCCGCAGGGCGAAGACTTCCAGACAGGCCCGGCATGTCTCCTCGCTCCGCAGGTCTTCACCATTTTCCTGAGCGATGGCGGCAATCTCCCGCATGATGGCCAGCGTGGTGAACCCGACATCCGGCACCATGCTGGCAAAGCCACCAAAACCACCCGCCGCACCGGAGACCGCCACGGCGGCCTGGATCAGATTCTCACGCCGTGCCCCGGCCCCACCTGCCTTGCGGTCCAGACCAAGAATGGCCAGACGGTAGGCCTGGTCCAGCGCAGAACTGGCCAGCTTCTGGAGTTTTTCCTGAAGGCCCGGCGCCAGAGACAGGCCCTGCAACCCCATATGGGCTGCCCGGCCCACAGCACCACCCATCAGGTCACCCAGACGGGCCAGCGTGCCCCGACCTTTCTCCACCCCATCCAGCACGGCATGGAGCTGGGACAGGGCTTCTGCATCAAGATCATGGGACAGGAAACTCGCACTGGGCACATGGTCCTTACGCTGTTCCGTCATGGTCTGAATCTCCTCATTTCCAGAGCGGGCCACCACAGCAGGGGGCCGGGTCCATCGTTACTGCGCTTTTTCCCACTGGCCCTTGCGGGTCAGATAGGCGAATTCTTCCTCTGTCACCGGGGCAACAGAAAGGCGGGACTGCTTGAGCAATGCCATGCTTTCCAGAGCCGGGTCAGCCTTGATCTCCGCAAGCGTGATGGGGGAGCGAAAGGCTCCATCGGCCTTCACGTCCACGCAGACCCAGCGGGGATCATCCGCCGTCGGGTCCGGAAAGGCTTCCCGCACGACCTCGACCACACCGACGATGCGCTTTTCCGTCACGGAATGGTAGAACAAGGCCCTGTCCCCGCACTTCATGGCGGCAAGATTGTTGCGTGCCTGGTAGTTCCGTACGCCGGTCCACGGTTCGACATCATTCTTCACCTGCTCATCCCATGAGAAAGAGGCCGGTTCCGATTTGATCAGCCAGAAGGCCATGCGTCACAATCTCCCTGTTTTCCGGGGCGGCACTCCCGGTTTTTCCGCTCCATCTGTCCACGGCCATATCGTGTGTGGCCAGCCACTCTACAATGCCTGACTTTGAGGCTTTTTCAAAGCGGGAGCTTCCCGGAACGTCTGCCGCCATGATGACACCATTTTTCATTTCTCTTCTTTCCGTGAAGCCGCCATACTTGCCCCATGTCTTTTTCCACCTACCCCGCACCATCCGGACGATGGACAGGCAGCCCGGCCCGATTCCTGCATGTCACCCGCCCCATGGCCCTGCCCTGCCTGCTTGTCGGGCTGGCGGTACTGGCTGCCGGGCTGATCTGGGGCCTCGGCTTCGCCCCGGCAGACTGGCAGCAGGGCGAGACGGTGCGCATCATGTATCTGCATGTCCCCATGGCGTGGCTGGCTTCTGCCGGTTACGTGCTGCTGGCTGCCTGCGGGCTTCTGTCCCTCGTCTGGCGGCATCCGCTGGCCGGTATCGTCGCCCTCGAAACCGGACCGCTGGGAGCCACGGCCGCCGCCCTGTGCCTGATCACCGGGTCGCTCTGGGGCAAGCCGGGCTGGGGGACATGGTGGGTCTGGGATGCCCGACTGACCTCCATGCTTGTGCTGTTCTTCCTCTATCTCGGACACATCCTGACCATCCGGGCCTTTGACGACCCCGTGCGGGGCCAGAGGGCCGCTGCCCTGCTGGCTCTGGCCGGTGTGGTGGACCTGCCCATCATCAAGTTCAGCGTGCAGTGGTGGAACACCCTGCACCAGCCCGACAGCATCACCCTGACCGGTGCCCCCACCATGGCCATGAGCATGTTCTGGCCCCTGCTCGTCTGCACGGCAGGCTTTACACTGACGGGAACGGCCCTGCTCCTCATACGCTGCCGGGCCGCCCTGCTGGAGCGCCGCACCCAGGCATTGGCCCTGCGGGACATCTCACCATGACCGCACCCGCCTTCTGGCCCCCGCACTGGGGGTTCGTGCTGGCCAGCTACGGGCTGGTCATCGTCATCCTGGCCGTGACGGTCAGCAGCAGCCTGCTCCGCCTTCGCCGGGCCAAACGGCGGCTTGCCCTCATGCAGCGTCTCCAGCAGAAAACGGCAAATCTGCCTGCCGGACAGGAAAGGGATTAACAGCCCGCCCTCGTGTCTTTAAACGGGAACGGTATGTCTGCGTCATTTCCCCTCACCCGCCGCAAGGCCGGACGTTTCTGGATCATCCTGGCCTGCCTGCTCTGCCTAGGTGGGGCGGTCGGGCTGGTTCTCAATGCGCTTTCCAGCACCATCGTCTTCTTCATGGCTCCTTCACAGGTGCTGGCCCATCCGCCGGCACCAACCCGGACCATCCGGCTGGGCGGCATGGTCGTGGCCGGGTCCCTCCATACTGGCAGGGCCTCCGACGACACGCCAGAGGCCCGCTTTGACGTGACGGACGGGCAGGCTGCCGTCACCGTGCAGTATAGGGGCATCCTGCCGGACCTGTTCCGGGAAGGGCAGAGCGTGGTGGCTCTGGGCCGGTATGATGGCCACGGCTTCACCGCCAGCGAGGTTCTCGCCAAGCATGATGAAACCTACATGCCCAAAGAGGTTGCCGATGCTCTCCAGAAAAGTGGCCGGTGGGACCCCCGTTTCGGCCCTCCTCCCAATGCCGCCGACTGGAACAGCATGACCGTGCCCCACCCGGACACGCCTCCCGGGCCAGGGGCCGCACCGTGACATGACCATGCTGGCCACCATCTTCTGCCCCGAGGGCGGGCATTTTGCGCTGGCTCTGGCCTGTGCCCTGGCCCTCATGCAGGGTGTCCTGCCGCTGGCCGGTCTCCGCCGGACGGACAGCCCCCTGACGGCCCTGGCCCGCCCTCTGGCCCTCAGCCAGTGCCTTGCCCTGCTTTTTGCATGGACCTGCCTCGTCACCGCCTCTCTGGGCAATGATTTCTCCCTGAAACTCATTGCCGAAACCTCGGCCATCAACAAGCCGTGGGCCTACAAGATCGCCGGTCTCTGGGGCAATCATGAGGGTTCCCTCCTGCTCTGGGTCACGCTGCTGAGCCTCTGGTGTGCAGGGCTGGCCCTTCTCCCCGGCCAGAGTGCCGCCCGGCCGGAAGGGCTGCCCCTCCGCCTGCGGGCACGGCTTCTGGCCCTGCTGGGACTGGTGGGAGCTGGCTTCCAGCTCTTCTGCCTGACGACCTCCAACCCCTTCCTGCGGCTCTGGCCCGTTCCGGCCGACGGGATGGGCATGAATCCGCTCCTTCAGGACCCCGGCCTAGCCGTGCATCCCCCGCTGCTCTATAGCGGTTATGTCGGCTTTGCCGTGCCCTTCGCCTTTGCCATCAGTGCACTGCTGGACGGCAGGGCTAATGCGCTCTGGGCCCGCCACATGCGCCCGTGGGTCATCAGTGCCTGGGCCCTGCTGACGCTGGGAATCACGCTCGGGTCATGGTGGTCCTATTCCGTGCTGGGATGGGGGGGATACTGGTTCTGGGACCCGGTGGAAAATGCCGCCCTCATCCCATGGCTGACGGGCACAGCCCTGCTGCACAGCGTTCTGGTCGTGGAGAAACGCAATCTGCTGCACGTCTGGTGCCTGCTGCTGGCAATTGCCACCTTTGCCTTTTCCCTCTCCGGGACGTTCCTCGTCCGGTCGGGCATTCTCAATTCCGTCCATGCCTTCGCCAACGACCCAGCCCGGGGGCTGTTCATTCTGGGGCTTCTGGGCCTGTATGGCGGCGGCAGCCTGCTGCTCTTCGCCATCCGTGCTCCTGCCCTGCCCACCCCGCAGGCAGGTTTCTCGCCCCTCTCCCGTGAGAGTGCGCTGCTGCTCAACAACATCCTGCTCTGCACGCTCTGCGCCGTCGTGCTGACGGGGACGCTCTACCCCCCCTTCATGCAGCTGCTCTTTGGCCGCACCCTCTCCGTTGGCAAACCCTTCTTTGACGCCACGACCATTCCGCTCACCCTGCCACTTCTGGCCGTCATGGGGGTGAGCATGGCCCTGCCATGGCGACAGGCCAGAGCGGACAGGCTCCTGCCCCGTCTGGCCCCGGCCCTGCTCATCACGGCCGGAAACATCCTGCCCGCCTTCTGGCTGTTCCCCACACCACTGGCGGCCCTGTCGGCCCTGCTGGCCCTGTGGGTCATCAGCGCCGCCCTCTGTGACCTGATCCTCCGTCTGCGTGGCCTGCCTGAAGGCAGCCGCCAATTGCACCGCCTGCCCCGCAGTCTCTGGGCCGCCAGCCTGGCCCATGTCGGCGTGGGGGTGACCATCCTCGGTCTCTGCGGCATGGCGGGCAGCCAAGAACGCCTCATAGAGGCCAGACCCGGCACCCATGCCACGCTGACCGGGCGGGACTGGGAACTGACCGCCCTGACCGCCCATCACGGCCCCAATTATGAGGCCGTGGAAGCACACCTGACCATCCGCCATCACGATGCCCACGGGCCGGTTCTCACAGAACTGACGCCAGAGATCCGCCTCTTCCCCCGGCAGGGGCAGCGTACACTGCATGTCGCCATCCTCCACCGCCCGCTGGAAGACCTCTATGCTGCCCTTGGCAGCGTGAAGGAAGAGCGTGACCCACAGGGGCAGAGCCATTACAGTGCCATCCTGCGCCTGCATGAAAATCCTCTGGCCTCATGGATATGGCTGGGCGGCATCATCATGGCCCTTGGCGGGGGGCTGCATCTGCTCCCCTCACGGCGGCGTCCGAAACCGGTGGAAGGGGAGCTCAGATCATGCCGCTGACACGCCGCCATCTTCTGGCCGCCCTGCCCGTCTTGGGGGCTGCGGGGCTGGGACTTGGATTCATCAGGATACTTCATGGACTGGATCGGGGGCAGTTTGATCCCAGAGCCATCAACACCCCGCTGACGGGCCAGCCCGTGCCGGAGTTCCCCGCCCTCTCCTCCCTGCCCGGACAGGCCGGGCTGACCCGGGAAGATTTCAGGACCATGACGCAGCCGGTCCTGCTGTCTGTCTGGGCCTCATGGTGCCTGCCCTGCGTGGAAGAAATCCCGTTCATCAGCCAGCTTGCCGCCTCCCTCGCCGCTCCCCGGAAGAAGCGTGATGCACCGCTGGCCCTCTGGGGCCTCTGCTACAAAGACCAGCCCGCCAGTGCCTCCCGCTGGCTGGAACGGGCAGGCCAGCCTTTCACCCGGCTTGGTCTGGATCAGGATGGACAGGCCGCCATTGAATGGGGTGTGACCGGCGTGCCGGAAGCCTTTCTCATCATGCCTGACCCGCAGATGGGCGGACGGATTGTCTGGCATGGAACGGGTGGCCTGACGGAGGCGGTCTACCAGACCCGTGTCGTTCCGCATCTGGAGGCAGCACCATGAGGCTGGCCGTCACCCTGCTCCTGCTGCTTCTCGTCAGCCCGACCTGTCTGGCCGTGGACACGCCGGATGAGATGCTGTCTGACCCGGCTCTTGAGCGGAAGGCCCAGCAGATCGGCCAGCAGCTCCGCTGCCTCGTCTGCCAGAATGAAAGCATCGAGGAAAGTTCTGCCCCTCTGGCCAGGGACCTGCGCCATGCTGTCCGCCAGCAGCTCCAGCAGGGACATACGGCAAAAGAGATCAGGGCCTGGATGGTCCAGCGATACGGAGAATTCATCCGGCTTCGCCCCGCCTTCTCGCCAGCCACGGCGCTGCTCTGGCTCATGCCCCTGCTCGGCCTCATGGTGGCCCTGCTTCTGGCCTGCCGTTTCTGGTACCGTCCCGCTCCGCCACCGGCACCCCTCACACCGGAAGAACGCCGCACTCTGGACAGCCTGCTGAGAAAGGACTGACCTATGTCACTGCTGATCGTTGCCCTCATCTGCCTGTTCATCGGGCTGCCCATCGGCCTCAGCCTCATCCTGCGGATGAAGGTCTCCAGCCAGACGGACGACCCCACCCTGTCCCTCTACAGACGTCGGCTTGATTCGCTGGAACGGGACCGGAAGGCCGGCCTGCTGGAAAAACAGCCCTATGATGCAGCCCGCATCGAGACGGAGCGGGAGATCGTCAACCATGTCTCCACCCCGCCCCGGAGCCTCTCCGGTGCAGGCAATGCCCACAAGATCATCGGCCTTGCCACCCTGCTGCTCATCCCCCTGCTGGCCCTGCTGCTCTATGCCATCAATGGCCAGCCCTTCTTCGGACCGCAGCCTGCCAGCCAGATTCCAGCATCCGCCTTCAGGACCTCGCCCATCAGCCCACCGGCCAGCACCATGACACCATCATCCACTTCCCAGAGTGGCCAACAGCCATGAAACCCGGTCCACTCCCCCGCCTGACACGCAGTGCGGCCACCCGTCTGGACAGCACCCCGCAAAGCCTGCCCCCACGCAGCATGAGTGCCTGCCCCTGCTGCCATCAGCCGCTACAGAACACGGCCAGTGTCTGCCCGCACTGCCGGGCCGAAAAACATTATGGCCCTGTGAAACGGGAGGTCCTACTCTCCTCTCTTTGCGGTCTGGCGCTGGTCCTTGGCCTCACCCGGCTGCTTTTTCCCCAGCTCTTCGCCCCCTTCTCCCCATGGTTGATTCTGCTCATGCTGGCAGGACTGGCCGTAGGGTTCATCTTTGCCCAGTTCCGCTTTGCCGGAGACCGGTGGCTGCACCTCCACAAAGACTGAAGGCGGGTTCCTTTTCACCCTTCATGAGCCTATCATCTGCCCCGTTTTCCAGCCTGCATGATTCCGGAGGATCATACCCATGTCCGCTACGCCATCTTCCCATCCCGTCACCCAGCGTGGCATGGCAGTGCTGAATGATCCCCTCCTGAACAAGGGCACCGCCTTCCCCTGGGAAGAACGCACGGCCCTGGGGCTGCATGGTCTCCTTCCACCCGGCATCCACACGCTGGAAGAGCAGGTCGCACAGGCCTATGAAAACATCATGAGTGAAACGGACATGCTGGACCGGCATGTTCGCCTCCGTGCCATACAGGACACGAACGAGACCCTCTTCTATGCCCTGTTGCAGAAGTATCTCACGGAGCTCATGCCTGTCGTGTACACACCGGGTGTAGGGCAGGCCTGTCAGGAGTTCTCCAGAATCTGGCAGAAACCACGGGGGCTCTTTCTCTCCGGGTCGGACCGTGGACACATGGCAGGTC
The DNA here is from genome assembly GCF_023337645.1 of Parasaccharibacter sp. TMW2.1890. Lineage (NCBI taxonomy): Bacteria > Pseudomonadati > Pseudomonadota > Alphaproteobacteria > Acetobacterales > Acetobacteraceae > Parasaccharibacter > Parasaccharibacter sp. TMW2.1890. The sequence continues at coordinate 175,088 of NZ_NWUV01000001.1, read as the reverse complement.
GGCTGGCTGCCATCCCCAATGACGACATCCGCCTTGTCATCGTCACGGATGGTGAGCGCATCCTCGGGCTGGGCGATCTGGGAGCCAATGGCATGGGCATCCCCATTGGCAAGATTTCCCTCTACACGGCCTGCGCCGGGATCAATCCAGCCCTGATGATGCCCATCATGCTGGATGTCGGGACGGACAACGTCGCCCTCCGCAATGACCCTACCTATATCGGCAGCCGCACCCCCCGCCTGAGAGGGCAGGACTATGAAGACTTCATCGAGGAATTCGTAACGGCCCTTCAGGCGCGCTGGCCGGGCTGCCTGCTGCACTGGGAGGATTTTGCCGGACGCAATGCCGCACCACTTCTCCAGCGTTATCGGAACCGTATTCCCAGCTTCAATGATGACATTCAGGGCACGGCAGGCATTGCCACAGCTGCCATCCTCAGCGGCCTGAAGGCCAAAGGCGAAACACTGGAGCAGCAGTGCATTGCCTTTGCAGGCGGCGGTGCGGCGGGTATTGGCATTGCCGGGCTTCTCCTTGCCGCCATGAAGGCCGAAGGGCTGTCGCAGGAAGAGGCCCTGAAGCGTTTCTATATCGTGGACCGCCAAGGCCTGCTGACCCATGACATGGACGGGCTGAGCGAAGGGCAGGCCCTCTTTGCCCGGCAGGATGAAACAGCCCAGAATGGACAGGGCCGGACTCTGGCGGAGGTCATCAGCAAGAATCACCCGACCATCCTCATTGGTGTTTCCGGTCAGGCGGGCCTCTTCAAGGAAGCCATGATCCGGGAGATGGCGTCATACTGCTCCCATCCCCTCATCTTCCCTCTCTCCAACCCGACAAGCCATGTCGAGGCCACTCCGATGGACATTCTGACATGGACAGGCGGACGGGCCATCGTCAGCACGGGCAGCCCGTTCTCCCCGGTTGAACTTGATGACCGCAGCATCATCATTGACCAGACCAACAATTCCTACATCTTCCCCGGTCTTGGGCTGGGGGCGCTGGCCTGCAAGGCAGAAAACATCAGCGAGGGGATGATCATGGCCGCAGCACAGGCTGTTGCAGCCCTCTCCCCGATGCAGACCGGGGGCAGCAACCTGCTTCCCCCCATTGAGACCATTCATGATGTCGCCCTGAAGGTTGCCCACGCCGTAGCCCGGCAGGCCCAGGAAGAACAGCTCTGCCCTGCCCTTGATGATGAAACCTTGCAGGAAGCCCTCTCCACCCTGAGCTGGCGGCCCCGCTACCAGCCCTACCGGGCAGCCTGACCCTCTCCTCTTTTCCACCATTCTCCGGCAGGACCTCTTCATCATGGCAAACCGTACAGAAACTGATGGCCTCGGCCCGATCGACGTTCCCCAGACAGCCCTCTGGGGGGCCCAGACCCAGCGGTCACTCCGCTATTTCAGCATCGGGCAGGAACTCATCCCCCGTGAGATGATCGAGGCCTATGCCATTCTCAAGCGGGCCTGCGCCGTAGCCAATGCGGCCAGCGGACGGCTGGAAAAGGACAAGGCAGAGCTCATCGTCCGCATCTGTGACGAGATCATGAGCGGAATGCATGACCGGCACTTCCCTCTCCATGTCTGGATGACTGGCTCCGGCACGCAGTTCAACATGAATGTCAATGAGGTCATCGCCAACCGGGCCAGCCAGATGACCGGGCAGAAACTGGGCAGCAAGAAGCCGCTGCACCCGAATGACCATGTAAACATGGCACAATCCACCAACGACACCTTCCCCAGTGCCATGTACATTGCCAGCGCCCTGACAGCCCATCGCCGCCTGATCCCGGCGCTGGAACGCCTGCACGGGGCCATTGCCCACAAAGCCGCACAGTGGAAGCACATCGTCAAGGTAGGGCGGACACATCTTCAGGATGCCGTGCCCATCACGCTGGGACAGGAATGGAAAGGCTATGCCGGGATGCTGGAAGACAACCTCCAGCGGCTGGAGCAGGCCCGTGACGGACTGCTGCCGCTGGCTCTGGGGGGGACAGCCCTTGGTACGGGCGTGAACACCGACCCGCAGTTCGCTGCCCGGGCCTGCAAGGAGATTGCCCGCCTCACCCAGCTGGACTTCACCAGCGGGGCCAACAAATTTGCCCTGCAGGGAGCGCATGATGCTCTGGTGCATCTCTCCTCTACCCTGCGGACGCTGGCGGGCAGCCTCTTCAAGATAGCCAACGACATCCGCCTGCTGGCCTGCGGCCCCCGGGCGGGGCTGGGTGAGCTGAACCTGCCGGTGAATGAACCCGGCTCTTCCATCATGCCCGGCAAGATCAACCCCACACAGGCCGAAGCCCTGACGATGCTGTGCCTTCAGGTCATGGGCAATGACGTGGTCGTAGGCATGGCAGGCGCTGGCGGAATGCTGGACATGAACGCCTACAAGCCCGTGATGATCCAGAACATCATGCAGAGCCTGACCCTGCTGCATGACGGCATGGAAAATTTCCGCCGCTTCCTCATCGAGGGCACGACCGCCAATGAGGACCATATCCGCCAGCAGCTGGACCATTCCCTTGTGCTGGTCACGGCCCTGTCCCCCAGCATTGGGTATGACAGAGCCTCGCAGGTCGCTCACCATGCCGTGGAGAACGGTCTCAGCCCCCGCCAGAGTGCGCTGGCTCTCGGCTTCATGACAGGTGAGGAGTATGACCGTGTGGCCGACCCGAAACTGATGCTCCAGCCGAACATCAAACCACCCAAAAACTGAGAGGCAGCATCCACACACAAAAAAGGCCTGGCAGAACCAGCCGCTAGGCCCTTTTTTATGCAGCGTGGGCTTGACCCACTTACTGCTGGATCAGATTGCCATCCTTGTCCACCAGTGTGATGGGGTAATCCCCGGAGAAGCAGGCATCGCAGTTTGTATGGTTCTCCACCGGCCGCCCCTGATGACCAAGGGCACGGTAGAGGCCATCGAAACTGATGAACGCCAGACTGTCCGCATTGATGGCCTTGCACATCTCTTCCAGCGAATGACGGGCGGCCAGAAGATGCTTCTCGGAGGGCGTATCAATCCCGTAGAAGCAGGGATGTTTGGTCGGTGGAGAAGTGATGCGCATGTGCACTTCCTTCGCTCCCGCTGCCCGGACCATGTCCACAATCTTGCGGGATGTTGTGCCGCGCACGATGGAATCGTCCACCAGAATGACCCGGCGTCCTTCCAGCACGGCCTTATTGGCCGAGTGTTTCATCTTCACGCCAAGATTACGGACCTGATCGGTCGGCTGGATGAACGTCCGGCCTACATAATGGTTGCGCACGATGCCCATCTCATAAGGCAGGCCACTCTCATGAGCATACCCGATGGCAGAAGGCACGCCAGAATCCGGCACAGGCACGACCACATCAGCGTCGACCCCACTCTCCCGGGCCAATTCGCCACCGATGCGGGTTCGCACTTCATAGACGGACTGTCCCTCCAGCACGGAATCCGGCCGGGCAAAATAGATGTATTCAAAAATGCAGAACCGGCGGCCAACATCCCCAAACGGCCAGAGAGATTTCACCCCATCCGCATTGATGACGACAATTTCACCCGGCTCGATGTCACGCACATAGTCAGCACCGATGATGTCCAGCGCACAGGTCTCACTGGCAAGCACCCAGCCGCCCTGTTTGTCCTCATGCCCGGGCATGCGGCCCAGAACCAGCGGTCGCACGCCCAGCGGGTCCCTCATCCCCAGCATCCCGTCATCCGGTGTCAGGGTAATGAGGGAATAAGCCCCCTTGATCTTCTTTGCCGCATCCATCAACCGCTCGATCACCGTGTCATAGAGCGAAATGGCGACAAGATGGACGATGACCTCCGTATCCATCGTGGAATGGAAAATACAGCCACGCTTTACCAGCGCCTTGCGCAGGGTGGCGGCATTGGTCAGATTGCCATTATGGGCCACGGCCAGACCACCAAAGGCGTAATCGGCATAGATGGGCTGGACATTGCGCACATGGCTGCCACCCGTTGTGCCATAACGGTTGTGCCCTATGGCCGCCTCCCCCGGCAGGCCTGCTATCACGTCCTGATTGCCAAACACATCCCCGACAAGGCCCAGCGCCTTGTGCTGGTGGAACGTGTCGCCATCAAAACTGACGATACCGGCCGCCTCCTGACCACGATGCTGGAGGGCATGCAGGCCGAGAGCTGTCAGCGCTGCCGCATTCGGCACACCCCAGACACCAAAAACACCACATTCCTCATAGGGACGACTGGACGATTCAGGAAAAGACATATCGATGGAGCAAACCTGACGGGCGAATCCCGCTCATATCTAAGTGGCACAGCGGCACAGGCAGCCAACCCCTTGAAAAAACCGGCCATTGCCCTTCTTCAGGGCAGCCTGTCCGTCAGGGTGATGCCTGCGACCCCCCTTCAATGGCTATTCGATGGCAGAAAGGCAAGATGTTCCGACCATGAAAGCGGTATATATCCCTGCAAAAAAGCCACGCCACGCACCACGAAGGGTGCAAGGACGCTCCCCTGCATGGCGGCTTCCAGCCAGTCCTGCGCCAGATAGCTGCCCGCACAGAAGAGCAGCACCAGCACGACATAACCCCGCACCAGCCCGAAACCAGCCCCAAGCAGCGCGTCCAAGGGGCCGGAGAGCAGCCCTCTCATGCCACGGGCCAGCTGGCTGGTCACCAGATTCAGAACAATCATGACCAGAACGAACAGCCCCAGCCGCCCGCCCCAGGTGAAAACAGCCGTCCCCTGAAAGGTAGGGGAAACAAGCGGAGCCAGATGGGACAAGGCCACGCCCCCCCAGCGGCCTACCAGCCAGAAACTGCCTATCCAGACCAGCAGGGCTCCGCTCTCGTGCGAAAGCCCTCTCACCAGCCCCCAGAGGGCCGACAGGCCAACAAGAACCAGCATGGCCCAGTCCATCGCGCCAAGATGCTCCAGAAATGTTCCGTGCAGGCCTGTCATTGCGGCTCCCGTCGCTCTTCCACCATCAATCCCGCTACCTGCCACCAGCCTGTCAGGGCAGCTTCGTGGAGCGGTAACGGCCCCCCTTGCGGGCCCGGATGCCACGTTTCAGCAAATCGGATGAAAGGTCAATCCGCTCACTCAGTTCCTGCCAGATGGCACTTTCATCCACACCATGCTGCTGCCATATCTTCCGTATCTCCAGCAGGAACACCGCACTATCCTCGACCAGGGCCTTCGGCTCCCCGTACAGATAGTCCAGAAGACAATCGGTAGCCTGCTCGGCCAGCATCTTGCATTCCTGCCCATCCTTGTTTCTGACCCCAGCCATGGCTGGCCCATATCGTGCAGACTGTGTCATTTCGGCTCCCATCATATCCACCCTGCCCCTCCTGCAAAAGAGGAGAGGGCACACAGGTCTGTTACCCACATTCAAGGGAGGAACAGAAATTAATAAAAATTCAATAATAAATTTATTAATACTATGTTAGTGAAAAATAATACAATTCATTAACAGGAAAATCTTTTCTTTTTCTAATACCATTCAAGGAATTCAGATATCATCGCTGAAATTACACCACAAAAATACCACAGAGCCTCATCATCATCTCCCTATTTCGTACAGAATCATCGACGGTCTGCACCCCACTGGAGAACAGTCATGTCAATCACATGGGAAAAACCACAGAAGTACTCCAACCTGTCTCCTGATACAGGGGGCGGCAATACTGCTGGTCTCCCCGGCTTCTGGTTTGGTCCGGAGACCCTCCCGAACCCAGCAACCGGGAACGTTTTCAACACCCGGCTCACTGCAACAAACCAGCTCACTTCTGCCCAGCCGATATATCAGCTGGCCATGGTCCAGGGCGTGAACATAAGCCAGTCGGGAGACAAGGCTGTTGTCCTCATGCATATCCCCAACACAAATGTTTTTGCTGTAACGTACCTGTCTTATGTAGGTTCGTTTACCTACAGGGATGTCATTCCTCCAACTCCTTCTGTCGTTGCAGAGTTTGCGATAAAGAATGTTCAATTCATAAAACAGATAGGGGACGGGCAACAGTATGCCCCTCTTCCTCCTGACGAACAACAGACGTATCTTGGCCTGTCCAATCTGGCAGCAGCCGTCCAAACCGGGAAGCATTATCTCTATCTACAGCTTGTCCCCAATACGGGCTTTGATTCCCTGAATCAGGGCAGCCCAGCGACACCGGGATCGCCTGTAACACTCAGCAATGTCGACTGGACCTTTGACACCGGCGTCACCAACATCGACATTGCCTGCTTCCTCCCCGGGTCCATGATCATGACGGATGCTGGACCTCGGGCTGTCGAAACTCTCGCTGTCGGTGACCTCGTCCTGACCGGCCCTGACGGCAACCAGAAGCTGGAGCCCATAACATGGGCAGGGCGGGGCCATATCGATGTCCAGCCCCATCTGCCGGATGACCGGGCAGGCTATGCCGTCTGCATCAGAAAAAATGCACTGGGAGATGGCTGCCCTGATGCCGACCTGTATGTAACATCAGAGCACACGCTCTATCTTGATGGCCATTTCGTCCCGGTGCGGATGCTCGTCAATCACCGGTCCATCCACTATGACCGTGAACGTCTCTCTTATGACTATTATCACTTTGAGACGGCAGAACACAGCATCGTCCGTGCCAACAGCGTGATGACGGAAAGTTATCTCAGCGGCAGCAGCCGCCGCAATTTCCATGAGATGACTTTCCTCCAGGAAGGAAATGTCGTGGCTTTCCCGCCCTCCAAGAGCTGGGAAAAGGATGCCTGCGCTCCGCTGACCGTGGATACCGCCTCCATCCGGCCACTGCATGAGGCGCTGGACGAGCGGGCGCGTGCCCTCGGTTTTGCCCGGCAGGTACCACCTGTCTCCCTGGTGCAGGATTCAGACTTCCATCTGGTCACCAATGCCGGGGACGTTCTCTATCCTGTCCGCCGGATACAGGACCGGGCCATCTTCCTTCTGCCGGAAGGCGTGACAGCCCTTTACCTTCGCTCCCGCACAAGCCGCCCCTGCGACACCATCGGCCCCTATGTGGATGACCGCCGTTTCCTCGGTGTCCTCGTCGGTGCCGTGGAGCTGTACCAGGAAAAGCAGACCCACCGCCTGACATCCCATATGTCGGATCCTCACGCTTCCGGCTGGGATGTGGTGGAGAACAGCCCCTGCCGCTGGACAAACGGCAACGCCCTCCTCTCTCTGGAAGAGTTTCCCACCATTCATGAGCGGGACATGCTGAGCATCCAGCTCCTGGCGGAAGGGCCCTATGTTGATGAGGCCGGGATAGCCCAGCCAACCATTTCCCTGCCTGAAAGTGTGGCACAGAGATGAGGCCCCTCCCGGCCTGTCCCAACCATATCGGGACAGGCCGGGACTGTTCCCACTCCCCCGAAATACTTTGCCACTCATGAAAGATACTTTATACATCCCCTGTCCGTGAACGGCTGCATTGTCTGTCCACCAAGGGGGGGTCATCTGTCATGGGTGCCTGCACCACAGCCATTCTGACCAGAATCCTGCCTGCCCTGCTGGCTGGCGGTGTACTGTATGTCTCTGCTCCCCGGTCAGCATTGGGCCAGAGCACACCGGTGGCCGGTTATTCCCCGGGCGCCCGGAGCGCAACCACCGCCAACACGATGCTCGACAGTGTCGTGGGCAACACCCATTCCCCCATAAAGAACCAGACCAGCCTTACCGGGGAACTTTACCATATTGCAGCGGATGGCACGGTCACGGCGCCCAACGGGCTGCTTGTCTCTCCCGGCGGGTGCCAGACACCGGGCACGGCCCATCTGCCAACCTCCATGAAAACTGCAGGGCCACACACGCCGTACCGCTTCGGCACGCTGAGACACGGCAAAGGGTTCGAGACGGTAACCATCGGAGTCAGCGCCCAGCCCGACCTGACCACGACAGACCCCAAGGCGCCCAGGGCACGCCGTGCCACCCTGAATGCCTCCTTCGGCCCGACCGGGCTTTACATTCTCCCGGAACCCTGCGCCCGCACCGGCTCCAGCGACAGCGCCCTGACGCTGGATGCCGCCGCCAGCCTGGCCAGTGCCGACGGGAATGCCTTTACCCTTGCAGGAAACCGCTCCAGCGAAATTCCCGTCAACAAGGCGGAAACCCTGCCTGATGGAGATGTGGAGCTGCGCAACAGTGCTCTCCCCGGTGCTGCTGCCCCGTGACCGTCAGCCCGTTCCGTCTTTTCGCCCTGCCCGTCCTCTCTTTCCCGTCCTGCGGGTCCGCCATGGCTCTGGCAGCCCTGTTTCTACCGGGAACAGCCATGGCCCAGACCATTCCTCCGGCCAGCACCCCCGCCGGGATTCCGGCTACAGCCCTGCCCACCCCCCTGGGGTTTTTCAATCATCATACGATCGGCAGTCCCTCTGCCGATACCAGGGGGACCGAACCGGATACCAGCCGTACACCATCATCCCACCCCATCATCCCTCTCCAGCCGGGGACTGCGGGCCCCAACCCGACCCCGCATCTGGAAGACACTCTCGCCCTGCCCCGCCTCCAGGCCGTCATCCTGCAGCCGGCAGGCCATACAGGCAGCAGAACAGCCCAGCAGCCCATTTCTTCCGAAGGGCTGAAGCTGAGCCACGCACCCGGTCTCTATCGGGTAATCCTCCCCTATATCGGCCATCCTCTGACATTCCAGAAAATGCATGAGCTGACGGGAGCCATCGCCATCTTCTTCCGCCAGCATGACCGGGCCTTCATCAGCATCACCGTGCCTCCCCAGCGTGTACACGAGGGCGTGCTGCATATTGATGTCTCGGAATACCGGCTTGACCGCATCACCGTGCATGGCAACCGCTGGACACCTGCCTGGCAGGTCCGGCAGGCCAGCAACCTCACTCCCAACCAGACCATGGCCCTGACGGCCCTCCAGACAGACCTGGACTGGCTGAACCTCAACCCCTTCCGCACGGCGGACCTCATCTACCGCCCCGGCAGCCACCCCGGCAGCACGGATGTGGACATCAACGTGACAGACCGCTTTCCCGTCTATGGCTATGCCGCCATGAACAATCAGGCGGACCGCTCACTGGGCCGGCTCAACTGGTACACGGGGGCCTCATGGGGCAATGCTTTCGGGCTGGGACAGATACTGACCTACCAGTTCAACCGCACCTTCATGAACCGGTTCGACAACCACACGGGCAGCTGGACCATCCCGCTCCTCGGCCATAATGCCTTGCAGATTTTCGGGAACTATGCCCTCTCCCACCCGACCAGCAACACGCCGGGCCTCATCAACCGGGGTCTCAGCGGGCAGGTCTCACTGCGCTGGCTGCACATGTTCGACCATATTGCCCTTGGCCGGGATGCCGGGCTGGACGGCATGATCCAGCTCGGTTTTGACTGGAAAAACACCCATTCCGACCAGTTCTACCATGCCCACACCATCACGCTCTCCAAAGCCGCCACGGCCCAGTTTGTCGTGGGCTATACAGGGTCCATACAGGACCCGTGGGGGCAGACGCAGATCAACAACCAGTTTTTCTACGGTCCCGGCGGCCTGATGAAAAATGATACGCGGCGAGCCTATGAGAGCATCTTCCCTCTCTCCAGCCCCAATTATGTCTATGACCGGCTGATGCTCACCCGGACACAGAACCTGCCCTACGGCTTTTCTTCCACAACGAAGGTAACATTCCAACGGGCCAGCAAGAACCTGCTCTATAGTGAACAGCTCATGATCGGCGGCATGGGCAATGCTCGTGGCTATTTTGCCAATACATCCTTCGGCAGCAACGGCAATGCCGTCAGCGAGGAAGTCTTCACTCCCGCTCTCTCCCTGCTCCAGCTGGCTCACCTGCCCACACCGGGACAGCCGGACAGCAACAAGCTTGGCATCTTCTGGGACTGGGCGGACAACCGGCAGGTCCACCATGTGGGCACGGGCGCCCGGGCGGCCACCCTCGCCAGCGTGGGCGCCGACCTTACCGGCAGTCTGAACCAGCACATCAACGTCACTTTTGATGCTGGCATCCGCCTACGCCGCATCCACACGACGGAACTGGCAAACCGTCGTGGGACCTTCTGCGACTTTCAGATTGTCGGAGGCTTTTAAGCCTCCGAACGGGGCAGTTTCAGTTCTGTCCAGAGCGTGTCCAGCGCACTGACCAGAGAGGTCAGCTCCTCTTCCGTATGGAGCGGCCCCGGGGTCAGGCGCAGGCGCTCCGTCCCTCGGGGGACGGTCGGATAGTTGATAGGCTGGAGATAATGGCCGAAGCGCTTCAGCAGGCTGTCCGTCAGCTCACGGCAGAGGGTGGCATCTCCCACCATGACGGGCGTGATGTGCGACTGACCAGGCATGTAGGGGATTTTCACCTCGTCCAGCTTCTTCCTCAGCAGGGCCACGGCCTCCCGCTGCCCCTTGCGCTCGGCATCGCTGTGGCGCAGATGCCGGACACTGGCCAGCACACCCGCCGCAATCATCGGCGGCAGGGAGGTGGAGAAAATGAAGCCTGAGCCAAAAGAGCGCACGAAATCACACAGGGCAGCAGAGGCTGCGATATAGCCCCCCACCACGCCATAGGCCTTGCCCAACGTCCCCTCGATGACGGTCAGCCGGTGTTCCAGACCACGCTCCTGCGCTACGCCGCCACCCTGCGGGCCATACATGCCCACGGCATGGACCTCATCCAGATAGGTCATGGCGTTGTAACGGTCGGCCAGATCGCAGATTTCTTCAATCGGAGCAATGTCACCATTCATGGAATAGACGGACTCGAAGGCGATGATCTTCGGCGTATCCAGAGGCAGCTCTTTCAGCCTGGCCTCAAGGTCTTCAAGATCATTGTGCCTGAAGATGCGTTTCTCCGCACGGGAATGGCGGATGCCTTCGATCATGGAGGCATGATTGAGTTCATCAGACAGCACGACACAACCTTTCAGCCGTGCGGCCAACGTGCCCAGCGTCACCCAGTTGGAGAGATAACCGGAATTGAAAAGCAGGGCACTTTCCTTGCCATGCAGGGAGGCCAGCTCCTTTTCCAGCAGGACATGGTGATGGTTGGTGCCGGAGATGTTCCGTGTCCCGCCTGCACCTGCACCACTTTCATCCAGAGATTTATGGATGGCCTCCAGCACTGCGGGGTGCTGCCCCATACCCAGATAGTCGTTGGAGCACCAGACCGTTACATCACGCCCGACGCCATGGTGGAAGGCTTTGGGAAACCTGCCGACGTGACGTTCCAGCTCCGCAAAATAACGGTAGCTGCCATCAGCCCGGAGGCCATCCAGCGCATTCTGGAACAGGGTATCATAATTCATAGACATTGCTCTCCTCAGGGTCATCAATTTATGGTCCGCCCCCCAGAAAGCAAGGTTTAAACACTGTTATAAACGAAAACATGGTTACAGGACCCATTAAACAGGACTATCTGGCTACAGTTTTTTTACCCACTCCTCTATAGCTGGTGGCTCCATATCTCCCTAGGCGGGGAACATCGTTTGCCGGAGGCCTGTCTTGCCTGTTTCCGCTTCTTCCTCCTCTCCGGGTGGCCGGCCCGGATTCAGCGCCCTGCTGCCTTACTGGCAGGTCACCCTTGCTGCTTTCAGCGGCTGGTTTCTCGATGCCTTTGACCAGACAACCCTGATGTTCACCCTGCCCGACATTGCCCGGGATTTCGGCTGCACGCTGGCCGCCCTTGGCAGTGTCTTTCTGGCACAGGCTCTGGGACGGGCCGTAGGCAACACGGGTTGGGGCTGGCTCTCCGACCGTTTCGGCCGCAAGCCTGCCTTCACGCTCGGCATCCTCTTCTTCGCCCTCTTTGCCGCCCTCACGGGGACAACCCACAGCATCACCACGCTGGTCATCACACAATTCCTGTTCGGGATCGGTTTTGGTGGAGAATGGACGGCCTCCGCCACCCTGCTGATGGAAAGTGTTCCCGGCCCGCTGCGGCCTCTGGCCTCCGCCACCATGATGGCCGGTTACGAAATCGGCTATATGGCAGCGGCCGGAGCACAGGCCCTCATCCTGCCCCATCATGGCTGGCGTGTCATGTTTTTCATCGGGCTGCTGCCTGCCCTGCTCATCTTCTTCATCCGTTTCAGGGTGAAGGAAAGCCCTCTCTGGCTCGCTGCGCAGGAAGAGAAAAAGCGTCAGCACGATCAGGCTCCGGCAGAACCGGCCGCCTCTTTCTGGCAGACTGCCCGGCAGTTCTGGAACGGCGCCGCCTTCCAGGCCATTGCCTTCATGTGTTTTCTGGAGTTCCAGAAGGCCGCCCTCTACACATTCTATCCTGCCATCCTGCGGGACAACCACCATCTCAGCCCCCAGCTCATCTTCTGGCCGGTGGCCCTCTACTGCCTCGGCTCGCTTGCCGGGAAGATCCTCTGCGGGGCACTGGCAACCCGCTTCGGGGAAGGGCTCGTCATGCGGGTGGCGCTCGGAGCTGTCATGCTGCTGATCATCCCCTTCCTCACAGCTGGACCATGGGCCATCCTGCTGGCCTCCGCCTTCTTCATCGGGGCAGCGGCCTCCGGTATCTATGCTCTGGTGCCCCATTATCTCTCCCAGCGCTTCCCCGATGCAGGCCGCAGCGCAGGCATGGGCACCAGCTATGCTGTCGGCTCTCTGGGGCAGGGTGTGGCCGGGCGGCTGGTCCCCTCCCTTGCTCCGCTGCTGGCAGGAGGGTTGCCTGCTGCCGCCATCCTCTGCGTTCTTTCGGGAAGTTTCATCAGCCTCGGCATCACAGTCTTCCGCCCGAAAGACGTGCAGGATTTCTGAACCGTTCCGCCTTCCCTGAAGGCCTTTCTCCCTGGCAGAAGGGCATGAAAAAACGGGGTGGAGCCTGCGCCCCACCCCGTTCCTTCCAGCAGGAGATGTCCCCCGGTCCGCCTCTCAGAAGCGGACCTTGACGGACCCTGTCCCACCACTCTCGGTGGACTGGTTGCCATACTGCCCGATATAGGACAGGTCCAGGTCAACACGCTCGCTCACCCGGGCGGTCACACCAGCCTGCACGACGGCCGCATTTCTGGAAAGCAGCACACCGGCCACATCCATGTCACCGGCACCACTACCCATGGCGAAGGTCTCACGCTGGCGGGAGCCCGTCCGACCAAAGGCATGACGGTATGCAGCGGACAGGTGCGGCATGAAGACCGCCTTGCCAATGCCTACAGTCGTTGCCGTGCGGAAGCCGAAGCTCGAGAAGGTCACACCCGTATCCGTCCCGTGGCTGTGCAGGGCAGCCTCGTTGCCATGCTCACGATAGCTGTCGCTCTGCATGTTCACATAAGCCACGTTCATGAACGGCTCGAACATGCTGCGTTCCCCACGGAACTTGTAACCCAGCTCCCCGAAGCCCTGGGCCGTACCACCCAGATAGCTGCTGCTGAGACGCCCGCCATAATCACCCACGGCAACATGACGATGGGTATTGATGACGTTCCAGCTATAGATGGCCCCGAAGCGGAGATTCAGGCGACCCCAGTGCGTCCCGGCATAGGCACCAATGCTGATATTGTTGCTGTTGGCCGAGGAGGAACGACCACGCTGAACGTTGAACTGGGAATGACCGTAAGAGATCAGCCCGCCAACACGCCAGTTGCTATGGTTGATTGGCCCATCCGCCCCGATGACAAAGCCTGCGGTGTTATGGTGCATGAGGGCAGCATTGCCGTCCCCACTGTTGAAGCCCATGCCACCATAGGCCTGCCCCCACAGGACCGCATGATCGGAATAGCAGGCGCCATCCTTCCTGCGTGTCTTCAGGTCATAGAAGCTCTGGCCATTGTGACCATAGTCACAGTCGGCCGCAGCCAGACGGTTCAGGGCTGCATTGCGGATATAGAAGCTGTCCTGGATCAACCCTGTACGGATGGAGGCGTGAAGCTCACCAGACAGGTTGTTCAGCGCATGACGGGCCTGGTCTTTTGTCAGGACCGTCATGGCCTTGGCCAGATCACTGTTTTCGGAGATATGGTTCAGCCCTTCCCCGGCAGCGATCTCGTTGCGGGTCTGGCCCACATACTCGAAACCATGGATGGAACGACGCAGCATCACATCCACATCATTGCCCTGATAGACAAGACGAGGATCAAGATAGGCGTAATCCTGACCGATATTGGTCTCCAGGTCATCATAATGACCATTCACGCCACCATTGGCCGTCAGCACATGGTAGGCCTGACCATATTTCAGGGCCGTCGGGTCCTTCACCTTCAGAGCCAGCGTACCCCCCTGGAGGTCCGCCTTGCCTGAGACCAGAACCTGGTCAGACTTCAGCTCGCTGTAGGAGAAGCCGTCCGGTGCGACCAGCTGACGCCCGGTCGCCTCATTGCTCCCGCGGATGGACAGGACCGAGCCCTTGGCCATGGTCAGATCACCCATGACATGCAGGGCACCCGCATCTGTCTCGTTGCCAGCCCCCAGCATACCGCCGCTGGACACGACCGTGCTGCCCACGGAGCCATTACCGGCCAGAACGGCACCATGCTGCACGGTCATGGCAGAATGGCTCATGTTGCCATCAACAATCATGTCTCCGGACTGGATGTCCGTCGGACCATTGAAGCCGGAACCATCACCAGCAAACGTGAACACCCCAGTGCCCGTCTTGGTCAGGGCATGATCACCGGCACTGCCATCATCCGTCAGGACGACATTATTGCCCAGTGTCATCCGGTTCTCATCCTGCACGTCGAACACTGCCCCCTTGGAGCCGATGGCCGTATTCACGTTGCTGGTCAGATCAGAACCCTTGATGTTCTGGAGCGTACCGCCATCCAGCGTCAGCTGGGCCTTGGCACCCTCTTCGGCCACTAGGCCGGGCTTGCCATCAATATCACCAGCACTCAGCCTGCTGCCACTCAGCACATCGAGTCTGGCGTCGGTGCCATCAGCCGGAGCTGTCTCCGCTTTGGCAAACACGACCGGACCATGGCTGTGGAGAGCTGCACCATCAGAGAGGCTGACGTCACCCGCCTTGCCTGCACCAATCTTCACACTACTGTCTGTCGTCAGCTGAGCCTTCGCCCCGGCCAGAGCCAGCGTACCACCAGCCACGGAGACAGGCCCCCCAAGATGGGACTGGTCTGTCAACGTCTCATGACCACCGGAAAGTGTCAGCCCGCCATTGCCGGACAGGGACCCGGCATAGGTATCCTTGGCATTGGTCAGAGTCAGGGTGCCATTGAGAACACCATTTCCAGACCCGGCAAGGGAGCCGGCATCAGAACCATGATCCGTGACGCTGAAAGATCCGCCATTGGCCGCCAGCGTCCCGGCAATCTGGTTCCCGTCAAGGGTCAGGTCACCCTTGCTGTTGGTGACATCACCCGTGACATGGTTGCCTGCACCCAGCGTCATGCTGCCGCTGTTGTCCGCAGAGGCCAGAGTGCCACCCGTCGCCTTGAAGGTCGCCCCGTCAGCATTGGTCACGTGACCAGCCGTGCTGTCTGCCAGAGAGGCCGTACCAGCCTGGTTGGCAACATCAGCCAGCGTGGCGTTCTGTGCCGCCAACTGACCATGGTTGGCCGTCGTCCCGGCAATCTGGTTCCCGTCAAGGGTCAGGTCACCCCTGCTGTTGGTGACATCACCCGTGACATGGTTGCCTGCACCCAGCGTCATGCTGCCGCTGTTGTCCGCAGAAGCCAGAGTGCCACCCGTCGCCTTGAAGGTCGCCCCGTCAGCATTGGTCACGTGACCAGCCGTGCTGTCCGCCAGAGAGGCCGTACCAGCCTGGTTGGCGACATCAGCCAGCGTGGCGTTCTGTGCCGTCAAGGTACCAGTGTTGGTCGTGGTCCCTGCAACCTTGCCACCATTGACGTCAGTCGCAGCAGCGTTGTTCAGATTGCCAGCAAGGGACCCTGTCAGGTTCAGACGACCGTTCTGGACATCCGTATCCCCCGTGTAGCTGTTCGCCCCGCTGAGCGTTGTCGTGCCCTGCCCTTTCTGGACGAAGGAGCCGGTACCGGAGATCGTCTGACCCAACGTGACATCATTGCTGTGATCCACAGCCAGAGTCCCGTCATTGACAATGTCCTGCTGGCCGACAGACCCTGTCGTCCCACCATTGCCGAGCTGGAGCGTGCCAGCCTCAACATGGGTCGGCTTTGCAAAGTCATTGTCGGAGCTGAGGATGAGCGTACCAAGGTCCGTCTTTTCCAGCCCTGTGCCGCCATCAACCTTGCTGCCATCAATGACAGAAGCGATCTCTGCCGTGATGTCCTTGCCAGAAGACGTCCCGTCACCCACACGGATGACCGTCTTGCCGGTGGAGGCATACAGGTTGTCGCCTGTCACGAGGTAATTCTTGCCATCAAGGTTAGCAAACTGGGCACCGGAGAAGATGACCGGAGCCTGCGTGCCATCCTCGGCCTTGTCATTGACATGGACCGTACCGGCAGAGGCTGCAAAAATGGCCATGTTGCCATTCTGCCACTGGCCGTTGGCAGAGCCGTCGGCTGTAGCCCAGCTGGGTGTGCCCTGCGGTCTTGCCGCCGTCCAGACACCATCCCCACCGTCAACGCGGCCATTGCCCCTTCCATCATCGGAGCGATGGGCGCTGCTGCCACCATCCCAGTAGTTGAATCCACCTGTATTGACCGCCAGGTTGACCTGATGGTCGATGGATGTCTGGACAACCATCCCCTCTGGAAGAGGCTTGGAGGCCACGTCAACCGACTGCTGGGTTCCAGAAAGCACACCACCGTAGCTGTACAGACGGTACAGACCGGCCATCAGCGAAGAATTGTTCACATCCGGACCAGCATCAACCGGCTGGATGGACAGCGTGCCACCAAGCGCCAGGTTCCCCTTGACGTTGATGAAGTCGTTGTAGGCGCCACCTTCCGTATCAGCCTGCCCCAGACGGAAAACCTGACGGGACCCATCGGCCAGATTCAGGCTCCCGTTGACGGTCAGTGTGGACGGCGCCTCAGCCGTCCCGGCGGCCAGTGTCCCGCCAGAGCCGATATTCACATCGCCACCGATCGTCCCCGTACCGCGCAGCGTGGCGCCATCGGTAACGGATGTCAGACCCTTGGCGGCGCTGTTGTCACCGTTCACATCGAGCTGCCCGCCCGTCTGCACGAGAGTGTTGCCAGAATAGCTGTTATTGCCTGTCAGGACTTCGTGCCCACCAGAAACCGTCAGCCCGCCATTGCCACCCATGCTACCGGCATAGGTACTGCTGGCATTGGTCAGGTTCAGCGTGCCTTCCAACTGGGCATTGCCGCTCCCTTCAAGAGATCCGGCGGTGAAGCCGTTATTACCGATGGTGAGCTGGCCACCATGAGCTGCCAGCACGCCCTTTGTTTTGGAACCATCCAGCATCAGGTCGCCTGCGTGCTGGGCAATGTTCCCATGGACAATGACACCCTGATCCAGCGTCATGTTGCCATTGTTCACGACAGAGTCCAGCTGCCCGCCCGCTGCACTGAAGGTCCCGCCGGATTCGTTGGTGACATCAGCCAGTGTCGCCTTGCTGGCGGTCAGTGTTCCACTGTTCGTGGTCGTACCAGCAACACGTCCGCCAGTGATGTCTGTCGTTCCGGCATTGTTCAGCGCACTGGCAAGGCTCCCTTTCAGGGTCAGGCCACCATTCTGCGTGACATCGGTCTCACCCGTGTAGGTGTTGTTGCCTGCCAGGGTCTCACGTCCCCCGGAGATGGTCAGCCCGCCATTGCCGGAGATGTTGCCTGCATAGGTGTCAGCTGCCTTGGTCAGGTTCAGCGTGCCTTCCAGCTGACCATTCGCACGACCGGCAAGCGATTCTACACTGGCGCCACCGCTGGTAATGTCAAACGTGCCGCCCCTGGCAAAAAGCACGCCGTTGACCTGAGAATCATCAAGGGTCAGCTTGCCGTCATTCTGAAGGATATCACCATTGACGACACTCTTCTGCGCCAGAAGGAATGTCCCCGTGTTGGTGAACGTCGCCAGCTCACTGTCATAGAACTCTGCATCACCACCATTGGTGAAGTTGCCCTTCCTGGGCACGGAACCCGCCCGGTTGGTGAGGTCATCCTCATCCCCCATCCGGTTGGTGATCGTTGCTCCGGAATCCCCACTGCGGCCTGCCAGAACGTCCGAATTGCTCTCCGAGTCCGCAGCGGACGGGAGGCCCGGAACCTTGGAATGGACAGCCAGAACCTTGCCGGTATTCGCAAACCGCCCATCAACAACCGTATCCTTGAAGTCCAGCACGCTTTTTTCGGTGCTGGTCACTTCATGAACAAGCGTGTTCCTCAGGGTCGCATTGCCACCAAGATTGACAAGATTGGCCAGCGTGCTGTCCGTGGCCGTAAAGCTGCTGTTGTTCGTGACCACGCCCTTGACGTTGGTATGATCAACAGACGCCGTACCGATATTGGCCAGTGTCCCGTCCAGCTCACCACCCTTCTGCACATACGTGCCGTTGGTCTGGTTGATGACCTGACCCGACAGCGTCGCATCCGTCACGGACAGGGTACCGGCTTCCACGTTCGTCATGCCCTTGTAGGCAAGATTACCCGAAAGCCCCAGGGTCCCCGTGCCGGTCTTGTCGACCCCACCATCCCCCGTCAGGCCGCCTTTCCATGACATGGTGTTGCTGTCCTGGACATTGAACTCGTTCATACCAGTCAGATTGGCAGCAACCGTGCTGGTGAAATCACGCCCCTGGATGTTCCGTATCGTGGCGGCATCAAGATTGATGGCAGCCTTGGCTCCGTCCTCTGCGGCGATGGCAGGAGAAGAGCCATCATCACCAGCTACCAGCACACCATGATCCAGCACATTCAGCGTGCCATCGGAGGCTGCGCCGGTCCCCGGCACACCGAAGCGGATCGTCCCGTCATTCTGGAAGCGCCCGCCATCAACCGTCACGGTCCCCTTGCCACCAGCACCGATGATCGTGTTGCCGTTCTGCATCGTACCATCGACACCGACAACGAGGCTCCCGTTGCCGCCATCCTCGCCAAACCTTGCTTCATCAGCGCGGAAGCTGGCACCGTCGCTGATATTCACAACACCGGTCCCCTCGTTACCGATGTGGGCATTGGTAGCTTCCACGGCAGAGCCTCTGCCCGTCACATTCACTGTGCCAGTCAGAGACGGTGAAGCTGCGGCATAAAATTCATCAGCCTCAACACGGGAACCATTCTCGACGTTCAGCTCACCATTCTGGTAAATGCCAACGGCAACATACGCACCCTCGTTGGTACGGTTGTTGATCTGCGCTCCGTCCGTCAGTGTGGCATCACTCTTCCCGATCGGGCCAGACCCACCACCATAAGTCGGGTCGCCGTTACCGATGAAGACGGACTTCCGCTGTATCCTGGCGTCCGGACCTTCCAGCACCAGATGACCCTCATTCCCCCGTGCCAGACCAACACTCAGCGGACCTATTGGACTGCCTTTTGCCGTGGACAAGGACCCTTTGTCCCGCAGGATCAGCGTACCATTGCGGATGTCCACAGTGCCGTCGATCTGGTTCTGGCCTGTCAGCACCTGTGTGCCAGACAGCAGACTCAGGACACCCGTTCCCTTGAGGGACCCGCCATACGTCTCCCCTTTACCTTGGGCGATCGCCAGCTCCCCCTGATAAGGGGCGGACAGATCGGGGGACGGTGTCATGACTAAACTGGTGTTGTCACCCGCCTTGTCGAGCACGGCATCTGCACTGCCTGCCAGGGACTGCACCAGCGTACCACCATGGCTCGCCCCGTTATGCCCGAAAATGGCCGTGCCCCCATCCAGATGCAGGGTACCAGCCACGCTTGTACCATCCAGACCGAGCTGACCATCCTTCTGGTACAGGTCCCCCTTGACCTCCGTTCCCTGGGGAAGGTTGCGCGTCTGAGTATTCGTCATGTCTCCGGAAGAAACAGACGCACCATCATCGGCACGGGCCACACTGCCCACCCCAGCGACCAAGGATACTCCGCTGAGCAGAGCCAACATGTAACCAAAACGGCGATACCCTGCCTTGTGGCTCGCCAGATACCGCAGCGGGGCCTGCCCGCTCTGCCCAGTAATCAACACCGGCTTATCCTTTAATATCCACACTGTTGCAACTGGAGGTGCTGCGTATACCTCCGCCCACTGTGGAAACCGGTACCTGGTGATTAGGGTCTAATTATCACATAACTTTGGCAGAAACTTGACTAACAAATTACTTCTTTTAATTTTATGTTAATATGCTCTGTTATGTTAGGTAATTATGATATGTTTCATTAATAAATGATTTCCAATATTCATGAGGGAGCCCGCAGAACTCCCATCTGGCCTCCCATCACAGGGAGGCCACCAGCCACTCCGCCACACGGATGCCGTCAATCCCGGCGGAGAGGATTCCCCCAGCATAGCCAGCTCCCTCACCAGCAGGGAAAAGCCCCCGCAGAGCTGGACTCTGGCCCGTGGCGTCACGGTCAATCCGCAAGGGCGAGGATGTCCGTGTCTCGACACCGGTCATCACGGCATCATCCATGCTGTAACCCTTGATCCTGCGCTCGAACCGGGGCAGGGCTTCCCGGATGGAGGCCACCACGAAATCCGGCAGACAACGGGAAAGGTCAGTCGGCGTCACACCGGGCTGGTAAGAGGGCACGACCGTGCCCAGAGAGGTGGAGGCCCGCCCTGCAAGGAAGTCCCCCACACGCTGCGCCGGAGCACGATAATCCCCGCCACCTGCCACGAAGGCCGCCTTCTCCCACTGACGCTGGAAGGCGATCCCCGCCAGCGGCTCATCCGGGAAATCGACACCGGGGCGGACCTCCACCACGATGCCGCTATTGGCGTTCCGCTCGGCCCGGGAATACTGGCTCATCCCGTTCGTGACGACCTGATCCTTCTCCGAGGTTGCCGCCACGACCTGCCCACCGGGACACATGCAGAAGGAATAGACACCCCGCCCCGTGCTGGCATGATGCACCAGCTTGTAATCGGCCGCACCAAGCAGCGGATGCCCCGCCTGCGGGCCAAACCGGGCCACGTCGATCACCGCCTGCGGATGCTCGATCCGCACTCCGATGGAGAAAGGCTTGGCCTGCATCGGCACACCTTCCTCATGCAGCATGGCGAACGTGTCCCGGGCAGAATGACCGACCGCCAGAATCACCCGGTCAGCAGGCAGCACTTCCCCGGTGGAGAGACGCAGCCCCGTCACCTGTCGGCCACCACCCTCACAGGGTGCCGTCTCGATGCCCTCCAGCCGGGTCTCGAAACGGTATTCCCCTCCCAGCTCCTCGATCTGCGCCCGCAGGGACTGCACGACCGTCACGAGCCGGAACGTCCCGATATGCGGCTTGGAGAGGGTCAGGATTTCCTCCGGCGCACCGGCCTTCACGAACTCCTCCAGCACCTTGCGCCCCAGATGGCGGGGATCCGACACGCCGGAATAGAGCTTGCCATCGGAGAATGTTCCGGCTCCCCCTTCACCGAACTGCACGTTGCTTTCTGCCGTGAAGCGGGATTTCCGCCAGAGGGCGAACGTATCGACCGTACGGTCCCTCACGGCCCGGCCACGCTCTATGATGATCGGCTTCAGCCCCGCCTGGGCCAGCACGAGAGCTGCCATCAGGCCACAGGGCCCCGCCCCGATCACGACGGGCCGCTGCGTGCGCCCGGCGGCGTGAGAGGGCAGGACGGGCGGAATCCAGCGCATGTCCGGCGTCGGACGGACATGCTGGTCCCCGCTGAAACGGGCCAGCACGGCATCCAGCTCCCGCAGCTCACAGTCCAGCGTATAGACGAGCTGGATGTTCCCCCGCCGTCGGGCATCATGCCCCCGGCGGAAGACATGATAGGCCAGCAGCTCCTCCGGCCTTACGGCCAGACGGGCCACGATGGCGGCCCGGAGGTCTTCCGGCGTGTGGTCGAGAGGGAGGGCAAGATTGCTGAGGCGGAGCATGGGGGAAAAGGCTGTCATGCCCGTTCCTTTAAAGCCAGCACCGGGGCACTGGCAAGCAGGGAGGACAGACAGGCCACCGGTCCCGGTCCCTGCCCTGCTCCATGTGAAACAGGACAAGAAAAATGGTGAAAGCTGGATAGGTCTAACTTATACTGCATCCCCTCATACATCTTCGTGCCTATCAGGGTTCCTCCATGACGACCACGCCCCATCCTCCACACGAGCCGGCAGAAGGCACAGCCTGCTCCCACCACGACCATGATCACCACGACGGGCATGGGCATGGGCATGGGCATGGGCATGGGCATGGGCACCATCATCATGGCGGGCACGGGCATGTCCACGCTCCGGCCTCCTTTGGTGGCACGTTCCTCATCGCCATCATCCTCAACACGCTCTATCTCGTCGGGGAAGCCGGATGGGGCTTCGCCGCCCACTCCCTCTCCCTGCTGGCCGATGCGGGGCACAATCTCTCGGACGTGCTGAGCCTGCTGGCCGCATGGGGGGCCCAGATACTCGCCCGCCGCACCCCCAGCGAACGCTTCACCTACGGGCTGAAACGCGCCACCATCCTGACGGCCCTGCTCAACGCCACCATCCTCCTGCTCGTCACCGGGGGCATCATCTGGCAGGCCATCTGGCACCTCATCCATCCCGAAACCGTGCAGGGACAGACCATCAGCATCGTGGCGGGCATCGGCATCCTCATCAATGGCGGGACGGCCCTGCTGCTCATGCGGGGCGCCCATCATGACCTGAACATGCGGGGAGCCTTCCTGCACATGGCCTCCGATGCCCTCATGGCCCTGGGCGTGGTCATTGCCGGTGTCCTCATCACGCTGACCGGCTTCTCCTGCATCGACCCTCTGGCCAGCCTCATCGTGTCGGGACTCATCATCTGGGGGACATGGTCCCTGCTGACCCATGCACTCGGCCTGGCCCTTGATGGCGTGCCGCAGACCATCACTCCCCGTGCCGTGGAAGACGCCCTGCGGAGCCTGCCCGGCATTGCCGACCTGCATCACCTTCACATCTGGCCCATCAGCACGACCGAGACAGCCCTGACGGTCCATCTGGTCCTCCACCCCGTGCCGGAAGACTGCACCATTCTGGAAGCCCAGAGCCGGACGGCCGACCTTCTGGCCCGGGCGACCATCCTGCTGCGGGAGGAATTCGCCATAGGCCATCCCACCTTCCAGGTGGAACCGCCCGAAGGAGCCGGCTGCGCCACACCCGGCTGCAACACCCCCCACACCGCCCCGAAAGAGACGGACTGCACCCATGACCACCACCACGCCTGAAACCGCCGTGCCAAGGGAGAACACGACCACGCCACTCCGCCTGCGGGTGGCCCGTCTTTCCATCCTCGTCAGCCTCGTGGTGCTGGGCATCAAATATGCGGCATGGGCCGTCTCCGGCTCCGGTGCCCTGCTGTCCGATGCCATCGAAACCATCCTCAACGTTCTGGCCTCCGTCGGCACGCTCTGGGCCGTGGCCTTTGCCGCCCGCCCGGCAGATGACAACCACCCTTACGGGCACGGCAAGGCGGAATATGTCTGGGCCGTCATCGAGGGGGTTCTGGTGGTGCTGACGGCCCTGGTCATCCTGGCCATTGCCGGGCACGATGCCCTGCACATACAGGCCCCGGAAGCTCCCCTGCCGGGGGCGCTCCTCAATGCCTCTGCCGGGGTCATCAACCTCATCTGGGCCCTCATCCTGCGACGGATGGGCCGGACACATCACTCACAGGCCCTTAGTTCGGCCGGGGATCATGTTCTCTCCGATGTCTGGGCCAGCCTGGCCCTGCTGGTCGGTGTCTGCCTCATCCCCCTGCTGCACTGGCTCTGGCTGGACCCGCTGCTCTCCGCCCTCGTGGCCCTGAATGTCCTCTGGACCGGCTTCGGCATGATGCGCCATTCCATGACCGGCCTGCTGGACGAGGCTCCACCGCCGGAACTGGTCCATGAGGTCGGCCAGACCATCACGCAGGCAGGCCAGGGAGCACTGGAGGCCCACGACCTCCGCATGAGGCGGGTGGGGTCCCTCTATTTCGTGGAGTTCCACCTCATCGTGCCGGATGAGATGCGCATCACGGACGCCCACGACATCTGCGACCGGATCGAAAATGCCATCCGGGCCGTGCTGGGCCGCTCCTCCATCCATATCCATGTGGAGCCGGAGGACCTCGCCAAACGCCACAAGCCCGGGGCCAGCGGTGTGCTCGTCATGTAACCGTCATGTCACATCTGCCATGCAAAACCATGGCCCCCCTTGACCGCAGGGAAGGCTCCGTCCGAAACAGGGCATGACCTCTTCACCCCCAGCCCTGTGACGGATCCACCCCAGACGTGTCCGATTCTTCCCAAAGCGCCCCCGCTCCTGCCCCCGGTTCACCCCACGCCATGAGGCGGCGCAACCGCATCACGCATTTCCGCCGTTCGGCCCGGATGCGCACCTCGCAGTGGCGACGGACCTTCATCTTCTGGGCCGGGGCCATCACGGTCGGCATTGCGGCGTGGCTGTTCGCCCGGGCGGCTGACTATGCCAGCTCCCTCTGCATGGGCCTCCAGCACTGGAATCCCTATGTCATGTTCGCTGTCATTCCCAGCGGGCTCGCCCTCTCCATGTGGCTGACAAAACGCTTCTTCCCCGGGGCGCAGGGGTCCGGCATCCCGCAGACCATCGCCACGCTGCATATTGAGGACTTCTCCCTCGTCAACCGCATCCTTGCCCTGCGCATTGCCGTCGGAAAGGTGTGCATGACCACACTCGGCCTGCTCTGCGGGGCCTCCATCGGGCGGGAAGGCCCCACGGTGCAGGTCGGGGCGGCCATCATGAACGCCTATTCCCGCTTCTTGGGCCATGCCAACGTCTCGACCCGTCGGGGTGTCATCCTGGCAGGCGGGGCTGCCGGTGTGGCCGCCGCCTTCAACACACCCCTGGCTGGCATTGTCTTCGCCATCGAAGAACTGGCCAGTTCCTTCCAGCAGCGGACATCCGGCGTGATGCTGACGGGCGTCGTCCTCGCCGGTGTGACAGCCATTGTCCTGACGGGCGGAAACTATACCTATTTCGGCCATGCCTCGGTGGATGTTCCCGTCGGAACGGCCTGGATTGCCGTGCTGGCCTGCGGCATTCTCGGCGGGCTGGGCGGGGGGCTCTTCTCCACCATTCTCATCCGGGTCGGCAAGGGTCTGCCCGGCTTCATCGGGTCCATCCAGAAGAACCGGCCCATCCTGTTCACGGCCCTGTGCGGGATCATCCTCGCCATGCTGGGCTTTGCCAGCCACGGTGACACGTTCGGCACGGGCTATGTGCAGGCCCATCATCTGGTGGCTGGCTCCCGCCATGCTCACATGTCCTATTTCCTGATGAAATATGCCGCCACCATCATCTCCTACTGCTCCGGCATACCGGGCGGGCTGTTTGCGCCGTCCCTCTCCATAGGAGCCTCGGTGGGGGGCTGGGTTGCCCGCTTCCTACCCCACACAGCCCCCGGAGCCGTCGTGCTGCTGGGCATGGTCGGCTATTTCTCCGGTGTGGTGCAGTCCCCGCTGACGGCCACCGTCATCGTGATGGAAATGTGCGACAACCAGCAGATCACCCTGGCCCTGCTGGCCACGGCTTTTCTGGCCTTTGGTGTCTCACGCATGGTCTGCCCCCACTCCCTCTACGGGCGTCTGGCCGACCAGTTCATGGCCCGGCAGGAAGGGTATCTCCAGAAGAAACACGAAGAGAACAAACAGTCCAAGGACTGAGAAAAAAAGATGGTCTGCCGGACTGGAGGCAGACCATCCCTGAGGACATCAGCCCTGAGCGGACAAGTCCACAACCCCGACATAGCCTTCTTCGGTCCCGAAGATGACGGCTCCCCCCTGCGGGGTGAAGGCGATGGCATTCACAGCACCACGGGCGGCACCACCGCTGCGCTGGCCATTGCAGAGTGGCAGGATGCGGCCCTCTCCTGCGGCAGCCTCGTCAGCATGATTGGGCACTTCCGCCAGAAGGACCGTGCCATCCTCAAACCCGATGGCCAGAATGTCATCCGTGGGATGGGCACAGACGCAGGTCACGAACAGCCCCGGCAGGCGGGCCAGCTCCATGGGAGGCTTGCCCATCGGCCCCCCCCCGAAGAACGGCCACAGCACGGCGGCATCCGCCCCTGATGTGGCCAGCCAGCGACCCTTGCGGGTGAAGCTCATGGACCCGATCTTGCGGGGATAGCCACTCATGCGCATGTTGTGCCCGTCAGACAGACGCCAGCCATGCAGCTCATTCTCCTGCATGCTCGTCACCAGTGCCTCGCCGCCCGGATGGATGCACAGCCCGGTATGGCTGCCCTTCCATTCCAGAGAACGGACATTGGCGTCCTTCGCCTGCACGAACCACATGGACACGCCATTATAATGCGAGGCAGCCAGCCTCTTGCCTTTGGCATCGAAGGCAAGACCGCTCAGGGCCGAAGGATGGTCCAGCACCTTCAGGGGTTCATCCGCGCCGTGGGCGTAGAGATGAACCTCCTTCCTGCTGGCGCAGGCCCAGTGGGTAGGCGTACTGGCCAGACAGTCCACCCAGCCACGGCCCTCATGACGGTCTGTCATGGTGCCATCGGCCCGTGTTTCCACGACACGGCCATCTTCCCCGCCACTGAGGAAGCTGTCCTTCCCGCAACCCTGCGCAAGGGACACCGCCCCGTCATGCACAGACAGGCACTGCCAGTCTTCGGAAGCCCGCAGGCCGTCCCGGGAGATGAGGATGAGCTCTCCATCCATCGTCAGGGCGGCAAAGGTCCGGCCATCACGGCTGGCCTGCACGCCGGTGATCGGAGCCTCAAACTGACGCTCGGCCCCACGGGTCTGCAACAGGGTCCTGCTCTGCGGCGCACTCATACGGCCACACACCCTTCAAAGCCACGCTGAAGCTGTGCACAGTCCAGCTTGCGGCCAATGAACACGATGCGGGACTGTTTCGTCTCTCCCGCCCTGAACGGCCCGATATAGTCGCCATCCGCCATCATGTGCACGGCCTGGAAGGCAAAACGCTCGTCCTTGCCCCTGAAATGCAGGATGCCCTTTGCCCGCAGGATGTCCGGTCCCTGCTCCTGCAGGACAAGGCCGATCCAGGCGTGGAAACGTTCCTCATCCAGCGGTTCCGTCACGGTGAAGGAATGGCTCGTCACATCCTCGCTATGGGCGTGATGATGCCCGCCCGGCCCGTGGGCGGCCTCATGATGGTGGTCGTGGTCATGACAATGGCAATGGTCGTGATCGTGATGATGGTGGTCATGCCCGTCCTCCTCAAGGAAGTCCGGCATGGTGGACAGGGCACGCCTGAGGTCGAACCCGCCACGGTTGAGGATGTCATCCAGAGCCACCTTGCCCCGCTCGGCCCGATGAATCCGCACGACGGAATTGATGGCCCGCAGCTTCTGCTCCACCCCGGCCAGTGCGGCCTCATCCAGAAGGTCACATTTGTTCAGGATGATGACATCGGCAAAAGCCACCTGATTGACGGCTTCCGGGCTTTCCTTAAGGGTCTGGAGCACGTTGTAGGCGTCCACGACCGTCACGACGGCATCCAGCTCGGCTTTTTCACGGATGCCCTCATCCACGAAGAAGGTCTGCGCCACGGGGGCCGGATCGGCCAGGCCGGTAGTCTCGACGATGATGCCATCAAATTTGCCACGGCGGCGCAGCAGACGGCTGAGAATCCGGATGAGATCGCCCCGCACCGTGCAGCAGATGCAGCCATTGTTCATCTCGAAGATTTCTTCGTCAGCATCGACCACCAGATCATTGTCGATGCCCAGCTCCCCGAACTCATTGACCACCACGGCGTAATTCCGCCCGTGATCGGCTGTCAGGATGTGGTTGAGCAGCGTGGTCTTGCCCGCTCCCAGAAAGCCGGTAAGAACCGTGACGGGGATTTTTCTGGTCTGTGAATCAGCCATGATGTCTGTCCTTGTTCTCCTTGAGAGTTGAGCTGAGCATACTCTTCTCCCGTCTCAAAACCAAAAAGAAGAACAGGTGGTTGCATAACCCGCCGCCCCTATCCCAATATGGGCGGAGAGGCCGGAAGGGCCTTGCCCGCCCCCGCATGATGAGGGGCCGCCCTCCAGGTCCGGGCCGAGGCACGATTCATTCCGCATCCTCCGCCCTCATTTTCTGATGGAGACAAACCCATGAATGAAAACACCATTCTCATTCCCGGTTTTGACAGACCCGTATCACGCGTTGCCCTTGGCACATGGGCCATTGGCGGCTGGATGTGGGGCGGCCCTGATGACGACAATGCCGTCCGTACCATCCACCGTGCCCTTGATGAAGGCGTGGACCTGATCGACACCGCTCCGGTCTATGGCTTTGGTCATTCCGAGGAAGTCGTGGGCCGTGCTCTGGCAGAAAAACCCCACAGGGCCCGCATCGCCACCAAGCTCGCACTGGACTGGAACGACGATCACCAGCCGTTCCGCAATTCCAGCCCTGCCCGCATCCGCAAGGAAGTGGAAGACTCCCTGCGCCGCCTGCGTGTCGAGACCATCGACCTCGAGCAGGTTCACTGGCCGGACCCCAACACGCCGATCGACGAGACGGCCCGTGAGCTCCAGAAGCTCCACAAGGAGGGGAAAATCCGTGCCCTTGGCGTGAGCAACTACTCCCCGGAGCAGATGGACATCTTCCGTGAGGTGGCCCCGCTGGCCAGTGTCCAGTCCCCCTACAATCTCTTTGAACGTGAGATTGAAAAGGACGTGCTGCCCTATGCGAAGACGCACAAGCTCGTCACGCTGGCCTATGGCCCGCTCTGCCGTGGCCTGCTGACCGGCAAGATGACAGCGGACAAGACCTTCCCGGAAAGTGATCTGCGGTCTGGCGACCCCAAGTTCCAGAAAGAGCACTTCAAGGACTATCTGGCTGCTGTGGACGAGCTGAAGACGATTGCGGACCGCCACGGCAAGTCCCTCATGGTGCTGGCCATCCGCTGGGTGCTGGACCAGGGACCGACCATTGCCCTGTGGGGTGCCCGCAAGCCGGAACAGATTGATGGTGTTGCGGATGTCTTCGGCTGGCAGCTGACCGATCAGGACAGGAAGGATATTGACGCCATTCTGGAACGTCATGTCCCCACACCCATCTCTCCTGCCTTCATGGCCCCACCGGCCCGGAAGTCATGAGAAAAAACTTCACGTTAAATTGAAGCAGTGTGGCGAAGAAGTGGCATGGCTTTCTGGCCACTTCTTCTGCTGCTTTTGGACCAGAACATGACATGGGCCAACATACGGAAAAATATGAAGTCCTTCTTTTTGAAGTTAACTTTATATTAGTTTTTATACAACTTTAATGCCATTTTTTGTTAAGAAAATTATAAGATGAACGACCTATATCCTTTCCGGAGAGCAAGCCTTACCTCCGAAGGATACAGACGTTGGCTGGTAACCCGAAACCCGTTGTCGCTACCGGGACCTACCTGGTGGATATCGCCTCCCTGACAGTTGACCCGAGAACGAAACGGGCCACCATCTCCAATCCCAAATATAACGTGGAAGCCACTTTCACGACCCATACCCCGACCGGTCGCAATGACAAGAAGGTCCAGGATTTCACTTTCCAGGATCCGCAAACGAAAAAACAGCTTACCGGCAGTTATGATTACTCATGGGGCAACAAGTCGGTAAACGGCTTCATCATCGGCAATGGGTCGGGGGGCTATTACATCATCACCTCCGCCGTGCCTGGCAGCTCCTCATCCACCATTGATGGTGCCACCCTGCTTGACCCCTCGGAGGCACGTTACACTTACATCAACGATTCCTCCAGAAACTGGGCCAATGGCAACTTCTTCGACCTCGATCTGAATGGTCAGCATTATTACTTCCATCAGGACAATGATGGTACAGCCACTGATGGTGCTCTGAACGAACAGTTTACCTTCAATACATGCTTTCTGGCTGGCAGCCTGATCGAAACGCCAGACGGCCCCCGCAAGGTGGAAGAGCTCAAGACTGGTGATGTCATTCTCACCCACAACCCCATCAGCGGGCAGACCCTGCCGCAACGTCTCACATGGGCAGGCAGAAGTCGGCTGCGGATAACATCCTCCCCCCATATGGATATGGCCGGCTACCCTGTACGGATCAGAAAAGACGCCCTGGCGGATGGCGTACCCTCCGAAGACCTTCTGGTTACGGCGGAGCACTGCCTGTTTCTTGATGACCGCTTTGTCCCTGCCCGCATGCTGGTCAATGGCCGGTCCATCCATTTCGAGATGACAGACAGAATCCGGCAGATGGCCTGCGACATTTTCCACATTGAGACGGAAATGCACAGCGTCATCTTCGCCAATGATGTGATGACGGAAAGCTATCTGGATACGGGCAACCGTTACCAGTTCGTGGGGTCCAGCCATGACAGTCATACAGGCAATGTCATCACCCATGACTTCTCTACACGGAAACGGTCATGGTACCGTGATGCCGCTGCTCCCCTGTGCACGGCCCGGGAATTCGTGGCGCCCCTTCATCAGGGATTCCTCCAGCGTGCAGAAGAGCTGAGTTTCCCCATCCAGCACCCCTACAAGGCTGAGGCCCTTTGCGAGGATCCAGCCTTCCACCTGGTCACGGACCGGGGAGAGGTCCTGCATGAGAAGCGGACATCCGCAGGGTACCGGCTCTTTTCCATTCCCCTCGGAACAACCCATGTCACGCTGGTCTCCAGAACAGGCCGCCCCTGTGACACTCACGGCCCCTTTGTTGATGACCGGCGCACACTAGGGGTACTGGTCGGAGAAATTCTCCACTTCCAGGCTACCCATTCCACCAGCATCGACACACACCTGACGACCGATCAGCTGGATGGCTGGTGCGGGCTGGAAAACCCCTCCATGCGCTGGACGCAGGGGGCTGCAAGACTCCCTCTTCCCAGTCAGCCGGAATACAATGATGGTGTGGAGACGGGGCTGCTGGCCATACAGATCATGGCGGCAGGCCCCTATCCCCTGTCGGCCAACAACTCTCTGGAAGATGAAGCTGACATGACGACACAGCCCGGTCTCGTCAGGGCTGTATAACGAAGGAAAACTGGGGGCGTCTGATACTGGTTCCCACGAAACACCAAGAGAACATGAGTAGCAAAGGAACCTTCCTTCCGCTCTTGTGCACCTGAAATGCGCTACCTGCCCGATCAGAAAATACGATTTACCAGAAAAAAGAATGTACATTTATTGATATTTGGTTAATTTTACTCAAAAGATAATTGAATTTGCACTTAAAATATTATTATTATATGGTAAAGGAAAGATTGGCTCTTTTGGAGAATCATGCATGCCCGGCAATCCGCAGCCTGTCGTTGCACTTGGAACATATAGAGTAAATATTGCATCCCTATCTGTTGACGCAAATGGAAATGGCTACATAACATCCCAGTTGTTTGGTGTTGATGCCACTTTTACAACACACACTCCTACCCGGGCATCCGACCAGAAGGTACAGGACTTTGTAATAAAGGATCCGAATACGGGAAGTGTCATTACATCTGGTGGTTATGATTTCTCTTGGGGAAATAAGGCTGTAAATGGTTTTATCATTGGTAATGGCAGTGGTGGGTATTACGTTATCACGTCTGATGTTCCGGGCAGCTCATCTTCCAGTATTGATGGACGCTCCCTGATCGACCCAACACAAGCGCAGTATTCATACAGTTTTAATTTTCGACTTCCTTGGTCTATCGGGAACAATTTTACTCTTTGGTTAAATGGAATTCCTTACACCTTCAAGCAGGACGATAACGGTACAGCAACAGATGGCTCACTTGGCCAGAAATTTACATTTGATACATGCTTTCTTTCTGGAACCATGATTGAAACCCTCTCAGGGCCGAAAAAGATAGAAAATTTGACCAGAAATGACGTTGTAATTACTTTCAATCCTGAATCGGGACGAAATGAGCCTCTTCCCCAGCATGTTGTCTTCTGCCAACAGAGCAGGGTCCGTATAGACTCATCTCTCCCCTTGGACATGGCCGGCTATCCGGTCCGTATCAAAAAAAATGCACTGGCAGACAATGTACCTTCCGAGGATCTTCTGGTTACCGCGGAGCACTGCCTGCTTCTGGAAAAACATTTTGTTCCAGTCCGTATCATGGTGAACGGACGATCAATATATTATGATACAAGCATGCACGATACAGCCGAAAAGAGCGGACCATTCTCTTATTATGACATATTTCATATAGAAACATCAACACACAGCATCATTTCTGCAAATAATGTTCTTACGGAAAGTTATCTCAATACAGGAAACCGTTTCCAGTTTCAGCGAGATAATGGAGACACAAACGTCATAGAATATGATTTTACTTCAAAAAATCTATCATGGGAGAAAGATGCTGCAGCGCCATTATGCACAGCAGAAGATTTTGTAGCTCCTATCCATCAAAAGCTGCTTGAACGTGCAAAACAGCTTCTGTTTCCAGTTCAGCACGCCTACAAAACTGAAACCGTGTCCCACAATCCTGCCTTGCAACTACTCACGGAACAGGGGCATGTTCTTCAGGAAAAACGGTCCTCAAACAACTACAAAGTATTTCACATACCTGCCGGGGTAAAAAGAGTAACCATCCTCTCAAAAACAGGAAGACCTTATGACGTCCATGGTCCTGTCGTGGATGACAGGCGCGAGCTTGGCGTTTTGGTAGGAGAAATACTTTATTTCCATGGAATAGATTGCATAAATATCGATAGACACCTAACACATGAAGATATGGAAGGCTGGTTCGATTTGGAAAATTCTAAAATGAGGTGGACTAAAGGAGCGGCTACCCTTGATCTACCCCATACCAGTCAACACTCTGTAACAGAAGCTGGACTGCTGGCCATCGAAATCATTTCCGCTGGGCCTTATCCGGCTGATGCAGAACATCCGCTGACGACCTATCAAAACGAACTGAAATACAAACCCGTCAAAAAAGCGGGATAAATCAATGGATAACGGAGAGCTTGTTCCAACACCGCATTGGATCAATGCTCTCCGTTTCCTGCCATATATGCCAACCTTTACTGGCCGGATGGAGCAACGGCAGTTGGTGTCAGGGTCATGCCCGGAATACCAAGGGCCTGTTTCTCTGCCGGGGTCATGATCCAGCTGTCCTGCTGTGTATCCGGGGAGCCTTCACCATGGAACTCCCGGATCCTCTTCTTTGATTTCTTGTGCGTGTGCTTACGCACATACTGATGCTTCTTGCGGACAATCCGGCTCAGGTCTTTTTCAACATGCACGGCCGTCACGTCATTATCCGCATCAACCGTAATCCTGTTCCACATGAACATGGCTGGTGCCACATCATGCTGTGAGGGCTTCCCCTGCTGGGCAGCTGCCTCGTCATTGACATAAAAATGAGGCCGTGTGGCGAGAAGCCAGCTGCCAGCCGGAAGGTTGGCAAACACCAGCTGACAGGCATCATTGCGGGCAGCATGCCGCACCAGGGCAAGGGCCTTGCTGTTGCCAATTTTCTCCCTGAACCCCGCCTGTGCCATATCGATGCGGAGATAATCACGGAAATACGGGGCATCCGGCATCAGCATGACATCCACATCAGCAACCCTGCAGGAAAGCTGTGGATGGAGGTTATCGTGGCCAGAAAGCTGCACGGCCAAAGTCCTGTTACCTGGCTGTCCAGCCCAGGCCAGCTGCTTGACCTTGAAATTTCCGTCATAGCCGGAGCATCCGCTCAACAGTCCCATGATCCCGGCAAGTCCTGCCAGAGTATACAGTCTCATTTTTCCAAAAACCATTATCCGGAATGATCCTTCTTCCAGTGACGTCAAATCTCTATGGCGCAGCCATACCGTCTGCATGATGGACGGCAAAAGATACGGAATGCCATCATTTTGCCTCGACCACCTGTCGCATCTTCTGGTCGGAGAGTCCCAGCCCCTTCATTTCTTCCTCTGTCGGATGCCACGTACTGACATCCGCAGCCGCTCCAAAATGTCGGGCCTTGAACAGGCCGATATCATTTCGCCTGTTGCCATCCTGAACAACCTGTCGTGCAATGACCCCCATGTCATCCTGCACGACAATACCTCCCCACAACAGGTTGAAGCCGGAAATATTGCTGCGCAGCTCCATCCCACTCACCCAGTACGTCTGCGGTTGCGCCAGATAATGCTGGATGTTGCCAAAAAACACCCATTTTCCAGCAGGAACATTCCTAAACACAAATGTGCACATGGCCTGCCGGGGAGCCTTGCGCAACAGGGCCTTCGCCTTCCGGGTAATGTCACCCTTAAAATGATAGGGGGACTGCAGTACCCGTATCCAGTCCCGATAGTACGGTGTATCCGGGAAGAGGAACGAGTTTTCCACCAGATTGGCACAATAATACTGCTTTTGCCCAAAAATGGCGGACGCCCGTACGATCACGGTTGCATGTCCAGTCCGGGCCGCCCAAGCATGATCCTCATCCTTATACGGTATCTTGACCGTATCACAGCCACCAAGCACCATCAGGGACACGCAACACATGAATGTACCTAGAATGGAGTATCGTCTCATACCCTGCATCCCCCAGTCTTATTCTGAACGAATACGACCAGTTACTCAAAATGCATTACAAATGCCATAGTTGTGACATAAAATAACGCCCTGCCCCTGAAACCATATTACCCCGTCCCGGTAAGTCGACAGACCACCATCCTTTCTCCTGCCGCTTTAGCAAAATACGTTCCCAATCCTATGAAAACATTCTAATCTGGGCCTCTTCCGGGCATGAAAAATGCTCACAGACGCAGCAGGCAAGCGTAAGGTCATCATGAAGGCAGTTCGTCACTCTGAAAGCAATCAGGCGACCCATTGGGATGTCGCCCGCAGGGCCCTAGCTGGCTGGGGGGCGCTCTGCGGTCTGGCCCTGCTTGCCGCATGTAGCAGCAGCCAGCATTCTCCTGCTCTCACCCCCATGACGCAATATGCCAATGGGCAGACTGGCCCGCTGGGATACGACACACATGTCCCGGCTTTTGCCAGCGAAAATTTTGCCCCCTTCAACCGTCAGGATGTCGCCGCCATCGCCCTGCGGGAATGGCGGATGTTCGGAAGTCCGGTTGCCGATGCGGACCCGCATGACAGGCCAGAGCCCACAAGCCCCGCCCTCAAGCCGGAGCGTCTGCCCGGCCTGTGGCAGCGCATTGGTGAATATTGGTGGATCGGCCAGGCCCCGGAAGAAAATGAGGCCCGCTGGACAGGCCGTACCGATGGCAATGGCACCCTGTTCTCCTTCCAGCGGGACGGCAACTACGCTTGGTCCGCCGCCTTCATCTCCTACGTCATGCGCATTGGCGGTGCCAATATCCGCTTCCCCTACTCCCCGAACCACGCCACCTACATCAATGCCGCAGCCTCCGGCAACAATCCGGGCATTTCAGCACAGAATCCCGCCAATTATGCCCCACGGTTGGGGGACATACTCTGCGTGGGCCGTGGACGGAGCCGCAGCATCACATATGCCATGCTGCCGACCTCCTACGGCTTCCCGGCCCATTGCGGCATCGTGGTGGCCACGGGCCAGAATGCCCCGCCTTTCGGCAAGGAAATCAGCATCGTGGGAGGCAATGTGGATGATGCCGTCTCGCTGACCCACGTTCCAACGGACAGCACCGGCCATGTCAGCACACCAGACGGGCGAAGCTACGACAGCCGTTACCCGTGGTGTGCCATCCTGACCCCCCGCTACGATGCCGACATGGACCCGAACAGCGGGCAGTAAAACGATCCTACTTCACAGGCAGGCCGCTGGCCTTCCACCCCGTGCCGGGGCCATGCCTGTCTTCGAAGCCATCAGCAACGTTCGTCAGCGTCCTGTACCCGGCCTGGGCAGCCAGTGCGGCAGCCTTCTGCGACCGCATGCCTGAACGGCAGATGAAAAAGATCGGCGTGGCCTTGTCCGGCACGGCCTCTTCCAGTCCGTGGAGGAACTCGGCCTCACTGCCTGCCCCCCATGTCAACGCCACAACCTTCCGGCCCAGAGCTCCCAGCTCTGGCAGACCTACCTGCGCCCATTCCTCCGGTGTACGGACATCCACCAGCACGGCCCGTGCATCAGCCTGAAGACGGTCCCAGCTTTCCTTCGCAGTACAATGTTCCATGTCAGCCTCCTTCTACGCAGGCGCCCCGTCCCGGCCATGTTTCGCTCCCCCAACAGACGGGCGAACATTCACGACCCGGAACCGTACAGCCAGACCTGCACTCATCATACAACCTGATGTTGTTCCGCTCTCCCCAGAGTTCAATGGCGGGGAGAGTATTATAACCATCTTAAATAGTTATAATGATTCTTCCACACCATTTTACGTAGAACATAATGATGATACCCTCTCTGCCATCATGACCTCGCCCCACACCATCCACTGGAACAAAGCACATATGTCACATCTGTCATCCCATCCTCACGCCTTGCCCTGCCCCTCTCTGGTGGAAGCCATTGGCAATACCCCGCTCATCCGCCTGCATCATGCTTCCGAGATCACGGGCTGCACCATCTATGGCAAGGCGGAATTCATGAATCCCGGCGGGTCCGTCAAGGACAGGGCGGCCCTTTCCATCATTCAGGACGGTTTTGCCCGTGGTGCCCTCAGCAAGGGCGGCACGATCGTGGAAGGCACGGCAGGCAACACGGGCATCGGCATCACGATCGTGGCCCATGCACTGGGCTGCAAGGCCGTCATCGTCGTGCCGGAAACCCAGAGCCGGGAAAAGCTGGACTTCCTCCGCATGATCGGAGCGGACCTGCGCCTCGTGCCCGCCAGACCGTACCGGGACCCCGGCAATTACGTGCATGTCTCCCGCCGTCTGGCCGAAGAAACCGGGGCCTTCTGGGCCAACCAGTTCGACAACACGGCCAACCGGGACGCCCACCGCACGACCACGGCCCCGGAAATCTGGTCCCAGCTGGACGGAAAGGTCGACGCCTTCACCTGCTCCTGCGGGTCCGGCGGTACACTGGCAGGAATCGCCTTCGGCCTGCGGGAGCTGGCCCAGCGGGATGGCCGGAAATCTCCCGAAATCGTCCTGGCCGACCCGGAGGGCTCCGGCCTGTATGGCTGGGTGACCGCCAATGACCTCAGCATCACCGGCAGTTCCATCACCGAAGGGATCGGCCAGTCCCGTGTGACGGCCAATCTGGAAGGCTGTGCGCCCGATCACGCCGAACGCATCCCCGATGCCGAAGCTCTGGAACAGATCTACCAGCTCACCATGAAAGAAGGTCTCTCCGTGGGCGGGTCATCAGGCATCAACATTGCTGCGGCCATCCGCACGGCCCGCCGTCTCGGGCCGGGGCATACCATCGTCACCATCCTCAGCGATGGCGGGGCACGATACCAGTCCAAGCTCTTCAACCCGGACTTCCTCCGCAGCAAGAACCTGCCCACCCCGCCCTGGATGTGACATCCCGGGCTGGTCCGCTCCTAACGGCGGATCAGCCGGGCGGCAAAGAAGCCATCCATGCCCCCCTGTGCCACGTTCATGCCCGGATGGGTACGGAAGTACCCTTCCTCCGTGCGGGCACGGGGAAGAGCCGCCAGCTCATCCTCCGTAAAAGGAGACAGCTTCCACCGGCCATCTTCCAGAGCGTGAGCGATACGCTGCGGACCTTCCTCATCCTGAAGGGAACAGACGGCATAGAGCAGCATCCCGCCCGGCTTCAGCATGTCATAGGCGGCATCAATGAAACGGTCCTGCCCCGCTGCCAGCGTGGTGATGTCCCGGGGGCGTTTGATCCACAAGACATCCGGGTGACGCCGCAGCGTCCCCGTGGCCGAGCAGGGCGCATCCAGCAGCACGGCATCCAGCGGCTCGGAAGGACGCCAGCGAAGGGCATCCCCCACAATGACCTCGGCCTTCAGCTGGAGGCGGGCCAGATTCTCCTTCAGCCTCTGGGCACGGGGCTTCTCACGCTCCACGGCCATCACCTCGGCACCCGCACAGAGCAGCTGGGCCGTCTTGCCCCCCGGTGCGGCGCACAGGTCGGCCACCCGCTTCCCCCGCATGTCGCCCATCAGCCGGACCGGCATGGCCGCCGCCATGTCCTGCGCCCAGAACTGCCCTTCCGCAAAGCCCGGCAGGTCTGCCATTTTCGTGCCCGCCGGGTAGCGGACCGTCCCCGTCGGCAGGGTCTCGCCCCCTTCCGGGGCCTCATAACCAGGCTTCACGGTGAGGTCCAGCGGCGCTTCCTGATAGAAACCCTGCGTGATGGACCGTGCCCGCCGCCCCCAGGAACTCCAGAGCCAGTGCGGCACATCCAGCCGGGCATCATCCAGCCCCTCCTTCAGCGTTTCAGCCTCCCGCACCACACGGCGCAGGACGGCATTGGCCAGACCGGCAAAAGGCGACAGGCCACGCCGGTGCAGGAGGTCCACGATCGTGCCCACGGCCGCATGAGGGGGTGTCTGAAGATGGATGATCTGCGCCACACCCAGCAGCAGGGCACAGCGGACCGGCTCCGGCGGCTGGCGGCGGAGGAGCGGCTGGAGCAGCTCCGTCATGCTGCCCAGATGGCGGAGCGTGGCCGCCGCCAGACGGTGGGCGGCCGCACGGTCCCGTCCCTCGCAGCTGCTGCGCTCCAGCGTGGTTTCCAGCATCCGGCGATGTTCCACCACACCGCAGATGATGTCGAAGGCCAGATCCCTCACCGGGTCTTCATGGCGGGAAATGGAGGCAGGGCGGGCAGCAGGCCGCCGCCCCCGGCCACCCTTGGGGTGTGAACGGGCTGGACGGGGAGAAGAAGCATTTGTCATGCGCCCGTTTTCAGGAGTCAGCGGCAGGAAAGTCAAGATGGTTTTTACACGCCCCCTTGACCCTCCCCGCCAAAGGGGCTGCAATCCATCAATCATGACAGACCATACCATCGCCCATGCCTTGGAAGGCATCCAGACCCGCATCAGCGCCGCCTGCCAGAGGGCTGCCCGCCCGGCGGAGGCGGTCAGCCTCGTGGCCGTCAGCAAGTTCCATCCGCAAAGTGCGGTACAGCAGGCCCTTGAAGCTGGGCAGCGCATTTTCGGGGAGAACCGCGTGCAGGAGGCCGCCGCCAAATTTCCTGCCCTGCGGGAAAAATGGCCGGACCTCCGCCTGCATCTCATAGGCACGCTCCAGAGCAACAAGGCAACCGAGGCCTGCGCCCTTGCCGACGTGATCGAAAGTCTGGACCGCCCCTCCCTCAGCACGGCGCTGGAAAAGGCGTCCCAGAAAACGGGCCGCCTGCCTGAGCTGTTCGTGCAGGTGAACATTGGTGATGAACCGCAGAAATCCGGCATCGCCACCTCGGAGGCGGACCGGTTCATCGAGGATGCCCTGCGCCGTTTTGGCCAGCATGTGAAAGGTCTCATGGCCATCCCGCCCGCCAACGAAGACCCGCGCCCCTTCTTCCACAGGCTGGCGGAGATGAACCGCCGCCATGGCCTTCCCGCTCTCTCCATGGGCATGTCGGCCGACTTTGAGACCGCCATCGCCGAGGGGGCAACACTTGTCCGTGTCGGCACGGCCATCTTTGGAGACCGCCCCGCCCCGTAATATCGGCATGACAGAGATGACAGTTTTTTCGGGCTGTCTCTTGCATTCCCCATAAAAAAACTGTCATGAAGCCAGAATCATTACAGCCTGTGCTTCCTTCCGTGGGGGCACTTCTGCCTGTCTTCCTGCGGGGGATGGGTGTCTATCAGTCATACAGGATGGTTTCACCATGTCTGAACAGGATAGCGTGTCCCTCAAGGAATCTTCTTCTGACGCCCGGTATCCCAGCTCTGTTGGTACGCCAACGGCAGCACCACCGCCGCCGGAGCCCGGCGGGCACAGCCACCCCAAGGGCATTGGCGCCATGCTGGCCGCTCTGGGTGTCGTATATGGCGACATCGGGACCAGCCCGCTCTACGCCCTGCAATCCTCCATCCGCAATGTCGGGTCGGAAACCCACCCCGCCCATGCGTGGGAAGTCATCGGGCTGACCAGCCTCACCTTCTGGGCCCTGATGCTGGTTGTGACCATCAAATATGTCATTCTCATCATGCGGGCCGACCATAACAAGGAGGGGGGCATCATCGCCCTCATGGCTCTGGCGCAGCGTGTCTGCAAATCCAACTATTTCCGCTGGGTCTTCGGGCTGATCGGCATTGCCGGGGCCTGTCTGTTCTTCGGGGATGGCATCATCACACCAGCCATCTCCGTCCTCTCCGCCGTGGAAGGGGTGGAGGTCTCGGTGCCGGAGGCTTCAGCCTTCATCATCCCGGCGGCCATCATCATCCTGCTGGGGCTGTTTGCCGCCCAGGCTCTGGGCACTGGCAAGATAGGCCGGGCTTTCGGGCCCATCATGCTGGTATGGTTCTTCACCATCGCCATACTGGGGGCAAGAGGGATCATGCTGCATCCGGGTGTGCTGCTGGCCCTGTCCCCGCTGGAGGCCATCCGCTTCATCGTCACGCATGGCAAGCTGTCCTTCATTGCGCTGGGATCGGTCGTGCTGTCCGTCACCGGGGCGGAGGCCCTCTATGCCGACATGGGCCATTTCGGGCGCACACCCATCCGCTTTGCATGGCTTTTCCTTGTGCTGCCTGCCCTGACGCTGAACTATTTCGGGCAGGCTGCCTCCATCATCCACAACCCGACCACGTTGGCCAATCCTTTCTACTATCTGGCCCCGCACTGGATGCAGATACCCATGCTGCTGCTGGCGACCATGGCCACCATCATTGCCAGCCAGGCGGGCATCTCTGGCAGTTTCTCCCTCTGCCGCCAGCTCATCCAGCTTGGTTACCTGCCCCGCACACGCATCATCCACACCAACCCGCATGAGGAAGCGCAGATCTACCTGCCGTCCCTCAACTGGCTGCTGGCCTTCGGGTCCGTCGTGCTGGTCATCGCCTTCCGCTCTTCTGCGGCCCTGGCTTCTGCCTACGGCATCGCCGTGACAGGGACCTTCCTCTGCACCTGTGTGCTGGCCATGGTGGTCTTCCGCCGTGTCTTCCAGTGGAAGAGCTATGCCGTGGGGACCGTGTTCGGCTTCTTCTTCATCATGGATGCCGTCTTCTTCTCCTCCAACGTGATGAAGATTCCGGATGGAGGGTGGGTCCCGCTCAGCATCGCCGTTGGCAGCACACTCATCATGACCACATGGCAACGTGGCCGCCAGCTCATCCGCAACACGAAAAAACGTGATGCCGTGCCGATGGGCTCCTTCATCACCCGGTTGACCCAGTCCCGCACCATCCGTGTGCCCGGTCTGGCCGTCTTCCTGACCTCGGACCCGGAAATGGTGCCGGATGCCCTGCTCTACAACCTGCGGCACAACAAGGTCCTGCACCAGACAGTCCTGTTCGTCACCGTGCAGACGCTCGACCAGCCGGAAGCGGACCCCGACCAGCGCATGACTGTCAAGGAACTGGCACCAGGCATCCGCCGGGTCATCATCCGTTACGGCTTCATGGAGATGCCCAACCTGCCCCTGACACTGGCTGGCATGACAGAAATGGATTTCGACCCCATTCAGGCGTCCTATTTCACCTCGCATGACCTCGTCTTCCGCTCCAAGGTGCCGAAGATGTCACTCTGGCGGATGTGGGTGTTCCTCTATCTCCTCAACAATGCCACGTCGATTTCCGAGTTCTTCCGGATTCCGCCGGAGCGTGTCATGGAGTTCGGGGTACGGGTCGCGATCTGATCGTGGCCCACCAGCCCCTTCCGCTTTCGCTCTACATCCACTGGCCTTTCTGCCTTGCCAAATGCCCGTACTGTGATTTCAACTCCCATGTGCGGGAAACCATCCCTCAGGAGCGTTTCGCCAACGCCCTGAGGGCCGAGCTGGAGCATGAAGCCACACGGCTGATTCAGGACGCCCCCCGGCAGCTTGTCTCGATCTTTTTCGGAGGGGGAACGCCCTCCCTCATGCAGCCGGAGGCGGTCCATCATCTGATCGAGGATGCCCGCCGCCTCTTCCCCAGCGTGAATGACCTCGAGATCACGCTGGAGGCCAACCCCACCAGTGTGGAGGCCGACAGGTTCCGTGCCTTTGCAGAGGCAGGCGTCAACCGTCTTTCCCTCGGCGTG
This sequence comes from Parasaccharibacter sp. TMW2.1890, assembly GCF_023337645.1. NCBI lineage: Bacteria > Pseudomonadati > Pseudomonadota > Alphaproteobacteria > Acetobacterales > Acetobacteraceae > Parasaccharibacter > Parasaccharibacter sp. TMW2.1890. The sequence continues at coordinate 133,189 of NZ_NWUV01000001.1, read as the reverse complement.
CAGAGCCTTGATGAGACCGACCTGGCCGCTCTGGGGCGGCAACATTCGGCACGACAGGCCATTGCGGCCCTGGAGCTGGGGCGCAGCATTTTCCCCCGCCTCTCCTTTGACCTGATCTATGCCCGCCCCGGCCAGACGGAAGAAAAATGGCGTGCGGAACTTCGGCAGGCCCTGGCTCTGGCCGCAGACCACCTTTCACTCTACCAGCTGACGATCGAACCCGGCACGAAATTCGAGGCCCAGCACAGGCGGGGCAACCTTGTCCTGCCTGAGGATGATCTGGCGGCGTCCCTCTACATGATGACCCGTGACGAAGCCGCCCGTTTCGGCCTGCGTGACTATGAAATCTCCAACTATGCCATCCCCGGTGCCGAAAGCCGCCACAACCTCACCTACTGGCATTATGACGACTATCTGGGCATTGGCCCCGGTGCCCACAGCCGCCTGACCTTCAGGGGCCAGCTCCACGCCACACGCCGCCATCGTGCCCCGGAACCCTGGGCAGAGCGTGTGGAAACACATGGGCATGGCACAAGGGACGATGAAACACTCTCACCGGACATGAAGGCTCATGAAGCCCTGCTCATGGGGCTGCGCCTGCGGGAAGGCATCAATGCGGCCCATTTCAGCAGACGGACCGGCCTGCCGCTGCGAGACTGCCTCGACCCCGTCATTCTGGAGGCCTGTCTTGAGGAAGGCTATCTGGAACAGGATGCCCAGACCCTCCGGGCCACGGATGAAGGCCGTCTCCGGCTGGAAGCCCTGCTTGGCCAGCTTGTTCTCTGAACGCCACCTTTGAAAAGAACAGACTGCACCCCATCTACAGGGGCAGCCTTCCATCATCCACAGCGTGATGCCCGCCATGTCTGCACAGAAAGCCCCCACCCTCCACATGATAAAGCTGATCGTAGGCTGCACCTCCCCCGAGATGCTGCGGGACTGGGTGGCGGTGGAACGCCACAAGGGGACAGCCTACGTGCGCACCCGCACCATGCCCAAACGGGCTGCGGAAATCGTGCAGGGTGGCGGGTCCATCTACCGGGTCATCAACGGTCTCATCATGTGCCGGCAGCCCATCATCGGGTTTGACAGCTACACCCGGGATGACGGCCATCCCGGCACGCTGATCCTCGTCTCGGACGAGGTCATCCCGACCCAGCCACGGCCCATGCGGCCTTTTCAGGGCTGGCGGTACTTCAAACCGGAAGATGCTCCACCCGATCTTGGTCAGGGGGCCGCTGATCTCCCCGATGACGGGATCAGTTCCCTGCCGGCCTCCCTCCGCAACCAGCTGTCCGAGCTGGGCCTTCTGTAACGGTCAGGAACAGCAGGCCATCACGGCCCGGAGCTGATCTTCCAGACCACTGCTTTCGGCGGGAAATGTCCCTTCCAGAGCCGATGTCCCCACGGTGAACCCCGCCGCCCCGGCCTGCCGGACCGTCCTGATCTGTTCCGGTGTGCTGATGGACCCTGCCACAATCACGGGTTTCTTTACAGCTGCACAGCTGGCCCGGATGACCTCCGGGACATTCCCGTCATTCCGGTACGCCAGCAGGTCCAGCCCCGTCACGGCGGGATGGGCGGCCCATTCCACCGCATTGCGGGCTATTTCCTCCGGTGAGCCTTTCAGCACGCTTGGATGCCCCACAACATGCCCTGCAAACGGGTAGTAGGCTACGTCATGCCCTGCCAGAAGAGGCAACACATCCGGCACATGCGTGCCTCCCATCAGGCAGTCCACCCCCAGGGACAGCCCGGCCTTGACGGAATCCAGCTCCCGCTCCCGGTCCGGTGACACGATTTCCAGGTATGAAGTCGCTCCAGCAGAACGGATCCTGTCCGCCAGTATCCGCAACTGCTCCACGGGCAGACCAATATCCTTGAAGCCAACATGCCGGATGCCCAGCCGCAGGGCGATGTCCACAGCCTCCAGAGCATTGTCCACCGTGCGGTCATCACGGGTCAGCATAAAAATGAACCGGAGCGCTTCCATCATCCCTCGTCCCTGACTGTCCTGATCCTCTCTCCCTCATATGGGATGCACATCATACCCAGCCAAGCCCCTATGGACATTCCCCCCCAGCCCCTCCCATGATGGTAGGCCAACATGGCTACAGTGACAGGACACGCCACCATGAACGATACGCCCCACAAGAAGACCCCCGATGACTCCATTGAGGCAGCCTTTCAGGATGATGAGCAGACCATCACCGGAGAAGACCCTTTCCTGCTTTTTCATGAATGGCTGACGCTGGCCGGCACGAAGGAACCCAATGACCCCAATGCAATGGCTCTGGCGACGGTTGATGAACATGGCCTGCCCGATGCACGCATGGTGCTGCTGAAAGGCGTTGATGAGACAGGTTTCATCTTCTACACGAACAGCGAATCTGCCAAAGGACGGGAACTGGAAGGCAACATGCAGGCGGCCCTGCTCTTCCACTGGAAGAGCCTGCGCCGACAGGTCCGCATCCGGGGCCGGGTCTCACGTCTTCCTGCCGTAGATGCGGACGCCTATTTCGACTCCCGCCCCCGGGCGAGCCGCATCGGCGCCTGGGCCAGCCAGCAGTCCCGCCCCATCGCCAGCCGCACAGCCCTCTGGAAGGCCGTGACAAAAGAAACGGCCCGTTTCGCCATCGGGCCCATCCCCCGGCCACCATACTGGAATGGCTATCACGTCACCCCGGCCTCCATGGAGTTCTGGATGGACAAGCCATTCCGCCTCCATGACCGGGTACTCTTCACCCGTACACAGGATGGCCAGCACTGGACAACACAGCGTCTTTTTCCGTGAGAGCAGGCACAAAAAAAGGTGCGGGCCCAAAAACCCGCACCTTCCCATGGTCCATGACTGGCAGAGGCTGTTACCGCCCTGTCATGATGCGATCGACCAGCTCCTTGACGGTCGGAATATGCCCGTTGGCGTAGAACGGGTCTGTGGCAAAGCGCCACGCATTCGTTCCACCGAAGACCAGATTGTGGTCCACGATCTTTTTCTGCTCCTCTGGCGAGACATCCTGCAAATGGGAGATCGTCTGAAGGGTCTTCTGAATACAGAAAGAACGGGGATCCGCCCGCTGGCCTGTGCTGAAGGTCGGGCCCTTCTGGCTCCAGTTGGAGAAACGGCACTGGGAAAGGCACCCCATGCAGGCCGCCTGATCAGCCAGAACCTGCCGGGCCGTCTCCAGCGTCTCGAATACCACAGTATCATCCGGCGTCCGCATGGGCTGGGTATACCCGGCGGCCTTCCAGCGATTCACCTTCTCGGCATCATCAGCCCGGACAAAAACCTCCCGTCCTCGCCCGCCCAGACAGATGGGCGTATCAAACTCGGCTTCTGCTGCCGCACGGAAAGCAATCTGTCGCTCGGACCGCTCATACAGCTCCCGCAGGAAACCATTTTTCACGGCCGATGAATAAAAACCTGTCGGAGAGAAACGGTTCAGATAGACATCACCCTCCTTCAGCGTCAGCAGCAGCTGCTTCCACGCATCCGGGACAGGGCTTTCCTGCGTCAACAAGGGGCGGGTACCGAACTGGAAAGCAATCAGCCCGATCTCGGGGTTGTCCAGCCAGTCACTCCACTCTTCCAGATGCCAGACACCACCAGCCATGATGATGGGCACATGCTGAAGGCCAAAACCATTCATGACCTTCCGCAGGGCTGCCACACGGTGGTAGGGCTCCTCCGGTTTCAGAGGGTTTTCCGTATTTGAGAGGCCATTATGACCGCCGGCCCGCCAGGGGTCCTCATAGACCACACCGCCCAGCAGCTCGGAAAAACGCACATAGGAGCGCTTCCAGAGCGCACTGAACGCACGGCCGGATGAGACGATCGGGTAGTAATGTATCCCGAACTGCGCCGCAATTTCAGCCAGCCGGTAGGGCATCCCTGCGCCACAGGTCAGCCCCTGGATCAACCCGGGAGCACCTTCCAGTATCCCGGTGATGACTTCCTCGGCAGCGCCCATTTCCCACATGAAATTGGCATGAACACGGCCACGGCCACCGGAAATGTCCCGGGCTATCCGTGCCTGTGCGATACCCCCTTCTATGGCATAGCGCACCAGCTCGGCCTGCCGCTCCCGGCGTGTCCGGCCATGATAGACCTGCGGAACAGGATTGCCCTGCTCGTCATAACTGTCCGCATTGACAGCAGAGAGCGTTCCGACCCCACCTGCCGCAGCCCAATGACCCGCAGACACACCATTGGAGACAGAAACACCTTTGCCCCCTTCGACCAGGGGCAGAACCTCCTGACCACCAAAACGGACGGCATTGATCGACTTCATAGAGGCCAGATGTCCCCACTACTCAATCACAAAACTCACTCATGCAAAGGGAGCCTGGGCTCCCCTCACACATCCTTACTCCGCATCACGACGAGGGCGACCCGGCTTTGCGCCAACGCTCTCCGTAATGTCCGCACCAGTCTCCTGGTCCACGACACGCATGGAAAGCTTCACCTTGCCACGATCATCAAAACCAATGACCTTGACCTTGACGGCATCACCCTGCTTGACAACATCCGTTGTCTTGGCGACCCGACCATCCGTCAGTTCGGAAATATGAACCAGACCATCCTTGGGGCCAAGGAAGTTCACGAACGCACCGAAGTCGGCCGTCTTGACAACCTTCCCATCGTAGATGCGTCCCATCTCCGGTTCCGCCACGATGCCCTCAATGCGGCTGATGGCCTTCTGGGCCTGCTCATCACTGGCGGCAGCAATCTTGATGACGCCGTCATCCCCGATATCAACCTTGGCACCAGAATATTCACAAATCTCACGAATGACCTTGCCGCCCGATCCGATCACATCACGGATCTTCGCAACAGGAACGGTCATGGTCGTGATCTTCGGTGCATTGCCAGCCACGTCGGAGCGTCCCTCGGAGAGAGCTTTGCTCATTTCACCAAGAATGTGCAGACGGCCTTCACGGGCCTGCTCCAGCGCCACCTTCATGATTTCCGGCGTGATGGAAGTGATCTTGATGTCCATCTGGAGAGCGGTCACACCCTCGGACGTACCAGCAACCTTGAAGTCCATATCCCCAAGGTGATCCTCATCCCCAAGAATATCTGTCAGGACAGCATGGCCACGCTCTTCCTTGATAAGGCCCATGGCAATGCCAGCCACCGGGCGCGGCATGGGTACGCCGGCATCCATCAGGGACAGGGACGTTCCACAAACCGTAGCCATGGAGGAAGAGCCGTTGCTTTCCGTAATTTCGGAAACGACACGCAGCGTATACGGAAAATCTTCCTTGGACGGCAGGAGCGGATTGATGGCACGCCACGCCAGCTTGCCATGTCCGATCTCACGACGGCCCGGAGACCCCATGCGGCCACACTCACCAACGGAGAACGGCGGGAAGTTGTAATGCAGCATGAAGCGGGACCGGTATTCCCCTTCCAGCGCATCAATCACCTGCTCATCCTGACCTGTCCCCAAGGTGGCGACAACCAGCGCCTGCGTCTCGCCACGGGTGAAAAGGGCAGACCCATGAGAGCGGGGCAGCACACCAACCTCAGCCATGATGGGACGCACCGTCTTCGTATCACGGCCATCGATGCGGATGCCCGTTTTCAGGATGGTGCCACGGACAACCTGTGCCTCCAGATCCTTGATCATCGGCTTGGCCAGCTCGGCATCAAAGCCTTCCTCCTCAAGGGTGGCCACGATCTTCTCGCGAGCCGCGGCAACCTTCTCCACACGGGCCTGCTTGTGGCGTTCCTTGTAGGCCTCGGCAATCAGCTTGTTGCCCACCTTGTCCACACGCTTGCGCAGGGCGACCTCTTCCTTGGAGACCTCCGGCAGGTCCCACGGGGCACGGGCAGCCGATTCTGCGAGGTCGATAATCGCATCAATCACCGGCTGGAAAGCCGTATGACCCAACATGACAGCCTCGAGCATCTCATCCTCGGAGAGCTCCTGCGCCTCGGACTCAACCATCAGCACACCCTCGGACGTACCAGCCACCACGAGGTCCAGCGCACTGTCCTTCACCTGGCTGAGGGTCGGATTGACAACAAACTTGCCATCAATGTGACCGATACGGGCAGCCCCAACCGGACCGAAGAAGGGAATACCGGACAGTGTCAGCGCTGCGGAACAGCCAATCAGAGCCACCAGGGCCGGATCATTTTCCATGTCATGGCTGAGGACCGTGGCAACGACCTGAACCTCGTTCCGGAAATTGTCCGGGAAAAGCGGACGGATCGGCCGGTCGATCAGACGGGAGGACAGCACCTCATGCTCGGACGGACGGCCTTCCCGCTTGAAGAACCCGCCGGGAATCTTGCCTGCAGCGTAGGCCTTCTCCTGATAGTTCACGGTCAGCGGAAAGAAATCCTGCCCCGGCTTCACAGTCTTGGCACCAACGGCAGTACAGAGCACGACCGTATCACCATAGGTGACCACAACGGCCCCATCAGCCTGACGGGCAATCTTGCCCGTCTCAAGCACCAGCGGACGGCCGGCCCATTCAATTTCTTTGCGGAAATAATTGTCAAACATTCTGTCTTCCTCCGGAAGCAATAATCACGGCCCGACCGGTACCAGACTACAAACAGCGTTTCGGACGGCATGGCGAGGATGACGCACCAGACGCGTCATGACACCATGTGGCCTGAAACGCCGGAAAAGCGTTTTCTGGCAGCTCAACCCGGGCCCAAATCCGGGGGAGACCTCTCCCCCGGAGAAAGGTCGAAAATCAGCGGCGCAGGCCGAGACGTTCGATCAGAGTCTTGTAGCGCTCTTCGCTCTTGCGCTTCAGATAATCCAGCAGCGCACGACGGCGACCGACCAGCATCAGCAGACCACGACGGGAGTGGAAGTCCTTGTTGTGGCTCTTCATGTGCTCGGTCAGGTTCACGATGCGCTCGGTCAGCAGGGCGACCTGCACTTCCGGGGAGCCCGTATCACCTTCGGCACGACGGTATTCAGCGATAAGCTGGCTGCGACGTTCAGCTGTAATCGACATCCTGTTCTCCAAAAAACAAATGATTTTCCAACATTCTGACTGCCCGCAACCGCCCTTCGGCAACCCGGCACAGCCCGATGACATGCTCCCCGATCATGACCCGCCAGAGTGGAACAGTCTCCACCCCATCAGGCACGCCCCCCTCAAGATGGGCCAGCGTGACAGCCTGCCCACAGATCAGGGATTTTCCTTCCGCTTTCGTGACGGCCAGCGCCGGGATGTCGACCAGCGCGGTCGCCGCCTCCAGCAGAGGAACCGGAAGAACACATGCCTTGTCTCTAGTTTCGTCCGTTTTGTCCAGCCCTAACTGTTCTGCTGAACAAGCATGGGAAAGATCAAACGGCCCGCATTTTGTGCGCCGCAGAACAGAGATATGCCCCACAGTACCACAGGCCAGAGCAATATCCCGCGCAAGCGACCGCATATAAACCCCCTTGCCTGACTGGACGTCAAAAACGGCCGTATCGGCATCGGGGCGGTCCACGAGAGTAATCGAATCGATTCGAGCAGGACGGGGGGGAAGTTCCGGCGGACGCCCCGCCCGGGCCAGATCGTAAGCCCGCTGCCCACCGACACGAAGAGCCGAAAAAACTGGAGGCACCTGCATCACATCCCCGCAAAGCGAAGGCAATACAGCCCTGATATCTTCATCCGATGGCCGGACATCGGACGTTGCAAGAACATCACCCTCCCGGTCATCCGTCGTCCGGCTTTCACCAAAAGAGAGGGTAAACCGATACCGTTTGGTTGCATCCATGATGTACGGAATGGTGCTGGTTGCCTTGCCAAAGGCGATCGGCAGAACACCTGACGCCAGAGGATCCAGAGTCCCGCCGTGGCCGGCCTTGCGTCCATCAAAAAAACGCAGCAGCCGGTTGACCATCGTTGTGGAACTCGGCCCCAATGGCTTGTCCAGAATCAGCCAGCCATGGATGTCCCTGCCTCTCTTGCGTGCCATCAGTATTCTGGCCCGGCCTCAGTCTTCATCATCCAAAGCCTGGTCACGGTGCAGGTCCCGCTGGACCTCTGGCGAGCGCAGGATGCTCTCCACTTCCATCGCATGCTCCAGAGACGTATCAGGCTGAAAATGCAGCTCCGGCACTGTCCTCAGACGCAGGGCCGTGGAAAGACGTTTCCGCAGGAAAGAGGCCACACGCTTCAGAGCTGGCAGGACAGCCTCAACATCATCTCGCCCCAGACGTGTGACGAACACCGTTGCATGGCGCAGGTCCGGTGAAATACGGACCTCCGTTACCGTGATGGTCACACCATAGAGTTCCGGGTCGCGGAACTCCGTTCTGGCAAACAGTTCTGCGAGAACATGGCGGACCTCTTCAGCTACACGCAGCTGGCGGGTGCTTGGGCCGACGGCGCTTTCACCCGCCGGCCCGAGGAGGTCAAAGGAAGGCCGCGTCTTCAAGCCGGGATCTCTTCCATCTCATAGCATTCAACCACATCACCTTCCCGCAGGTCATTGTAACCGGCGAAGGAAAGGCCGCACTCATAATTATGAGCCACTTCACGGACATCATCCTTGAAGCGTTTCAGCTGGCTCAGCTCACCCTCATGAATGACGACGTTGTCACGCAGCAGGCGTACGCCACAGCCACGTTTGACGACACCCTCGGTGACGTAGCACCCGGCAACCTTGCCGACCTTGGTAATGTTGAAGACCTGACGGATCTCTGCATAACCAAGGAACTTCTCCCGATGCTTCGGTGCGATACGTCCTTTGACCAGCTTCTCCACATCATCAGAGACCTGATAGATGATGGAATAGTAGCGGATGTCCACACCATCACGCTGGGCCAGCTCACGGGCCTGAACGGTAGCTCGCACATTGAAAGCAATGATGACAGCATTGGACGCCTTGGCCAGCTGCACGTCACTTTCGGTGATCTGACCAACGCTGGCATTCAGCACCCGCACGGCCACTTCCTCATGGGAGAGCTTCTCAACCGTTGCCTGAATGGCTTCGGCAGAACCCTGCACGTCCGCCTTGACGATCAGGGCCACTTCCTTCTGCTCACCAGCCTGGATGCGGGCCAGCATCTGGTCCAGCGTACCACGGGCAGCAACCTGCATGGCGGTGGCCTTCTCCCGGGCCTTGCGCTGGCGGAACTCGCTGATCTCACGGGCACGGTTCTCGCTATCGACAACCACAAACGGCGCACCGGCATCCGGCACCCCGCTCATGCCCAGAATCTCGACCGGCACGGACGGTCCAGCCTTCTTGATCTGCTTGCCATGATCATCAAGCAGCGCACGGACACGACCCCAATGGGCTCCGGCCACCACGATGTCCGTCCGGTTGAGCGTCCCTTTCTGGACCAGCACCGTTGCCACGGAACCACGGCCACGATCCAGGCGGCTCTCGATGACGGCACCCTCGGCAATCCGGTTCGGATTCGCCTTCAGATCAAGAATCTCGGCCTGAAGCAGGATGGCTTCCAGCAGACGGTCAAGACCATCACGCTTGAGGGCGGAGACCTCCACCTCCTGCGTGTCGCCACCCATGCTCTCCACCACGATCTCATGGTTCAGCAGCTCATTGCGGACACGGTCCGGATTGGCGCCAGGCTTGTCCATCTTGTTGATGGCCACGATGATCGGCGCATTGGCAGCCTTGGCATGTTTGATGGCCTCAATCGTCTGCGGCATCACGCCATCATCAGCAGCCACCACCAGAACGACAATGTCCGTCACGGAAGCGCCACGGGCACGCATGGAGGTGAAGGCTTCATGGCCCGGTGTATCGATGAAGGTTACCTTCTGACCGGAAGCCACGGTTACCTGATAGGCACCGATATGCTGGGTGATCCCACCAGCCTCGCCATGGGCCACGTCTGTCGTGCGCAGGGCATCCAGCAGGGAGGTCTTGCCATGGTCTACATGGCCCATCACCGTCACGACCGGCGGACGGGGCTTCATGTCCTCCGGCTTGTCCTCAATGCCCTCGATGCCCAGCTCAACGTCACTATCTGCCACACGCTTGATGCGATGGCCGAATTCACTCACGACAAGCTCGGCCGTATCACCATCGATGCTCTGGGCAGCCGTTGCCATGACGCCCATCTTCATCAGCATCTTGATGACCTCGCCCTGACGGGCAGCCATACGGTTGGCCAGTTCACCCACGGTGATGGTTTCCGGCACGGTCACGTCACGCACGACACGAACCTGATCGGAACGCAGGCGCTCCAGCTCGGCCTGACGGCGCTCGCGGTCACGCTGACGCCGGACGGAAGCCAGCGAACGGGTCTTGCCGTCATCACCTTCAATGGCGGCACGGACGTCAATACGGCCTGACCGACGGTCCTGACCACCACCCCCGCTGCGGCGGGGCGAAGAACGGCGGGACGACGGAGAAGAACGCCGGGCGCCACCGGCACCGCCACGACGGGAAGGCCCTGCTCCCTCGTCATCGGCACCTCCCACGGCCCCAGTGCGTCCCCGCAGGTGCAGCGTCTCGCTGGCGTCATTGCTGGAACGGGCTGAAGAAGCCCGTGAAGACGCCGCCGTATTCAGCGGGCGGCTCGGCATGATGGCCCGCTCGGCCAGCGGACGCAGACGCTTGGTCGGCTCGGCCAGCTGCACACCCCCGGTCGTGGAACCCGTCAGCGGCGGCGGCACCTTCCGTTCAGCTTCCTGGCGACGGGCTGCCACTTCGGCCTTCTTGCGAACTTCTTCCTCGGCCGCACGGCTCCGGGCCTCTTCCTCTTCCTGGGCACGACGGCTTTCGGCCTCAGCCTTCTGCCGGGCCTCTTCCTCAGCAGCGGAACGGATACGGATCTTCTCGGCTTCCCGGCGGGCTTCCTCTTCTGCCTCACGCCGGGCAGCCTCTGCGGCGGCCTCAGCCAGAACGCGCTGGCGCTTTTCCTGCTCGGAAGCCGTCAGGCCACGGACACCAGCCGTGGCACGACCGCCACGCCCCCCTGCGCCCCCGCTTCTCTTGGGCTTGCGCACTTCAACCCGGACCTCCTTGGAGCGCCCATGGCTGAAGCTCTGTCTTACAGAGCCAGCCTCTACGGTCCGCCCCACGTCCTTGCGTCCTGCCGGACGCAGGGACAGGCGGCCGGAGCTCTTGCCCTGCCCTTCTTTTGGGGTGGTCCCCTTTGGAGTTCCGTTCTGGTTGCGCTCGTTGCCGTCGCTCATAATTTCTGCCTGTTCCTTACTGCCCTACCGTATCAGGGCCCGGGAGCGTGCCTTCGGCCACCCCCGCAAATCTCTTATATTCTGCCTTCAGCCGCTCTGCCAGAGCGCCAGGAGCCATCACGGCATAAACCGCACGCTCCCTCCCGAAGGACGCTGCCAGGATATCCCCCGGCACCCAGACCACCGGCAGCTCCCGCTGGCCTGACAGCAGACGGGCCACCTCATCCTGGCTCGCACCTGCTGCACAAATGACAACCCCGACTCTGCCAGCAACGATCCGTTCCCGACACTTCTGGAACCCACAGACCGCCTCACCAGCGCGTCGGCCCAGACTGATACCATCCAGAAGACGCTTTGCCAAACCATCCCTGAGAGACTCCACAAGCCCCACAGGCACGTCCACCTTCTGCCGCGCCGCCCGGGAGAAGGCCCGAGCCAGCTGTCCATCTTCCAGAACAGCCCTGTCCGCCTGCACCCACATGCCACGCCCGGGCAGCCGGGCGGCAAGGTCCGCCACGATCTGGCCATCGGGCCCGACGACAAACCGTATCATGTGACACGGCTCACCATGTGTGCGGCTGATCAGACAGCGCCGCCGGGATGAGGCACGACGCCCCCGCCCGGACGGGCCATCATCCACATCGGGGATATGATCCTCAGTCGTGACCCGAGTCTCCTTCACCAGCTCCCTCGTCACCCTCAAACCAGTGGGCACGAGCGGCCATGATGATCTCATTGGCCTCGGCTTCCTCAAGTGGCTCATCACCACCCAGAAGCTCGATCAGCTCATCGGCAGCGAGGTCGGCCAGGTCATCCAGCGTCCTGATCCCCTTCTCCCCGAGTTCAACCAGAACCTGGAGGGAGAAGACACCAAGATTGACCAGATCATCACTGACACCCAGCTCACGACGCCGCTCATCCAGCGCCTGCTCACGACTGGCCAGATAATTGTTGGCACGGTTCATCAGCTCTTCGGCCACTGCCTCATCGAAACCTTCAATGTCGTGCAGCTCTGCCGGGTCGGCATAGGCCAGGTCCTCGATGGTATGATAGCCCTCGGTTACCAGCAGTCCGGCAATGACATCGTCCACATCCAGCTCATTGACGAACTGGCTGGTCCGCTTGCGGAACTCTTCCTGACGGCGTTCCGATTCCTCAGCTTCGGTCAGGATGTCGATGTCCCAGCGGGTCAGCTGGCTGGCAAGGCGAACATTCTGCCCACGCCGACCAATGGCCAGTGAGAGCTGCTCATCCGGCACCACGACCTCGACCCGGCCGGCATCCTCATCCATCACCACCTTGGTCACCTCAGCAGGCGCCAGGGCATTCACCACGAAGGTAGCCGCATGGGGACTCCAGGGGATGATGTCGATCTTCTCCCCCTGAAGTTCCGCCACAACAGCCTGCACACGGGACCCACGCATACCCACGCAGGCACCGACCGGATCGATGGAGGCATCACGGGACTCGACAGCCATCTTGGCACGGGAACCCGGATCACGGGCCACGGCCTTGATCTCGATGATCCCGTCATAGATTTCCGGCACTTCCTGTGCAAACAGTTTGGCCAGGAAGCCCGGATGGGTACGGGAGAGGAAAATCTGCGGCCCGCGGGGCTCGTCACGCACATCGTAAATGTAGGCGCGAATGCGGTCGGAGTTGCGGAACTCCTCACGGGGGATCATTTCATCACGACGCAGCAGCCCTTCGGCCTGACCGCCCAGCTCCACCATAAGGTTGCCGTATTCGGTCTGCTTGAGCGTCCCGTTGATGATCTCACCCACACGGTCCTTGAACTCGTCATACTGGCGTTTGCGCTCATACTCACGCACACGCTGGACGATCACCTGTTTGGCTGTCTGCGCCGCAATACGGCCGAAATCGATCGGCGGCAGAGGATCGACGATAAACTCACCTTCCTGGATCTCAGGCCGGAATTTCCGGGCGATCTTCAGGGGAATCTGGGCATCCTCATTTTCCACAACCTCGACGGCTTCCGTCCAGCGGCTCAGCCGGACCTCTCCCGTCTTGCGGTCGATCGTGGCACGGATGTCCTTCTCATGCCCATATTTCGCACGGCCAGCCTTCTGGATGGCCTGCTCCATGGCTTCGAGCACCTGCTCACGATCAATATTCTTTTCCCTTGAGACCGCATCAGCGACCAGAAGCAGCTCAGGACGGGTAACAGATGTGTCCATCAGATCGGACCTCCAACCAGCATAAGACGGGTCATCAGTTTTTCTTCCCCGGCTTTTTGGGTTTCAGCTTTGGCGCCCGGCGGGTCCTGCCATCGGCCTCGGCTTCGTCTTCCTGCGCCACGCCTGCCAGCGCAGCACTTGCCTCAATCAGCTCATCCGTCAGGACCAGCCGTGCCTTGCGCATGTCATCCAGCGGCAGGGCCACTTCCTGCCCGTCATCCAGACGAAGCAGGCCAAGCCCGTCACGCTCGCCAAGGACAATACCGGCAAAACGCTTGCGACCATCCAGCGGAACCTCCAGCTCCACCTTGGCCAGATGCCCGGCAAAACGTTCCCAGTCCTTCGCCCGGGTCAACGGACGGTCGATCCCGGCAGAGGAAACCTCCAGCATCCATGCCCCTGGTATCGGGTCATCCACATCCAGCACAGCGCCCACTGCGTGGCTGATCTGCTCGCAGTCATCAACACTGATGAGCGAGCCATCGGCACGGTCGGCCATGACCTGGACGGTCGGTGTCTCATGCCCGAGAACCGAGAGGCGTACCAGCTCGTACCCCATGTCGGCCAGAGTCGGGGCAATCCTGTCCGCAATGCGTGCTTCCAGCCCGCTCAGACGGCGGATACCATGGGAGCTTTCACCCTCATGAAACGGAGCGGATGGACCGGACTGGTCCGACGATGTGGAAAAATGATCCAAAACAAAAAAGGCGGCCCGTCAGGGCCACCCCCCAAAAGAGCGGAAAGTGAAAACATCTCCCTGATACGACAGAGCCACACCCAATGCAAGCACTTCCCGCCCGCAACTGCTCGACAGGGAAAAGATGAAAGAAACGCCATTCTGCCTTCCTGCCCTTATGGTATATGGTGATGCGAAATGACAGCCATGAACCAGCCTTCCCCCTCTCCCGAACCACAGAAACAGCCTCTCTGGCGCCCCGTGGCCGTGGTTGCGGCCGTTGTGGGACTGGGGGGCGCCCTTCTGGCATGGCATGGCCAGCCATCTCCGCACGATGCCGCCCAGCAAACACCACAACCCCAGGCGGCGGAACAGGCCATTCCCATGGCGGCAGGCTCACTCCCGCTCTCCATGCTTCCCCCAGATGATGCAGCCCGGGCCATTGCCCGCAGCACAATCCCTGCCCAGCAGAAACCTGCCCTTCTGGCCGCACTCAAGGACAACCGCATCCGGCTGGCAGCCCTCCCCCTGGCCGATGCGGCAGGCCATGCGGGACAGATGCTGACCGTAAGCAGCAGTGGCATCAGCCAGCAGATCATCCTCGGCCCCAGAGCACAGGCCGTGCTGCTCCCCATCGCCCGGGAAGGCATCGTCACACTGACACGCACCAGTCCAGCAGGCATGGGCCCCGTATCCATTGCAACGCTGGACATGTTCCATAATGTCGTGGTCCTGCCTCCCCTTACCCCTGCCAGCCCTTCCTTCGCCATCCCGGTGGTTGTCCAGTAGCTGTCAGGAAAAGGACTTGACCCCATCCCGGCCTGCCAGTGAAAACAGGGGGTTCCCCTCCTGGCAGGATGCAGAAGCCCATGATGAAATCCCTGATCCCCTGGCTCTCCCGCATGATGCCCCTGATGATGGCGGCCTTCCTGATACTGGCGGCTGTCCAGCTGGCTCTCATGGTCCATCTCTCCCCCACGGCGCTGCTGCATGCGCTGCTCGTTGCTGCCAACTGGGCCCGCCCCGGCTATCTTCCCGCCGGGATCGCCGGGCTTGCCCTCTCTCTTGCCGGGGTGTTCTACTGTCTCTCGTCCGACCGTCTGGCCCGCCGTGGCCTGCGCCACAGAAAGAGTCTTCTCATGGATGTTCTCAGCCGTCTGACCAACCGCACCGCTCTGGAGGAAATGCTGGCACGCCAGCAGCGTGAGAGTGCCATCAATGCTGAGGAGCTGGCCGCTGCCCTGCGTGCCCGTGTCATCGGGCAGGACCAGGTCTGCGAGGATATTGCCCAGCAGCTGCGCCGCCGGCTGGCTCTCCAGAACCGTGACCGTCCCGTCGGGGTCTTCCTCCTTGCTGGGCCGCCCGGTACCGGCAAGACCTATCTGGCCAAGCAGATTGCCAACCAGACGGAACGCCCGCTGCTGCATTTCGACATGACCCAGATGTCCAGCCCGCATGCTGCCACACAGCTTTTCGGCTCTCCCAAAGGCTATGTTGGGTCTGACACGTTCGGGCGGCTGACAGGTGGCCTGAAGGAAAATCCCGATGCCGTCGTCCTGCTGGATGAGATCGAAAAGGCCCACCCGGACGTCTTCAAGAAATTCCTTACGGCCTGGAATGACGGCCATGTAACGGAAGCCTCCACCAACGAGCTGGTACCAACCACACGGGCCATCTTTGTTCTGACATCCAACATTGCCACGGATGCTCTCAGCGCCATTGCGGACAGGCTGGCTGACGAGCCCGAGAAAATGCGGGCCGAATCGACCGAAGCCCTGCGTCGGGCCGGGTTTGCGCCGGAGGTCCTGAACAGGCTGGACCGCATCTTCGTGTTCCGTGCGCTGCGGGGGCTGGACCTCGCCCGTGTAGCTGCTCTGGAAATCGAGCAGATGATCCGTGGCTACGGGCTGAATGTTGAAGCCGGTGGCATCGACCCTGCCCTTCTCTTCGAAATCCTTCAACGCCAGCAGAAACTGGGCAGCATGGCCAGTGCCCGGGATATTCTCCGGTCCATTGAAGACATGATCAGCGACAGCCTCATCACGGCCCGCCAGCAGGGACGCACCCATGTCCACCTCGTCATGGAAGGAGAAGGACGCATCCGGGCTGAAACAAGCGAAGAGCCTCAGGAAAGAATGAACAAGGCCAGCCTGTGAAGCATCTCCTCCGTACCTGCATCTCCCTTTGGAAGCAGGCCCCCCTGTGGCGCCTCTCCTTCATGATCGGGCTTGGCGGGCTGGTGATGGCAGCCTTTTTCCCAACCCCCTGGCTGAAAAAACAGGCTCCCTGGCTCCCCGGCATGGCGCCGGCAGCAACGCACGCTCCTCACGATTCAGCTCATGCAGACGGCGGCCCGGGCGATGCTGACAATGCACCCTCCGGGCCGATGCCGGTGCATCTGCAATATCCCAGCATGTCTGAGATTGTACGGGATCGTGTTATCCTGGGTGGCCATACCATTCCTCTACCCAAAGGAGAGTGGCACCCCATTCTCTCCGCCCAGATCAGCAACGAGTCCCCCCTCTCTTTTCTGGCTCTTGTCCGTACACATCAGGGGGCCATTACCGGCCTCATCATCGCCCAGGCAACCCAGCAGCCCATTGCTCTGGACCGGGCTGGGAACGTGACGGGCATCTGCCATGATGACCGCAACTTCCTCAATCACAGCCTGCCGGTCTCTCCAGCAGGAGAAGACTGCATCGGCTCTGGTACTGTGGTGATACAGGGCAATGATGTCAGCACCAATCCACTCATCAACCAGTCCATCGCCCGCTTGCAGGCCCTCGGCGTCACGCCCATCCCCCCCCTGTTTCTGGCTGTCCAATGGCGACACGTCGCTACCACGACGGATGGTCAGGCCCAGGTTGGCCTTGTGGACACGCTGATTCCACCACTGGACCAGCAGACCCACCAGCTGCTTGCCCCCATTCCCGTCTGGTCCAGGGATGCGCTGTCACCCTACCCCGAGGCCAGAACATTCCTGACCAGGATGCGCAGCTGGGCGCTGGAATGGCAGAAAGCCCTGCAGCTGGGGTTCGGGAACCAGTTGCAGGGTCACACCCCGCCACCGGACCCGCTGATCCCCTGATGGGGCCTTCAGTGATGCCCCTTGGCGACGACGCGCCCCATGCGCTTCTCCGCCATGCGGGCGAGGCGCACAAAAGGCAGGCCAACCAGAAGATAGGCCAGACCGACCATGAGCCCCGTGCCGATATAGTCATAATAGGTTGACGAGAGACGGATATAGGTCTGGCTCAGCTCTGTCAGCGTGATGACGGAAACGAGGGAACTGTCCTTGAGCAGGGCAATGAAATCGTTCGTCATGACGGGTACGACCGTGCGGAAGGCCTGCGGAACGATCACGAGCCGGAGGGCCTGCATGTGGGTCATGTTCAGGGCGATGGCCGCTTCCATCTGTCCACGGGGAACAGAAAGCAGCCCCGCCCGGTAATTTTCCGCCTCATAGGCCGCATAATTCAGCCCCAGCGACAGCACGCCCGCCGCAAAAGGCGACAGACGCAGACCAAAAGCAGGCAGTCCATAGAAAATGAACAGCACCTGTATCAGTAACGGCGTGCCCCGCACAATCTCCACATACAGCCCGGCCAGCCAGCGTAACGGTGCCACCCCGTAAGCCCGGGCCAGAGCCAGCACCAGCCCCATCGCCACGGCAAGCACCATCGCCAGAGCCGACACGCCCAGCGTCATCAACGCCCCGCTGCCTATCAGAGGCAGAAAACTGACATAACGGTGGACCATGGCCTGCACACTGCTGCCGGACATCCGCTCCATCGTCTGGCGGTAATCCACCCAGGCCGTTGGCTGGACTGTTGAGAGAGTCTGATCCCCCGTGTAATCGGCCATCTGCGGCGTCCAGAGATTCCAGCGGGCCAGAATCTGATGCAGGGTGCCATCGCTCATGAGATCACCCAGAACGGAATCCACAGCATCACGCAGGCCAGGATTGTTCTTGGGAAAGGCAATTCCATAAGCCACACGACCGATCGGCGGCCCAACGAGCTTCAGATCATCCGACCGGTAATAAAGGGCAATAGGCTCATCAATCAGAATGGCATCAAGACGTCCGTTCTTCAGGTCAGAAAATAGATTTGTCTCTTCATCATAAGAGCGCACATTGGCCGGATCGTGATCCAGCAGAAGACGCTCGGCAGCCGTGCTCTTGATGGTCCCGACCACATGGCCTTTCAGGGCATCAAGCGTGTCCAGCCCTTTTTCATCATTCCGCAGGACAATCCGATCCACCGTCACATAATAGGGCCGGGAAAAAAGCACGGCAGCCTTATGCTCCGGCGTCATCTCGATACCATCAATGACCAGGGCATACAGGTCCCGTGAGAGGCCGGGGATCAGCCCGTCCCAGCCATTCTGTACGAAACGCCCATGCCGTCCCATCCGGGCGCTGATGGTCTGCATCAGGTCATATTCAAAACCTGTCATCCGCCCTTCATGGGCTGGATCGTGAAAGACGTAAGGCACGTTGGCCTCTCCGTCCGACGCCCAGGGAAGGTCCCTGTCATCCGTAGCACCGGGAACCCGCAGGGAAGCTACTGCTGGAGTACCGCCTTCAGCCCAGGCAGGAGCGGACAGACCTGCCATACCCCACAGCCCGAACAGGGCCAGAGCCAGCGCAAACATCACACGCTTCATCACCGTGCCCCCATTCATCAAAGGAGTGTCCGCAGGAAACGCCGGGTTCCTGCCTCACGCGGGTTGGCGAACATCACATCGGGGTCGCCACTTTCCACAATCTGTCCAGCTTCCATGAACAGCACACGGTCCGAGGCCGCCCGGGCGAAACGCATGTCGTGCGTCACGACGAGCTGGGTCATGCCTTCTGCATCCAGCGCCCTCATGACAGACAGCACCTCTTCGGAAAGTTCCGGGTCCAGAGCGGATGTCGGCTCATCATACAGCATGACGGAAGGCTTCATCGCCAGAGCCCGGGCAATGGCCGCACGCTGCTGCTGCCCGCCGGACAGACGGTCCGGGTAACGGTTCTTCACGGCGGCAAGGCCAACCTTCTCCAGCAGTTCGCAGGCAACATTCTTCGCCTGCGTCTCACTCATGCGTTTGACCTGCATGGGGGCCAGCATGACGTTCTCCAGCACCGTGCGATGTGGAAACAGGTTGAAGGACTGGAAGACCATGCCCACATGGCTGCGCAGACGGTGGGCCTGAACCTCGTCCGCACGGCGCCATGAGCCCGTACTGGCCACGGTCACATCCTCAACCCGCACCTCTCCGGCATCGGGATGTTCCAGAAAATTGAGACAGCGGAGGAACGTTGATTTTCCACAGCCGGACGGCCCGATGATGGAAATCAGCTCCCCACGTTCCACTTCCAGAGAAATTCCCCGCAGAATTTCATTCCCGGCGAAAGACTTGGCGATACCGGTCGCCTTCAGCACCCAGTCAGTCAGTTCCGAACATCCTCCTGCACGCTACAACATGGACAACCATCCTGTAGTCATTCACCATGCGCTTTCTTAACCATAACCACCCTTCAAGCAAAACATCCTTTTCTGTATTTTCCACCCGGAAGGGCATATTTTTCTCCCGGACCTTCCCCAGGCCCCTTCCAGCTCCACATGAAACATCACCATGGCCTCCAGCACCTCATGCCCGCCTGCCTCTCCACCACAATCCCTTCTCCGGCTGGATCATGTCCGGCTGGAGCGGGCAGGACGCTGTCTGGTCCCTGATCTCTCCCTGAACCTCGCTACCGGTGATGCCCTACTCCTTACCGGGCCAAATGGTACGGGCAAGTCATCACTTCTGCGGCTGATGGCAGGGCTGTGTCCCCCTGCTGGAGGCACAGTGACCCGCCGGGCCGACATTGCCTGGCTTGGCCCTGCTGACGCCCTGAAATCCACCCTGACGGTCGAGCAGAATCTCTGTCTCTTCATGCCTCATGGGACAGAAACCATCCATGCTGCCCTGAAGCGTCTGGCGCTGGCCCATCTTCTGGACTGCCCTGTCCGCCTGCTCTCGCTGGGGCAGAAACGTCGTGTAGCCCTGAGCCGCCTGCTGCTCCTTCCCGATGCCCGGCTGTGGCTGCTGGATGAGCCTGCCAATGGTCTGGATGCTGCCAGCCTTGCCCTGCTGGAGACCCTGCTGGCAGAGCATCGTGCCCGTGGGGGGGCCGTGGCCATTGCCTCCCATGCGCCACTATCCCTACCGGGCAGCCAGCACCTCACACCCGGCATGGTGGCACCATCCATCACGCCAGACCTGACCATGCAAACCCCGCCAGTGCATGAGGAGCCAGCCTCGAAAAAGACCCTTCATCCATTGCTCCTGCATCTGCGCCGGGAGCTGCATCTGGCCCGCCTGAACGGTGCCGAAACCGTAGGGGGGCTGCTGTTCCTGACAGTCTGCAGCACACTTTTTCCTCTTGCCCTCGGCCCCACCCCCGCCCTGCTCCAGCAGACCGGCCCGGCCATTCTGTGGGTCTGTACCCTGCTGGCCTCACTCCTGCCGCTGGAGCGCCTCTATGATGAAGATGCGGAAGACGGATCACTGGACATGCTCCAGATCACCCTGCACCCTGCCTTCATTGCGCTGGGGAAAATGTTCGCCCACTGGGTGACAGGTGGACTGCCCATCCTGCTGGCCACCCCTCTGCTGGCCCTGTTCTTCCAGCTGCCAGCCCATAACCTGACGGTGCTCATGCTCAGCCTTACTCTGGGCAGCCTGACCCTCTCTCTCACAGGGGGCATGACAGCGGCCATAACACTGGGAGCACGCCGCAACAGCCTTCTGCTCCCCGTGCTGACACTGCCGCTGATGACTCCTGGTCTCATCTTCGGCACACTGGCCTGCACCACCCCGACAGGAACAGCCTGTACGGCCAATCTGAGCCTTCTGGCGGCCCTTTTCCTTCTGGCCCTGCCGGGCTGCCCCCTCATCGCTGGAGCCAGCCTGAAAGAAGCACGGGGCTGACCATAAAAAAAGCCGCTCCCTGCTACGGGAACGGCTTTCTGAACGGACAGGCCGAAGCAGAAATCTTCAGGCTTTGTCCGCCTGAAGTTTCGCCACGAAATTCTCCAGCCAGTGAATGGTATATTCACCCTTCTGGAACTCCGGGTCTGCCAGAATTTTCTGATGCAAAGGAATGACCGTCTTCACCCCCTCCACAACACACTCCGTCAGGGCCCGCTGCATGCGGCTGATGGCCAGCGCACGGGTGGGAGCATGAACGATCAGCTTGGCAATCATGCTGTCGTAATAGGGAGGCACCCTGTAACCGGCAAAGAGCGCACTGTCCATACGGACACCAAGACCACCGGGAGCATGGAACACCTTGACCGTCCCCGGGTTGGGCGCAAAGGTTTCCGGGTCCTCGGCGTTGATGCGGCACTCGATGGCATGGCCGTTCATCACGATGTCTTCCTGCCGGTAGCTCAGCTTTTCACCAGCGGCCACACGGATCTGCTCCCGCACGAGGTCCACATCGCAGACCATTTCCGTCACCGGATGTTCCACCTGAAGGCGGGTATTCATCTCAATGAAGCAGAACTGCCCGTCCTGATACAGGAACTCGAGCGTACCGGCATTGCGATACCCCATGCGTGACAGGGCATCCGTAACAGTTTTGCCAATCTCGTTGCGCTGCTCTGGCGTGATGACGGGGGAACCGGCTTCCTCCAGCAGCTTCTGATGGCGACGCTGGAGGGAGCAGTCACGCTCCCCGAAATGCACGACATTGCCGTGCGTGTCACCCATGATCTGAAGCTCGATATGACGGGGCTTGTCGAGATATTTCTCCAGATAGACCTCGTCATTGCCAAAAGCGGCACGGGCTTCCGTCCGGGCCACGCTCCAGGCTTCCTCCAGCTCATCAGCTGTCTGGGCTACCTTCATGCCACGACCACCACCACCGGCAGCGGCCTTGATAAGCACCGGATACCCGACACGGGCCGCAACTTCCCGGGCCTCGTCCAGGCTCCGCAGGGCCCCGTCCGACCCGGGCACCAGCGGCACGCCGAGGGCCTCCATGGTCGTTTTGGCGGTGATCTTGTCACCCATCATGCGGATGTGCTCGGCTGTCGGGCCAATGAAGGCGATGCCGTGCTCCTCCACCGTTTCGGCGAATTCCGCATTTTCGGAAAGGAAGCCATAGCCCGGATGGATGGCCTCTGCTCCGGTGATGGTGGCGGCAGAAAGAATAGCCGCCACATTCAGGTAAGAATCACGGGAGCTTGGCGGCCCGATGCAGACAGCCTCATCGGCCAGACGCACATGCATGGCGTCAGCATCTGCCGTGGAATGCACCGCCACCGTCTTGATGCCCATCTCCCGGCAGGCGCGCAGCACCCGCAGGGCAATCTCGCCACGATTGGCTATCAGGATCTTGGAAAACATCACTCGATGATCGCCAATGTTGCCCCGAATTCAACCGGATCGCCAGATGCCACGCAGTAGCGGACCAGCTTGCCTGCACGCGGTGCCTTGATCTGGTTGAAGGTCTTCATCGCCTCGATGAGCATGATGGTCTGCCCGGCAGCGACCTGGCCTCCTTCCTGCACGAACGGAGGGGAGGAGGGGTCCGGTGTCAGATAGGCCACGCCCACCATCGGGCTGGGAACAGCGCCAGGATGGGATGACGGGTCTGCCGGGGCCACGGCCTCTTCCGCCACGGGGGCGGGAGCCGCAGCAGGAGCAGCGGCCACGGGAGCAGCCGCAGCCTGTACGGTCACATTCCGGGCAACACGAAGGCGGCTGTCGCCTTCGGAAACTTCAATCTCGGTCAGGCCTGTATCCGTCAGGATATCGGCCAGTGCCCGAATGGCCTCCTTGTCCACGAGCATACGGCTCATCCTTCATCCTCAATCATATCTGCCACCGCCTGGAGAGCATGGGCATACCCGCGTATCCCCAGCCCGCAGATGACTCCACGGGCTGCCTGTGAAACATACGTGTGATGACGAAATGCTTCCCGGCGATGAATGTTAGACATATGCACCTCAATCACTGGCAGCTCAACAGCCAGCAGCGCATCAAGCAAAGCAATCGATGTGTGCCCATAGGCCGCAGGATTTATGACAATACCGCTTGCACGGCCCCGGCATTCCTGCACCCATGACACAAGCTCCCCCTCGCCATTGGTCTGGCGGAAGTCGATCGTCACATCGAGCCGCTCCGCAGCCTGAAGGCACAGCTGCTCCACATCATCCAGTGTGGCTTCGCCGTAAATCCCAGGCTGCCGCAGCCCCAGCATATTCAGGTTCGGTCCGTTCAGGACAACAATAAGAGGTCGCTTCATCCGAACGGCTGATAGCACCTTCATCTTCATCAGGTAAAGCCACTTCTTTTACAGTCTGGCACCGCAATCTTCATATGTTATCCAATAGTTTACAATCATCTGGACGCCCACGCTGGCCCATCTGTTCAAGTTGTGACACACTCGGGATGACCATCAACAATATCCGTGGGTAACATGAAGGCAAACACACCTTTTCCTGCTTCCATGGAAGCTGTCGTCCCTCATGGGCGGAACAGGCGGTTCCCCTTCACAACCTCTACCCTGCCGTGTCTGATCATTCTTGCATGTCTGGGGCATGTCGCCTCCAGCCCATCCGCTCTGGCGGCCGGGATGTCATCAGACGTGGAGAAGACGGAAGAAGCTGCACTCCCTCCCACGCAAAGCGGGCTGGCCAGCTGGTATGGCGGCAAAAAGCTGATCGGAAAACGGACTGCCAGCGGCGAACGCTTCAGCCCCGATGCGCTGACGGCCGCCCATCCGTCCCTCCCTCTGGGAACGAAACTGCTGGTCCATTCATCCGTCACGGGCCGATCTGTCATCGTGAGGGTCAATGACCGCGGGCCAGCCGACAACGACCGCATCATCGACCTCTCACAGGGGGCTGCGGCCAGCCTGGGAATCATGAATCACGGTGTCAGCCACATCACCATAACGGTCCTTCCCCGCCGCCGCTCCCGTTTCCGCCACCCTACCGACATGCACGAGATTCTTCAGGACCAGGCCCGTCAGGCCGAAAAAATCGCACAGGACAGCCCGCTCCGGTAACCGGCAGCTCCTCAGTGATCCGCTGGCCTGACGGGGATTCCCATTTCCTTGCGGACGATCCGCCGGTAGCCCCGCTCCTCCAGCTCGGCATTCAGCACGGCGCCAAACAGCACGACATACGCACTGACAAAAAGCCACATCATGACAGCCGCCACGGCACCCAGTGGCCCATACGTCGTGCCATAACTGGCAAAGTGCGAGACGTACCACGAAAAACCAATGGACACGCCAACCCAGAGCAGGGTCGCCAGAAACGCACCGGGCAGGATCCAGCGCCATGATGTCATGCGCTCCCGGCACGGGGCGATACGATACAGCACGATCAGCGCCATGAAGACGAAACAGAGCATGATGGAAGGGGCCAGCCAGTGAACGAGAACGGGCGTGCCCTGCTCCACCAGAAAATGGAGCGATGGCGGCAGGCTATCTATCGTCACCCCCACATAACTCAGATAGCGTGGCAGATAATCCACGATGGCCGGAGCCGCCACCATGAGCGCCAACGTCAGGCAGGCCCCTATCACGGCCAGAAGAGTTGTGCCGAAGGCCAGAACCTGAAAATGCAGGAAACCACGAGTTTCCCTGGCATGATAGACGATATTCAGGGCAGACAGGATGGACTTGCTGCTGGCCGTGACGGACCAGAGAGCCACCAGCAGGGAAAAAACCAGCCCCAGGGTCAGTGAGGACTGAGGCTGAGTCACCAGCGCATGGATCCTGTCGAAGATCATCTCATAGGCGGCAGGAGGGAGCATGTGCCTGACGACACGCAGCTGCTCTTCTGCCGTCTGTACGTCAAAAGCCAGCCCATAGACAGAGATCAGCGCCGTCAGGGCGGGAAACAGCGACAGGGTTGCAAAGAAGGCGCATCCCGCCGCACTGAGGGACGTCTGGCTGTCCCCGCTGTTGCTCAGGACCTGCCTGAACGTGGCCCAGAGGCCTTTTGGTGGTGGCGGAGGCTCCAATGGCATCTCGATCTTGTCGGGCACGGGGTGCGCTTTTCCTCTCCCTGCGAGGCCGTGACAGCAAGATCACGGCTCCATCATCACACTTTCTCCAGTTCAGCCTGAATACGGTTCCAGCGTTCGATATTGTTCTGGGCATCCCTGACAAAGGCGGATTTTTTCACCCCTCCAAGGAAAATACGCTGCATCAACCATCCCAGACCACGGGTAGGCCGCTCAAACTGAATGAACAGTATGCCACGCACCTCATCGGTGTTGTTCTGCACCGTATGCCGGTAGGTATCATCAAAGATGAACAGCCTGCCATCATCCCAGTGCAGCGTGTGATCTGCGACCTTGATCCAGCAATTATCACGATCTCGTGGAACCCCCAAGCCCTGATGTGCATTCAGCATCCCTTTGGTAACCCCTTTATGGGGTGGAATTTCCCCACCGGGCTCCAGAACAGAGAACAGGGCGGAACAGAGACCCGGAATCCCGGCCACAAGCTGGGCCGTAACAGGGGCCTTGGCACAATTCTCTGGAACAGGAATGCCGTAGCCGTACAGAAAAAATGACTTCCAGCGGCTGTCCGGCGCAATGCGCTCGTGATCGGGCGAAAGGTCACGCAGGGGCGGAATTTTCTCACGCTCAGCCATGATGGCCTGAAACTCTTTCTGCATCAGCGGGGCAGCCTTCTCCAGGGCCACCGCCCAGGGAAACAGGCCATTGTCCAGCAGAGGTGTATTGGGGACCAGTGACCCTCTGGCAATCAGGGCATTGAACAAGGGGCGCAGCGCCTTGCCAACCCGCACAAGAAAGGGGCGTTTTTTCTTATCGTCATGACCTACCGTCATCATGTCCTCCATTAGCAGAAAACACATCAAACCAGTCCACGCAGACGTTACACTGTTACCAGAACAGTTTTCTTAACTGAAAGTCACCCTATCGACATGGCATCTACCGGCCATGACTGACCCCACTCAACAACACACTGAATTTTAATAAAAATCCTTCCTGAACAGAGCGCTCCCTTCCCGTCCCCTCCTGCTGAATGGCTGGCTTGACATCACTTTTTTGTGATGAGAACCATACCCGGAAGCCACCCTTCAGTTTCCCCTTGCATTGAAAAAAAATCTGGGCATTGTCACGCACTCCACGCAGCAACGCACGTGCCACTGGCCCTCATGAGGTTACGCAACGACGTCAAGCGCTCTGGCCCCGTATCCCCTTGCCTGCAGGGGGCAGGCGGAATCCCGCCGGTCCGTTCGACCGTTTCGCAACATCTCCCCCGACCGGGGAGAATTTATAGGGGACGTGAGTATCATGACTCCCAGAATCGCCCGTTTTCTCACCGAACAAAAACCCGCCACCCCTTGCCTTGTCGTGGACCTGGACTGCGTACGCACGCAGTACCACGCCCTGCACGATGCCCTTCCCTCCGCCCGGATCCATTACGCCGTAAAGGCCAATCCGGCACCAGCGATCCTGAAGGAGCTGCATGCCCTCGGCTCGTTCTTCGACATCGCATCCCCCGGAGAGATCGACATCTGCCTGCAAGCAGGCATTCCGGCGCAGAAACTTTCTTTCGGCCACACCGTCAAGACAGTGCGCTCCATTGCCTATGCCCATCAGAAAGGCCTGACACTCTATGCATTCGACTGCATGGAGGAGCTGGAAAAACTGGCAGAACACGCCCCCGGCTGTGAGGTTTTCTGTCGGCTGGGAGTTCTCAATACCGGGGCGCAGTGGCCGCTCTCCCGCAAGTTTGGCACGACGCCGGAAAGCGCTTTTACCCTGTTGCAAAAAGCCCGTGAGCTGGGCCTGAAACCAGCTGGTCTGTCTTTCCATGTCGGTAGCCAACAGACCAGCACGACAGCCTATGCCGACGCCATTGCTCAGGCTGCCGAAATCTGCCACCGCCTCCAGAAGCAGGGCATCACGCTGGACTTCATCAATATGGGCGGGGGCTTTCCAACCTATTACAACAGCCCCATCCCCAGCATCGACCAGTTCGGCACGACCATAACGGAGGCCATGGCAGCGCATTTCCCACAAGGGGCCCCCCGCATTCTGCTGGAGCCGGGCCGCTACATGGTTGGCAGTGCGGGAATCGTGCATACCGAGGTCGTGCTGGCCAGCAGGCGGGGCGGTGAGGACAACACTCCCCGCTGGGTCTATCTGGATATCGGCCGCTTTGGTGGTCTGGCGGAAACAGAAGGCGAATCCATCCGCTATGTCTTCCAGACACCCCATGACGACACCACGAGCAGCCGCTCACCCTGCATCCTGGCCGGGCCGACATGCGACAGCATGGACGTGCTATACGAGAAAAATCCCGTTCCCCTGCCAGAAGAGCTCAAGGCAGGAGACAGGATCAACATCCTCGCCACTGGTGCCTATGTGTCCACTTACTGCTCGACCGGGTTCAATGGCTTTCCACCACTGGATGAACATTACATCTGACCCTTCCGCAGGGCAGGAGACGACCATCCAGCATCAGCCAGCCCGTTACGGGCTGGCTGCATCAAGCGATTGCAGCGACACGAGCCGCCGATAGGCCCCGCCCTTCAGAGCCATCAGACTCTCGTGCGTGCCATCCTCAACGATCTGCCCCTGATGAAATACCAGAATCCTGTCCAGGTCACGCACGGTGGCCAGACGGTGCGCCACAACCAGTACGGTGCGTGTTTCCATCAGGCGGGTCATGGCCTCCTGCACCAGCATTTCTGATTCAGAATCGAGGCTTGCCGTGGCTTCATCAAAAATCACAATCGGCGCATCAACCAGAAAAGCCCGGGCAATCGCCACGCGCTGGCGCTCTCCCCCGGAGAGCTTCACGCCACGTTCACCAACCAGCGTCTCATACCCTTCGGCAAGACGGGTAATGAATCCATCAGCATTGGCAAGCCGTGCCGCCTGCTCGATCTCCTCCCGGGTGGCATCAGGCCGACCATAGGCAATGTTCTCAGCCAATGTTCGATGGAACAGCATGGGTTCCTGCGGGACAAGCGCAATCTGGCGCCGCAGGCTCTGCTGGGTGACGTAAGCAATATCCTGCCCATCAATCAGAATATTGCCACCATCCACATCATACAGACGCTGCAACAACCGTGTCAGCGTCGTCTTGCCCGACCCGGACGCCCCGACCAGGGCCACACGGCTCCCCGGTGCGATCCTCAGCGACAGCCCCTGATAGATCGGCTTTTCCTGGGATGGATACCGGAAACTCACATCCAGAAGGACAATCTCCCCCGCCGTCACCTCCAACGGAATGGCACCGGGGATATCCCGGATGGCCGGTTCGCTCGAGAACAGCCCGACGAGTTCTTCCATCTCATTGACCGACCGCTGAACCTGGCTCACCTGCTGCCCCAGATCCCGCAGATAACCCTGGATGAGGAACATCATCGTCAGCACATAGGCCACATCACCCGGCCCGGCCATACCACGCCACCAGAGCAGCACAGCCAGACCAATCATCACCACACGCATCAGCAGCGTATAGGACGCCTGAAAGTTGGCGCTGTTCGTCCCCCGATACCAGCTGTAATAGGTCTTGTCCGCCCACGTGCGGGCTACGGCATGGAGCTGCCGCTCCTCCCGTTCCTCCGCCCCGAAACTCTTCACCACCGCATTGCAGGTAATGGCATCCCCCAGCACGGCCCCCATCCTGGAATCACAGGCGTTGGATATCCGGGCTGTTGGCGCCACATAACGCAGAGCCAGCCAGATGGACATGCAGGCAAACAGCCCGACCATCACGGCCAGCACCAGCCCCATGAGGGGCGCCCGCACCAGCAGGACCAGGGTCGTCCCCAGCAGGACCAGAACCTCTGGCGTAATGAGCAGGAGAAGCGTGTCATCCAGCGTATCAATGGCCCAGATTCCCCGGGTGATCCGCCGCACGGTAGAGCCCGCAAAATTGTTGGCGTGCCAGTCTGACGAGAAACGCTGCACCCGGGCGAAAGCATCATCCAGCACCCGGCGCATGACAGCAAGGCTGAGTTTGCTGATCCCCAGATAGGAAGACCGCCGGCCCATGACGCCCACCAGCCCCAGAACCAGCAGCCCGCTGACCATGAGCAGGGCATCATGCAGCAAAGCCTCCCGGCCACCAGCAGCCGATGAGGCAGATGTCGTTGTGGAAATATCACCCACCAGGCGACCAGCCAGAAGAGGAGTGCATATATCAGCTACCGTGGCCAAGGCCACACCGCCCAGCGTCCATGCCAGCATGGCAGGCTGGCCCAGCCAGCGCTTCACCACAAAAACCAGTATCGCCCCAAAGGAGAGTTTCTTCATGCTGTCCCGTCCATCCCCATTCTCTGCCACGTCTGCCTTTTCCTCCTTCAAAACCTGTCAGACCACACCCGGCCCCTCCGCTTGAAGAAAAACCCGACTCCCCTTAGGAACGGACAGAGTTTTTCCCATAATGGCCGGACCCACCATACCCTCATGGCTTCTACCAGCACGCCCCGCACACGCTCGACCAGCTCCCAGCCCCGCATGAGCCTGAAGGCCGTCCGCGCCTTTCTGGCCGCGCTGGAAAAAGCACACCCGGACGCCCGCAGCGAGCTGATCTATCACAACACGTTCGAGCTGCTCGTCAGTGTCGTGCTTTCAGCACAGGCGACGGATGTTTCCGTCAACAAGGCCACCCGTGCCCTGTACGAAGAAGCCCCCGACCCTGCCAGCATGGCCGCACTGGGTGAGGAAGGCATCGCCAGACATATCCGCACCATAGGCCTCTGGCGCTCAAAAGCCCATAACGTGGCCCTGCTCTGCCAGCAGCTGCTGGAAAAACATGACGGGCAGGTCCCCGGAAGCCGGGAAGAGCTGGAAGCCCTGCCCGGCGTGGGTCGGAAAACAGCCAATGTCGTCCTCAACATCGCCTTCGACCAGCCAACCATGGCTGTCGATACCCATATTTTCCGCCTCGGCAACCGTACTGGCCTCGCACCGGGCAAGACCGTCCGTGCCGTGGAGGATGAGCTGGTCCGCCGCATCCCCAAAGAGATGCTCCGCCCTGCCCATCACTGGCTCATCCTGCATGGCCGCTATGTCTGTAAGGCCCGCACACCAGAATGCTGGCGCTGCCCCGTCACTGAATGGTGTCTCTACAGGGAAAAGAACAAAATACCCCCCAAGCGCTGAGCAGGCCACAAGCTTCTCCTCCCAAAAAAGCCTTCATATCAAGTCCTTTATTTTATCGTAAAAGTCTATAAAAGACCTTTTGTGTCTAATTTTACGATCAAACCATGAGATAGACCATGCCATCGCCTCGACTGGAAGAGACGGCCATCGTTTTTGGCACGAATGGCAAAGACCTCTGGGCCACGCTCTGTGCCATCCAGTCCGTCGTGGATCACAATCCCCGCACGAAGCTCGATTTCCACATCCTCCACACCAATGTGGCGCCAGCCCTCCAGCTCATCATCAGTGACCTGTTCCGAACAGAATACAGCCTGCTGACCTTTCACGATGTCGGACAGAAAGCCGCAGCCCTGCGCCTGCACACCCATCAACGATGGCGCAATGAATGTTTCTATCGCTGCTATCTCCCGGTGCTGTTCCGGGATGATGTCCATGTGCTCTGGCTGGACAGTGCCCTGCTCGTTACCGGACCATTGCCCCCCCTGCTGAACCGTTTTCCCCGGCAGGCCGCCATCGGTGCCGTGGCCGACCCTGTCGCCCAGATTCTCCGCCAGCATGAAGTGCCCATCCATACCCTGCTGGGCGATGCTCCCGCTGCCGGGCTGCCCGATGTCTCCCTGCCCGACTATACCCGCCAGCATCTCTCCCTTGCCCGGCCGGAAGACTACTTCAACAGCAGCATGATGCTGCTCCGCCCCCGGCTCATCTCACCGTCGCAGATAAACCGCTGCTTCACCCTTGCCACACGCCCCTATCTCTGCCCGGGGACAGACATCCTCAATCAGGTCTTCCACGACCATGTCCATCTCCTGCCCGAACGCTGGAACTTCCTGACCGGCAAGCTGACGGAAAATCTCTGCCTGCATCTCCCGGAACCATGGAAGAAACGCCGGGAAAGCGAACGGCTGAAACGCTGCATCATCCAGTTCCCCGAGGGGACCAAACCGTGGGAAGACCCGGCATTGCCTGGTGCCAGCCATTACCGGCGCCTCTCCGCTGCCCTGGAGCAGCGCCTCAGCCGCATTGCCCCGCCACTGATCCGTACATTGTGCGGGTCCTGATTCCCTTTCACTCAGCCGGAGCTGGTGGCAGGGGCACGACATTCTGGAACGCTCCTTCGCCGGTCCAGAGGCGATCCCCCTGCACCATTCTGTCCGACACGAGCCTGATACCACCCGCCCCCGTCCCATAAACGGCCCAGCTTCCTTCCCGCCGCAGATCAGCCGGGCCAAGCTGCCGGACAGACGGACAGAGAGGATGCTGTCCGCCCATACGTATCTCCAACACAACATCCCGGCATGATGCCTCTCCACCACGCTCCGGCCCGGCAACCCCACGCCACAAAACCAGCCGATCATTCCCAAGGCGTAGATGACAGAGACCTGCCGCACAGTCCGGCTGCCCCAGCCCTCTGACATTCCAGCCCAAGGCACGCTGCATCTCCTGTCGGACCAGCCCGCTACCAGGGCGCCCCTCCATCACCCTCATGGCCCCTTCCTGCCGGACAGCCAAAACGGCACCCTGCTCCACCAGCAGCATCACGGGCCGGTCCACCAGCCAGGGTGCTGAAAGCGCCACAGCCATCACACCCACGCCAGCAAACCGGCCCCATCCCCGCCACAGACACATCACGGTCAGCCCCAGCAGATACAGCCCCACCCCCCAGGCCGGAAAAGACGGCACCGGCAATGATGCAAGCGGAGCCGCCGCCACACACCCTGCCAGCCAGCCGATACCCTTTATGCCCCACCCCATCACGTGCAGTGGCCCCGAAGAAAGGCCAAATGGCATCAGCAGCAGGGCCACAATCCCGGCAGGCATCACCCAGACACCCATCAAGGGGACTGCCAGAAGATTGGCCATGACAAACCATGGCTGGAAGGCGCCGAAATACGCCATGCTGAGCGGCAGGGTCGCCAGTCCGGCCAGCAGGGAGGTCAGAACAAGGGCCACCAGCAGAGCTGCCCCCCGCCGCCAGAGAGCCGGGGCCTGCTGCCCATGATGCCCTCCCAACCGGAACAGCCAGTTCCTCCATGATTCGTGACCCGCAATCAGAGCCATCACAGCTGCGAAAGACATCTGGAAGGAAACATCCAGCACCAGAACAGGAGACATCACCTCCAGCATCAGGCAGACCAGAGCCAGCCCCCGCATGGAAACGGCCCGCCGCCCCAGCAGCAGGGCCAACACGGCCAACCCCGCCATGCCCAGCGCTCTCAGCCCCGGCACATGCAACCCTGTCAGCACCACATAAACCACCCCGGCCCCAAAAGAGACCAGCATGGCAACCTCACGACAGGGCCAGTAGGCCGACAGGCGCTGCGACAGGCTGAGGCAACGTCTGACCGTGGCAAACACCAGCCCCATCACCAGCCCCAGATGCAGGCCCGCCACGGCCAGAAGATGCGCCAGCCCGGCAGCCGCATAGCTCTGCCTCGTCTCGGCAGAAAGACGGCCCGTTTCGCCACACAGCACGGCGGATGCCACCGCTCCCACCTGCCCCGGCAGGGCCGCTCCGATCATCCAGGCCATTGTCTGCCGCAGATGGACCAGCCTGTCATCCAGACGGCCCACAACACCACCTGCCGGTGCAGCTCTCAGCGGCAAGGGCGGTGAAAGGGCCAGTCCCGCTCCGGCACGTCCAGCAAACCAGGCCGCACGCTGCCCATCATGCCCTCCCGGCCAGAGCGGTGGGGGCGGAGAGCGCAGAAGCGCCCGTATCCGCACAGGCTGGCCTGTCACCAACGCCATCAGGCCATCTTCCTGCCCTTCTCTGGGCAGAAAGGTGACAGTCACCCGCCGTTGCAGGGGCGCCATGCCATTCCACCATGGAGAGTCGAACACGGCCCCCTCCACCACCACATGCCAGCTGGGCTTCTGCCCTTCATGTCGGCCTGGAACAGGTTCCAGAGCCGCCAGCCGTCCTTCCAGCCAGACCGATTCCATGGGCAGGAGCGGCATGGGGGACTGCCGGACAGCCTGCCCCCAGGCCAGCAGAAACCCCAGGCCAATCACCAGGAGGCCACTTCCCAGACAATGCCCCAACACCTGCCAGTGTGCCGCCTGTTCCGTCCCGGCCACCATCCAGCGGCAGCAGGCCAGCAACACCAGCCCCATGCCCGCCAAACCACCCATCATCAGGCCTGTGCTCCACGCAGGTTCTGCCGGCAGGGCAAAATACCCCACAATGCCCAAGGCTACACCGACAGGCAGCCAGCAGGTCAGGCGACTGCCCTGCCGGGCCAGCCCCGACGCTACCATCCTGAGTACAGCCTGCCCCATCATTCTCCGCTCTGCCGCCTCCTGCATCCACCCCTGGCCCGTCCATTCCACAAGTGCCGCTGCCTGTGATAAAGCCCATGATGACACATTGAAGTGGATGGCCCGACCCATCCCGGCATGTTATAAGGCCTGCTCATGAAGATCCGTACCCGTTTTGCCCCCTCGCCCACCGGCCTGCTCCATATCGGCAACGCCCGTGCTGCCCTGTTCAACTATCTCTTCGCCCGTCATCACGGTGGAGAATTTGTCCTGCGCATCGAGGATACAGACCGGGAACGCTCCACCCAGCACGCCGTGGACGTCATTTTTGATGGCCTGAAATGGATGGGACTGGACTGGGATGGAGAGCCTGTCTTCCAGGCCAGCCGGCAGGACCGTCATGCCGAGGTCGTGGCCCAGCTCATGGAAAAGGGCATGGCCTACCGCTGCTACTGCACGCCCGAAGAGCTGGCCGCCATGCGGGAGAAGGCCCGGGCCGAGAAACGCCCGCCCCGCTATGATGGCACATGGCGTGACCGTGACCCGTCCGAAGCCCCGGAAGGCGTGCCTTATGCCATCCGCCTCAAGGCCCCGAAAGAGGGTGAGACCATCATCAGGGACCATGTGCAGGGCGAGGTCCGTGTCGCCAATGCGGAAATGGATGACCTCATCCTGCTCCGCTCCGACGGGACACCGACCTATCTGCTCGCCGTGGTGGTGGATGACCACGACATGGGCATCACGCACGTCATGCGGGGTGACGACCACCTGACAAACACCTTCCGTCAGGCCATGATCTATCGGGCCATGGGCTGGGACCTTCCGGAGTTCGCCCATCTGCCCCTCATCCACGGGCCGGATGGAGCCAAGCTCTCCAAACGTCATGGTGCCCAGTCCGTCGTGGACTTCCGTGAGGAAGGCATCCTGCCGGAGGCCCTCTGCAACTATCTGCTGCGCCTCGGCTGGGGACATGGCGATGCCGAGGTGCTGGACCGTGAGGAACAGATCAGGCTTTTCGACATGGACGGCATCGGCCGCTCTCCCTCCCGGATGGATTACGTCAAGCTCAGCCACCTCAACGGCATCTGGATGCGCCGTGCCGATGACGAGCGGCTGACGGCCCTTGTCATGCAGCGCCTGGAGCGACGTGATGACCTTGACCATGACGAGACGGTCCGTGCCCGTGTGCTTGCCCTCATGCCGGGGCTGAAGGAACGGGCAAAGACGGTCGTGGAGCTGGCCGAGAACGCCGCCTTCGCCGGGCTGCGCCTGCCGCTGACCATCACCCCCAAGGCGGAAAAGCATCTGGGCGAGGAAGGCCGGAAGGTTCTCGCCGGGCTGGAGGAAAAACTCGCCGGGCTGGAACCTTTCACGGCAGAAGGGATCGACAGCACGCTGCGGGCATTCGCTGCCGAGCATGAGCTGAAACTGGGTGCCGTCGCCCAGCCGCTCCGTGCTGCCATGACAGGTACCACGACATCGCCCGGAATCGACCTCACGCTCGCCGCATTGGGCCGGGATGAGGTTCTCGCCCGCATCCGGAGTGTCCTGTCCGCATGAACCCCACACACCACACGCCCCATCTTCTCGGCATTGAAGGCATGACAGAAAAGGACATCACGCCTTTTCTGGACCTCGCCGAGAGCTATGCCCTGCTCAGCCGTTCCCGCAATGCACCACGGGACGTGCTACAGGGCCGTACCGTCATCAATCTCTTCTTTGAGGACAGCACGCGCACGCGCACCAGCTTCGAGCTGGCCGCCAAGCGGCTGGGTGCCGATGTGGTGAACATGACCGTCGCCACAAGCTCGGTCAACAAGGGCGAAACCCTGCTGGACACGGCCTCCACCCTCAACGCCATGCACTGCGACCTGCTGGTGGTCCGCCATGCCCAGAGCGGTGCCCCGGCCCTGCTCTCGCAGAAGGTCGAGGCCAGTGTCGTCAATGCCGGGGACGGGATGCACGAGCACCCCACGCAGGCCCTGCTGGACGGCCTGACCATCCGGCGGCATTTCAGCCGCCTCAGCGGGCTGAAAATCGCCATATGCGGCGACATCGCCCACAGCCGTGTGGCCCGGTCGGACATTCACCTCCTGCGGGCCATGGGCAACGACATCCATCTGGCAGGTCCCCCCACCCTGCTGCCCGGTGCCCTCGGCACGCTGGAAGGCGTCACCCTGCATCATGACATTGATGAGGCCCTGAAGGATGCGGACGTGGCCATGTGTCTCCGTGTCCAGCGGGAGCGCATGGGCAGCGGCCTTGTCCCCAGCGCACGGGAATATTTCTCCCTCTTCGGGCTGGACCGCCGCCGCCTCGCTCTGGCCAAGCCAGGAGCCCTGGTGATGCATCCCGGCCCGATGAACCGGGGTGTTGAAATTGCCTCCGATGTCGCCGATTCGCCACAGAGCGTCATTTCTGAACAGGTCGAGATGGGCGTGGCCGTCCGCATGGCTGTCCTCGACCGTCTTTCCCGCATGAAGAATCCCGCATGAGCAGCATCCTTTTTGAAAATGTCCGGCTGATTGACCCTGCCTCCGGGCGGGATGGCAAAGGGAGCCTTCTGGTCGAGAAAGGGCGCATTGCCGCCCTCGACCCAAAAGATGCTCCCAAGGCTGCCCGCATCGTGGATGGCAAAGGGGCCGTCCTCTGCCCCGGCCTCGTGGACATGCGGGCCAGCTTTGGCGAACCCGGAGCTGAATACCGGGAGAGCATTGATTCCGGTATTCAGGCTGCCGTGGCAGGAGGCATCACCTCCCTGGCCCTGCTTCCCGATACCGAGCCTGCCATCGACAACCCGGCACTCGTCCATTACATCCGCCGCCGTGGGGAAGAGACTGGTCTTGTCTCCATCTATCCCTATGGAGCCCTGACAAAAGGCTGCGCCGGAACGGACATGGCCGAAATCGGCCTGCTGAAAAAAGCCGGGGCCATCGGCTTCACCGACGGTGCCCGGGCCATTGCCGACACCAAGCAGATGCGCAACCTGCTGGCCTATTCCGGCTTTCTGGATACCGTCATTGTCCTCCACCCGGAAGATCCATCCCTGGCCAAAGGGGGCTGCGCCACTGCCAGCCCGCAGGCCGTGAAAATGGGCCTGCCACAGATTCCCGCCTGCGCCGAGGCCATGATGATCGCCCGTGACCTTCGCCTTGCCGAACTGACGGGCGCACGCATCCATTTCGGGCATGTTTCCACCGGGGAAGCCCTCGGCCTGATTGCTGATGCCAAAAAGCGGGGCATCCGGGTCACCTGCGACACGGCACCGCCCTATTTCGCCATGACGGAGGCGGATATCGGGGATTTCCGCACCTACGCCAAGCTCTCCCCGCCGCTGCGGCTGGAGGCTGACCGGCAGGCCGTTCTGGCGGGTCTGGCAGACGGCACCATTGATGCCATCGCCTCCGATCACAGCCCGGCCGATGCGGATGACAAGCGTCTTCCCTTTGCCCAGGCCCGGGCTGGCGGGACCGGCCTCGTCACCCTGCTGGGTGTCACGCTTCAGGCTGGCCTGCCGCTGCTGGAGGCCCTGCGCCTGCTCACCGTGGCTCCGGCCCGTCTTCTGGGGCTGGAAGCCGGGACGCTGGCCGTCGGTGCCCCGGCAGACCTCTGCCTGTTTGACCCGGAAGAAGAATGGACCGTCACCGCGGGCAGCCTGCCCGGCCGGGCACAGAATACCCCCTTTGATGGCCGAAACCTCAAAGGACGTGTCCTGCGGACCTTCCGTCAGGGTCGCGAAGTCTTCACTGCCAAAGGTCTCCCTGCATGAGCGGCATCCTGACCTGGTCCCTCATGCCCCCCAGCCTGCCTGTCATCGCTCTGGGGGCCTATCTTCTGGGGAGCATCCCTTTCGGCCTCCTGCTTACCGCACTCAGTGGGCAGGGTGACATCCGGCGCATCGGTTCCGGCAACATCGGGGCCACCAACGTGCTGCGGACAGGCCGCAAAGGCCTCGCTGCGGCAACCCTGCTTCTGGATGCCTTCAAGGGGCTTCTGGCCGTCCTGCTGGCGGAGGCCCTCTCCCCTCACGACACGGCCCTGTGCCTCTCCGTAGCAGGGTGTGCCGCTGTCGTGGGGCACTGCTTCCCCATATGGCTCAGGTTTCGTGGCGGCAAGGGCGTTGCTACAGGCATCGGTGTTTTCTGGGGCATGTGCTGGCCGGTCGGGCTGCTCTGCACCCTGCTCTGGCTGGCTGGTGTCCGTCTGAGCAGGATTTCTTCCGTGGGGGCGCTTCTGGCTTTTCTGGCAGCACCGTTCCTGATGGTGGCCTTCTCTCTGGCACCCATCATGTCGGCCCGTCCCATTGCAGCAGCATGCATCACCCTGCTGATCCTCCTGCGCCATTACGGCAACATTGCCCGCCTCTGTAGCGGAACGGAACCCCGTGTCGGACAGAAATGAGCCAGCTGCATTATCAGAAGCCAACCTGACAGCAACGGAACGTCTGGCTCGATTGCGGCTGGCCCGCACAAAGGGCATTGGCAACGCCACATTCAGCCGGTTGATGGGCCTTTACGGCACGGCAGAGCAGGCCATTGCAGCGCTGCCTGCCCGTGCCCGCCTTTCCGGCCGTCCGGCGCCAGCCATTCCCTCCGCATCCCGCATGGAAGACGAAATTGCCTGGCTGGGAAAACGGGGAGGCCACCATCTGCTACGCTCCGACCCTGCCTATCCCCGCCTGCTGGCCGGACTGCCGAATGCTCCCGTACTTCTATTCACCCAAGGCAATACAGACCTGCTCTCCACACCCTCCCTGGCCATTGTCGGGGCCCGCAAGGCCTCCAATCCGGCCCTGAAACTGACAGAGGAATTCGCCGCCGGTCTGGCAGAAGCCGGCCTGACTGTCGTTTCCGGTCTGGCCCGTGGAGTTGATGGAGCGGCCCACCGGGGAGCCCTGCCCTCTGGCCGGACTATTGCCGCCCTGCCCGGCGGGCTGGACATTACCTACCCTCCCGAACATGCAGGCTTGCAGGCCGCCATAGCCCAGCAGGGCTGCCTGATTACGGAATATCCTCCCGGCATGCCGGCCAATGCCCGCCATTTTCCACGGCGCAACCTTCTCATTGCCGGTCTGGCCCGTGGCTGCCTGCTGGTTGAGGCAGCCAGACGCTCCGGCACACTCATCACGGCCCGACTCGCTGCAACCTTCCAGCGTCTGCTCTTTGCCGTGCCTGGCTTTCCCGGCGATCCACGTTCCAGCGGCGGGAATGACCTGCTGAAACAGAATCAGGCCATACTGGTCGAGCAGGTTCAGGACATCCTGTCCGCCCTGGCAGACACGCCCTCACCAGACCCCGGACTGGCCCCATGGAGCAGGCCTCCCTCACGCCAGCCATCCCTTTTCACACTCACTGAAAAAGTGCCGACCGCCCCGCCAGCTGCCCCCCGGAAAGCCCCTGCGGCCAGTCAATCATTACCGGAATCTGACGAAAAAAATATTCTCTCCCTGCTGGCGCATACCCCCTCCACTGTTGACGAGATTGCATCACGCTGTCAGTTGTCCATCTCAGCAGTTGCGGCAATACTCATCGAGCTGGAAATGAACGGAGCTGTCCAACGCCACGACGATGGGCAGATCACACTTCCCAGCTAGCGGGCATCGGCCAGACAGCCTTACCACCAGGACACCAGAGACCGGGAAAGACTCATGGCAGTGAAGAATGTTGTGGTTGTAGAAAGCCCTGCCAAGGCAAAGACCATCAACCGTTATCTCGGCAGCGATTATACCGTCATCGCCTCCTTCGGCCATGTGCGGGACCTTCCTCCCAAGGATGGAAGCGTGCGCCCTGACGAGAATTTCGCCATGTCGTGGCAGACCGATGATCGTGGCTCGAAACAGATTGCCACCATTGCCAAGGCTCTCAAAGGGGCCAGCAAACTGATTCTCGCCACCGACCCGGACAGGGAAGGTGAGGCCATCTCGTGGCATGTCCGCAGTGCCCTTGAGGAAAAAAAGCTCCTCAAGGATATTGAGGTCGAGCGGGTCACCTTCAACGAGATCACCAAAAACGCCATCGCTGCGGCCATGAAGGCCCCCCGTACGCTGGACCGCCCCCTGATTGATGCCTATCTGGCCCGCCGTGCGCTGGACTATCTGGTCGGCTTCACCCTGTCTCCCGTTCTCTGGCGCAAACTGCCGGGCAGCCGCAGTGCAGGGCGTGTGCAGTCTGTCGCCCTGCGGCTGATCTGCGAACGGGAAGCGGAAATCGAGGTCTTCAAACCCCGGGAATACTGGAGTGTGGAAGGTCTCTTCACAACTCCCGCCAAGGCGGACTTCACCGCAAAACTGACCCATCTTGAAGGCAGAAAACTCGACCAGTTCGCCCTGACCAATGAGGACATGGCCCACAGGGCCCGTGATCTGGTCCGCTCCTCCGCCCTCAGCGTACGGAAGATCGAGCGGAAGCGGACACGCCGCAATCCGGCACCGCCTTTCACCACCTCCACCCTCCAGCAGGAAGCCTCCCGCAAGCTGGGCATGAGTGCACAGACCACCATGCGCACCGCCCAGCAGCTTTATGAGGGTGTGGACCTGAATGGCGAGACGTTCGGCCTGATCACCTACATGCGTACCGATGGCGTCACCATGGCCTCGGAGGCCGTGCAGGCCATCCGCTCCCATATCAGCTCATCCTTTGGCAAAGATTACTGCCCGGGCAAGCCACGCTCCTACACCACGAAGGCAAAAAACGCACAGGAAGCCCACGAGGCCATCCGCCCTACCGATGTGTCCCGTACACCTTCTTCTGTCGCCTCCGTGCTCACGGCGGACCAGAAACGCCTTTATGAGCTGATCTGGAAGCGCTCCGTTGCTTCACAGATGCAGTCTGCCGAGCTGGACCAGACAGCCGTCACCATCGGTGATGAACAGGAGCAGACCCTGCTGCGGGCCACCGGCTCCATCATCGCCTTTGACGGCTTTCTGAAGCTCTATATCGAAGGCCATGATGACAAGGAAAAAGGCGGGGATGATGACCAGAACCGCCTTCTCCCCGCCATGAAGGAAGGCGACCAGCTGGGCACGAAGGACGTGACAGCCGAACAGCACTTCACCCAGCCACCTCCCCGCTATTCCGAAGCATCACTGGTCAAGAAGATGGAAGAAATCGGCATCGGGCGGCCTTCCACCTATGCCTCCATCCTCAGCGTCCTGCGGGACCGCAATTATGTGCGCCTTGATGCCCGACGCTTCGTGCCGGAAGACAGGGGGCGGCTGGTCACGGCTTTTCTCACCTCTTTCTTCCAGCGTTATGTAGATACGGGCTTCACGGCCTCGCTGGAGACGCAGCTGGATGACATCTCGGATGGCCGGGCTGACTGGCATGATGTCATGTCCGCCTTCTGGAACGACTTCTCGGCCACGGTTGCCAAGACAAAAGACCTGAAAATCTCTGATGTCATTGATGCGCTGGACCAGGACCTCGGCAACCATTTCTTCCCACCCCGACCGGATGGCAGTGATCCACGCAGCTGCCCGTCCTGCACTGATGGACGGCTGGGCCTCAAGCTGGGGCGGCATGGAGCCTTCCTGGGATGCTCCAACTATCCGGAATGCCGTGTCACCCGCCCCCTGGCGGTTGATAATGGCGAGGAGACTGCCCTACCGGACGGTATGCGCCTGCTTGGCCATGACCCTGCCACGGGCGAGGACATCACCCTCCGTCGTGGGCCTTACGGGCTGTATGTCCAGCGTGGCGAGCCGGACCCTGAAGACAGGAAGGCCAAACCAAAACGGGCCACCATCCCCAAGGACCGTAACGGCGAAACGCTCACCCTTGAGGAAGCCATCGGCCTTCTCTCCCTCCCCCGTGAGGTTGGCCCCCACCCGGAAACGGGCGAGATGATCACGGCCGGTCTTGGCCGTTTCGGACCGTTCGTCAAGATGGGCAGCATCTACGGCACGCTCAGCAAGGATGATGACGTGCTGACCATCGGCCTGAACCGGGCCGTTGATGCTCTGGCCAAAAAGCTGGCCTCCATCCGCACGTTGGGTACGCACCCCAAGGATGGTGAGGTCGTCATGGTCCGCAAGGGACGTTTTGGTCCCTATGTGCAGCATGGCCAGACCATTGCCACTCTCCCCAAGGGGGACTCGATGGATGACGTCACGCTGGAAGAGGCCCTCACCCTGCTGGATGAAAAAGGCAAACCGCTGAAAGGTGGCCGCAAGACAACCACGAAAAAAACGGCCGCCAAAAAGACCACGACCAGAAAAACCACTACGGCGAAGAGCACGACCAGAAAAACGGCCACCAAAAAGGCAGCGACAGGGAAGGCAACCAGCAGAGCCAAAACGACAAAAAGCGGAACCACAAAAACCGGCAGCCGCAGCAAAACCTCACCAGAGGCGCCCATCAGCAAGGATGACCTTCCTTTCTGATTTCCCTTCTTCCATGAATGCGGCATAATAGCGGGGGATGTGTCTTCCATGATGGCACGCCCCCGGCCCGCGACGGGCACGATCCGCCCTGCCCGGCCTCTGTCCCCGAAAGAAACCATGTGACAGTGTCCCGGCTTTTCATCTTCCCTTTTTCTTACCAGTCCGGTCCATCGCCTTCATGATGCCAGTTCGCCTCCTGCGTCCCGTCTGCACAGCCTTCACCGGGGTTGCCCTGTCCGGCGTGCTGACAGTCGGCTCTGCCATCGCCCAGCCTGTTCAGGCCCATCCTTTCTGGAGCCGGCTGCTCCACCATTTTGCCGGCCGCCCTGGAGCACCCTCCTCCACCCCGGTCGGATCCATCGCCACCACAACATCCCAACCCGCAGGGACAGGCAGCTCCTCCCGACCCACCCCCGTCCCCACCGCTCCGGCTCTCCCGGAATTCACGGATGAAGACCGGCTGGCAGAGCTGACATTATCAACCGCCCTTACATTCATGCTTCCCCGGACGCTGACCCCGCACACACCGCAGGAACTCTGCCTCTGGGGGATGCAGGCCCTGCTGGAAGTCCCCCAGCCTTTACAACAGCCGGACCATGGGCAGGCGCCATCATCCAGCTTCACCCTCGCCGTCCAGCCCGGAACCATGTTCAGCCCGGCTCACATGAGCCTGCTCCATGACAGGCACCCTCTGCTGTCTGTCCGGACACCCGGCAAGGACGACGTGACCGGCTGGAGCCATCTGAGCCTCCAGCTCATCACGCTCCTGCGACGTGATGTGCCATCCTACCAGCTCATGAATGATGAAACCCTGCTGAGCCGTTTTCTCAATGGCCTTCTGGCCAGGCTGGACCCCTATTCCCGCTATCAGTCTCCTCCACCGCCGCCCAGCCAGTCTGATGCCGTCACCCCTGCCCAGCCCCCACCCAAACCCGCAGCAAGCGTCGGGCTGACCCTCCGCCGGACACGAGCCCATTTCCCTGTCGTGGCGGCCCTCAACCTCGACAGCCCTCTATGGGATGCCGGAATCATACCGGGAGACAGCCTGACCAGCCTCGACCACCAGAGCACACGCCAGATGGCCCTGCCCGCCCTCCAGGCCATGCTGACTGGCCCTGCTGGCAGTACGGTGGAGCTGGAATTCCGCACCAAGGACGGACATCATCTCATCAGGAATTTCACCCGTGGGCGCATGGCAGAAGAAAGTGTCTTCCCTGAACAGGCCGGGCGGTTCCCCATCCTACGGGTCACCCATTTTTCCAGCCGGACGGCCGAAGAAGTCAGCCAGTATCTTTCCACGCTCCTGCCAGAAACACCCCCAAATAGCAGTCTGCCCCACCCTCCAGACGGCCGGACCCCACCAGCACCCACCCTGCCCGGCCTCGTGCTGGACCTGCGCGGGAACCATGGAGGAATCCTGCAACAGGCGGTCATGACGGCGGCGCTCTTCCTCGACCACGGCGTGATCGCCACGACCGAAGGACGGGCGGCGGAGGCCAATCACGTCTGGAGCATCCAGGGCGGGGATCTGACCAACAATACCCCGCTGGCCCTGCTGGTTGACC
The DNA here is from genome assembly GCF_023337645.1 of Parasaccharibacter sp. TMW2.1890. Lineage (NCBI taxonomy): Bacteria > Pseudomonadati > Pseudomonadota > Alphaproteobacteria > Acetobacterales > Acetobacteraceae > Parasaccharibacter > Parasaccharibacter sp. TMW2.1890. Next base: position 89,818 of record NZ_NWUV01000001.1, on the reverse strand, counting down.
AGGATACGGGCAGTGCAGCCGAAGTTCTGGCAGCAGCGCTGGCCGACCAGCAAAGGGCCGTTGTGACCGGCAGCAGCACCTTTGGCAAAGGCATGGTCCAGATTTCTTCCACCCTGCCCAACGGGGGGCACCTGTCCCTGACATGGGCACACATCACCGCTCCCCAAGGCTGGGCCCTGCAGGACCTTGGGGTCCTGCCCCAGCTCTGCACAAGCCCCCAGGGACAGTTTTCCCTCCAGGACCAGCTGGCAGCGCTTCGTGCTGACCAGTCCCTCATGACCGATGCCCTGCGCCAGTCCCGCCTCATCAGCACAGACAGCCCGGAGGCGGCACGGCGTGCCCTGCGACAAGTCTGCCCCCCTGCCGCTGCCAGCCCGACCGACATCTCCGCCGCTCTGGCACTTTTCATCATCCCCCACACCTATCGTGCTGCCCTCCTGCATCTGCCGGACAACACGGCAATTCACCCGGCGGCCAACACCACCCCATGACGACTATGCACCATCTGGCAGGGAGACCAGACTCATGTTCCATGGCCTGAAAACCGGATTCTGGGTCCGTGCCACCCTCAGGCACCTCAACCAGAATGGCCTGATGGCCGTTCTGGTCCGTAAAGGTGACGAAGATGCTGGCAGTGTCTTCATCATGCTGAATGGCCGGGATGGACGCATCGCCATATTACGGGAACAGGGTGCGACATGGCTGCGCCAGACCTTTGAGGACAGCGACACGGAAAGTGCCATGATGCAGGCCAATGCCTATCTGGAACGGCAGAAACGGTACGACCCTGACCTCTGGATCATGGAGGTTGATGTCCTAGACAGCACCCACCCGCTGGAACATGACATCACCACACGCCGCTTCAGCCATGAAGACTGACCAGCCCCATGTTCCCCGGGGGCCGACCGACGCCTCATCCACCTGTAACACATAGGACACATCTTTTCCCGATTCAGACGCAAACGGCACAGGTATGTCCCGGCAATCCATTGCGTTTACTGTCACTTTCAGTGAAAAGGGTAGCCACCTGTCTGGCTGGAGAGTAATTACATGACCGCACGCCCCTCCATTACATCACTGCTGGCCCGCAGCGCCTGTGCCGCCTGCCTGTCAGTCATGGCGTTTGGTGCGGCCCGGGCGCAGCCTGTCCGTGGCCTCTATGTCGGCGGGGCAGCGGGGGCGAGCTTCAACCAGTCCCAGACCGTCAATCCCCACACGAAGCTCTTTGCGCATGGTCGGGACGACTTTGCGACAGGCATCACCGGGCTGGGCAGCATCGGCTGGGGACTGGGGAACGGTTTCCGTGTGGAAGTGGAGGGCAACTACCGCAACAACCGCCTTTCCCGGTTCCATTCCCCCGGCTTCAGCAGCACAGCCCATGGTCACCAGCAGAAATACGGGGGCATGGCCAATGCCCTGTTTGACATGGATATCGGCCAGAACTGGATCTACCCCTATTTCGGGGCTGGTATCGGTTATGGAAGCCAGTTCACGAACACCAGAATCCAGGGGACAGGCGCAGACAGGGGCTACAGGCAGCGGACCCGTGACAGCGCAGGCGGCTTTGCCTATCAGGGCATCTTTGGTGTTTCACTGCCCGTGCCATGGGTTGTTGGCCTTTCCACCACAATGGAATATCGCTTCTACACCATCACGGGCCGCCACAGGCACTTCACGACAGCATCCTACAACATCGCTGCCCCCGACAGTGGACCCGTCAGCGGCAAGCGTGGCAGCCGGACAGATTTCAACCATTCCCTGATGCTCGGGCTGCGCTATGAGTTCAACCCGGCTCCGCCGCCACCGACACAGGCCCCCACCCTCTCCACCCCGGCACCTGCCCCCGTCCGCACCTATCTGGTGTTCTTCGACTGGGATCGTGCCAACCTGTCCGACCGGGCGCGGGCCATCGTGGAAACAGCTGCCCGCAACTCCACATCAGCCCAGTTCACCCGGATCCAGGTCAATGGCCATGCCGATTCTTCGGCTGTCCGTCCTGGCAGCCGGAAGGCTGAGGCCTACAACATGGCCCTGTCTCTCCGCCGTGCGCAGACCATCAAGGCAGAGCTGATCCGCGATGGCGTACCGGCTGGCGTCATCGAGGTTCACGGTTTTGGTGATTCGAAGCCACTGGTCTCCACCCGCCCCGGTACGGCAGAACCGCAGAACCGCCGGGTGGAAATCGACTTCCAATAAACAGGTACTTCAGAGTCTGACCGGCCTTCGCCTGCCGGTCAGACATCCTGATGTGCCCTCTCAAAAAACAGGCCGGACACGTATTCAGTGTGTCCGGCCTGTTTTTTCTGACAGGTCTCTACGCCCTGTTACTTCGTCTTGGCTGCCGGAGCGTGCCTGCTGACGGCATGGTGCACCGTTCGGGAGGTCGCATGATGGACAGCCTGAGGCGTCTTTTTCTCAGTTGATTCGGCCATCTTCTTGTCCGGTTCCGCAGAAGGGGCAGGGGCAGCCGCAACGACAGCCGGCTCGACCTGCACACGGACCTGAAGCTGACGGCGTGGCTGTGCATGGGCAGGAATCAACTCCACGGTGAAGCCGTCAGCCCCCTTGTAATCCGCCGCAGGGGTGTATTCCACATATGTGCGATTATCATAATTATACAGAAAGGCCCTGCCATTCTCCGGCGGAGGAACCACACCAAAAGACACGTAACTGCCTCCCCCCCCTTTGCTGATGGAAAACGGGCAGGTACCGCCATCACCAGCGCTGACCGTCATGCTCACACTCATGCGGCCCGTGGCGTCTGTCTGCACAGGCGATACCTCACAATGAGCAGCCCGCTTCTCGTTGGCAAAAGGATTGGGAGGAATCTCGATGCCACTCGGCCCCCTTGACTGCTGGCCGACACACCCGCCAAGGGCCAGAAGAGTTGCACCGACAACCCCTGCCCGCACTAGAAAACTGCTCTGCTGCACAGTCCACTCCAGAGAAAACTAAAAACAGATAAAAAAGGCGCATCCAGGCCCCTGCCCGCAATCCGCCAGTTTTCAGAACGCACGATACGCTTTCAGCACCATCATGAGAATGAGGTCTTCCATATTTCTTTCTCTGTCAGTTATGTTTAACGTTTCCTTCATCATTACACGGCCATATCCACCAAAGAATTGCCCGTCTCAGGGCAGACTTTCCCAAATGACCATGATATAGGCAGAGAACCTGTCAGCGGGAGTTTTCATATGTCTCTTCTGTCCTACGGCCTGTCCTTCTCCAGGACTGGACTGGCCCTTGCCACTGCGGCTTTTTTTGCCATTGCCCCTGCCTCATGGGCAGCAGCCTGCCACTCTTCGGCAGAAGACCATTCAGCCTTCAATCTGGCTGGTCTGAAATCGGAACTCATGGTGACGGCTCTCTCCTGCCAGACGCAGGACCGTTACAACCAGTTCATCACACGCTTCCGCCCCATCCTGACAGAATCGGAAAGACGGCTGGATTCCTATTTCCACCGGACATTTGGCCGCCAGGCGCAGAAAAAACATGATGATTACATCACCCAGCTGGCGGATGTGCAGTCCTTGGGGGGGCTGAAGTCCGGTACGGCCTTCTGTGCCCAACGTGTGCCGATGTATGACGAGATCGAGGCGCTGGACGATTCGAACAGCGACCTCGCCCATTATGCCGAGGCCAAGGATATTGTTCAGCCTTCTTCCTACGAAAGCTGCACGGCACCCCAGCCTCCCCACCGGGCCACGAGCCGCCGCAGGCGCCGGGGCTGACCTCCCGCCCCTCCCCACGCCCCGACAGACAGGATCACAGGATGGCCGATATGTTCGAGCAGGGTTCCACACCTGCCCCCTCCCATGTACAGCCAGCTGAACAGTATGATGCCGGGGCCATTGAGGTCCTTGAAGGGCTGGAGCCCGTACGCCGTCGCCCTGGCATGTATATCGGGGGTACGGACGATGCGGCCTACCACCATCTTGCTTCCGAAATCATTGACAACGCCATGGATGAAGCCGTGGCGGGTCATGCCACGACCATTGAGGTCTGTCTGGAAGACGCCCACACCCTGATGGTCCGTGACAATGGCCGTGGGATTCCGACTGACCCCCATCCCCGCTTCCCGAAAAAATCAGCCCTTGAGGTCATTTTCACCACGCTCCATGCGGGGGGGAAATTCTCTGGCAAATCCTATGCCACATCAGGCGGTCTGCATGGTGTGGGCAGCTCTGTCGTCAACGCACTGGCCTCCCATCTGGAAGTCGAGGTCTACCGCAACCGCAAGGGATGGCGACAGACTTTCTCCCGTGGTCTGCCAACCAGTACGCTGGAAAGCACAAAACCTGCCATCCAGCGTGGCACGATGGTGCGTTTCACCCCGGACAGTGACATTTTCGGCCCCCTGCATTTCTCCCCGGCCCGCCTGTACCGCCAGTGCCAGATCAAGGCAGCGCTGTTCCGGGGGGTCAGCATCACATGGTCCTGTGCCCCGGAACTTCTGAAGGGGGACAATGCTCCACCAGCCGAAGCTGTCATCGCCTATCCAAATGGTCTGGAAGATGCCCTGACGGCTGATCTTGGTCCCTCACCTGCCCTGCTTACCCCCCTCTGGGCTGGTGAGGCTGAGCTGCCTGTGGCTGCCGATGGCCAACCCGGTGGGCGTGTCGAGTGGGCTGTTGCCTTTCTCGACCAAGGAAACAGCGCTCTCATTTCCTACTGCAACACCATCCCCACACCACAGGGTGGCACCCATGAGAACGGCCTGCGAGCGGCACTCGTCAAAGGCTTCCGCAACTGGGGGGACCAGCGCAAGATTCGCCGTTCCAGCACCATCACGGCGGAAGATGTGCTGGGCACCATCAATGCCCGTCTGTCCGTCTTCATCCGCAACCCACAATTCCAGGGACAGACAAAAGACAGGCTGACCACACAGGAGGCCAGTCGCCTCGTGGAAGGTGCCCTGCGGGACCGGATCGACCACTGGCTGGGGGGCAATCCCCAGCAGGCTGACAGTCTGGTCAGCTATATGGTCGAACGGGCAGAAGAACGCCTGCGCCGCCGTGAAGCCCGTGAAACAACCCGCAAAACGGCGACAAAGCGCCTGCGTCTGCCCGGCAAGCTGACAGACTGCTCCCGCAGCAATGCCCATGAGACGGAAATCTTTCTCGTGGAAGGCGAATCAGCCGGGGGGTCTGCCCGTCAGGCCCGTGACAGGGAAACACAGGCCGTTCTGCCCCTGCGGGGCAAGATACTCAATGTCGCCTCTGCCACACAGGAAAAACTGCTGGCCAATACGGAGCTGAAAGACCTGATCGAGGCACTTGGGTGTGGCTTTGGCAAGACTCTCGACCTTGAAAAACTGCGCTATGGCCGCATCATCATCATGACAGATGCTGACGTGGATGGCGCCCATATCGCCTCCCTGCTGATGACCTTCTTCTTCCGGGAGATGCCGGACCTCGTCCGGCAGGGGCACCTCTACCTGGCGCAGCCACCACTCTACCGGCTCACTCATGGCAGCAAGACCGTCTACGCCATGAACGATCTCGACCGTGACCGCAGGTTGAAGACGGACTTCAAGCCCAATGCCAAAGTTGAAATTTCACGCTTCAAAGGGCTGGGGGAAATGCCGGTTTCCGACCTCAAGGAAACCACCATGTCCCCTGCACGCCGCACACTCCTGCGTGTAACCGTCCCGACAGAAGACAACCTGATGACCCGCAGACGGATCGAGAGCCTCATGGGCCGCAAGCCTGAGCTGCGCTTCCAGTTCATTCAGGAGCAGGCCCAGTCGGTCAATCTTCTCGATATCTGACACGCCCGAGCATCCCCGGAAACAGGAAAAGGCGCATCCCACAAACAGGATGCGCCTTTTCCATGTCAGCCGAATACCGGATTCGCCGGATTCTCTCCCATGCGGCCATCCGCCCTATGGAGCGTGGCGATCGCCGCCATCTCCTGCTCGGGCAGGACAAAATCGAACAGGTCCAGATTCTCTGCCATGCGCTCCCGATGAACTGATTTGGGAATCACGATCACCCCATTCTGGAGGTGCCAGCGCAGAATCACCTGTGCCGGGCTTTTGCCGTGGCGTCTGGCAATATCACCGATCAGCTCGTTGTTCAGTACAGTCCCCTTGCCCAGAGGACGCCACGCTTCGGTCTGAATTCCCACGCTTTTATGAAAAGCCCGCAACTCCTCCTGCTGGAAGAAAGGATGAATCTCGATCTGATTGACGGCAGGCACAACACCTGTCTCATCCATGATTCGCTGGAGGTGATCTTTCTCAAAATTGGACACGCCGATAGACCGGACACGCCCCTGTTTCTGCAGGTCGATCAGAGCCTTCCACGTCTCCACATACAGTCCCTGCTGCGGCATTGCCCAATGAATGAGGTAGAGATCCACCACATCACGCTGCAGCAGACGGGCACTCTCATCAAAAGCTTTCAGGGTCGAATCATAACCCTGCTCGTCATTCCAGACCTTGGTTGTGACAAACATGGCGGGGTGCCCTTTCAGCCCCTCGCCAACTCCCGCCTCATTGCGATACAGCCGGGCCGTATCCACGGCCCTGTAGCCCAGCTCTATGGCTGTTCTGACAACATCAGCTGTTTCATCAGGCGGTGTTTCCCAGACACCAAGCCCGATCCACGGCATGGCATGACCATCATTCAGCTGTACACAGGATGCAGCATCCTTGGGAAAATCACTCATGTTCCCTCCCTGATTCTGGGCGACACGGCACTGACCACCAGCCAGTGCCGCCGGTTCATTCATCCTCGCTCTTCCCGAAAGATCAGGCAAGCCATTCTCCATGCACTCCCGGGAGATCAGACAGTCTGCTCAAACAGACCCATCTGTACCGGCAGGGAACGGTCCTCATACGACACCAGCGAGGAAATGGTCAGTCCCAGCAGTCGCACTGGCCGGTCCAGCGGAAAGAAACTGCGCAGAATTTCCAGAGCCACTGGCAGCAATACGCACTCATCGGCGGCAGGGAAAGCCATTGAGCGAGCCCGGGTTACCGTATGAAATCCGGCATAGCGCAACTTGAGCGTAACGGTCCGTCCGGCAAGGCGCTTCTGCGCACAGCCAGCAGCCAGTTTGCTGACAATCGCTTTCAACGTCGCTGCCAGCCTGTCCCATTCAGCCACGTCATGCGGAAAGGTTGTCTCCGTTCCCAATGACTTCCTGGGCCGGTTGACCTCTACCGGGCGATGATCCTGACCTCTGGCGATATCATGATAGAACTGGGCTGAACTGCCAAAATGCTGCCTCAACTCCGGTACTGTCCATTTTCTGAGGTCCGCTCCCGTGTGGATTCCCAGACCATGCATCCGCCGCGTGGTCGCCGGCCCCACACCATGGAATTTCTCCACAGGCAGATCCGCCACGAAAGCAGCGCCCTGCCGGGGGGAAATCACAAAAAGCCCGTCGGGCTTTCGCTGCCCCGAAGCCAGTTTGGCCAGAAAACGGTTATACGATACCCCCGCTGAGGCCGTCAGCCCTGTCTGCTGCCGAATATCCCGCCGGATGGCTTCAGCAACGGCTGTAGCAGATCCATAAGGAGGCCACTGTTCCGTAACATCCAGATAGGCCTCATCCAGCGCCAGCGGCTGTATGAGCGCCGTATAATGCCGGAAAATGGCATGAATCTGAGCCGAGACAGCACGATAGACGTCAAAACGGGGAGGAACGAAGATCAGCTCCGGGCAACGTTCCAGTGCCATGTGCGAGGGCAAAGCGGAACGTACACCAAAGACACGGGCCTCATAACTGGCAGCGGCCACGACACCTCTACCCGACCCACGCCCCACAGCCACTGGCCTGCCACGTAAAGCCGGATTGTCCCGCTGCTCGATGGAAGCATAAAACGCATCCATGTCCACATGCAGGATCCGCCTCGCAGCGTCATCAGCCCTACCCTCTTTCACCCTTTCCAACCCCGCCAGATGGGACATGCCTGCCTCAGCCCCTCTCACGATCTCTGAAAAGATGCCGTTGGCATCGGCACATAACTGCCGACAACCAGCGCAAGGATGGTTACATCCGGGCTCTCAGCAGCGCTGTGGCAGACCGTATCACCCGGTGCAGGCAGGATGATCGGTGACTGAAACTCCGGCTCGGTACTCTGGGGCCAGAGAACCATCTGCCCGCTTTCCTTGACCTGAACCGCCTTTATGGTGGCCTCGAAACCATCCGACACTCTGGAACGTTGCATGGCGACCACATAATCCCCATTACGGGGCCGGCGTCCCAGCTCGGAAAAATTGATGACGATAACCACCGAACCATCCTGAAACACACGGTTCATGGACTGCCCCTTCACCATCAACCCGTATCGCTTCAGACCGGGATAGGCTGCATCGTAAGGAATGGTGATCGCATACTGGTCTGGAAGAGGCCATTCATGTGCCTCCTTCCAGACCCCGGCCTGCACCTCACCACAGACCTGCACCTGCGAAACAGGCAGATTAGGAGACGGCGCTGGCTGTTCGACTGTCTTCTGCTCTTCAGACCTGCTGATCTCTGCTACCAGCGGACCAACCGGCACACCCAGCACCTGGGCCAGGGCTGCCAGTTTGTCCGTACGGGGGAGATGTTTGCGCCGACGCATGTCCCGCAAAAAATCCACACCAACAGCAGGATTGATCTCACGGGCTTTCAGACAGGCCCGCCTGTCGGACAATCCCTGGGCCGCCAGAAGGGAATCCAGATGCGACAACAACGATTCAATAGACATGGTACGGGGATTATCCCTCTTTCCTGCGTATGTCCAGACAGGGGACACCTTAGGTCCTGTTAATTTTTCTTGACATTTAAGGGTATATCCCCGCATCCTCAGAGCAATTCCTTACAGGAGGCTCTCCGACACTCAATCTGCCAAGGAAGAAATACCCTCACTGCTTTCATCCTCTCCATATGACCTGATTGTCATGGGGCCATGCCCCATTACGGACCATAACGCAGTTTTCCGGGAGAATTCCTTTGTCTCGCATCACGCACATCACGACCACCCCGACCCGGGAGCGGACCCGCAAGCCCGATTATGAAATCATCGGCCGCAGGCGCCGCCGTGCCAACACTCTTGGTGCCCTCTCCTCACGTCTGACTGCTGATGTCATTTCTGAAGCAGAACAGTGGGTCAAGGACTGGATGCTGGCCGAACACGGCTATCTCGACATCATGAAAAATGGCGGCGCCCCCGCACAGGCGGGGAATGTCTTCACCTTCAATGCATTGCAGGGCAAAGCCTGGGGGCGGCTGAACGCCTTCCGCCGCCATGCGGGACGGGCCCGACACCAGCTGCTCGTAAACATGCTGGGACTCGGCTGGTCCTTTTCTTCCCTCGGCTCCAAACTCTATCCCGATCTGCACCCAGACAGTGCCCGCAAAAAGGCTTCGGAAGAGTGCGCCGCCACACTGGAAATGCTGGCCGCCTTCTGGCAGGGACAGAGACGCGAAAAAGCCAGACAGGCTGTCACCATTGCCCGGGAACATCGCAAAGGGCTCGACATGATGACCCTGTCCAGACGCTATCATCTGGCCCCTGAAGGTCTTGAGAAGATCATCCGGCATGGCGAGATCATCCTGAACAAACCCCAGAAGATCACGGCTGCGGAACTCCGCAACTGACCATGGCACCCGGATTGCTTTTTTCCTGTTGACAGCTTACCCGCTTTAGCCTATAAAAAGGACATCATCACGAGCCGTGCGCCCAGAGGGGTGTACGGCTTTTTTCATGACTGCTGTTCCAAGACAGACAGCTTTTCTTTCCCTTCAGGATGGATTCCGCAAACCACCGCCCTTCCCGGCGGTGCGACCCCATGCGCCATGATCCACCTCCACTGCACCACCGAGGCCCATCCTGCCGGACATGCATGATCCGGCTTCCATGCCCGGCACCTGCATTCATTAAAAACGGACTTTCTTCCATGGCTCACATGCCTTCCTCCCCCGCCGAGCAGCCGCTCGGCCGCGGCCGCATCGTTCTGACCAGACGCGGCCTCTGCACCGTTCTTGCCGAAGAGGGCAACAGTCTTGTTCTCTGCCCGATCCACGAAGCTCCAGCCCTGACACACAGGGCCGACATTCCTCTGACATGGAGGGATGAACTCATTCTGGGACTGAAACAAAATGCGGTCGTCAGGGCCATTCCCTTCCTCAAGCAGCGTCAGGCCGTCACCCCCCAGCCTGCAAGTCTCTCCGCCTTCACCCTCACCCAGCTCCGCCTCCGGACACACCGGGAACTGCAGGTCAACGCTCTGGAAAGTGACAGGCTGCCCTTCTTCTCTGGCAGACATGCCCGCAACCGCCTTCATGCGACCCATGTCTCATGACACGCCCCGCAAAAAGCCTGTCTCCTTCTCGCAGAAACTCTTTGATGAAATGATGGAAGACCTCATGCTCGGCACTCCCCTGCATGACATCTGCTCCGGCGCACGGCGCCCCACCCTGCGCAGCTTCTATCGTTGGCTCCAGAAACATCCGGCCCTCCTGCCCCGTTATCGCCGGGCACGGGAACTGTCTGCCGACAGTCTGGAAAGCACCATCCTCTCCCATATCAGGGCCATGCCAGAAAAAGCTGATGCGGCCACGGTCAATTTCCACAAGCTGAGGTTCGACATGCTCCGCTGGATCATGGCCCGCCGTGCCCCAAAGCGGTATGGCGACCGGCAGACCATGGAACATGCCGGGCATGATGGCGGCCCCGTACACACCATCCAGCGGCTCATCATTGATCCCGCTGCTCCGGGCACAACACCACCGGACACATCACCGCAATAAAATGCAGGGGCCTCATGACAACAGACCGGGTCACCATCATGACACCCCGGGCCTTTGCGCCCCTTCTACAGCCTGCCCGCTATAAAGGCATCTGGGGAGGACGAGGTTCCGGGAAGTCCTGTTTCTTTGCCGGAATGCTGATCGAACAGGCCACACTGCGCCCCGGGTTGCGGGCGGTCTGCATCCGGGAAATCCAGAAATCCCTGACTGTTTCCGTTCACCAGCTGCTCCGGGACACCATCGCACGCCTGAACCTGTCCCACCTCTTCACAGTTTTGGACAGGGAAATCCGTACACCCGGCGGCGGTGTCATCCGCTTCCAGGGGATGCAGTCCCACAATGCCGAAACCATAAAATCCCTGGAAGGAATGAACATCGCCTGGGTGGAGGAAGCGCAGTCCCTCTCGGCCAGGTCCCTGAAACTCCTGCGCCCGACCATCCGCCAGCCCGGTTCCGAACTCTGGTTCAGCTGGAATCCCAATCATCCCTCCGACCCTGTGGATGCCTTCATGCGTGATCCTGCCACGGAAGGTGACCCCTCCTTCATCACGATCCGGGCGAACTGGTCAGACAATCCGTGGTTCCCAAATGTTCTGGACCAGGAACGAAAACGGGATCAACATCTGCGACCACAGGACTATGGCCATATCTGGGAGGGAGGCTATCAGCTGCATCACGAAGCCCTCATCTTCCCCGACCGCATCACGGTTGAAGAGTTCCGACCCCCCAGCAACTGCCGCTTCCATTTTGGAGTGGACTGGGGCTTCTCACGGGACCCCACAGCCGTCATACGCTGCTTCATTCACGAGGACATCCTCCATATCGACCATGAGGCAGGCGGCACCCACATTCCACTGGACCACCTGCCTGCCCTGTTCGACAGGATACCGGGCATCCGCCACTGGCCCATCCGGGCAGACGGTGCCCGGCCGGAAACGATCAGTTACCTTCGCACCCGCCATCATTTCCGCATCAGTGCCGCCCGAAAATGGCCCGGAAGCGTACAGGATGGCATCGAGAGGCTGCGCTCCTTCCGGTCCATCCGCATCCATCCCCGCTGCCAGCAGACAGTCCGTGAGTTCCGCCTCTACCGTTACAGGTCGGACCCGCTGACAGGCGATGTCCTCCCGCAGGTGGAAGATGCGAACAACCATTACATCGACGCCCTGCGTTACGCTCTGGATGGCCTCATCACCAACCAGTCCCCCCTGCCGGATTTCTCACGGTTTGCACCACCTACCTGATGGACATGGCTCTCACGGATGACCCAGCGCCCAGACCAGCCATCCCCCTACGGCTCCCCCCAGTATCAGCCCACCCAGAAGGGCCAGCAGAAGCATCCGTCCGGCAATACGCTGTGATGATGCCTTCCAGTCGATCCATCTCATGACACGTCTCCTTTCCGTTACAGATAGGCCTTGCCCATGCCCGGTTTTTCTCTCACCCGTCTGTTTGAAAAACAGCCCACAACAACCGCACGCCCCCGGCAGGAACCCGCCGCTCCACGTCACACCAGTATGGCCGGGAAGACAAGTCCCCACTGGCTGACCCGCCTGTGGCGGGCCTCCCACACCATCCCTACACCCGATGACAGAGAGACAGCCACGCCATTCTCCCCCTACCGGCCACCACCGGGCGTCGTGCCGGAAGGGCATGACCAGCCCGGCATGGATTCTGCCCCCACGGCCATGATGGACATGGCCTGCTGGGCCATGGGACAGACGGCAGCCCAGCCATCATGGATGGCCGACGGGCTTGGTTTTCTGGGGTATCCGACCCTCGCCCAGATGGCCCAGCGGGCGGAGTTCCGCAAACCCTGTGATGTCATCGCACGGGAAGCCACACGGGAATGGATCAGCCTCAGCACGCACAACCCAGACCATCCCTCTCCGGCTCTTCCGTCGGATCCCGCAGCCCGCCTTCATGCGCTGGATGTGGAGATGAAACGGCTGAATGTCCGCGAGCTTCTGCACCAGCAGATTCTGGACAGCCTGCTCTACGGCATCGGCCACATCTGGCTCAACATGGCTGACACGCCCCGCACGACCTATGGGCAGACACTCCCGCTGCCCCTTACCCCCCACGGGGTCCGCAGGGGAACTCTGGCCGGGCTGAAAAACATCGAACCGGTCTGGACCACGCCCAACGCCTACAATGCCGACTCTCCCCTGCAGGATGACTATTACCGGCCCCGCAACTGGTGGGTGCAGGGTAGCCTTGTCCATCGGGACAGGCTCATCAGCATGGTGCCTTATGGCGTATCCGACCTCTTCAAACCGTCATTCAATTTCGGCGGGATGAGCCTGACACAGCAGCTGCGCCCCTATGTCCACAACTTCCTGCGGACCCGCAACAGCATCAGCAACATCACGACCAATTTCTCCAGGCTTGTCCTGAAGACCGACATGGGCGGCCTGATGGCCACCGGCACCAGCGACGAGGCCGACCCGACAGCCTCCATCACGGGGCGGGCCTCCTTCATGCAGAAAATTTCCGAAGGACAGGACATCATCGTGGCCGACCGGCAGAACGAGGATGTATCCATCGTGGCCACACCCCTGACAGGGCTTGCCGACCTCCAGTCCCAGGCCATGGAAGCCATGGCCTCCATACCCGGCATACCGCTCGTAAAGCTCTTCGGCATCACCCCCAACGGGCTGAACGCCTCCTCCGCTGGAGAAATCAGGGTGTTCTACGATGAAATCGCCGCCTTTCAGGAAGCCCACATGCGGCCCGTGCTGAGCCGCCTGCTCACCCTGATCCAGCTCAACCTCTGGGGAGACACCGACCCTGCGCTGGAGATCACCTTCAAGCCCCTCTGGCAGCAGACCACACAACCACAGCCATCCGAGGCCTCATGACCATTCTCGCCTATGACCGCACCGGGTCCGTCCGCAGTTTTGATGACAACGGACGCCTCCGTGTGGAACGGACCCCCATCAGCAAGGCCAACATCTGCCTCTATCAGGGGCGGGAAATTCCCGACCATGCCCGGCTGGGCCTGAACCCGGACCAGTCCTACCGCCTCCTGCGGGACCCGAAAGAACTGGAAAAGGCGGCAGACAGTTTCAACTCCCTGCCTGTTCTGGAGGAACACGTCCCCACCAGTGCGGATGCCCACCCAAGGGAGCTGACGGTCGGCTCCACCATGGACAATGCCCGCTTCGAAAGCCCCTACCTGACGGTCGGCATGGTCATCTTTGATGGTCCTGCCATCACCCGCATCCAGTCCGGTGACCAGAAGGAACTGTCCTGCGGCTACGCCTATGAGGCGGACATGACACCGGGCACCCATGAGGGCCAACCCTATGACGGACGCATGGTCAACATCCGGGGAAATCATATTGCTCTCGTAACAAAAGGACGGGCCGGCCCTGACGTGCTGGTCCATGATTCTTCAGCCACAGGGAAAGCAGCCACCACCATGACACGGAAAGACGACACGCCCACCGCCGAGGCACCCCACCATGAAGAGGCGGAATCTGCCCTGAACGAGGCCATCCAGAAGGCCCTTTCCGCCGACCGCGCCCTGCGCCAGGCCACGGAGGAGGCACGCCGCCTTGTCCGCCCCCTGGTCGGAGAGGTTCATGGCATGGAAAGTGCCGATGACGTCTACCGCTATGCCCTCCGGCAGTCCGGCATGGCAGCGGACAGTCTCGCCGCCATCAATCAGGCCGGTCTTCATGCCCTCGTCCAGACCCGTCTGGAGGCCATGACTCCACCCATCACGCACGCTCCTGCCGCTGATGAAACCGCCACCGGGTATACGGCCCCACGCCGTTACTGACCCCATCCCTGCCCAGATTTACAGAAAGCACATCCATGTCCGATTTCCAGCAGACTGTCTCCTACACATGGCCGCAGGGTTTTCCCGGAGCCCCGGCCAGTGCCAACCCCATCCGCACGGCCATCGCCCCGGAAGGCGGATTCATCGCCGGAGAGGGCGGGCTGACCATTGCCCGTTTCGTCTGGCGTCATGAAGACGGCGTGAGCCTGAGCCACACCGGCACCACCACACCGGCGGGCTTCCTCTACCGTTCGCAGCAGGGGCTGACGACGCAGTATCTCCAGTCCGCCACCATGACCCTGCCGCAGGGCTTCATGGCCAGCCTTGCTGAGGGCGGAGACTTCTGGGCCGTGGCCAGCACGGCAGCCACGGCGGGACAGGCCGTCTATGCCTCCACAGGTGACGGCAGCCTCCAGACGGCCCCGGCAGGCAACACACCGCAGGGAACCGTGGCCACAGGCTGGACGGTCTCCCGTGGCGGCAGTGCGGGAGAACCGATCATCATTTCCGGCCCCATGCACCCCATGACGGCCTGACCCCTCTTCAACCCGCCCGCCCCTTCTCCGCTCCCGACCACAAGCAAGGTATCACCATGCCCCACTCCATTTCTTCCGCCATGCTGAAACGTGACTTCGGCATTCATGGCGTGCTTGACCACGCCATGGCCTTCGACAGCGCCGTGACGGCTCCCAATTCCGGCATTCCGTCCATCTTTTCCACCTATGCCGACCCTCGCACCATCAAGGCTCTCATCACACCCATCCGGGCCGAGGCCATCTATGGCCAGGGCCAGAAAGGCGACTGGCTGACGGACACGGCACAATTCCCCTTTGTCGAACTTTCCGGCCAGACAGCTTCCTACGGGGACTATGACAGCTCCGGGGACAGTGACGTCAACGCCAACTGGGTGCAGAGGCAGTCCTTCCATTTCCAGACATGGACCCGCTGGGGAGAACGGGAGGCGGAACGCATGGGGGCGGCACGGCTGGACTGGGTCTCCCGCAAGAATGAGGCGTCCATCTCCATCCTGAACAAGACGAGCAACCGCATCAGCCTCTTCGGAATGGAAGGTCTCCAGCTGCGTGGTGCCCTCAATGACACAGCCCTGCCACCGGCCATCCAGCCCACCCCGAAGATTGCTCCTTCCGGAGCGGCAACGGGCAGCAGCGACTGGCTGAGCATGACCGACCCGATGCAGGTCTATGCCGACATTCTCAAGGCCTTCCAGCAGCTTTCCGAACAGATGGGCGGAAATGTCACGCTGGAAAGCCCCCTGACCCTCGTCATTCCGACGGAGCGGCAGCAGTGCCTGCTGTACACAAACCAGTTCCGTGTCTCCCTTCGTGAACTGCTGCGGGAGAACCTGCCCAACCTGAAGATCGAGACCCTGCCGGAAGCCGGCAGTACGCTGTCTGGTGGTCTCAGCAAGGTCACGCAGATGCAGCTCTTCCTGCGGGAGGTGGACGGGCAGGAAAGTGTCACCACCGCCTTTACCGAGAAGCTGCGTGCCCATGCGGTCGAACGCTACAGCTCCTACATCCGCCAGAAAAAATCCCAGGGCACATGGGGAACCATCTGGTTCTACCCGGTGGCCTGCGTCACCATGACAGGAATCTGAACCATGGCCGATACTGTCACCGTCCTCTGCCGTCTGCCTTCCGGCATCCGGCTCGACCTGCATGACCTCTCCAGCCTGAGCGAACGGACACAGGCCACGGCCCCCGTCATGACTCCGCCACAGGCCCGGTCCTCCATACTGCTGAATGGCATCCGGCAGGACCCGCTCTACCATCCCGTGGAAAACCGCCTGCTCGGGCGGGCAGGACGGACCACTGTGCCGACCAACTTCTGGAAAGCCTGGCTGGAACAGAACAGGCAGAGCGACCTCATCACCCGGAAGATCATCTTTGCCGAAACCACGCCCGCCCGTGCCGACAATGCCATGGCCGAACTGGCCAAGGACCGCACGGGGCTGGAAGGGGCTGACAACACCACCCTGGCCGAAGGTGTCACCCCCATGCAGAAAACAGCCTGACCACCCGCCCGTGCCTTATGCCCTCCAGCCAACGGCACGGGCCTCCAACCGGGAGACAATGCCACCATGACGGACTCCTCCCCCCCAGGGCAGGTTACCTTTTCCTATCAGGACTGGCTCGCCGCCTATCCGGCCTTCGTCGGGCATGTCAGTGCCGGGCAGGCGGAAAGCTTCTTCCAGCTGGCAGAACTGATCCTCAACAATACGGGCCGTTCCCCTGTCCGGGACATGACACGACGCAGGACGCTGCTCTGGCTGCTGGTAGCGCACCAAGCGCAGCTCTTCGCCACCGAAACACCAGCCCAGTCTGGTGAGGCCACCGGCAGCCCGCCAGCGGCACCGCCAGTCGGACGGGTCGCCTCCGCCACACGGGGGGCCGTCTCCATCACACTGGATGGCAGTGCCCTGCCAAGGCAGGCCGGGTGGTTCAGCCAGACACAGTATGGACTGATCTTCTGGCAGGCCACGGCCCCCCTCCGCCAGATGCGCTTCCTGCCTGGCCAGGCACATCCAGCCTACCTCTGGCCCTGATACGGAAACGGCCCACCCCAGAAGGGTGGGCCGTCTTCCATCATCACCTGACGCTCTCAGTGCCAGAGCAGCTTCCAGACAACATAGGCGAACAGGAAAGGCACCACGAGATGGACCAGCGTACCGAAGGTGATACGCTTGCCATCACCGGCCCGCATCATCAGGAAAATGGTCCGTGTCAGAGAAAGCAGACACAGGATCAGCACCACGGCAAACAGCACGGCCTTGCCGGTTACAGCACCATACATACGATCTTACTCCTGTCTCACTGGCTGAACACGCATCCGCAACCAGCCAGAACTGGCCGTAAGGTGGCGCAGTCATGCGCTTTCGTCAATCCAGTCCCGCCTGACCGGTTTCACCACCTGATGGAAGGCCAGACAGCATGAATCTCTTCTCTCTCGCCAGCAGCGTGACAACCACCATCAACCCGCTTCAGCCTGCCATTCTCCGCCGCATGACAGGCAGCCAGATTGCCGCCGATTACAGCACGACCCCGCTTCATGAGGACATCCCTGTGCTGATCGACATCCAGCCCGCCCCGGCCACTCTCCTCCAGCTCATTGGCGACATCGCCCAGCAGGGAGAAAGCCGCACCGTCTTTCTGCAAGGCAGCGCCCATACTCTCAGTCGCCCTCTGCAGAGCGGGGGCGACAGCCTCCTGTTTGAAGGATCGGAATGGCTGGTCACGAAAATACTCGAACAATGGGGAGCCAATGAATGGTGCCGCCTGATCGTCACCCGCCAGATTCCATGCCGGCAGAGTTCCAGCTGACCCCGACAGACAGCACGGTCATGCAGATGCTGGGAGACTGGCTGAAAGCAGAAATTCTGCCTGAAGGCTGGGGCCTCTTCCAGGGCCAGCAGAACCGTCTGCCCATGCCTTCAGGCAGCCATCTCGTCATGCAGCCAACCACACGCTGTCCGCTCGCCACCAACAGCCATGGCCATGATGAAGAAGGCGTCACCATCTCCCAGCCCGTGGAACTGTCCATCCGGCTCACCGCCCGTGGGCCTGAATCCCTGACGGTTCTGGGCGGTGTCAGCACCCTGTGGCGGGACCGGCGGACCGTGGCGTGGTTCCGCCACAGACGGCCTGACATCGCCCCCATAGACACCGGGCCCCTCACGCAGCAGGACTTCACCAGTGCAGAACAGCAGTATGAGGCCTCCGCCACCCTGACACTGCGTCTCGTCATCATGACCACCCTGAAACGCCCGGCCGAGACGGCCACAGCCCTCGGCATGGCCTCCATGGTGGAAGCCACCCTGGCCACTCCCCTCCCATCTGCCGACCACTGATTCCTTTTTCACAGACAAGGACACTCCATCATGGCCTCCCTGACCGGCACCATCCCTCTTGCCCAGACTGTCAGCATCAATCCCGTCACACTCGGCACAGCCAGTGGCGTTCCTTTCATGAACGGGCTGCTCATCACAACCCCTTCGGATTCAGCCGCTCTCGGTACAGGTCAGCTGAAATCCTACGGCTCCCTGGCAGACGTGACGAAAGACTTCCCCGCCAACAGCCCGGAAGCCCGCATGGCCGCCGTCTATTTCGCCAGCCATGACGATGCAGCCCAGATACCGCCCACCCTGCTGATCCATATGGCGGACCCGGCCCACCAGGCCGATCCTGCCAGCCTGATGGACCTCATCACCAGCCAGAATCAGGCTTTCACCGGCTTCACCACCACATGGGAACCCACCCTGACACAGAAACAGGCCTTCGCCACATGGGTGGCCGGCACGACGGACCGTTACTGGTATGTCCCATGGGACACGGACGAGCAGGCCCTCAACCCGCAGAACAGTGCCAGCTTCGGCACATGGTTGCAGAACCGGAACATTGATGGCACCACCCTGATCTATCAGGACCCTCTAGCTGCCGCCTTCTGTCTCGGCTGGCTGGCCTCGCTCGATTTCAGCGCAACGGACGGGCGCACCACGCTCTGCTTTCGCCGCAGCGGGCTGCTCACCCCCAGCGTGACCGATGCCACGACAGCCGCCACTCTCCGGGCCAATGGCTACAATTTCTACGGGGCCTATGCCAACGGGCTGGGCCGCTTCCAGTGGCTGGAGGACGGGCATGTCTCGGGGGCTTTCCTCTGGGCGGACAGCTACATCAACCAGATATGGCTCAATGCGTCCTTCCAGTCCGCCCTGACCACGCTTCTGCTCCAGACCGGGCAGATTCCGTATGACAGCATCGGGGATGGGCTGATCTCGGCCAGCGTGCAGGACACCATCAACCAGGCCCTGCGCTTCGGGGCCATCCGCCCCGGAATCCAGCTGACATCCCTTCAGAAACAGCAGATCGACCAGGCTGCCGGAACCACCATCAGCGACACGGTGCAGAGCCGGGGCTGGTACTTCCAGCCCAATGCCTCCACCGCCGCAGCCGACATCCGGGCCGCCCGCAGAAGTCCCCCGTGCCGCTTCTGGTACACGGATGGCCAGTCCGTCCAGTCCATTCATCTTGCATCCATCGAGGTCCAGTAAGTCATGTCCCGCACTGCGCTCATCACCTCGGCTGACGCCGTTTTCACCCTCACGGTCAAGACCCTGTTCAATGCGCCCATCACGCTGGAGAACTGGGCAACCGACCATGGCTGGAGTGGCTCCCAGAAGCTGAAGCTGGCCACGACGAGCCTCTCCATTGATGGCCGTCTCAACAAGGGATTTGTCCCTTCGGCCTATCACATGGCCCTGCATTTCTCTGCCGGATCACGCTCCCTTCCCGTCTTCGATGCCATCGCCACGGCCTCCCGGCAGGCCCGGACAGTCTATGAACTGAACGGCGAGCTTCTGCTGCATGGGCTGGGACAGCGTTTCACCTTCACCAATGGCTGCCTGACGGATTATGACCCCGTTCCGGCGGGAAATACAACGCTGGGCAACCGGACCGTGAACATCACATGGGAAAATGTCCTCCCGGCAGGGCTGTAAGGCAACCCACCATGAAAACCATCGAATGGACCCCTGCCGAAGGCCCTGATGCAGGCAAATGTTTTGTCATTTCCCGCATGTCGGCCTTCACGGCGGACCGCTGGGCACGGCATGTCGTCCGTGCCCTGGCCCGTGCCGGAGCCAACACCCCACGAGAGGCCCTGCACAGCGGCATTGCCGGTCTCTCCGGCCAGAGCATGGCCCTGTTCGGGCACATGAGCGATGAAGACTGTGACCGGGCTTTCTCCGGCCTTCTGGACTGTGTGACAATCCGCCGGGACCCCACGAACCGGGCCCTTGAGCCTGCCCCGCTCATCGAGGCGGACATAACGGACCCCAACACGTTGCCTGCCTTGCGGGCAGAGGCCTTCCGGCTGAACGTGGATTTTTTCAAGGCCGCAATTTACCAGATATACCCCCTCATCGCCATCTTGAGGGAGACACAGCCGGACGGGGACCTCCCGCCCGCTGCGTGAATCTCTCCAGTCCGATGGCCTTTGTCATCGGGGCGGGGCTGGCCACACTGCATGAGCTGAAAACCCTCTATGACAGCGAAGACATGTGGCTTCTCTGGGAAATTGCGGCCGTGGAGCGCATGAATGGCCATTCTTGATACACTCATTGCCCAGTCGGACCTGATACGTCCCCCGACCCATCTCCCCCTGAAACAGGGCACGGCAGCCTTCCGGCGGAATGTCATGGGGGCACTGGCCCTTTTCACCGGGGGGCGATCACTCACTGGTCTGAAACAGCAGGACACAGACGGAACAGATGTCCCTGTCATGGCACGCCCTCTGCCCGCCATGATGCCAACGCCGGAGCCACCGGCCCGCCAGAGCGATGCCACAACTCCCGAAGCGAAAGCCCCTTCACCCCAGCCCATGCCTCCCTCGGCGGTACAGACCGTGCGGGACTGGTCCACCCTGCTGGCCCAGTCCACCCCTGCCGCCCGACAGGCCCTGAAGGACGTGGAGCCAACCCTCCACAATGCAGAGCAGGCTCTGGAGCGTGTCCTTCACCTCCAGGCACGACAGGTTGATACGACACGGGAGGGAGCGGACCCCGGCCCCCTCCTGCAAGGTTTTTCAGCCATGATGACGGCCCGCAGCATCCTGAACCTTCATGCTCCTGAAGGCCTCTCCTCACCCCATGATGAAACCGGACGCCAGAAGACACCCCCTCCTCGCCAGCCGGGCAGGCTCCTGCCTGCCATGTCCATCCCATACCTGACCGGCACGGCCTCACGGGAACTGAACGTCTCACCCACGCCGCAGCAGGACCAGGAGCGGCTGCATCGCCTGTCCCTGACCCTTGCCCGTACGGATCAGACACTCTCACGGATGCTTCCTGCAGCACCGGGTTCCCGTTCCCCCGCCATTCCGGGCAGGCCCACTCCCGGTGCAGGGCCAGCTCTTGCCCACCTTGCCCGGCATGTCGAAACCGCAGCACGACCGCACCCTCTCACGACCCACAACACGACCACGCACAGCCCGACCATCAACATCACCGTGACGGCAGGTCATGGCAGACCGCAAGACATTGCCCGTGCCGTGGAAGCCAGCACCATAAAAGCCCTTGCCCGCCAGACCCTCACCCAGACCGGATAATCTCTTTCTGGAGCAGTCCTCATGTCCATCCTGACATCTCTCCGGGCGTCAGCCTCCGCCACCGGTGGTGAAACGCTGGGAAACTGGGCCGTACAGCGTGCCGCCCGCCAATGGGGCATCTTCCGCCGCCCGACGGCTGACCAGTTCAGTTCCCTCACATCGTCCGGTTTCAACCGATCAGCTGGCGGCCCATCCAGTTTCCTGTCAGGCCAGGCGCCAAGACGTGTCCTCTCCGCCGCCCATGTCGATTCCCTGCGACTGGATGAACAGGCCAACATCTGCTCCGCCCCACAGGAAAACGGTACCTTCACGAGCTACAACAAGGTATTCCTGCCCTACCGGGCCATGATCCGCATGGTCTGTGACGGGTCGGAAACAGGCTCCCTTGGTGAAAACCTGCTGCCAGACTTCATACGCAGCACCCTTGGTGTGGGGTCTGACACGGTGCGGAAAGATTTTCTGGAAACGCTCTCCCGGCTCGTAAAGGACACAAACCTCTATTTCGTCGCCACGCCAGAGGGCATCTACCCCAATGCCAACATCACCGGTTACACCTTCACCCGCACGGTCGACAGCGGCGTTGACATCATAACGGCCAACATCACCATTCAGGAAGTCCGACAGGGAAACACGTCCCGCTGGACGGGAAGCCGCCACCCACAGGGTGCGCAAACCCGCAATGCAGGCCCCGTCACCCTTCAGCCGGAGAAACGGACATGATCTACACGGTTCCGCTCCAGCCAACAGCAGCCCAGAGCATGACCTGCCCCATTGCCGGGCTGCAATGCCACATCTGGCTGAGACAGCTTTCCACCGGACTATACATGGACCTGACCGTCGGTACCGAAGCCCTTCTCCGTGGCGTTGTCTGCCAGAACGGGACCAACATCATCCGCAACCCTGCCAGCCTGCTGCCAGGCCGCCTGTACTTCACCGACACACAAGGGGCTGATGATCCCACATTTTCAGGTCTGGGGTCCCGATTCCTGCTTCATTACGAAGATGATACATCATGACAGCCATCACATATCCCAATGCCACCACGACACACAGCTTTGCCCGCAAACAGATAACCGTCACATTCTTCATACCCGGGCTGAACAGAGGCCTGGACAGCTTCACGATTGGCGGGGGACATGCAATACAGGCCACCATAAGACATGCGGGATTCACCACCGGTTCCGAAGCTGACCTCACCATCAGGGGGCTCTCCCAGATAGACAGAGACAGCCTTTCCATCCTTCCCGACCATCCTGCACCAGACAACCTAAACACAATCACTGCTGGCCAGACTTTCATCACCATACAGGCCGGTGATGAAGGGAGCCCACTGACAAACCTGTTCACTGGAACAGTCGACAGTGCCCAGACAGATTATGATGATCTGGACAGTCCCTTCCATATCCATGCCATGACCAGCACCATTCCAGCGTCCATCCTGCCACAGGCCAAAGGCTATGCCGGACCGCAGGACGTCATCACCCTGATGGCAGATATCTGCAAAGAAGCAGGCTTCCAGCTGCTGGATCATGGTGGCTGGGAACGCCATGCCAGCCTGACAAACCATTACAGATGGGGAACGGCTCTTGAGCAGATACAGGCCATCCTGACGGCGACGAAAGGCACCTTCAATCTCTCACCTTTCATCCCCATGATGGAAAGCAACCAGGGGGCCATTCCCTACAGGGGGCTCCTTGAAGTATGGGGGCCGACCTTTACCGGCATCCCGCCAGCAGGGCAGGAATCAACAGTTCCTGTCATCTCAGCCGCAACGGGGATGATCGGCTATCCCCGATACAGCAGTTCCGGCATATCCCTGACAACCCTCCTCCGGCCAGACATCACCTTCTGGCGTCCACTGGCTCTGGAAAGCACCTTTGCACCCGTCACCGGAACATGCACAACCGGCACCCCACCATGGAACGGCCTGTGGCTGGCCACCTTTGTCTGGCACGACATCAGTACCGAGACCTCACATGGATCCTGGCATACACATATGGAATGCATCCGTACGACCCTTGGCAGACGATGACGGGCCGCCACCTTCCTGAACAACCACCTCCAGAACGGCCTGAAGGATCACAGCATGCCTGCTACAGCCACGCCCTATCTCCTGCGCTCCAATGCGGGCAAAAACAGCCTGAAAGGTGCACTGGATTCACTCATTGCCAGCCACATCAACCAGATCGGCCCTTCCATGCTGGTACAGGTAGAAACAGTCACGACCGAGGCCGCTGCCATTACAGGCAAGGTCACGGTCCGTCCCATGGTACAGCAGCAGGATGCGCTCTCCCGCACCCTGCCACATGACCTCATCCACAATGTTCCTTACCTGCGTTTGCAAGGCGGCCGTTCCGCCTTCATCATCGACCCCAAACCGGGAGATATTGGCTTCATCATCATATCAGGGCGGGACCACACCCATGCCATCACGACCCGACAGCCCTCACCTCCTGCCTCGTTCCGACAGTTCTCCATGCAGGACTGCGTATATGTGGGCGGCTTCCTCAATGAAGGGCCAGACCAGTTCATACAGGCAACGGATCAGGGCTGGCGGATCGTGACGCCGGGATCCGTCACCATAGACGCACAAGGGCCCCTCACCCTGAAAGCCAGCCGCATTGAAGCCACCTGCGATATTGTCACATCCGGCGACGTTCAGGCGGGTGGCATCTCGCTAAAACAGCATACTCACGGCGGCGTGCAGACCGGTCCGGGCACAAGCGCTCCCCCGCAATGAAATATCATTTCGGAAACGGCATATTTCCACGCCAGGCTGTCTCAGCCAGTGTGCGGACGAACTCATCCCCGTGATCGAAATCGATGTGGGCTGCGCCCCCTGCCCAGGACATGCTGACAGACGTACTGCCTGCCAGGGCATCAAACAGGGCGTGCCCCTCAGCTTCGGAGACATAACATCCCCATTGCGTGCCCCGGTTGATGATGCCTGTATAATGGAAGCCTTTCACCTCGTATCCGTTGGAGAAACGGACCTCCAGTTCTGGCTGGTGAATCTCATGATTCTTCAGGACGAACATGAGAAAGACATCACCACCCCGACGTGGCGATGCGGACAACATGACATCATTTTCTGCCAGAAGAGCCGTAAGCGTGTGGTCCAGCTCCAGCATCTGCCATTTACCGGTCTGCCCCAAGCGCTGCCCCCCATTGGGAGATACACCAAGAGCGGCCAGACCACTTGTTGTCACCGTTCCATCCTGCGCCACATCCAGCGGGGTCTGGGCCCGGGCATCTGTCAGACTGCCCGCCAGCAGCATCAGACTCAGGCCTGTCATGCACAGTGTCGTCCGCATCATCACTTTCCTTTCCCTCACGATACAGGGGCGGGGGCAGGACGGAACAGGCCCGCCTGCCCATGTCGCCCGTAACAGATTTCAGTCAGTTACAGTTTCGGATTCATCACTGGAGACTTCATCGAGCACTTCATGATGGCGCTCATGAGCCTTTTCACGTTCCTCAGCTGGCATGTTCCTGATCACGTCATGTACTGCCTTCACAGGGTTTGCAGCCGGTTCTTCCTTCTCGGACATGATACTCCCTTTCCAGTCATTCACTATCGGACGCCCTCTTTTCCAGAAGGGCGCAGCCCAGCACTGAACCATCAGGAACGGTCGATCAAGCGCAAGGTCCCTCTATCACTGCACGACTGCCTTGCAGAGAAACCACTGCTCCAGCCGGTTAGCGTTCGCAGATTCCAGAATTCTCGACGTAAGTGACAAGCCGCTGGTCACTCTGCAACAGGGCCGCCGAACTGCCCTTTGCATCGGCTGTCAGCTGACGGATATACTGGGCACAGGGCGAATGGGGGCGGTGTGATACGGCCCAGAGACCATCCCTCACCGTCTCGGCGGAAAGGCCGATGCGGCGCAAATTCTCCTCATCCGTCCGCTGCTCCTGATGATTCACCCCCTGATGCGCCTGCACCTTGGCACTATGCAGCGCCTGAGAGAGGGTGCCTTTGGTTTCGGGCATGTGACTCAATGCATCCGCACGGGCTACTCCGCCCCAGACAGAAACGGCTGCAATTACAAAAAGAACGTGTTTCATGGACAGGATTCCTGCATTACGCCTCATAGGCTACGGAGAAAATAGCGCATCCCGACAACCTCTCCAATGTGGTTTCACCCCATGCGCTGGCAATCAGACAATTTTCTGGCCGGGTGTTGCTTTCAGGGCGCTCTCAGGCCCTGCGGCTCGTCCGTAACGGCATCATCACTGGCCAGATCCGGCCTGTAACAATATTTCGGCACATTTCCTGGCCCATCATCAAAATATCTGAGCACATGGACAACAGCATCGTAGCAATTGCCCCGCCGTTTGTTGATGAGCACATCATAGGCATTATCCGCCACCCGCTTGCTGGAATAAGCCTTGTGAAGAAATTCGTACAGTTTTGGAGGGTCTATGGCGAAAGACCCATCCTCATTTTTCAGATACACAGCCTCCGCCCGTGCCACACCGGGCAGAGCCAGTGCGAACACGGCGCACAGCACCAGATGTTTCATGCCCATAATCCTGTTCATTCCTGAAATTGACGGCACCCACCCTACCGGGTGCAGCCACCGACTCTGACAACCACATCCTGATCCATCAGGGCCACATATGAAAACCACACTCAACGGACCTGTGGAAGAGCCTGCTTCTACCACAAACCTGTGGCGATCGGTTTTTCCAAAAAAGAAAAAGAGAGCCGCACAACGGGCTGGACCAGTTCATCCAGGCAACAGATGAAAGATGGCATGTCGGCAGTAAGGAAGGAGTTTTTTGCTTCCTCCCCCTTACCTCTTTACTTCCCGTAGAACTGGTCCAGAACTTTCAGGAAGTCTTGAGCCTTCATGGATTGCATCAACTGGTTGACCTGATCCTCATTCCCCTCAGCTCTCGCCGAAAGAGAGTATCCCAAAAGCCCAGAAGCCAGAACAAAAGCAACGCCTAATTTCTTCATGATCTCCTCCACGTAACTACTCCTCTTTTTCTGCCTCCAATACCTGCTGGATCAGAAAGGGGATCGTTTCGGCACAGGTGACCCCCATGTGTCTACAACCCGCACAACCTCCCCAACCTCTGACTGAAAAAGTAATTAAATCATGGTTTACGCCAAATAAAACAAAAACACTATTGCGGAATACTGCAATCTTCTCTGGGAAATATTAGAATGATCCAGTCAAGACACTATCCGTCATTACTCTTTTCGCCAAATATAAGGGGAACCAAAACAGCGCATTTTTCCTATCACCAGGCCACCTACTAAATGATATTTACAACGACGTAGAGAATAGTCACAACACCATGGAGAGAGGGGCTGCACCGGGCCGGGATTTCCTTTTCCTGCCTTCTGCGGCCAGACATCTCCTACTATCAGCCCGTGAAGGTGGCAAAAGAGTACACTCCTGCCGGGTGGGTGGCCGGAGAGAATGGCCTCAACCGGCAGGGACAGCGCATCGCCTCAGCCCCATGGAATGGCCTGTGGCTGCCCTACAGCATTACTCACGAGGTCACGTCAGAGATACCGGGCGGCAACTGGCACACATTCGTGGACTGCCAGTTGGCGAACATAGGGCAGCAGATCGCTGTTAAATGATCAGTCGAGGTTCTTGCGCTCGCAGGTGCCAGAACGCTCGACAGACGCAATGACCTTGTCGTCATAATCGGGCCGATCTAGGCCATTCTCATAATCAGCCGTAAGCTGGGCCACATAGTGAGAACATGCGCTATAGGGCTTGTGTTGCGTTGCCCACACAGCCTTCCGGGCCGTGTTGGGAGACATGCCCATTTGTCGCAGATGGATCTCTGTTTCCGCAGCCATACGATTTGAAACGGCATCCCAATCGCTTTGAGAGGGAACAATCTCGGACTGCACGCAGCCACGAGGGCCACAAGAGGCCATCGCCGCCTTCCTGTTAGCTTCCATTTGTCGCTCATTCTGCTGGGCAAGAGTAAGCCCATTATCAGCCCAAGCCACGCCGGACAGCCCAATAAAGGCGACTGTGAGAAGGAGGAAGTGTTTCATGGTCATCTCCCGTGATGTCTGCGTCCATCTAAGCCATCAGAGCAACTGAGGGGAAGCCCCATGACAGAAAACACCAACGCACCTTACTGGAACCGGTCCAGCCCCAACCTCGACATCTCCACGATCATGGACAGGAGGGTGCAGGACCATATCCGCAAGATTGGCCCCTCCATGCTGGTGCAGGTGAAGGCCGTGAAGGCTGGGGCCGCCTCCATCACTGGCATGGTGGATGTGAAACCGATGGTCCACCAGCAGGACAAACAGGGCAAGCCCCACCCCCGGCAGGTCATCCACAGCGTCCCCTATCTCCGCATCCAGGGCGGCAGTTCGGCCCTCATCATCGACCCCAAGCCGGGGGACATTGGCTTCATCGTCATTTCTGGCCGGGATCACACCCATGCCGTCACCACACGGCAGCCCTCTCCCCCCGCCTCGTTCCGGCAGTTCGCCATGCAGGACTGTGTCTATGTGGGCGGGTTCCTGAACAACGGGCCTGACCAGTTCATTCAGGCGACGGATCAGGGCTGGCGCATCGTTACGCCGGGCACCGTCTCCATCGAGGCATCAAAGATCACGGCCAACTGCGATTTCGAGACCAGCGGCGATGTGAAGGCGGCCGGCGTCTCGCTGAAACAACACACGCATGGCGGCGTGCAGGCGGGCGGCGGGAAGACCTCACCGCCAGAGTAACCGTCCTGCATCCATGGTGCCTAACCCTCCCTTCACCGGGAGGGTTTTTTATTGCCCGGAGTTCTCATGAAAACCCTCTCCCTCACCCCTGGCTGGGACCTGACACTGGACAGCACGGGCAATCTGGTCGTGCTGACGGACAAGGCGGCCATCCTTCAGGACATATGCTCTGCCGCCCGCACATGGCTGGGCGAGGTGCTCTACGACACCGGGCAGGGCATCCCCTACGACACGGACATCCTCCGCTCGGACGTGGACCTCTCCTTCTATTCTTCGGAGATCGAGGATGCCGCCACGTCTGTTCCCGGCGTGGCGGCGGCCACCTGCCACCTCGCCAATCCCACCAGGGAACGCCAGCTCACCGGCGTCATTCTCGTAACCTTCAGCGATGGGAGCACGGACCATGCCCAGTTCTGACGCCACGACCAACGTCCCGGCCCCCATCCTCACCGATGCGGGCTTCACCGCCCCTTCCGAGCAGGACATCCTTGCCGGGGTTCTGGCCGACATGAACGCCGCCCTGGGCGGTGGGGCCAACACGGCCCTTTCCACCCCGCAGGGGCAGATCGCCCTTTCCGAGACCGCCATCCTTGGCGACTTTCTGGGGGCGATGATCGCCATATTCAATGGCGTGGACCCGGCCTCTTCTTCCGGGCGGATGCAGGAGGCCATCGGGCGCATCTACTTCATCGAGCGCCGCCCCGCCACGGCAACGACCGTCACGGTGCAGGCCAGCGTGAACGCCCCCGGCCAGACCATCGCTGCCGGTACGGTCGTGGCGCAGGGAACGGATGGCAGCCTCTATGTGGCCCCGCAGGCCATCACGCTTCCCCAGTCCGCCACGGCCAGCCTCGACCTCTCCTGCCAGACCGCCGGGGCCATCACCTGCCCCGCCAGCAGCCTGACGCTCTATCAGGCGGGGCTGGGGCTGGCATCCCTCACCAATCCTGCCCCCGGTGCCACGGGTGCTGATGCCGAAAGCCGCACCGACTTTGAAGCCCGGCGGCAGGCCAGCGTGGCGGCCAACAGCATCGGGCAGAATGCGTCCCTCATGGGGGCGCTTCTGGAGCTGCCCGGCGTGACGGATGCTTATGTGACGGACAATCCGGCACAGGCTCCGACGGTGCAGCAGGGCGTGACCATCCCGGCGGGGGCGCAGTACATTCTGGTGGAAGGGGGCAACCCGCAGGACATCGGCCAGGCCATCCTGCACAAGAAGCCCCCGGGCATCCCCACCGTTGGCACCCAGATCGTCACGGTGCAGGACACCAACCCTGTTTATGCGGGCAACCAGCCATCATACTCGTTCCGCTATGACAGGCCGACGCCGGTTGCTGTCCATGTGGTCATGGAGATTGCGGCCTCGGATGCCGTGCCATCCAATGCGGCACAGCTCATCCAGCAGGCCATCGTGGCGTATCTGACAACCGGGGCCAACCGCATCCGGCTGGGCAGAACCGTCTATGCCTCCCGCCTTTCTGCCGTGGTGGACGGGCTGGGGGACTGGGCAGAGGTGCTCACCCTGTCCATCGGCACTGACGGCAATGCGGGCCAGAACAGGCTCACACTGCCGATCAACCAGCTTCCCACGGTGACGGCGGACACGATCAGCGTGCAGGTGGTGACATGATCGACATACGGGAGACCATCCTCGCCCAGTATGCCAACAGCCGTGCCCTCACCGGCATCCTTGAGCGCTTCAATGCGGCGGTGGACCCGCAACGGTCCATCGAGACCTTCCTCCATGATGTCTGGAACCCGGCCACGGCCAAAGGCTGGGGGCTGGACGTGTGGGGGAGGATTGTTGGGGTCGGGCGGGTTCTACGCATTGACGCGACAGGCTATTGGGGATTCGCACAAGGCTATCCGACCTCCAGAACCTTTGGTGAAGGCATCTGGTATTCCGGGCGTGGAGCAACAGCCAATTACCGCCTGACAGACGAAAACTACCGCCAGCTGATCCTGGCCAAGGCAGCAGCAAACATTTCTGCCGGGTCCATCGCTGACATCAACCGCATCCTCATGATCCTCTTCGGCAACCGTGGCAACTGCTACCTGGCCGATACGAGCGACCACACCATGATGCTCGTTTTCTCCTTCCGCCCCACAGCCATTGACGTTTCCATCATCGCATCCGGTGTGCTGCCCCGCCCCTCTGGCGTGCAGTACCGCTACACCTTCATCCCCCCTGCCAAAAATGATTTCGGGAATGACATTCTATGAAGACTTCCGACCTTCCAGAGAAAATTACCGTTCCTTTTGCCCAGAATGCAGGTCTGGCCTATCGGCGTGACATCCCTCTCCAGAGCAGTGATGCAGGGGCGGCCTCTTTCATGCTGGGTTTCCCCGCGCTGACCTTTCAGCCTACGGGGGCTGGGGGCACACCACCAGATGGCCGGGACATGAACGGCATCCTGTTTGCCCTCTCATCCATCGCACGGGCATGGTGTGCAGGCACCACGATGACATTCGATGCATCATTCGCCCATGATGTCGGAGGCTACCCGCTGGGAGCTGTTCTGCGATCCGCCACGGATCCGACAATTCTGCTCATCAGCCAGCAGGATGGCAACATGACCAACCCCGCGACCGACCCTGACGGAACATACTGGCGGCGCATCGGCAATGATGAGGCACTCCAGCACACACTGGGGGCCCTCTCCGACCGTCTGGACAGCAGGCTCAGCCGTCTTGATGGAGCCTCAGCCAATCTCCTGTTCGCCTCGCTCTATCAGGACGGATCAATACCCACCCCCCCAGCATGGGCCACACGCCTTCATGTCGTGGCACTGGGGGCAGGAGGGGGAGGTGCCAACTGCCAGGCATGGGGCGAATTCTCCAACACCAATTCTTCAGGCGGTGGCGGTGGAGCTGGCGCCTATGCAGAGGGTATCTTCTCCATCTCTCCTGCCGATACCCTGTCCGTCAGGGTCGGCCGGGGGGGCACCACAGAACAGCCTGGCGGCGATACCGTACTGTTCATCAACGGAACTGCCGTCATGACGGCAGGTGGCGGCAGAGGAGCCTCATGGCAGGCAAAGGCCTCCAGTGCTGGGGCCCCTGGCGGTTCCGCACATGGAGGAAACATCCTCATGCAGACCGGTGCCCCAGGGTCAGACGGGCAGAACGGCCCGTTCATTCTTGTTGGCAACGGAGGCGACTCTGCTTTCGGGGGCGGTGGACGGGCCGGTGCACAGGGAGGACTGGATGCCTCCTCCTTCGGTGCGGGAGGAGGTGGAGCCTATGATGCCTTCTCCAAAAACACACTCTTTTCTGGCGGCACAGGAGGCAACGGCCTGATCCGCTATCGCTGGCTGGTCTGAGCGTCATCCAGCCTTTGGGACCGCCCGCAGGCGGCGCAATGAAACCAGCATGAGGAAACCATGACACAACCAGCAAACAGGGTTCCTGCCTGGCGCTCCTACACGGCAACGGGAAACCCGACAGACATCGTCCCCTCCACAACCGTTGCCAGGGAAATTGGCGGCAAGATTGACGCCATCAACGGCCAGGCAGCGGGGCTGACCATTGATGGTGACAGTACCCTTGCAGGAGAAAAAGTCCGGGATGTTCTGGCCCGCTTCCCGGAAAAACTGGTGACCAGCTACGGTGTCACCCACGACCCTGACGGCCAGCACACAGCCGCCAACAGTGCCGCCTATCAGGCCGCCATCAATGACTGTGCAGGCACCTTCCGGCTGGTGCACCCTGCCGGGCTGTCCGTCATGCTTGGAACGCTCCGCATCACCCGCCCGGATACGCATCTCGTCCTGGATGGTATCATCACCCTGGCGCCAGACAGCAACACGAACTGTCTGGACATCTATGCCCCCGGCCAGTCTCTGGAGCGGATTTCCATCACGGGACAGGGAATCATTGACGGAAACCGGTCCGGCCAGCAGGGGGGACAGACCGCCGTAAGTGGCGGCATATGCGCCAACACGCTGAGCCATACAGCCAATACGCCTGATATGCCTTCATTTCCAACACGGATCGACAATCTGCTGATTTCCGGAATCACGATCCGCAACACCTTCAACTGGCCGCTTTCTCTGGGGTTCATCAGCAACAGCCTCATTACCAACGTCACGCTGCTGGATGGCGGCAACAGCCCCCAGTTCATCTGGTCGGCTGACAACTGCTGGTTCACGGACAGCCTATCAACCGGTCACACCGATGGCGGTTTCGTCTTCTACATGGGCTGCCGCCGCTGCGGGGCCACAGGTAATACGGTCTCCGGCAACCATGACGGGATCGGCGTCTATGCCGACAGTTCCGACCAGCCCGCCAACGAGAACATCCTGATCGCCAACAATCATGTTCACGACAATGCCGACGGGGGCATTGGCATCACGACGACAGACCAGAAAAGTGCAGACGGGCTGATCCAGCGGAACATCCTCATTACGGGAAACATCCTCTCCAACAACAATACGCACGGACGCAACGGGGGTGGATCCATCGGCATCGTGGCGGCTCATGGCGTACAGGTCCGCAACAACCTTGTATCCCGTGATGGATCAACCGCCAGAACGGGCAACCCGGTCTATGCCGCCTATGTCTCGGACAGCTGCCAGTTTGTCGAAATTGAAGGCAATCATTTTGAGGATATCGGCTCCACTGCCAATCCGGGAACGGCCATCTATCTCAACAGGCCCACTGGCGCCATCATCCGCAACAACATATTTGCCAACACGGCCGGTACCTCCGGCCCGCTCCGTACAGGCCTTGGCGGAACGGTCGGTGCTGCTGGCCTCATCAGCGGCAATGTAGCGGCCGGACCGATGGCCGGCCCCCTGCTGGCTCTGGCATGGCAGACTGATACAGCTTTCATCAGCCAGCCAGATGGCATGGGCGGACTGCTGGATACCCTCCCCCGAAGCAGCAACATCGTGGCATCAGGCCATTATGACTATGATGGCCGTACACTGAGCAGGCAGATCGGTGCCACGACCGATGATACGGGCCTCTTCCTCCAGACAGCACGGAACCAGACCACGGGAGCCGTTTCCGGCGATATTGTCCTGAACAAAGGCAACATCTTCCGGGTCTTTTCCCTCTCGCTGAACGGGGCCATCACCACACCGAACGGCCACGTCCTGCTGAACATACGCAGCCCATCCGGCGCACCGCTCATGATGCAGGTTTTCACCATAAAGGCAGCCCATGGAGACAGGGTCACCTTTCCGCAATCCTTCACCAGCGACACCGTGTCGGTAATGGTTCCGCCATTCCATAACGGAACCAACATGATTGTTGGTGGCCCCTCAACCCTCTCCCCACCGGACCGCACCGGCTTCACGGTTGGAAAATTCTGGGTCGGACTGGGAGGTGCCAATATTGATCCAGCCGATGACATTACTGTCATGGCCATTGGAGAGCTTTCGTCATGACCCAGAACATGGCCTATTTCGCCATAATTGATGAAGGAGCCGCCATGGAGCCTGTCCCCATCCGTGGCTGGACCATCATTCCCCTCACGCAGGACAGGAAACAGGCCGATGGCACCATAACCGCCCACAGCCTGACGGAAGAAGAGCTGCTCCAGCAGGTCACACCGCACATGCCTGCGGGAAGCCGGGCCATCCGCCTGCATGTCACGGATGAAGACTGGAACGCCCGCCCTGTTGTAAATCCAGTTCTCTCCAAGGGGGGCATCACACAGGGAAAAACACCCTCCACCACCCTGCGGGACCAGGCCGCCGCCATGATGCTGCAGGTTCAGCAACAGGCAGCCATGACTGCCGCCATGGGCGAAACCTTCGGCCCCAAAATGCGGGCCTGTGTCAGCACACTGAGAGCCATCCTGGATGGTTCTGACACACCAACGTCCCTCCCCACGTTACCCGCCAGACCAACAGATTGAGAGCCCCCATGAATCCCTATTTTGCAGGCTGTTTTCTCCTCACCATGCTGGCCTTTCTGGGAGGGCTGATTGCCTATGCCAACAGGGCTGGACGCAACAGCGCACGGGTCCGGTCCAGCCAGCAGGACGCGACAACAGCCCAGGCCACAAGCAAGGCCGCCCGCACCATGCTCGAAGCCCGTACCAACGGCCTGCGGACCCGCACCCAGCTGCTGGACACACTGGAAAAGGGACAATTCTGATGGCCCCCGCTCCACCGCCTGCGGGACTACTGGCAGGGCTGGCCTTGTGCCTGCTGGCAGGCTGCAACCAGCCTCCCTTTCGTCCCCTCTGCCCGGCGCTTGTCCATTATTCGCCAGAAGAAGAGCGGGCTGTCGCCAGAGAGCTCCATCTCCATCCTGACCTGAAGGAAACGCCCCTCTTCCTTCTGGATTATGGAAATGAACGCCATGAAATTCAAAAAATCTGTAGCTGACCACCACGCTCTCATCCCACATTGACCGCCCGCCAAGGCGGTTTTTTTTATGGAACTGCTCCCATGATGCCCACACACCTTCCTGACAGGATCACCCCTCTCAACGAGCGGATTGCCGCCCTGGAGGCAGTACAGGCCCGTCATGATGAAGACCTCACAAAACTCAGCAACAAGATCGATAATCTGGCGCTGGAACTTCATGCTGGCATTGCCTCCCTGAGCGAACAGATACGGGAGAGCAATTCATTACGGTCACGCACTGTTACAGCCGCCATCACAGGCGGCGGTGCGGTTGGCGGAGCAGTCGCCGTGGGGCTCTATCAACTCATCCACACGCTCTACCCCCATTTCTTCGGAGGCTGATGACCATGCCCCAGACACCCACCCGGCCACCCCGTGGCATCCGCAACAACAATCCGGGCAACCTCAACTTCGCCCATCAGCCCGGCGCAATGCTGGAGCCTGCGGAGCCAGGCATCACGCCCCGCTTTGCCCACTTCTCCACATCAGAAGCTGGCCTGATGGCCTTGCGGGACCAGCTCTACCGTTACATGGTACGGGACAGGCTGGATACCGTCGCCTGCATCATCAGCCAATGGGCCCCCCCGGCCGAGAACGATACCCGACGCTACATTGATACTGTTGCGCAGGCCCTTGGCGTGACGCCGGATACAGTCCTCGGCCCGCCTACGGCCACCCTGCTTGCCAGCCTGATGGAGGCCATCATCCACTACGAAAATGGCCAGAACCCTTATGGACGGCTGGTGGCC
Organism: Parasaccharibacter sp. TMW2.1890; assembly: GCF_023337645.1. Classification (NCBI taxonomy): domain Bacteria; kingdom Pseudomonadati; phylum Pseudomonadota; class Alphaproteobacteria; order Acetobacterales; family Acetobacteraceae; genus Parasaccharibacter; species Parasaccharibacter sp. TMW2.1890. Next base: position 54,331 of record NZ_NWUV01000001.1, on the reverse strand, counting down.
CAGGTCGCAGCAGCCCTCCCTGCCCTCCGGCAGACCCCAGCGACCTGACTGACGCTTCCATCTCATCATACATCAATCCCATGACCGCCTCTCTGCGGCCTTATCATCACGGAGATACCGCCAATGGATATCAGCTCCTTTTTCACCACCCTGCCCGATGGTCTCCAGAACTACGTGGCACTGGTCATCATCCTCTGCAATCTGATGACCGTGTTCATCCGCCCGCCAGCGGCCGGCTCCCGCTGGATACTGCCATACCGATGCATATCCACGCTGGCACTGAATGTCGGTTGGGCCAGAAATCACCTCCAGCCAGGGCACCCAGCGAAAGAAGCCTCACATAATTCCTGAGCCCCAGGCAGAGACCGTCTCTCTCCGCCCTCGCCTGTGAGCTGTCTCACCTGCTACAGAACAGACAGCGTCATCACGTCAGGACCATCGGCCATGTCACATGCTCTCATTGCCTGCCTGCTCTACGGCCTGGCGGCCTTCGCTGAAATTGCAGGCTGTTTCTCTGTCTGGGCCTGGCTGCGGCTGGGGCGGTCCCCGCTCTGGCTCCTGCCCGGCGGGCTGTGCCTCGGCCTGTTCGCTATCCTGCTGACATTCAGCCCGGCTGACCATGCCGGGCGGGCCTATGCCCTGTATGGCGGCCTCTATATCGTCACCAGCCTTTTTTGGGGCTGGGCCGTGGAGGGTCTGGCACCGGATGCATGGGACATGGCAGGGGCTGCCCTCTGCCTGGTGGGAGCCCTGCTCATTCTTCTGGCCCCCCATGGCCGGACCTGACCACCTGCCTCAGGACCGATAACTGAAGCGTGGCAGTGTCCAGTTGTAACGGATGGAGAGCAGACGGAAACTGATGCCGAAAATCATGGAGATCAGCAGCTCGATGTTCCTGTTGTCCACAATATGGGAGCAGCAGAGAAACACGACCCCCGTACTGACAGACACCGTGCCATACAGTTCGGACCGGAACAGCAGCGGAATGTCATTGCAGAGTATATCCCGCAGCACGCCGCCCATACATCCCGTGATCATGCCAGAAATGATGACACAGACCACAGAAAGATGTTCCGTCATCGCTACCTGGCAGCCCATAACGGTAAAGACGACAAGGCCAATTGCATCCAGAAACAGGAACAGTTTGCGCAACCTGTGCATGTGCTGGGCCACCATGATGGTGGCCAGGGCGGCAAACCCGGTAATGAGCGGGTAACTGGGGTGCCGCACCCAGGACAATGGATAATGGTTGAGCAGCACATCCCGGATGGACCCTCCCCCCAGGGCGGTGATCCATCCCAACAGGAACACCCCTACAAGATCCATCTCCAGCTTGCCCGCCAGCAGGGCAGCCGTCATGGCCTCGGCAATGATGGCCACGATATACAGCGTGGTGTAGAGATCAAAGGTCATGCCGGGTTCCCTGCCATGCGCCACTCTGCCAGAAAAAATGCAGCCCTGCCGCCTAGCGGACCACCAGCCGCCCGTAATTGGCGAACAGGACATGCGTGTCATCCTCCCCAAAGGGTGCTCCCTTCTTCAGGCAGAGGATAAAACGGTTCATGAACCGCATGGAGGCCAGCGTATCGTTAGCAGCATCACCGTTGAATTTCACCATCAGATGGTTGAAGTCACCATCAACCGCATAATAGCGCTCAGATGAAAAACACTCACAAAGAGCATGAAACTCCCGCTCCATCGAGCTGACCATCTGCCGGTAAAAGAGATGGGATGCCTCGATCTCACGATAAAAAGCCTCATGCCGGGGCTCGACCCGTGGATGTGCAGTAGGGAAAGCTGTCAGATCCTGTGAAAAAAGCTCATGCTTGGACAAACGCCCGATCTTCTTCCCCAGCTGGCGCACCTCCGCCTCATAACCAAGCAGACTGTAAACTGAATCAACCATAAAGATAGCTCCCTCCCTGAGCCGTCTTCTCTACCCGAGGGCAGAGACATGAGGCATGACGGACCACATGACATCGCAGAATGAGTAACATACCTGTACACACAGCAGAACGGCTTTCTTGCACAGGCATGACGGCATGTTTTACCGGTCAGGATGGTTCAGGGCCCAGCAACGTGATGTCACGACATTCTGATCCCTGGCAGGATTAGGCATCGTCAGGGCACACAGGACCGTACTTCCAGCCCTGTCCGGCATATCCCCCCGGAACAGAACCAGCACCTCCTCCCCTCCGGCCTGATGGGCAGCAACAACACGGTATTGCCTGTCCAGCAGGGTTTCCAGGGAATCTTCAAGGGGCGTCATCCGGGTTGGAATGGCCAACGGGCTGTACGGCGCCTTGATTCCTGAAGCCGGCAGGGCCAGCCCAGCCGCCATGGCACCAGCCGGAACCATGAGACAGGCCAGAAGGGCCATGCTGCCTTTCGTAAACCGCCACACGGTCCAGTCTCCCTTCACGTTCAGAACAGCTTCGCCGCAATGGCACCAACCTGCACCGTCCCCTTGAAATAACGATTGGCCGGCAGAACAGCCGTAGCCTGGCCATCATGCATCTTCAGGACGCCTCTCACCCGCGTGAAAATGGACGTCGCATGATCGCTGTTCTTCCGGCTCAGGTTGGCAGAGATCACATAGCTTACCGTACCATCATCATACCCGCCACCAGCACCATGGCGCAGACGCACCCTCATGCGGTACTGGTCCAGCCTGTAGCTGTCCTGACCGATGGAAACCGTCTTCTCATCCTGTTCCTGCCGGATATTCGGGCCGATCTGGGTCTTCAGCACATCCACTGGCGTGCTGTTGCCCGCCACAAGGGCTGTTGGAGACAGCTGGGCCTGCACCTCATACACACGGTCCAAGCCCTCTGCCTGGGCAGCTCCAGCCATTAAGCTCATGCCCAGTGCCATCATCCCACCATAAAGACCGGCTTTCCCATATCGTACCATCATCAGTCCCAGGACCTCCCTATCATTCCACACTTGTCACAGACCGGCAGGGCACAGATGCCAAAGGAGGCCCAGCCTGTCACCATGACCGTCTCCTTCCCGGCAAGCTGTCATTTTGTTCCCCAACCGGAACATGAATTAACATTCACACATCAGCTTTGCCGTGCAAATCAAGATTCCGACAGAGAAGGACTTTCAGCCCGGGCTGGAGCGATCATCAAGAAGAATCTGCATGAAGGTCAAATCCAGCCAGCGCCCGAACTTGCAGCCGACCTGCCGACACTGCCCAACCACAGCAAAACCCAGCTGTTCATGCAGTCGGATGGAGCCGACATTGCCCGATTCAATCCCGGCAACCATGGCATGATATCCCCGCTGGCGGGCCTCTTCCAGAAGAGCCACCATCAGAGCCCTCCCGATCCCGGCCCTCTGCCTGTCCTTGTGAACATAGACGGAATGTTCCACGGTATGACGGTAGCCATCCCAGGCACGCCATGGCCCGAACGTGGCATAACCAGCCACTCCACCCCCGTCATCAACGGCCACCAGCACGGGAAGGCCTGCCTCATCGTGGGCTTTCAGCCAGGCGGCACGATTGGCACTGTCCACCACCCTGTCATTCCATATGGCTGTCGTCGTACTGACAGCATGGTTGTATATCCCGGTAATGGCGGCAATGTCCCTGTCTTCAGCTGGCCGAATCTTCATCCCTGCTTCCTCTTCTTCCAGGCCCGCTCCCCTACCTGCCAGAGGGCCTGCCCATAGCAGTACGTTCCACAGAACAGGCAGCAAAAACAGCACCCTTTCATATTTTTTGCAGAATCCTCCAAAAAACCATTCCTTTATTACGTAAAATTAATTACTGATGCCTGAAGATGACATCCGTCACCCCCGCCTTGGAGAACAGAATCATGTCGTCCTCCTATCACTTTCTTTTTCAGTTGACCGTCACAGCTTCCCTGCTCGTTGGTTTTGCGGCAGCAGGACCACTCAGCGGCCTGCGCAAACGCCTCCCCTTCCGGCGGCAGTAAGAAGCGGCGGCAGTGCGGCATGGAAGCCTGACATCAGGACTCCTTATATCCTGTATAAATTATACAGGTTTGACGTCTCTTCCCTCTTCCCCATAAAATCCGGCCCATTACAGAGCATGATCCACCTGCCAGCCTTCCTGTAGCAGGCGGAATGCGGGGAAGCCGGAGGGAGCATGAGACTGGAGACTGCGTCTGAGCCCGTTTTCTTCTGGGGCGGCCTTCTGGCCGGGGCCGTGTGGGCCGTGCTCCTGTGGATGCAGCTCCCCGGCAATACGCCCAGACCCGAGAAGCTGGGCCGTACTGCCGGTGTGGTCGGCATTGCCCTGTCCAGCGGGCTGGCATGGCTGCTATGGGCTCATGTCTTCGGTGCCATGGCCGCCTTTTTCTGCCTTGGTGGGCTTGGCATGGTACTGCTGTGCATCATGCCCATCCTCTGGGCCATTCTCATTTCCACCCAGTCCCATACGTCCTGATGGAGGAATCACGAGGCAGGGACAGGCGGCCGGTTCCCCCACAGCCCCATCCTTCTGCCGTATTGTGGCTGCGATTGGGCATCGGTGGCCTGCTGGCAGCTCTTTTCATCATGGCGGCCTGTTGGGCAGACATAACCCTCCCCTGTTTCCGCCCTTATGGCATGACAGGCTTCTGCCTGCTGATGACGGGCGCCTGTCTGGCCGGGATTACGGGGCTGACCCTGTGTATCGGCCTCGGCCCGTGGCAAAAGCTCCAGCATCTGGCCATCCGGTACCGCGCCCTGCATGGCTGGATCGGCATTACAACCGGCACTCTGCTTTCCATGAGCTTTCTGGCCGGAACCATGACCCTGTTTGCCGCCCCTCTCCAACAATGGAGCCAGCCGCCCCTGCCGGACCATGGAGCCCTCCCACTGGCAGACATCCCCGCAACGCTTGACCAGATTCTCACATCCCGGACAGAAGACCTACCCTCCATCTTCCCCGGCCTCCATTACAGGGTCGGCCTCAAAACATCAGATACGGCCACCCTCAGCATCCCGACAGGGCCAGAGTTGCCCCTCGGCCTGCCAGCATCCCATATTCTCATCAGCCTGCCTGCCTCTCATACTCCCTCCCTTCACCAGCTGATCCTGTCCCCTGTTCCCACGTTCATCGGAGGGCTGCACCGCCGTCTGGGCCTGCCACTGCCCGAAAACTGGGCCATGCCTCTTGTCGGTACCGTCTGCCTCCTTTACGGCCTGGCGCTGCTCTCCGGTGTCATTCTTCTTCTGCCCGGCATATGGCGCCACCTCATGAGCGTCCGCCTGCAGGGCCACAGCCGCCGCCTCTGGCTCGACCTCCACAGTCTTCTCGGCCTCTGCTCCCTGCCCTTCCACCTCATCATCGCCCTGACAACGGCGCTTTTTGCCTTCTCGCCGCTACTGTACCCTGTCTCCTCGAGGCATGACGGCATCCAGCAGGCAACTGCCAGAAAGGTACCACCAGCATCATCGCTTCTTCCCCCCGAAAAAGCCCTGTCCTTCCTGCATGAACTGGCACCAGATTTTCATCCCCTCACGCTGGATTATGTCCTGTCCCCTCACGGCACGGACAGTCAGGCCGAGCGCCTTGCCCTCCATGCCCCGCTCTACAATGCCAATGGGGAGCGGAGCCTGCCTCCGGCAGGACAGTCTTATCTGCTGGCAGAAGGAACAGACCTCCAGAACCCGCTCATTGGCCGGGATCGTGGCGCTGTCCTGCTGACCCCCGAAACAGGCCACCTGATCGACAGCCAGAATCTACCCGGCCAGCAAACACCCGCCCGCCGTATCCTGACATGGTGCCTCGCCTTGCATTTCGGGAGTTTTGGCGGCGAATTTGTCCGCTGGCTCTATGTGGCACTGGGTCTGTGCGGCGTCGGTTTTTTCCATGCTGCCAACCAGCTCTGGCTCAACACCCACCGCCGCAGGAAACCGGGACAGACATCCTGCGTGGAAACACCCGCCACCCTCTGGCTGGGCCGTCTGAGCGAAGGGACACTGCTGGGCTGCCTGCTGGGGCTGTGCGGCATCATCGCCATCAGCCCCCTCATGACCCATCTGACACCGATCCCCCATCTGTCCAGCGTCTCAACGCCAGACATGGAACACTCATACCAGCAGACCAGCCTAGCCTACCATGGGCTGATTGCCTTGACACTGGTCAGCTACTGTCTGCTGCCCAGAGCCTTATGCCGCGGGATCATTCTGGCCCTTGCGGCCTTCTGTCTTTCGGGAGCCGTCACAATCGTGCTTATGCGTCATACAGCCGTGCAGACCCCTCTTGCGGCAGAACTGACCATCGCCTTCAGCTTTGCCAGTCTGGCCCTCTGGGCTGGGAGTCTTCTCACTCTCTACCGTTGGAAACAGGTCGCTCCCACTGGCAGGTGATACCCCCCAGCGGAAGCCGGCCTGATACACGCTCAGCTCTCGGAGGCATCAGCTGAAGCATCAGCCTGACCCGCCTTTTCATCGTCAGCAGGCAGGCCCGCCCAGTCCCGAATCATCGTCTCCGTCAGATAAAGCAGGGTTGGACCGATGAAGACACCAGCAAAACCAAGTGTGGACAACCCACCAAAAGCGCCCACCATGATAACGATGACAGAAATCCGCACATACCGGCGAATGATGAGCGGCTGAAGGAAATTGTCTCCTGCAATCACCACAAGCGCAAACAGCAGCATGATGATGGCGTGCATCAACGGTGCCGTAAAATAAAGCCAGACGGTGCTGAGAATCATCACCCATGCCCCACCGAACTGTAGAACACAGGAAATGAACATGACCGCCGCCACGACACTGCCCATCGGCATACCAGCGGCCATCAGGCCAACCCAGCCGAACAGTGATTCAAGAATGGCTGTCAGCGTGACACCCAGAGCAACACCTCGTGTCGTGATCTCGGCCTGCTTCAGCAGGGCACGTCCCTTTCTGCCGCCAAGCTGACCACCAATCCGGTCCAGAAGCATGATGATGCCCTCCGCCCGGCCCAGCAGCAGCACCATGACGATCAATGTCAGAGCGAATTCCAGCAAAAGAGACCCAAAGCTGCCCGCTGATGCCAGAAGGACATGCAGGATCCTCTCTGGCGACGGGATGACCTGTTTCAGCAGCTCCGGCAGGCTGTTTTCCCGCAGATGATCCCAGAACGGAATGATATTGCCCCCAACGTAAGGGATACGCCCCACCCAGGCGGGCGCTGCTGGCAGCTGTATTGTCGGCAGGATCCCAATGAAATGGGACACGGCATCAACATGCCGTGCAAAAATGACGATCACCAGCACGGCAGGCAGGAAGAAGATGATCATGGCGGCCAGGACGGTAAAAAAGACCGCCGCTGACCGGCTGCCAAAGCATATGGTCTGCAACCGCTGAACCAGCGGCCAGAGCGTGACAGAAATCGTCGCCCCCCAGAGAATGGGGGGCAGGAAAGGATGGATGATCCATACCGCGGCCAGAAGCAGAAGCCCCACGGCCAGAGCGGTCAGTACTGGCCGGACCGGGCTGACCGCAGCCCGGGTCGTAGCCTCGGCTGAAGCAAAGAAATTCCTGAAACGCGTTATCATGACCTATCCTGAGCAAAAAGGTGCCTGTGTGGCCCCAATAAAATAGAATCCCGGGAAAGATGGAAGACCGGTACCATGACTATGGTTACAATCTTTTCATCCACACCTCGTGACCTATCTCAATGAAAACTGCTAAAAGATTGCTGGGACGGATACCGGCACGGTACCGTCTACCCGGCGTTGCCAATTCACCACATGAGAGGATTTACCTGCATGTCTCAGAAAGAAAACAATATCGCCCGCAGCATGACCCGCGAAGACCTCATCTTCGCTCTGGTGCAGGATGTAGTCCGCATCGAAGGTCCGAACACCAAGATCGACCGTGCCTACCTTCTCAAGCTCGTGGCTGAAATTGCCCGTTCCGTCGACGGCAAGTAAAACCTCCCCGCACGACAGTGGCATGGAAAGCCAGGGTGACAGTCACCCTGGCTTTTTTTTCATGTCTGGGACCCATCATCAGATGGCAGCGTCATAGAAACCTGCGGCACCATGAGGCTGATACCTTCCTGGCTGAAACGTGCCAGCACCCCGGAGATAACAGCCGTTCTCACGGCATCACTGTTCGTGCCCCGTGCAACATAGATCGCCAGCGTCGCAGAAACCGTATCCCCCACCTTGTCACCCAGCCAGCTCTGCGGGGCCGGGTCCTTCAGAACATCCGGCTGATCCGCCACGACAAGCATGAAAAGCGCCTTCACCTTGTCCACACTCACATTGGTCGGTACAGCGAAAACAAGGCTCATCTTCAGCGGATTATGACCCGCACTGTAATTCTGCACATTCGCCGTGATAAACTGGGAGTTGGGAACAATGAGTGTCGTGCCATCACTCAGCCGGATATCCGTTGCCCGGACATTCACACGCTGAATCACCCCTGTATTGCCACTGATGGTGATCTTGTCCCCAGCCTGGGCCGGGCGTTCCGCCAGCAGGATCAGACCAGAAATGAAGTCTTTGACGATGGACTGGAGACCGAAACCCACACCCACCGACAGCGCACTGACAACCCATGTCAGATTCTGTACGGAAATGCCGATCATGGCCAACAGCTTGAGCCCCGCAGCGATCCACAATGTATAAGTCAGAATGCTGATGATGGATGTCCGTGCCCCATTATCCAGGGACGTGACCGGGAACAGACGTGTCTGCAGCCACTGTTGCAAAAACCGTATGGCGTAATAAACGCCCACCAGCAGCAGGGCCGCTCCCACTATCGTCCTTGGCGAGACGGGCACACCAAACAGGATACCCCCACCAAAGACATGCTCCAGCTGCCGCCATGTCCCGATGAAGGAAACACCATTTCTACCCTGCAACAGGGCAATGAATACCATGACAAGGCTGAGACCAACCAGCGCCGTGGTGATGACCTCCATCTGCGCAAGACGGCGGGCACTCAGCTCCAGCTCGGTCCACAGCCGCCCAAGACGGCTCTGTGCCGAAAAGAGGAACTGTGAAAAGTCCCGCCACGCCTGCATGAGCAGCATGACGGCCCCAAAGGCATAAAGCAGCGTCAGCACCCAGTCATTCAGCAGGAAAGCAAAGGAGATATAACCACTCAGAACGGCAACGGCCGTCACTCCCATGAGCAGGGCAGAAACACCATGCAGGGGAATATGCTGGATCAGTACGGCACCAATATCCTGCCCCGTACTGCCTGCCTCCACATCACCCAGAGCCGCCCCGTTTTTCTGGTCACGTTTGCTGGAGCGGCACGTCAGATACAGCAGGATGGATGTGGAAAGCGCAAATGCTCCTTCCAGCACGGCATCCAGCCCGGGGCCGACATCGCGGCTGACTTCGGCCGTCCGCAACGCTCCGTAGAACAAAATTCCTCCACCGAGAAGCAGACTGCACGGCAGGCACGCCCTGCCCAGAAGCCAGCGCTTGAGGGACACCCCGGCCCCGATGATGAAACCACACACCGGCAGTGCCTGTGTCAGATACGCGCCCTGCATGGCGGGCACGCCATCACTGTCGAAACCCACAAGCTGCCAGCCCTGCCAGAGGATTTCCGCCAGCAGACCACACAAGACACCGGCCAACACGCTCCCCAGGGCACGCTGGCTGCGGATCACGCCCCCCCAGCTCGCCTGCCCCCGGGCTGAAGCAAGAACACGGGTCGCCAGCTGCCTCAGCACGAAGCCAAACAGCATGACCAGGCAGCCAATACCCAGAACACCAACCAGTGCCCTCGGCTCATCCTGCCCCATATCCCGGAATGTCGCATAACCATCCGACAGAGCCCGCCGCCAGAAACCGACCCCCAGAGGAGAATCGACATGCCGTACCAGCGCTCCCTGCTGGACCTTGCGGCGCAGGTCGTCCAGCTGACCTTCCAGCTGGCGGGTCTGAAGATCACAGACACGCATCCGCACCAGAAGAGCCGTAATCCCCATGGAGGTTTTGCGGGCCGTGACACGCTGCCGGGTGATGGAAGCATCCTCCCCATCCTCGGCCTTGTCGCCAAGAACCTTCAGCAGGGAATTGATAGAGCCCTCATAAGCCTGGATCTGCGCCATCCCGTCCGTCACATGCTGGCGGACCTTCGCCACCTGCTGCGTGTAGGAATCCAGCAACCGCCCGGCAGGCAGCCCCTTCAGTCCCCCCAGAGCGGCACCAACCGTCCGCAAGGTCGTCTGGTCCTGGTCCAGCTGGGTCCGCAATGCCCCCGACACACCGGCCCAGCCAAAATCACCTTCCGGCTGCCCCAGAGGCAGGGAAACTGTCCCGACGGGCGCAGCGTGCGCCGGGGCTGACCCGGAATCCACCTTGTCAGAAGCACTGGCGGCCATGCCCTGCGCAGGAGCCGCCAGCATGGCAACCAGCCCAAGGCCTGCCCCCATGCTCACCATGATCTGACGAACAGAATAACGCTTCATAAAACCTGCTTGTTTCCAATGTCTTGATTCATGACCTGCTGGGCAGACGAACACAGAAATATGGTAGAGTTATGTTACCGTTCAAGATGATCCCGACAGGTTCCGTCCCATCTCCATCCCTGTCCGTATCGCAGCGGCGACATTCTCTGCTGTACGACGGACATTCTCACGGGCCTGCGCCAGCACGACCGGCAACGCCTCGGGACGGGGAACCGTATCAAAGAAAGCATCAATGCCCACCTGATGCATCCTGTCCACACCCTCTCCCGTAGAACCGACAATGGCAATGACAGGCCGCCCCTGGGCTCTGGCAACCTGAGCAACCCCCATGGGAGCCTTGCCCTGGGCACTCTGGCCATCCATCCGGCCCTCCCCGGTGATGACAAGGTCCACATCCCTGAAACGTGCAGCCAGCTGAAGCTGGTCTGCAACAATCTCCACACCTGGCCGCAGCCGTGCCTTCGTAAAAGCCAGGAGCCCAGCGCCCAATCCCCCCGCAGCACCGGCCCCGGGCACAGCCGCCACATCCTTCCCACACCGAAGGGCCAGGATACGGGCATAATGCACCAAGGCATCATCCAGAAGAATTACATCCTCTGGTCCAGCCCCTTTTTGGGGACCAAAAACATGCGAGGCCCCCCGCGGCCCTGTCAGAGGGCTGGTCACATCGCAGGCCCCTTCCAGCGTGATGTCAGACAGGCGTCTGTCCAGACCGGAAAGGTCCACATCCACCAGCCTGGCCAGAGCCCCACCACCAGGCGGCAGCTCCTGCCCCTGCTGATCGAGCAGGCGAGCCCCGAGAGCCTGCGCAAACCCGGCCCCTCCATCATTGGTAGCACTGCCCCCCAGGCCGAGAATGACATGTCGGCACCCATGTTCCAGAGCGGCAAGAACGAGCTGCCCAACTCCATAAGTGGTCGTCCGCAAGGGATCACGCTCTTCTGGCTGGAGCAGGGGAAGGCCCGCCGCTGCTGCCATCTCGATGATCGCCGTCTGCCCATCACCGCTGATGCCGAAAAAAGCAGGAACCGGCATCCCCAGCGGCCCCGTGACGGAACAATGCACCAGTTTACCATCCGTACCCTGCACGAGGGCTTCCACTGTTCCCTCTCCACCATCTGCCATGGGCAGGCAGACATACGATGCTTCAGGAAACACGCGGGAGAAACCTGCTTTTATCTCCTCAGCCACCTCAAGTGGGGCCAGACTTTCCTTGAAGGAATCACAGACAATGGCAATTTTCATACGTCCCTCCTGCCTTCAGGGTGCTCCCCGGGCAGGAAAAGGTCTAGTCTTCTTCGCCGTAGAATTCCTCTCCCAGCACGATGGCGGGCCGCCCTTTTGAACGCCGGAAATTGTTCGTATCCCGCAAGGAATAGGCACAGCCACAATATTCCTGTTTGTAGAATCTCTCCCGCTTGCTGATCTCGATCATGCGGGCAGAGCCTCCCCCCTTGCGCCAGTTGAAATCCCAGTAGGACAACCCATCATAGGGCGCCACGGCCCGGGCACCACAATCATTGATCTGGGCCATGTTCTTCCAGCGTGAAATGCCCAGAGAACTCGTCATGACAGGAAACCCGTGCTCATGCGCATACAGGGCCGTGCGCTCAAAACGCATGTCGAAGCACATCGTGCAGCGTATGCCACGCTCCGGCTCCCATTCCATGCCCTTGGCCCGCTCAAACCAGTTGTCCCTGTCATAATCGGCATCAACGAACGGGATGTTGTGTGCCTCGGCAAACCGGACATTCTCTTCCTTGCGCAGAAGATATTCCCGCTCTGGATGGATGTTCGGATTATAGAAGAAGATGGTGTAGTCGATGCCTGATTCCGTCATCGCCTCCATCACCTCACCAGAGCAGGGGGCACAGCAGGAGTGAAGCAGCACCTTTTTCTGCCCACCCGGAGGCTCCAGAACCGGCCTGCCGGACGGTGTCAGCGGAGCAGACACACGGCGCTTTTTCCGGGCTGCATAGCCACGTTCCCTACCGGTCGGGCTGGCCACTCCGGCATGTGTCGTTCCATCACAGGCCGGGTCATGAAGGGCATCCGGCCGGTCTGTCCGCTCATGGCTCATCAGTGAGTTCCTCTATCCGATCATCAGCACACGCCCGCCCCCATACAGAGGCACGGCAGAACTGTCGAGTAGATAGAGCTTCACGTCTCTTTCACCACGCATCTCAACCAGAACCAGCCACTGGCCACGGCCATGAAAGAGCCGAGAAAAATACCGATCTTGCTGGATATGAGCAGGCCCGAAGCAGGAAAGGCCAGCGAAGCCATGAAAAGACTGACGGTAAAACCCAACCCACAGAGCAGGCACAGACCAAAAAGCATCGGCCATGATGTCCGGGCCGGAAGAGAAGCCAGGCGGCACCGTATGGCAAGCCACGTCATGCCGAAAATTCCGGCCGTCTTGCCCAATACCAGCCCCACCACAACAGCCACGATCAGACGCAGATCAAGGCTCGTGAGAGACGTATCAGCCAACGGCACACCCACCATGACAAAACCGAACAGCGGCAACACCCCCCATGTGACCCACGGCGCCAGACCATGCTCCACACGCTCCAGAGGAGACGGGCCATCATGCCGGGCGGTCGGCAGGCAGAGCCCCACCACGACACCCGCCAATGTGGGATGCAGCCCCGCTTCCTTCAGGCAAATCCACAGAAGCCCCCCGCCAATGCCATAAAACCACAGGCAACGGACACCCCGCCAGCCGGCACAGGCCATCATGCCCACAAGGATGACCGTACCGAAAAGCGGCATGGCATGCGGTGTTCCACCATAAAAGAGGGCGATGATGAAAATGCCCAGCACATCATCAAAAATGGCCAGTGCCATCAGCCAGACCCGCCCTCCTTCCGAAACACGCCGCCCCAGCGCCAACAGTACAGGCAGCGTAAAAGCTGCATCCGTTGCAACGGGAATGGCCCAGCCTGACCGCAGGGCAGGGTCAGGTGCAGCGATCAGCGCATACAGCCCTGCTGGAACAACCACACCTCCCAGAGCAGAAAGACAGGGCAGAAGACATTGGCGAAATTCTGCAAGATGCCCGGCTGTCAGTTCCTTTTTCAGCTCAAGCGAAATGGTGAGGAAAAACAGCGTCATCGGCCCAATGGTGACCAGCTCTGCAACGCTGGGCAGGCAGAAGGGTGACAGGCCATCCCCCAACGGGACAGGTCCCAGAGGCTTGGCCAGCAGCGCATAAAAAGACCGCCATGGTGAATTGGCCAGGATGAAACCTGCCAGCGCCATGACCAGCAGAAGGCAGGGGCCGCCCGTTTCCGGCGTCAGAAACCGATGTCTGCATGTTGCCGTCATCATCGTCCTTTTATGGCTGTCGAGACCGCTCCCCTCTTACAGCGCTCCGGGGAAAAAATCTCTACCACCTGCCAGACGGTCAGTAATGTGAGAACAGGGCCCCCTCAAACAGATAAACCAGCTTGAAATAATAAGCGTTGGTCTCCGGTACATAACGTCCGTCCACCGAATGGGCATAGCGGGTCGTGATGTTAAGCCGGGGATTGATGTTCCACATCAATCCCACGCCCAGCGTAACCTCCCGGCTGCTGCTGTCCGCCACGGAGCGCCCCAGCGTGTTGTCATGCCAGCCGGCATTGTTCTGCCAGTCCATGGAGAAAAATGGCTCCCACCTGCGGCTGGCTTTCCAGCTGAAACGCAGATTGCTGTGAAAGGCCGTCCCCGGATGATAGGAATGTTCCCCTCTGACATGCATGGTCGAAGCCACCACAGCCCCGAGGTCTCCACCGAAACTGAAATGTTTCCACTCATAATCAAACATGAAGCTTGAAAGATTGGACCAGTATTGCGGGTTCAGGACTTTCCGGGTGGCGCTGGGTGTCTGCATGAAGGTCTGGATACCGAACGTGCTGTGTTCATTCGGTTTGAACCACACCGCAGGCCCTGTGATGGTCGGCCCCAATCCACCATAATTTGTGCCATCCGCCAGACGGTAACTTTCCGTCTGGATGACTTCATAGGCAAAACCGACATGAGGAATGGAATCAAACGTCCAGAAATGGACGTATTTGCTCAGGCCAGACCATGTATGGCTGCCCCGTTCCGGCTTTCTGGCCCCCTGCCCATCATAATAATTTCCTGCTGCATTCCCGTCACCATACTGGACGAATACATTGAAAGGCTTGAAATCCACTGGCAGGTCATATTCATGCGGACCAATGACGGCAAACGTGATGTCCGATGCTTCTGCCGAAGCAGACGACAGCAGCCAGAACACGACCATGCCACCCAGCACCAGCAGCCCACCCGGTGATCTCACCCTCCTCAGCCACAGCATGCAGAGCCTTCCCCACAGAGCAGACATGACGCAGGGCCCGGCCGTCAACAAAAGAGCTGCATCACGTCCCCTGCCACCCCCACAGGGATGGCCAGTCTAAAACGGCTTCTGCCTGTATAGAAGGATCGGTTCTCTTTTAACAAGTCAGATCAATTACAAATATAATAGTACCCTGTCAGTACAGCTTACATCAGACCCCAATGAAACCCCTCATACGACCAGATAAAGCTCAGGCTCTCACCCCGTCACATCGTCTCACCCAGAGGTAATACACGACGGCCGTCACCAGCAGACTGACAATCCATGAAATATCCACTCCATGCAGGGCTTCCACAAGCGGCCCTGTATACGGGCCGGTCTTCATGAAAGGCAGTTCAACCAGCACACCCAGGAGATAAATCAACACGACCGGCAGATTGAACCGCCCATACGGTCCACCATCCGCCCTGAAAAAGGCCATGACATCATACTCGCCATGGCGCAGCAGGTAATAATCGCACAGATTGATTGCCGTCCACGGCACGAGCACTGCCATCAGTACATCCAGAAACGACGTGTATGCCTTCAGGAAGTCACCAACCATGCCAAGGCTCATGACCAGGGCCGCCCCCAGCAGAAGAACCGTCATGACCAGCCGCCCCCACAGGCCGGCACGCCACGACGGCCAAAAGGTCTGCACCAGAGTAAGGCTGCACAACGCTCCACAATAGACACTCATGGCATTGGCCAGCGGAATGGCCAGTGCCAGCACCAGAAGAACGATATTGCCCATATGGCCGCCCGTCAGGGAGAGCGCTCCAGCCAACGGCAGGGACGGATAGCTCAGTGACAGCAGGCTCCCCAGCACCATGGGCAGAACAGCCCCGATGACAGTTCCCCCATAGGTCGCCCAGAAGGCCTGCCGGCCGGACCCGGCCTCATCCGGCAGATACCGGGAAGAATCAGAAACATAAGGGGCATAGGCGATCTGCCAGAGAGCCGAAACGGAAAAGGCTCCGAAGAATCCGGCTACCGTGCCGTGCATGTCTGCCAGCAATGTGCGGGAAAACCCGCCCAGCCCACAACCGATGGCATAAATGACCGCCACAATGGAAATCCAGCTGGCCAGACGGGAACAGACATGAATGGCCCTGTACCCCATCATGCAGGGTAGAAGTGTCAGCACCGCAATGAGCCAGACCCCCCTGCTGCCCTGGAAGACAGGCAGCACATGCGCCAGGGCTTCTCCCCCCACGACACAGTTGGAAGCAGCAAAACCGATATACATGAGCACGACCAGCAGGATGATCGGCACCGACCCATAAACGCCAAACTGCCCCCGACTCTGCACCATCTGGGGCACACCCAGACGCGGGCCCTGTGCCGCATGGAGCGCCATGAAGACAGCCCCCACCACATTACCCAGCACCAGCGCCAAAACGGACCAGATGAGCGACAGCCCGAATACGGCTGGCCCCAGAGCCCCGGTAACAACCGTCAGCAATGTCATGTTGGCACTGAACCAGACCGAGAACAGGTCCGCTACCCGCCCGTGACGATGCGCCTGAGGAACGGGGTGAATGGTATGGGTTTCCATATGGGTACTCATGGCCCCGCTTTTCCCACACTCCCAGAGGCGTGAAAAGAGGTTACTTCATGGCAGTCCCGTCCAGACAGCAGGTCGGACTGAAAAATATCCAGAGGCGGAAGATAGACTTTGAAGTTTTACCCAAACTTCTTTAACAGATTCCGCAACAATGCGCTCTTTCTTGGGGGCAATTTCGTACCGTCAGGGTTCTTTTTATAGAAATGGGGACTATTATGCCTGCCATATTCTCTTGCCCCATACGGCAGAACGTACCCATTTCTCTAAAAGAACTACGCCGTTATTCATCAGTTTTTCTCAAAAAGCTGGCCAGGCACTGGTCCTGGCTGCTGCCAGTCGCCCTCTTCTGCTTCGCCACCCCCGGTGCGCAGGCACAGGTACTTGATGAAATCGTCGGTAACGAACCCCTGCTCCGGGTTGATACCCCCCTGCCTGCCCATGGCGGCTATACGACCTCGGTTCCTCCCTTTGGCAGGCCGGAGGCCCTCTTTCCCCATGGCTTTGGCATGACGGACTGGCTGCGCAAACGGGGCATTGCCCTCCTCCTCGACAACACGAATGAATTTGCCGGGGCCATCACGCCGCCCAAGAAAAACTATCCCAACTCCCAGCATTTCGCACCCTACAAACAGGGCGCCAGCAATGCCGGGCAATATGCCGCCTCACTCAACATAAACTGGGAACAGCTCATCGGGCTGCGGGGTTTTTCCACACACAGCATTGTTGTCGGCCGCTATGGAACAACAGCCAACCGCATGTTTGGTGACTGGCTGAACCATGCATCGGAAGATTACGGCGGTGGCGGCAATGTGGTTGTCCATCTCGTCATGGCCTATGGTGAAGAAGACCTGTTCAATGGCCGCCTTGCCATCGCTGCCGGCCGCATGGCGGAAATGTCGGACTTCCAGAACAGCCCCCTCTTCTGCAACTTCCAGAATGGCAGCATCTGCGGACGGCCCAAGGCCGCCACGGACAGCAGCTTTGTCAGCGGTTATCCTGCAGCTGTCTGGGCTGGGCGCATCCGGGTCCGTCCCTCCCGCTTCCTTTATATACAGAGCGGCCTCTATGCCGGAGAAAACGGCATCTACAAGAACGAGCAGCACCGTACCGGCTTCAAGTTCAATGGCGGCAACATCAACGGGTTCCGCCTCCCCTTTGAAATGGGATGGGAGCCCCTCTTCGGCAAAAACCATCCCGGGCATTACAAGATCGGCGGCGTGATGATGACCGCCCCCAGCCCCGACAATTATCTTGATGAGCAGGGACGTCCCTACGCCCTGACCCATGGCAGACCCCGCACACGGCATGACGGTTACGGCGCCTGGTTCATGGCCGACCAGCATATCCTGAACCATTACCACAGCAGCAAACGGGGCATCACGCTGCTGGGGGGGTTCCTCTATAATGATAAACGGATCGCCCTGCGGGAATGGGAAGCCTATGGGGCTCTCATAGACCGTGGAATTTTCCGCTCCCGCCCCTTTGACACGTTTGGTCTTTCCTTCACCTACGAAAAAATTGCCCCCGGTGTGCAGGCCACCGAGACGATGATGCTGGACACACAGCAGTTCAGCCGCCTCCCGGACCATGCAACTGGCATACAGCGTCATGCCGCCGTGTTTGAAGTCAACTACGCCATCCATGTCTATCGGGGTGTCATTTTTCAGCCACTGCTGGAATATTTCTTCCGCCCCAATGGCCAGGGCAATCTCCGGGATGCGGCTCTGCTTGGCTTCAAAAGCCATATCGAGATTTTCTGAGAATTTTCAGCCCGATCATAACAGTTGCACATGAGCTGTTTTTAAGCTGTTATCACTGTGATCGGGATGACCTGCATCCTGCGCAGAGGGGCTGCAACCATCTGCATGGGAGGGCATCCTCCATCCTATGAACAAGGATATTTCCATGCGCTTCAATACACTGCACAAGGGCCTGGCCCTTTCCCTTTTCGGCCTGGGCGCCCTGACCACATCCGCTTTCGCCGATGATGCCGCACCGGCCAGCAACAATGCCCCTGCCGCCGTCTCCAGCAAGCATGTGAAAAGCGTGCGCAAAAAAGAGCATCGCGCCTTCCATCATCTCTCCGAACACGGCCAGAAGGCCATGGCGAACATCGTGCAGGCCCAGCAGTTTCTCGCAGCCGGGCAGAGCGAGCAGGCCCTGCCGGCTCTCAACGCCGCCGTGACCCACCTCCAGGCAGCCGCCAAGGCCCGTGAACAGTTCACAGCCGCCGAAGCCGACCTGCACCCCGCTCCCCAGCATCCTGTCTCCAGCAGCCACACACCCCAGAACGGTCCGACGGACTGGGTCCCGGTCGGGGGTGAGGTCATCGCAACAGACATGCTGGAACCCAGCAAAAAGAGTGCCGTGGCAACGGCTAATGCCCAGCTGAAGGCCGGACAGACCGATCAGGCCGCCCAGACCCTTCAACTCGTCGGGCAGGACATCGACTTCATCATTGCTCTGGCTCCGCTGAACCAGCTCCAGGGTTTTGTGAACCGTGCCCTGATCTTTGCACAGGGTCACAATCCCCAGGCTGCCAACGTGGCCCTGAACGATGCCCTGAACACGCTGGTCTTCGTCTCCGAAAATGTCGTGACCGAAGCCACTGCTGCAGCCCAGAAAACCAAATAAGGCTTTCTCCTGTTTCTGCTGGAGACGGGATTGCCCCAAAAGAAAACCGGCATGAATACATGCCGGTTTTCTTGTATTCATTCCCCCTGATCCTGCCCCACAACAAGGTATCCACGTAGTCCACACCCCCGAAAAGAGGTGTGGATAATCACTCACACAATACAATGAAGGTGGCCATTTTCTGCGCCCTCGCACCTGTGGAAAACTCTGTGGGCAAGAGATGGCTCCCCTTGACAGCGAGTCTCATCAGCAAGACCGTGGAGTCGCAGGATCATGAGGAAAAAACCATGCACAGCCACTGCTGGCAGGCCAGCACAACCTCCCCGCCTGCATGGCTGTTTCCCCGCCCTTTTTCAGTGTGTCGTTGGCTGCGCTGCCTGGCTGACCTGCTCCTTATCAGGCAGGGTATCAGACCAGCCCCCACCCAACGCATTGTAGAGACGGGCAAGATCCGTTGCGAACGCACTGTCACTGGCAGCCAGATCAAGCTGGGCTTCCTGCAGTTTCTCCTGTGCTTCCAGAACGGACAGGTAAGTCGCCAGACCAGCCCGATACTGGCTGGTTGCCAGAGACAGAGCCCGCTTCTCGTCATCCACGGTCTTTGCCAATCCTTCATGATGAATCTGCTCATCATGATAGGCCTGCAAGGCATTATCCACCTCATTCCAGGCCTGAAGAACCGTCTGCCGATATTCCACGGCTGCAGCACGCTGTGCTGCCTTTTTCAGACGAAGCTGACCATAAAGCCGCCCGCCCTGGAAAATGGGGAGAGAGATGCTGGGCCCGACATTCCAGGCACGGGCATTCCAGAACCCAAGGTCCCGGAAAGACAGGGTCTGGAACCCGAAATCTGCCGTCACGGTCACCTTGGGATAGAAATCCGCTGTGGCCTCACCAACTTCTGCTACCGTTTCCCGCAGATGCTCTTCCGCCTCCCGGATATCCGGGCGACGATGGGCCAGTTCCGATGGCAGACCAGCCGGAACGAAGGGGGGAACAGTCGGCACACCCGCCGTCTGTCCAAGCTCCTCATTCAGGCTTTGCGGTGGCATGCCCAATAACAGGGCTATGGCATTCTGCTCCCGCGCCACCGTCTCATCCAGATTGGCCTGCTGGGCCTCAATTCCATGAAGACGGGCCTTCATGCTGTCCACATCCAGCTCCGTAACCAGCCCGCTCTTATAGCGGCTCTGCGCCAACGAAAGCAGATTCTGCACGGTGGCATGGCTATCTGCCAGAATGCGCTGACGTTTCTGATCACCCCGCAGCTGGAGATAATCACGGGCCATGTCGGCCTGACGGGCAATGAGAATGCTGCGCCGTTCCTCCTCGCTCATCTTCATCAGATATTTTGCCGCCTGATACTGGTAGGCCACACGCCCCCAGAGATCGATCTCATAGGTTGCATCAATCTTGTCCTGCCACTGGTTCAGCAGCGGGACCTGGGCCTCTTGGGAGCCCTGAAGAAAATTGGCCTCCTGCGCTGGCAGGTCTGGGAACCCCTTGCCTACACGCTTGAAGATTTCCTGAAGCTGCTTGGAGCTGTGCTGCGAGCGCACATAGGTTCCGTACGCTGAAAGACTGGGGAACCGCTCCGCCCCGGCAATGATCATCTGGGCCCGGCTCTGCGCCAGATTCTGTGTAGCCAGAAGGAAAGACAGGTTCTGCGTGGCCACACGGTCTTCCAGAGATGTCAGCTCAGGGTCGTGAAAACTCTTCCACCAGGCATCCGCCATGGGCAGCTCTGTCACGACAGAAGCGGGAGAGGCCTGTTTACTGGTCCTGTCCTCCGGCGCTGCATTGGCCCCATGAGGGCCATTTCCTTTGGCAGATGCCCCCTTGCCGGACGGCTGGTTGCTACCATTATGCAGGTCATAATGCGGCGGGGCCCAATCCTTCGGCTGATGATATTTAGGGCCGACCATAAGGCACCCCCCCAGCCCCAGCAGAGCCACCCCAGACAGAAGCTGCCAGCTGAAACCGCGTGAAGACAGGTTTCCCACTCCCTTACGGACGGAACGGAACAAATGAGCGTCTTTCACTGTGAAGCTCCTGTAGAATTATCAACATAAAACGGGCCAGAAACAGATCGCCCATATGGACCATGCCGCCCCAGCAGCCTATCATGCCCCTCCATACGCAGGAGCAACCCTTCCACAAAACGATGACCCAGACCGAACACCCGGCCCCCTGTCCACCCCGCAACAGCAAAGCGGCTTCCCGCAAATGCGAGCAGATACTCCAGAGTGCTGGACAGCTTTTCCTCCAACAGGGCTATGAGCGAACCTCCATGTCGCAGATCGCTCATCTGGCAGGTGTCTCCAAAGGGTCGCTCTACAACCATTTCGAGAACAAGGCTGATCTGTTCACGGCTTTTTTCGAAGAACGCAGCCGCACACGCCTCAACACGCTGAAATCCGTATCCCGGGCGCCTCAGCCTGACCTGCGCACGGCCCTCAGGCAGGCAGCAGCCACCATCATCACCCTGATGATCGACCCGGAGGCCATAGGCCTCTACCGCATCGTCGTGGCAGAGGCCAACGAGTTCCCCAATCTGGCAGACACGCTCTGGCATTACGGTGTCTCCCGGACACTGACCGGCCTTGCCGACTGGTTTGCAGAAAAACATGCAGGCGGCCAACTGGTCATTTCTGACATCGACCTTGCTGCCGAGCAGTTTCTCACGATGTGCCAGACCCGTATCATCCACCGGTGCCGCCTCTCCCTGCCCGTGGACACCAGCCAGAACAGCATAGACGGCGTGGCTACCATGGTGGCGGAGAGTTTTCTCAGGATGTACGCTCCCTGAAACAATCATCCGGCGGGGCTGCTCCGCTTTCAATGGCCACCTCCCCCCTGGCCACCGCCCTTCATCGGGGACATGAGGAAGCAGAACGGCACGATACAGAGAGCCATGATCCCTAGGACATTGAAGAGCTGATTATAGGCCAGCATGGCCACCTGCCGCAGAAACTCCTGATACATATGGGCAACGGCAAAAGCATGCGCACGCAGCGGGGCCAGACCATGCGCTTCCGCCAGCTGCTGGACATGGAAAAGATAGTTTCGGAACTCTGGCCGTGAGGCAATGGCGTGTGAGGACACATCCGTCTGCTGAACCTGACGCATTTCCGTCAACGCCGCTGTAGAGAGCGAAATAGCCTGTGACCCGAAATAGTTCCTTACCATACTGAACAGGGCCGAAGCATCGCCGTTCAGCTCCCTCGGCAAGGTCGCATAGGCAATGGTGGAAATGGGCACGAACAGAAAAGCCAGTGGGGCTGTCTGTCTCATGCGGCAAAGTACCAGATACCAGAAGTCCACATCGGAATAGAGCGTGGCTGCGAAGAAGCAGGACAGGGCCATGAAGAAGAAACCCAGCCCGATGAGATACCGGACCTGCACATGCTTCATCAGCATTCCCACAAAGGGAATCAGCACCATCACAGCCATGCCACCCGGTGCCATGAGCTGCCCTGCAATGGTGGCCGTGTAACCCTGCACCTGCTGGGCGAACTGCGGCACAATCACGGCGGACGCATAGAGCAGCACACCCACAGCCCCGATCATGAATGTTCCGAGGGCAAAATTGCGATCCTTCAGCACGCTGAGCCGCAGAAGAGGATTCTTGGCCTTGAGCAGCCAGATGATGGCCCCAAGAGTGCACAGCCCCCCGATAATGGCCATGGTCGTGATGAAAGACGAGCCGAACCAGTCGTCATCCTCACCACGGTCCGCCATGATCTCCAGGCAGCCAAGACCCAGCGAGATCAGACTGATGCCGACAACATCCACCCTCTCCTTCACGGCCTTCACCCATGGCGGATCTTCCACCAGTGCAATCACGGCCATGACCGTCATGATGCCGAAGGGCACGTTGACGTAAAAAATCCATCGCCATGAATAGGTGTCCGTGAGCCATCCTCCTACCAGCGGCCCCAGAACCGGCCCCACCACGATGGCCAGGGCCGTCAGACCGAAGGCTGCGCCACGTTTTTCTGGCGGGAAAATGTCCAGAATGATGGCCTGCTGCACCGGCTGCAATCCACCGCCAAAAAAACCCTGCATCAGGCGGAAAATTACCAGCATGGGAAGAGAGGTGGAGAGACCGCAGAGGAAGGAGGACATGGTGAACATCGCCACGCAGATGAGGAAATACCGTTTCCTTCCAAACCGCTTCGCCAGCCAGCTCGAGATCGTCAGCACGATCCCATTGGCCACGAGGTAGGAGGTCAGCGCCCATGTGGCATCATCGTAAGAGCTGCCCAGCGAACCTGCGATATGCGGCAGAGCCACGTTGACAATTGTGGTATCCAGCACTTCCATGAAGGCTGCCAGCGTCACGACAACCGCCACAAGCCAGGGGTTGTGCCTGGGCTTCCAGTTGTGATGCTCCTCTGTCGATGTATCAGCCATCGCCGGCCTCACTCATCCACATGGACGGTTGGCTCGACCGACATGCCCAGGGAAAGAGGCCGTTCATCATCAAGCCCGCTGTCGATCAGGATTTTCACGGGAATGCGCTGCACGGTCTTCACGAAGTTCCCCGTTGCATTCTCAGGCGGAAAAACGCTGAAAGATTCACCGGACCCCTTCTGTATGGTGTCCACATGGCCCTTCAGATGCAGCTGGGGGTAAGCATCCACCTCAATCTCGGCCTTCTGGCCCGGCCGCATGTGGGCAAGCTGGGTCTCCTTGTAATTGGCGACGATCCAGACATCCCTGGCCACGATGGAGAACATCTCCTGCCCTGTCTGCACAAAATTGCCCTGCTCCACCGTACGCTGCGACACCCAGCCATCCCGTGGGGCCCGGATGTCCATCCAGTCCACATTCTGGCGGGCCAGCTCCAGCTCGGCCTGGGCTGATTTCAGCGTGGCCTGTGCCTGTGTGTAATGGGCATAGGCATTGCCAATGTTCGCATCCACCGGCTCAGCCTGTGTCAGCTGCCCCTGTGCCTGAAGGACGGAGGCTGTCGCCTCATCCAGCGCAGCACGGGCATAGTCGATATTCTGCTGGGTCGTAGCAGCACGTTCCACACGATGCTGCCGGACATAATCCGTCTGCGCCCGGAAGAGGCGGGCCTTGGCTTCTTTCAGGGCACCCTGGGCAGCCATCAACTGGCCGGGATAATTCTTCTGCGCCACGGCGTAAGAAAGGTTGTAGGACACCATGTCCGCCTCGGCCTGTGCTACGGCAGCCTCAGCCCGATGCAGTTGTGCCAGATAGTCCCGGCCATCAATCTGCACGAGGAGATCACCCTTGTGCACAAACTGGTTGTCGTCCACCAGCAGGCGGGAAACATACCCGCTGACATGCGCCGCAATGGAAATCTTGCGGCCTGTCACATAGGCATCATCCGTCTCGACCTTGTTCCGGTTGAAAAAGAGATATAGCCCGATCCCCAGCACGACCATGACCAGAATAAGGACCAGAATGAGCTTCCGTGCCCCACGGTCCCTGAACGGCCTGCCCGCCTGCTGCTCCTGTCCACCCTGTGTGGCAGACTGCGTATCAGACTGTGTAGCGGACTGTGCCATGGTCACCTCTGGAATATGAAAATCATCCGTCCCCCGTCCTGCCCGGCCAGAAACCTCGTGGCATGATGGGACCAGCAATGCTGTGGGAGAAAAATGACCAGTCGGTCATTCTGTGCATGAACAGGCGATATCCCATCCATGTGGAACAATCAAGCAATTGTTGGGCAATTGCCACGACAGTGCCATCATCTGCCCAGCCATGGCTGCCTTGCGCAGGGCGAAAAGACCATGCGGCAGCCAGGCCAGCAGAACCTGTTCAGCCCTCTGAAGAAGCCCTGCGACGACTCGCTGCCTGAAAGGTATTGTGCAGCAGGCAGGCAATGGTCATCGGCCCGACCCCACCCGGAACAGGCGTGATATGCCCGGCAATCTGGCTTGCCTCCTCAAACACCACATCCCCGACGAGACGGCTCTTGCCCTCCGGGGTCTGCACACGGGTGATGCCCACATCAATGACCGTGGCACCGGGTTTGATCCAGCTTCCCTTCACCAGCCCCGCCTTGCCGGTAGCCACGACGAGAATATCCGCCTCCCGGGCCAATACCTCGATATTGCGGGTATGGATGTGCGCCACCGTGACCGTACAGTTGGCCCGGAGAAGAAGCTGCGCCATCGGCTTGCCAACCAGATTGGAGGCACCGATGACAACCGCATGCATCCCGGTCATGTCCTCATGGACGGACTGCAACAGCTTGAGACAGCCCAGCGGTGTGCAGGGCACGATGCCATTCTCCATTCCCAGCGCCAGACGGCCCGTATTGACCTCACCCAGACCATCCACGTCCTTGTCAGGATGGATGGCGTTGGTCACGGCAGCAGCATCAATCTGCGGTGGCAGCGGCAGCTGGACGAGAATCCCGTCCACCTTGGGATTGGCATTCAGCTCCTCGATCAGGGCCAGAAGCTCCTCCTGCGAAGTGCTTTCCGGCATCATCTGCATGAAAGACTTCATCCCCGCCCGATGTGTCTGGATCGCCTTGTTCTTGACATACACCTCCGAGGCCGGGTCATTGCCAACCAGAACAACGGCCAGACCGGGCAGCTCATGCCCCTGCTCGACCAGATGTTCAACCTGCTCCCGGATCCCGGCCGTCATGCTGGCGGCCATGGCCTTGCCATCAATCAGTGCCGCCCCGCCATCTGCGTGTACGCTGGATGCTGCCGTCATGCTCAGTAACCCTCTGCCAAACCCGTATTCCCGCCTCTCTATGCCCATTGGACAAGACATGACAAGACCCGATCTTTCCGCTAGAGACTGGAAAACGGAAATGGACAGCCTCTCCAGCCAAAGACGAAGGAACTCACCCCGTGCGTGACGATCTACGCAAGAATTTTGCCAGCGATAATGTGACCCCTGCCTGCCCGGCTGTCATGCAGGCCATCGCTGAAGCCAATACCGGCAATGTTCCTTCCTACGGTCACGACGATCTTTCCCTGGCCCTGAACCAGCGTTTCGGAGATGTCTTCGAGGCAGAAGTTGCCGTTTTCCCCATCACGACAGGGACGGCGGCCAATTCACTGGCCCTCTCGGCCATGGTGCCACCCTATGGCAGTGTCCTCTGCGACCAGAGCGCCCACATCAACACCGAGGAAGGTGGTGCGCCGGAATTCTTCATGCAGGGGGCCAAGCTGGTCGGCCTTCCCTCTCCAGAGGGACGGATGGACCCGGCCAGTCTGCCCCCCACTCTCCAGCTGAACCGCAGCAAGGGTGTTCTGGCCCCCCCTTTTACGGCCCTCTCCCTGACACAGGCCACGGAATGGGGTACGACCTATTCCTGCGAGACCATTGCCGCCCTGTCGGAAAGTGCCCATGACCACGGGCTGACCGTTCACATGGACGGTGCCCGACTGGGCAATGCCATTGCCCATCTGGAATGCAGCCCCGCCGACACCACCTGGAAGGCGGGCATCGATGTCCTGAGCTTTGGCGGCACCAAGGCAGGAGCCATGGCCGCTGAAGCCATTGTCTTCTTCCTCAATGACCGGACCCGCCCAATGGTGGATACCATGACCCGCCGCATCAAACGGGGAGGGCATCTATGGTCCAAACAACGGTTTCTCTCAGCCCAGCTTCTGGCCCTGCTGCATGACGGCCTCTGGCTGGAAAACTGCCGCCACGCCAATGCCATGTGCCAGCGTCTGCGCCACGGGCTGTACAAACACCCTGCCGTAAACCTGCCCTTTGCCACGGAGAGCAACGAAATCTTTGCTGTCCTGCCAGAAGCACAGGTAAAGCAGCTCCACTCCGAGGGCTACGCATTCTACACCTACCCCACTCCCCAAGGAGTCCCGGGGCAGCTGGTCCGGTTTGTCACCAGCTTCTACACACGCCCTGAAGATGTGGATGCCCTGCTGGAAAGTCTCATCAGCTGACAGGCCGCCAGACAGCACGACCATGAACCGGAGCCCGGAAGCAGCAGCGCCCTGACAGGCCATCACGGCACTGGGTCGCTGGATTTACGGGAAGTCCAGCCAGAGGGCCACATGGCCATCCATTCTGGTAAATGGTCCCCGCTGCCGGGACTGGAGCAGACCATACGGAAAATCCTGCCCTTCCCGTTACGGAAGAGCAGGATTTGCACGGCAGTCTCAGAAAGACAGCAGAAACCGGGCCGGTATCTTACTGGCTGTCCTCGCCATCTTCATCACCATCCCCCGAACCATCCGGAGAAACGGCCACAAAGAGCTGCTGGCCATCCCGCAGGATCCGCAGCAGCGGAGGCTGATGCTGCCTGAGCGCCTTCTGCACCAGCGCGACCACGGCATGGGGATTGGCTGTCATCTGGTTGCCTACCGCCACGATGATGTCCCCGGGACGGATGCCCGCATGGTCGGCAGGGCTGCCCTGCCCCACATCGGCCACAACACAGCCCTGCACGCTGTCATCCAGCCCCAGCTCCTGACGGATCTTGGGCGTGAGCACGCCAAGAGCCAGCCCGAGCTTGCCAGACGGCGCTTCTGCCGTGCTGCCATCCGTACCGGCCCCTTCCTGCCCGCTGCGGGCCTGATTGCCGACCGTAACGGTCAGGGACACCGTCTTGCCATCCCGCAGCACGGTAAATGTCCCCTTGGAACCCGGCGCCATGGATACGACCTTCACGGCGAGGTCGTGCGCACTGCGGACATCGTGACCATCCAGCGACAGGACCACATCGCCACTCTTCAGCCCGGCCCTGTCTGCCGGTCCCCCCTTGATGAGATTGGCCACCAGCGCCCCATGGGACGGGGCACCGGGATGGTCGCTGCTGACCAGCCCAAGGGCACGGGCCATGGTCGGGGTGATGTCCTGCGTCTCCACACCGATGAAGCCACGCACCACATGGCCAGTAGCCCGCAGCTGATCCACCACCGAGCGCACCGTGGCGGACGGAATGGCAAAACCAATCCCGATGGACCCGCCACCATTGGGCGACATGATCATGGAATTGACACCAATCACCTTGCCATCCAGCGTGATGAGCGGGCCACCGGAGTTGCCGTGATTGATGGGCGCATCCACCTGTATGAAGTCGTTATAGGCACCGGAATGGAGGTCACGCCCCAGAGCGGAAATGATGCCCGCCGTCACCGTACCGCCCAGACCGTACGGATTGCCGACGGCCACGACCCACTGCCCCGGCTGCACGTCGTCGGAATTGCCCAGCTCGACATAAGGCAGATGGTCGGCCTTCACACGCAGCAGGGCAATGTCCGTCTTGGCGTCATGACCGATGACCTTTGCTGGCATGGTCGTCCCGTCATCCAGCTTCACGCTGACCTTCGTGGCACCATTGATGACATGATTGTTGGTCACGATGTAGCCATCAGCCGAAATGATGAAACCCGACCCCCGAGCCTCCACCATGCGGTTGGACGGCATACCTGGCATCATCTGGAACGGGAAGGGAAAGGACGGGAACGGGAATGAAAACCCCTGCGGCCCGCCATTCCCTCCGGATGGTCCCCCTTCTTCATCATCAGCGCCCTCGCGGATATGGGCCGTGATGGACACGACTGCCGGTTTGACCTGTTTTACGATCTGCACAAAGTCGGGAATCCCCTGCCCGCCCGACATCTGCGGACGGATGGGAGCATTCTGGGCCACGGCAGGCAGCGGAAGGCTGGCCAGACCCAACACGGGCAGCATGGCCATGCATGCCAGAGACAGACGGGAAGGCGATTTCATCGCAGAGATTTCCTGACGCTAGATGTTAAACTCTTATCAACTGGAACTGTCCTACTAGATAGGAACAGGGCAGGCCGCTCTGCAAGCAAGTGCCACATAAAAGAAATGTAAGGCATGGCCAGCCATGTCCCTCTCCGGCCCTTTCCCAAGGCTCTTGCTGACAGGGCGGCATGATTTTACAACAGGCACCATGCAGACCACATCCCCCCCCATCAGGCAGGGCACATTCTGGCCGGAATTTCTCCGGGGCATGAAGACATCCCTGCCGCTGCTCATCGCCTTCGTGCCGTTCGGCCTCCTTCTGGGCAGCAGAGCCGTACAGAAGGGGTTCTCCATTGTGGAAGTTCCCCTGCTGACAGGCCTCAACTTTGCTGGTGGGTCAGAATTCGCCGCTGTCGGCCTCTGGTCCATTCCCCCTGCCATCCTGCTGCTGGCCGGGGTGACCTTCCTCATCAACAGCCGTCACATTCTCATGGGGGCAACGCTGGCCCCGCATCTGCGCCATCTGCCTCGCTGGAAGATCTTTCTGCTGCTCTTCTTCATGTGTGACGAGGTCTGGGCGCTCACGCTGGCTGACCTGCATGACAGGCCGGGATGCCGCTTCAGCACCGGCTTCTATGGCGGCATCACGGTCTGCCTGTATTTCTGCTGGCTCATTTTCACCTTCATGGGCGGCTATACAGGCAACCTGCTGGGTGACATGACCCGCTATGGCGTGGACATGGCCTTTCCCGCCGTCTTCATCATGCTGCTGAAGGGCATGTGGAAAGGGGCCCGCAATGCCCTGCCATGGTGTGTCAGCCTTGGCGTTGCCGTGCTGGTCTATCACCTGCTGCCCGGAGCCTGGTATGTCCCGGCCGGAACGCTGGCCGGAATCATCACGGCCCTGCTGGTGGTGAGGGGCGCATGATCCTCCATCTCCCTGCCCTGCTGGCCATTATCGTCATGGCTCTGGTGACATACCTGACACGCATCAGCGGCTATCTGCTGCTCGCAGGCCGCTGCCTCTCGCCCCGCATGCAGGCCATCATGGACATCGTGCCCGGCTGCGTGCTGGTAGCCGTCATTGCCCCGGACTTTGCCACAGGCCGCCCGGCGGACATTCTGGGACTGCTCGCCACCATTCTGGCCGCCACACGTTTCTCCCTCCTGCCCACCATGCTCTGCGGAATCATCACGACGGGGCTGCTCCGGGCCGTGCTGGGGTAATCAGTCCCTCTGCCGCAGCACCCGGAAGAAACGCCGAAGCTGCGCTCCGGCCTCACGTTCCCGCACACCACTGATGATCTCCCCGGGCCGGTGCAGGCAGCCCGGCCGGGCAAAAAGACGGGGCCCATGGTCCACCCCACCCCCCTTGGGGTCGTAAGCGCCATAGATCACGCGACTGAGCCGGAAATGGGTGATGGCCGCAGCACACATCGGGCAGGGTTCCAGCGTCACGACCAGCGTGCAGCCTTCCAGCCGGGCCGTGCCACAATGGCGTGCTGCCTGCCTCATGGCCAGCAGCTCGGCATGAGCGCTGGCATCGTGATGATCCTCGACATGGTTGCGGGCCATGGCCAGAACATGCCCCTGCCCATCCAGCACTACGGCCCCGACAGGCACCTCCCCCATGCGGGCAGCCTCATCCGCCAGGGCCAGGGCCTGCTGCATGGCCTGCTGTGTTGTCATGACGGCGGGAAAAGACATGCACACGCACCCCTGATACTGGAAAACCAACCACAAAATCCCTCCCTGACTGCTTTATAGAGCCGTAAATGGATTGCCAAGGAAAGGCCGGACACTGTATGTCCGCAGGTTATGAAAGATGTTGCATCCCCTTCCTCCGAAACACAGCGTGGTGAACGCATTGCCAAGGCTCTGGCCCGCCGCGGGGTGGCCAGCCGCCGTGACATCGAACGGATGATAGGGGAAGGCCGCATCACCCTTGGTGGCAGCCCGGTCACCCATCCAGCCACTTTCATCAAGCCGGGTGATGTTGTCTGCGTGGATGGCAAGCCCGTGGACCCACCCCAGCGGACCCGCCTCTGGCGCTATCACAAGCCCGCCGGGCTGGTCACGACCCATCACGACCCGGAAGAACGCCGCACGGTTTTCGACTCCCTGCCCGCCGCCATGCCCCGTGTTGTCAGCGTGGGACGGCTGGACCTGAACTCCGAGGGACTGCTGCTGCTGACCAATGATGGCGGCCTGGCCCGTGAGCTGGAACTGCCCTCCCGCCAGTGGATCCGCCGTTACCGTGTCCGTGTTTTCGGTCTTGTGGATGAACGGCGGCTGAAAGAGCTTGCAAAAGGCTGTGTGCTGGATGGTGTGCAGTATGGTCCCATCGAGGCAACGCTGGATTCCTCCAAAGGGGACAATTCATGGCTGACCGTCAGCCTGCGGGAGGGCAAGAACCGCGAAATCCGCAAGGTCATGATGGGCATGAACCTCCATGTCAGCCGCCTCATCCGCCTCTCCTACGGCCCCTTCAGCCTTGGCACTCTCAAACCCCATGAGCTGGAAGAGGTCTCGCACAAGACCCTGCTGGAGCAGATTCCGGGCCTGAAGTCCGGCAGGACCGGCAGGACACGGTCCTGACACCATGAGGATCATTGCCGGTACAGCCCGCAACCGTCGCCTTCAGGTCCCCGCAGGGATGACCACCCGCCCGACAGCCCAGCGCGCCCGGCAGACCCTCTTTGACATGCTCATGCATGCTCCCTGGTTTGGCCGGGATGAGCTGGAAAAAGCGCTGGTACTGGATGCCTTCGCCGGTACGGGTGCCCTGGGGCTGGAGGCCCTCTCCCGTGGGGCACGGTTTGCCACCTTCATGGAAGGAAGCCGTCCCGGCATTGCCGCCCTCCAGGCCAATCTCCGCAGCTGCGGCATGGCGGACCGTGCCCGCCTGCGCCATTGTGACGTAACCCATCCCCCCAAGGCGCCTCAGCCTCATACGCTCATTTTTCTCGACCCTCCCTATCACAAAGGGCTGGTGCAGAAGGGCCTGCGCACATTGTGGCGTGCAGGCTGGGTGGCTGACGGAGCCCTGATTGTTGCAGAAACGGAAACCACGCCCCTCCAGAATGATGGCCGGGACCCTGGAGAGCCCTTCCAGCCCTTCCATGCCCATCTCCTGCCCAGCCTTGCGGCTCCCCCGCCAGAACTGCTGGCACAGCGCAGTTTCGGCGCTGCCACGCTGCATGTCTGGCGCCATGATGGCAGTGTCAAAGGCAGCCGCCCTGTGCCCTGATCCGGGCGAACGGGTGGTTCCGCTTTCCAGAATCAGTCCGGACAGGCTATATTGCGGGCCGATCATGCCTTCCTGACCCGCCAGAGGATCTGCCCCTGTGCTTTCCCGCTTTCGCCTTCCCGCCAAGCTGCGTGCCATCCTGCCTGCCTCACGGCGCAGCCATGCCAGCACCGTTGACCCATTTCCCGGGCATGACATGGCGGACGACACCCTGGACATTCCCGCATGGCATGACTCCCCCTTTTCCCGCATCCTCTCGGCACGGATGATGGAAATACTGGCTGTCATTCTCCTCATCATGGCACTGGCGATTGCGGCTTCCCTTTTCAGCTTCAATCCGCATGATCCCTCCTTCAACACCGCCACAGGCACTGAACCGACCAATCTGCTCGGACGTTTCGGAGCCACCATTGCCGATGGGCTGATGCAGCTGCTCGGCCTGGCAGGCATTGTCCCTGTCCTCGTCCTGCTGGCATGGACGTGGCAGCTCCTGCGCCATCACCATCTTGGCCTGCCTCTGCTCCGCCTCGTAGCTGCGGCACTGTTCTGTCCGGCCGCCGCAATGACGATCGGCCTGTTACAGCTGACCGTTCCCGGGCTGGGCATTGCCTGGCCCACCAGCAGCGGGCTGGGAGGGGAAACCGGCGTTTTCTTTGCCCAGAAGCTGTTGAATCTTGTCTCGGGTGAAACTGGCAGCATGGGGGGCATTCTCTCCATCCTGATCAGCCTTGCCATACTGGCCGTCTTCTGTCCCCTGTCCATGGGGCTGCAGGGGCGGGAGTGGCGCTCCGTTGGCCGCGGCCTCAGCGCCCTGGTGCGCCTCCCTGTCAGGGCCCTGCTCCGCTCCCGCAGAGCAACCCCCGAGACAGAACGGCATGTCGCTTATCCTTCAGGCTCTGGCGGTCCCATCCGCCATGGACGCCCGGCCATGGGAAATGCCCCTCTTCCATCCGGTTTCATCATGCGCAACCTCAGCCGACAGGCAGAGCGGACAGCACCAGCCCCCACCGGCACCACGCCATGGTCCCCCATGCAGCAGGGGGCGGCCCCCTGGCAGAAGCCCTCTTCCGCCCAGACACAACCCCCTCCCCGGCCTGACCCGGTCCCTGTCCAGGAAGAAGACGCCCTTCAGGCCACACAGCCGGAAGACGAAGCCGACAATCCCTATGCCCGTATGCTGGCCCATATCCGCCACGACCCCGGGCGGACAAGCACGGTCCAGCGCCGCCATGCGGAAGAGACCCATGACGACATCTCCGGCGCCCCCCTGGATATCCAGCCACAGGAACTTTCCGGTCCGGCACAGCAGCCCGGCTTCCTGAAGCGCTTCATGGCCGCCACCAGCCCGGCGACTGGTGCCGGGTCGGGCTCTTCCGGCATGGTGGAAGAAACAGCCTACAATGCTGCTCCCACCATGCAGGCAGCTACGGATCATGCAGTCGGCATGAACGGGGCTCCGGCCCATGAAGGCTCCATGCAACCGGGCGGGGCATCTGTCATGCCACCACGCCCTGTTCCGCCACCACCCGGTATGGCTCCGGGACCACTGCCCGGCATGACAGCCCCTTCCGCCTGGCTGCCACCTTCCATTGGCCTGCTCAACCCGCTGCCAGACCAGAACGAAACTGGTCCTTCCGAAGAGGCTCTCCAGGCCAATGCCCAGATGCTGGAAAAAGTGCTGGATGATTACGGCGTACAGGGAACCATTACCGATTACCGGGCCGGGCCAGTCGTCACACTCTATGAACTGGAGCCAGCCCCTGGCGTGCGCTCCTCCCGGGTGATCGGACTGGCTGATGACATCGCCCGCACCCTTGCCGTGCTGAGCGTCCGCATCGCCACAGTGCCGGGCCGGAATGTCATCGGGATTGAGGTCCCCAACAAGACCCGTGAGACAGTCTATTTCCCTGAGCTTCTGCTCTCACCGGCCTGGAAAGAAAACCGCAGCAAGCTGCCACTGGCCCTTGGCAAGGACATTGCCGGGGAGCCCATCATGGCCGATCTGGCACGGATGCCGCATCTGCTCGTGGCCGGAACGACCGGGTCCGGCAAGTCAGTCGGGATCAACGCCATGATCCTCTCGCTGCTCTACCGGCTCAGCCCGGAAGACTGCCGCCTCATCATGATCGACCCGAAGATTCTGGAGCTGTCCATCTATGACGGCATCCCGCATCTGATGACCCCGGTGGTGACCGAACCACCCAAGGCTGTCAGTGCTCTGAAATGGGCCGTACAGGAAATGGACCGCCGTTATCGCCTGATGGCGGATCATGGTGTGCGGAATATCAGCAGTTACAATGACCGGATACGCCACCTGAAAGCCTCCGGTGAAACACCTACCCGCCGCATCCAGACAGGCTACGACCCGGAAACGGGCCGCCCCGTTTTTGACGAACATCGCCTGCCATTGGAACACCTCCCCTACATCGTCATCGTCATTGATGAGATGGCCGACCTGATGATGGTGGCCGGTAAAGAGATTGAAGCTTCCGTGCTGCGTCTGGCCCAGAAAGCCCGTGCCGCTGGCGTGCATGTCATCATGGCCACGCAGCGTCCTTCTGTTGATGTGATCACCGGAACGATCAAGGCCAACTTCCCAACCCGCATTTCCTTCCAGGTCACCAACAAATACGACAGCCGCACCATTCTGGGTGAGCAGGGGGCCGAACAGCTTCTTGGCCGGGGTGACATGCTCTTCATGCAGGGTGGTGCCCGCATCACCCGTGTGCATGGGCCGTTCATCAGTGATGAAGAGGTCGAAGCCGTGGTGGCCGACCTGCGCTCCAAAGGCTCTCCTGTCTACAACACCGAGGTGCTGGCTGACGAACAGGAAGAGGAAGATGCATCCTCCAGCGGCAAAGGGGGCGGCAAAGGTTCTGATGAAGATCAGGACAGTGCCCTTTATGAACAGGCAACGGAACTTGTCGTCCGGGCCCAGAGGGCATCCACCAGCTTCGTGCAGCGCCATCTCCGCATAGGCTATAACAGGGCTGCCAACATCATCGACCAGATGGAGAGAGAAGGTATCATCAGCGCTGCCAACCATGTGGGAAAACGGGATGTTCTGGCAACAAAGGCCTCTCTGGGGCTGGACCGGCACGATCCTGATGACGAGGACTGACCCGTGGCGCCCCCTCCCCTCTTCCAGCCCGGAAAGGAGCTGCCCCTCCTCTGGGAGGACCGTCATTTTGTCGTCATCAACAAGCCGGCAGGACTTGCCGCCCATCCCGGCCCCAAAGTCCAGGACAGTGTCGAGAGCCGTCTGCTCCCCCAGAAGCGGGGCGGCCCGTGGCTGGTCCACCGGCTGGATGCTGATACGGCAGGGTGCCTTCTCATAGCCCGACGCAAATCAGCCCTTGTTGCTGCACAGAAGGCCTTTGCCACACATGAAACCATCAAACGGTACTGGGCACTGGTTGAAGGACATCCCACCAGACAGCAGGGCACCCTCACAACCCTGCTACGACGTGTTTCCTCAGTCCGGCAGGGATGGAAAATGGTCTCCGACCCCATGCCCGAAACAGTACACCCTTCCCAGACTGACCAGGGCCGTCTGGCCCGGACGTCATGGTGTGTTCTGGCCAGTGACGGAACATCCAGCCTGCTGGAGCTGACCCTCCATACAGGACGGACCCACCAGGCCCGTGTCCATTGCGCCGCACTGGGCACACCCATCATCGGGGATGGTCTTTATGGCAGCCGCCATGATGCAGGCCGGATGCGTCTGCTCGCCCGCTCCCTGGAAGTGCCCGTCAGGCTGGTCTCTCCACCGGAAACGGACAGAACCGTCCCCCAGATCGCCAGCTCATGCCGCATAAAGGCCACAGCAGGAGACGTGGAACTGGAGCGGTTCCTCCAGGCCCACGCCATCCCAGCCAGACCGTAATATCCTCAGGCAGAATGGAACAGATCAGCTTCCAGCTGGTCCGGGTTATCCCTGTAACGCTCGGGGTCCGTCTGTTCCGTAATGGCAAAATAGGCCCCGTTCTTTATGAAATCCATATAGTTGCGGCCTGATTTCAGATAATGGAAAACGCACCAGAGCAGATTGCAGTTCTTTTCCAGAATGGGAAATACCCGCTCTTTCTCATGATAGGGGATATCCATTTCCGGGACGAAGGCATGATATGTATCCGCATTGAGCGGCATGTAATCGTACCCGTCCACCCCATTGTTCTTGAACTCGTCAGACGCCAGGAGCTGGATCAGCTGAAAATAGATACCTCCACCCTCCTCAAGATAAAACAGGACCCTGTCCCGGAATACCGGGTCTTCATCCACAAACATGGACTCCAAGGAGTTATGCACGATGGTGGCCAATATCGGGAAATAGACGGCCATGTCGACGTTATATTTTGAACAGATGTAGTACCAGCGGTCTTTCCGTGAGTAGAAATCCGTGAAGGTGGCGGCAAACCCCCTCATGACATCGCTTATGAACCGGTTGGCCCCCTGGATGCGCTGATGGATCTCCTGGCCAGCACGTTCTGCGAGGATCAGCTCTGTCAGGATCGTATTCTGCATGCCAATCAGGTCAAATCCATTGGAATAGTAGGGGTCCCATATTCCGTAGGCATCCCCCACCAGAGCCCAGCGCTCATCACTCACCCAATAATCGGACTGGGTAGCAAACCGCCTCAAGATCCTGAAGTCCATGATGGGAAACTGTTCCTCATCAAGATAATCCATCAGGACCCGGACATTGTCTCTCAACCAGAGCTTTGTCTTCTCCCATGTGGCGAGATCCTGGAACTCGTACATGTTTTCATCAAAAATGATGCCGACACTTGTCACGTTCTCGGAAAGACGCAGGATCCATACCCAGTATCCTACACCTTCCAGATGAATGGAGCTCCATGACCGATTCTCCGTCGTGAAAGGGTTGTCGCTGGTCAGTGGCAGAAAATCATCCACATTGACACCACCCCCAACCCGGAACCAGACAGACGAATGGTTGAGTGGCAACCTGTGTGTGAGGTCGAATTTACGGGCCAGCAGCTTCTTCAGCCCGGCAGCATCAACAAGCCAGTGCGCTTTCAACGTTCTGGAACTTTTATCATTCCTGTCCAGAACATGAACGTGCTTTTCACCATCAACCGTTTCGAAATCAAGATATTTATGGTTCAGGTAAAAATCCACCTTGTCTTTGACAAGGTCAAAAAGATCATTCTCAAGCTTCCCACGCTCGAAATGAAAGGCATGGTTGGGAGTGAAATTATTGTAACCCATTTCCTGATAGGATGATTCATTGATCTTGAAAAAACGCATTCCCAGCTTCCGCGGGTAACGCTCCTTCATGAATTCCTTCAGCCCGAGCATCTGATCAAAATAAACAGCCCCTATTTCATTGAAGGACTCACCGACCTTGTCTGATATGTCATCGAGGGGAAAGGAAGAATCATGCACAATGGCAATGCGCAGGTCACTGGACTTTTTCCTGAGCTGATAGGCCAGTGTCAGTCCAGCAAATCCCGCACCAATAATAAGGACGTCATACATCACAACTCACCCTGTACTCCACACATGACGCAACTGCCAGCTTCTGGAACCTGACAATCAGATACACTGGGCTGTCCCGATCCGTTCATCCCACATTGTCATATGGGACAGCTTCCTTCACCGGATTACTCCCACGACCAGTATCACCGTGGAAAGCCATATCAGGCAAGCCATTTTGTTAATTAAAAATAAACCATTCCCACAGAGGGAATCTGATCCCCTGAACAGGCATGAACCTCACACGGGGTCCATCAACATCCGCGTCACGGCCTTCTTGAAAGGGGCCAGACGGTTGGCCAGCATAAGTCCGGCCCGGCGGGCCAGAGGGAATGGTCCATCATCCCGGGTGTAGGCCACAGCAATGGCATTGGTCGCCGTAAAGAGCGGGAAAGTTGCCTTGCGATGTCGCCGCTCAAAACGCTGGAGCGACGCCGCATCACCCGGGTCCCCAGGTCCAGCGCTCAACTCCTGCACCAGTGTTTCCTGCCCCCGGATGCCGAAATTGAAACCATGTGCCGTAATGGGGTGCATACCCACGGCAGCATCACCAATCAGGGCCACACGGGGAGCCTGAAAGCGATGGGCATAGACGGCCTTGAGCGGGTAGGTGATACGGTCGCTCATCACCCGCAGGAGGCCGAGCCGTTCATCCGTCCGACGGGTGATCTCGGCATTGAAATCATCCGGAGCCGCTACACGAAGTCGGGCAATATCATCCGGCGGCAGGGTCAGCACCAGAGACGAAATATCGCCCATACCCCCATCCGGGGCGACCGGCAGGAGGGCGATCGTCTGGCGTTCATCAAACCATTGCAGGGCCGTATTGTCATGCGGTGTAAGGTGCCGCATCCGGCAGACAAGGATGCTCATGCCGAAATCATGCACGATGGCCCCGATCCCGGCCAGCTCCCGTATCTGGGAGAAGCGGCCATCCGCCCCGACCAGAAGACGGGCCTGCATGGCCCGCCCATCCGACAGCCGGACCTGCACGGCATCCCGCCCGGTCTGATACCCTGTCACGCCTGTCTGGCAGAGCAGGGTGATGCCCTCTGTCCGGCTCACGACACGATGAAGGGCACGACGGATGAGATGATTGGCCACCAGGAAGCCCAGCGGTTCCCCTTCTGGCCCCGCATCGGACGAGGCAGCCCCTCCCCCATCCGGCGCATGGAAAATGAGAGGAGGGCCGCCCAGACTGCCACTCTCTACCCGGGCGACATCAAGAGGGCAGATGGCCTCTGCCGGAATCTCGTCCCAAACGCCATGCTGTTTCAGCCAATGCACGGTATGGTGGGTCAGGGCAATTTCCCGCCCATCGAAGGACGGAGCCTCCAGCACGCTGCAGGGAGCTTTTTCCACCACGCTCACCTGCCAGCCTTCCCGGGCAAAAGACAGGGCGGCCGCCAGACCGGCAGGACCACCACCAGCGATCACCACATCACAGGCGGCCCCCCCCTTCTGCTCTGGCCCCTCTGCCTGATGATCATTACCATGTCGTGTCATGATGCAGCCCCTGTCCCCCAGTTCTCCCTGGTCACGGCTTTAACCTACCAGGCATGCCCCGGCAAGCAGCCCGTCCCCGTCCTCAGCGTTGCCTGCCATCCGCACCGAATGTGACAGGTGTCTGCCCATCCCAGAAAGCCACATGATCACCCACATCCGGGCGGCCATGGGCCCGTTCCGGCTTTTCTGGCGTACCGACAAGCAGGAACCCCGCAAGCCGGTGCGGGGCCTCCAGCCCCAGCTGGCTGAGCAGGGACCGGTCCTCACAGAACCTCCCGCTGATCCATACCCCTCCGAATCCTTCCATGTGCAGGGCATTGAGGACATTCATAGCCCCGGCGGCCACAGCCATTTCCTGCTCCATGACGGGAACCTTGTGCTCCGGCCGGAGATGCATCCCCAGTGCAATGACCATCGGCGTCTCGGAAAAACGCCTGCGCCGCTTCTCACGCTTCTTCTCCGGGGCATCAGGCTCCTGCCGGGCCACGGCGGCAACAACATGTCCGGCAAAGGCCGGGCGGGCATCGCCAGCAATCACCACATACCGCCACGGGCAGAGATGCCCATGATCCGGAGCCCTCAGCCCGGCGGAGAGGATGCGGGCCAGCACCTCTCCCTGCGGAGCCGGAGCGACCAGATCGCCTGTCGAGGAACGCTCCAGCAACACATCAAGCGGGGAAACGGATGAAGCCTGCGCCATGATGACGGCTCTCCTGAAAATCTTGTCATGGTCTGTTAACTGGACAGTCTCACCCACAGCGTCACAATAAGCAAGTTTGGAAAGCAGCCCATATTGGTATAGCAGAAAGACATGACGACTCAGACATCACGAACCGCCACATTGAATCGCCAGACAGGCGAGACCGACATCGCCCTTTCCCTCGCCATTGACGGACACGGGAAGAACAGCATCCAGACAGGCATCGGCTTCTTCGACCACATGCTGGATGCCCTGGCCCGGCATGGCGGGCTGGACCTCACCGTACAGGTGAAAGGCGACCTCCATATTGATGACCACCACACCATCGAGGATGTGGGCATCACGCTGGGAGAGGCCCTCCACAAGGCCATCGGCGACAAGCGGGGCATCGAACGTTTCGGCTCTGCCCTTGTCCCTCTGGATGAAGCGCTCTGTGAAGCGGTTGTGGACATTTCAGGCCGTCCCTTCCTGGCCTGGAACATCACCTTCCCCCGTGAGATGATCGGCGCCATGGCCACGGAAATGGTGGAAGAGTTTTTCCGTGCTCTCTGCATGTCCGCCCGCATCACCGTACACATGAATGGCCGTGCCGGAACCAATGCCCACCACATTGCCGAAAGTGCCTTCAAATCCTTCGCCCGGGCCCTGCGCATGGCGCTCTCCCGC
The DNA here is from genome assembly GCF_023337645.1 of Parasaccharibacter sp. TMW2.1890. Lineage (NCBI taxonomy): Bacteria > Pseudomonadati > Pseudomonadota > Alphaproteobacteria > Acetobacterales > Acetobacteraceae > Parasaccharibacter > Parasaccharibacter sp. TMW2.1890. The sequence continues at coordinate 14,096 of NZ_NWUV01000001.1, read as the reverse complement.
GACCCCCGCAGCGCCGGGCAGATTCCATCCACCAAAGGGGTGCTGTAAGGCTCCCTCACGGTTTTTCCTTGATTTGTCTCCCCCACCTGCCTGAAACAGGACCGGGCAGCTTGCAGTATGGAGAGTGTTCATGCGTGTTGTTGTAATCGACTACAATGGCGGCAACCTGGCTTCTGCTGCACAGGCAGCACGAAGGGCCGCAGCCCTGCGAGGGCTGGAAGCCGACATCGCCATCTCCCGCAACGAGGCTGACATCCTTGCTGCCGACCGTCTCATCCTGCCTGGCCAGGGTGCCTTTGCCGACTGTGCGAAAGGGCTGGACGAGGGCGCTCTCCGCCCCCTGCTGGAAAAGGCAACAGCAGAAGGCACGCCCTTTCTCGGCATATGCGTGGGGATGCAGCTCATGGCCCAGTACGGGCTGGAACATGGCCGCACGGAAGGGCTGGGCTGGATTGATGGCCACATCGCTCCCATGGATGACAGTACCCGACAGGGATTCCGGCTGCCGCACATGGGGTGGAACACTCTCTCTTTCACACCCGGTGCCCATCCGCTGACAGAAGGGCTTGAGCCGGGAAATCACGGCTATTTTGTCCATTCCTATGCCCTGGTGGACGCCCGGGCAGAAGAAACCATCGCCACGGCGGATTACGGCATGACCATTCCGGCCATCGTGGCCAGGGGCAACCGCTGCGGCACACAGTTCCACGTGGAAAAAAGCCAGGATGTAGGTCTGACCATCCTGGGCAATTTCCTGACATGGCAGCCTGGCTGATGCAGGGACGGCCATGGAACCAGCCTCCAGACAGTTACCGGGCCGAACGGCTGGGCCACACCATCAGCGAGGATGACCTCGAAAGCCTGATGGAAAGCACCGTGGCCGCCATTCTGGCCGAGGGCGTGTTCGACTGGCACACGCCCCCTGAAAGTGCCGTCCTGAGGCGTTTCTTCGAGGGCCTCCTGCTGGTACCGGACCGGGACGTCTTCATCGTCCGGGCACCGGATGGCAGCATCTGCGGGGCGGCTGTTCTCGCTCATGCCACGTCCCGGTCCGAAATATACGGTGCCAGCGCCACCATCACCGCCTTTTTCATCGTTCCTTACGAGCGGGGAAAAGGTCTGGGCGCCCTCCTCATGGAGGCCATCATCAACAGGGCACTGACCCGGGGCGCCAAGGTACTGGACTGCCGTGTGCGTGAAACACTGCACGACGCCATAACACTGCTCACCTCATTCAACTTCACCCACTGGGGCACACACCCCTATTTTGCACGAATCGGAGACCGGACAGTGCGCGGACTATTCTTCTCAAAACTCCTCGTCCCTGAAGAAAGAGCCATGCAGTGGCAACCTGCCGGCACACCGCTCTCCGTGCCACACCATGGCCCCGCACCGGGCGGAACCCTCCGCAAACCGTTGACCCTCTACCCGGCCATCGACCTCAAGGGCGGGGCCTGTGTCCGCCTGCGGCAGGGGGACATGAATGCTGCCACCCATTATTCCGACAATCCTCCTGCCCAGGCCAAGCTGTTCGAACAGGCCGGGTGCCGCCACCTCCACATTGTCGATCTGGACGGCGCCTTTGCGGGCCGGTCGGCCAATGTGAAGGCTGTGGAGGACATCATCGCCACCACATCTCTTCCTGTCCAGCTCGGCGGAGGGCTGCGGGACATGAAAGCCATTGAACGCTGGCTGGAAGCCGGTGTCAGCCGGGTCATCCTTGGTTCTGCCGCCGTGAAAGACCCCGGCCTTGTCCGGCAGGCCGCCCGTGCCTGGCCGGGCCGCGTGATCGCCGGGATCGACGCCCGGCAGGGCCGTGTTGCCACCGAAGGCTGGGCCGAAGTCTCCGAGCTGACCACCACCGACCTCGCCCGCCGGATGGAAGAGGCAGGCGTCGCCGGAATCATCTTCACCGAGATCACCCGGGACGGCATGCTGGAAGGTCTGGACATTGATCAGACGGTCGAGCTGGCCCGCCATGTCTCCATCCCCGTCATCGCCAGCGGCGGCGTGGGCACGCTGGACCATCTCCGGGCCCTGCGACAGGCGGCCGATGAAACGCCCGGCATCACCGGCGTGATCGTGGGGCGCGCCCTGTATGATGGCCGCATCAATCTGCCGGAAGCCCTGTCCGTACTGGAGGGATCATGCTGAAGCTACGTGTCATCCCCTGTCTCGACGTCCATGACGGGCGGGTCGTCAAAGGGGTCAATTTCGTCTCCCTGCGGGACGCCGGAGACCCGGTGGAACAGGCCCGCCTCTATGATGCCGCCGGAGCGGACGAGCTGACCTTTCTGGACATCACGGCCAGCTCGGACAATCGGGACACCATTCTTGACGTTGTCGAACGTACCGCCGCCGAAGTCCGCCTGCCCCTCACCGTTGGTGGTGGCGTGCGACGCTGTGCGGACATCCGCAGACTTCTGCTGAGCGGTGCCGACAAGTGTGCCATCAACTCCGCCGCCATCCGCACGCCAGAGCTCATCAATGAAGCAGCGGAACGGTTTGGCAGCCAGTGCATCGTCGTGGCGATAGATGCCCGCTCCGATGGCCATGGCGGATGGGAGGTCTACGCCAAGGGCGGACGGGAACCAACCGGACTGGATGCCGTCGCCTGGGCCGAGCAGATGGCCACACGGGGAGCCGGAGAAATCCTGCTCACCAGCATGGACCGTGACGGTACACGGTCCGGCTTTGACCTTGATCTGCTGGAAACCATCTGCAAACGTGTTTCCGTTCCCGTCATCGCCTCCGGTGGTGTGGGGGAACTGGCCCATTTCGTGGAAGGAGCCCGGGCGGGTGCCAGCGGTCTGCTGGCCGCCAGCGTGTTCCATTTCGGCCAGTTCAGGATCGGTGAGGTCAAACAGGCCCTGCACGATGCCCGGCTGCCCGTCAGGCTGGGCCGCTAGGGACTGGCATGACAAAGGACAGGAAACATATGGCCCAGAATAATACCCCCTCCCGTGAGACAGGCCGCAAAGAGGTTCTGGAACGACTTTACCATACGGTTCTGGCCCGCAAGGGAGCCTCACCATCCGTCAGCCATTCGGCCCGTCTCATGGCTCGGGGGCGGAGCAAGATTGCCCAGAAATTTGGCGAAGAAGCCGTCGAATGTGTCATTGAGGCCATCAAGGGCGACAGGCAGGGCCTCATCAGCGAAAGTGCGGATGTCCTCTATCATCTGATCGTGATGTGGGTTGATGCGGGCATTGATCCGGCGGATGTCTGGGCCGAGCTGGAACGCCGTGAAGGCACGAGCGGCATCGAGGAAAAAGCCTCCCGGCCGAAACCGGCCTTCTGAAGGCACGGCTCATAGGTGGGTTGCCTCCCCCTCCCTTGACTTCCCCCCACCTCACTCCCCAATCATGGAGGAAGAGGAGGAACCCATCTTATGCCGACCGCTACCCCCGCTTACGATCCCAACAATGTCTTCGCCAAGATACTGCGGGGAGAGATTCCCGCTGAACGTGTCTGCGACAGCAAACATTCTTTCGCTTTCTACGACATCTCTCCCCTCGCCCCGATCCATGTTCTGGTGATCCCCCGTGGCGCCTACACGGACCTGCACGACTTCATCTCCCGTGCCAGCAATGAAGAGATTCTGGATTTCTGGAAACTGGTGGACAAAATTTCCGCCGAGCAGTCCCTCATCCCCAGCGGGTTCCGCCTCATCAGCAATGTGGGTCGTGACAGTGGACAGGAAGTGCCGCACTTCCACGTCCATCTTCTGGGTGGGCGCCCGCTCGGCCCCATCCTGGCGGCTGACCAGTAACGGCACCGCCCCATCCGGGGAAGCCGCCTCTAGGCGGCTTCCCCCCCTTTCGGGACTGGTTGGAAAACCTTTTTTTACAAAAGGTATCTTTCCCTCTTGCACTTCCCCGCCGTTCCCTCTAGAGAGGGCTCACGCCTTTAGTCCCGTTCGTCTAGAGGCCTAGGACACCGCCCTCTCACGGCGGCAACACGGGTTCGAATCCCGTACGGGACGCCAGACATTTCATGAAAACTCTGAACAATCTGGCCTGACAGGCATCTCTTGGACATCATCCTGACGTACCATTCTTCCCCTTGGTGGGCAGACACGGAGTGCGCCTGCCCACCCGGTTTCAGAACGAGACCTTACTGCATCTCGCCCAGAGCCTCGGCCATGACGGGAGCATCATAACGGGGTGCGGCGACCTCCAGATAGGTACCCTGCCCCGGCCTGACAGCATCCAGAGCCTGACGCAGAGCCTTGGGTGTGCTGATGCGCTCGCACTGCCAGTCCTTGCCGCCAAACCCACGGGCCAGAGCCGTGTAATCCCAGCTGGCAATGTCATTGTAATAACGTTCCCCGTCATCACAGAGCAGACGCTCGATCAGATAGCCATCATTGTTCAGGACAAGGATGAGCGGATGACAGTCAAAACGGGCAAACTCACCGAGAGCCTGTACCGTCAGCTGATGTGACCCTTCACCGGTCAGCAGGATGATCCGCTTGTGAGGGGCTGCGATGGCCATGCCGAACGCCGCCGGCGTGGCCCAGCCGATGGACCCCCACAAGCTCTGCTCCTCATAGTCGACCCCTTCAGGCAGACGGATAAAGCCCATGCCCATGGCGACCGTCCCCGTCTCACTCACGACGATATCCCCAGCCCGGAGATGATCCCGTATGGCGGCATAGAAGGTATGGGTTCTGATCACCCCAGCATCCCCTTCGTCAGCCTGCCGAGGGGGCAGTTCCATCCCCAGATAGCCGGGACCGGCGGGGCAGGATACGGTATCGGCCAGATCGGCCAAGGCTTCGATCACATCAGCCAGATCGACAGCATGAACGGCACCATCACCAAAGCGCACCTCATGCGCCATGACACTGATGATGCGTTCCGGGTCCAGCTTCTGGGTGAAAAGCCCGGTGTTGAAATCCGTCATTTCAGCACCCAGCGTCAGGACGAGATCGGCCTGCTCCACAAAGTCGGCGACATCTTCCTGCACGAGATGCCCGCCATACATCCCCACAAACCCTTCAGCCTGTTCATCCACCACGCCCTTGTCCATGAACATGGTGGCATGGGGCAGACCGGACCGGCTGAGGAACCGTCTCATCGCCTCCCGGCAGCCAAACCGGGCCGTCAGGATACCCGGCAGGACACAGGGAGACGTGCTGCGCTCCAGCTCGGCCATGATGCGCCGTGCCACGATGGCGGCCTGTTTCCCGCTCCGCACTTCCGGAAGGGCCATGTCACCATCAGGCATGACCACATCATCATGAGCTGCATCGAACGGGATGCCAATATAGACCGGCCGCCGCTCCCGGCGCAGCGTGGCCAGAACACGTTCCAGCTCCTGCACGCAGTTCTGGCCATCCAGAATGGTACGGGCACAGACGACATGACCGGCAGCATCATAAAAGGCCGTGGTCTGCCCGTTGCCCAGGGTATGATGCACAAGCCGCTTTTCATCCAGCACGGCCCGCTTGGGCAGGCCAACCAGATGGATGACCGGCAGATGCTCCGCATATGCCCCGGCAACGCCGTTCATGGCACTCAGCTCGCCAACGCCATAGGTCGTGTTCAGGGCCGCAATCCCCCGTATGCGGGCGTAGCCATCGGCCGCATAGGCGGCATTCAGTTCATTGGAGCAACCAATCCAGCGCATGTCCGCCCTGGCCGTGATGGCGTCATTGATCGGGAAGGCATAGTCACCCGGGACACCGAAGACATGCTCCACACCCAGCCGGGAGAGCTGGTCCAGAAGATAATCGACAACCTTTGCCATCGTACGTTCCTTTTCATCATTGGCACGTCAGTCCGTACCTCTGAGGAAAGCCTATCCAGCCCATCTTCAATATGATAATATTATATTTCTATACAGACTATAGCCTTTCCCCTATGCCATACCCCCAACTGACCCTCCGGGAACTCCACTACTTCATGGCCGTTGCCACACAGGGCAGCTTCAGCCGTGCGAGTGACCAGCTGCACATCAGCCAGCCTTCCCTGAGCATGGGCATACGCTCTCTGGAAAACAAACTGGACGTCCGCCTTTTCGAGCGGTCCCACAAGACCATCACCCTGACGGAAAAGGGCAAGACCTTCTTTCTTCATGCTGAACGTCTGCTTGAGGCCGAACAGAATCTTCACCGGGCGATGGCGGATGATTCAGGCCCCCTGAAGGGGACGGTCCATCTGGCACTCCCACCCATATTGGGGGCGATCTATTTCCGTCCCATCATCCGGCAGTTCTGCAGCCTCTATCCCGATGTCGTGCTGAACATCGAGGAACATCCCTCCGACAGGCTGGTGGCCCAGCTTCTCGGCCATCACACGAACATCGCCGCCCTCATAGGGCCTGTCCAGAACAGGCAGCTACGCACCATCCCCTTTGCAGAGGCAGAACTCTGCCTGCTGATGGCCGACTCACACCGGCTCGCAGGCCGGGAGAGCTGCTCCTTCACGGACATTCTGGATGAGAAGATCGTCCTCATGAATGAGAACTTCAAGATAAACCGTTTCATCTCGGAAGCCTTTGCCAGTCACGGGGCCGCACCCCATGTCACCGGGCGCACGGGTGACACAACCCTCCTGCTGACCATGGTTCAGGCGGGTGTCGGCGTCACCATCATTCCGGCGGCCTTCCACAATCCGGCCCAGAATGACGGGCTGTACTGCTGCCCGTTGCAGGACCCGACCATCCGCATCACCATTTCACTCGCTGTCCGCCGCAACAGCCCCCTGAACAAAGCCGAAGAAGCCTGGTTGCAGACCAGCTTGCCCTGACCCCCTGCCCGAGACGCCTGCAAGCACCAACATGCCCCGGCCTCCATTCGGCTCTCCCCGACACAAGGCCAATTTTCCAACACATGGCTCAGGAAAGCCATGAAAAAGACAAATATTCCACCTACATCACGACCTGCAGTCGACATGGTCTCTGACTGCCTTCTTGCTGGTATCAGAATCCTATCTCTGTAGAATGATGGAGTCTCCGTGAAAAAAACGCACAAAAGAACCCATGAGGCCGAGTGCCGGGTCGCTCTGCTCGATACGCCTTACAAATAACGAAAAATATCCATTGAAAACCATTCATGCAGACTTTATGAAGGATAAATATCAAATAAAATTTTTAATTAGCGATGTATATATTCTCTTCAATGCTAATTTTACAAAAACTTCTTCACTACAACCACATATTGCAGACACAATAAAATTACTTATCCCAACAAGTTGTTTTGATTTAACAAAAATGTATCTTGAATTTCTTTAAAGTGTTCCTTAAGTAAGAGTAAACCCAGTCTACTTCAGTCATGATCTGTACGTCCCGTCCGTACATCTCATCAGACGGACAGAGCAGCGTGTGCAACATCTACAGGAAGGTGCGATCACAATGACAGACCTCAACTTTTCGTACGGGAAAACGACATCTGTCACACTGGCCCCCTCAGAACAGGTGCCAGCCTATGGGCGGAAGGCATCTTCTTCCATGAAGGTATCGGCCAGGATTGCGCTGCTTCTGGCAAGCGTATCGTCCTTCTCCATCATCAGCACACCTGCACGTTCGGATGATACGGCACAGTCCCAGCAAGGCGGTACTGTCCGCACCTTTTCCCCTGCTGCTGGAGAGACTGATACAGTCACAGACACCATTACGGATGGTAAAGGAAACACCCCCCTCTCCGTAGAGCAGGCTGGTGCGGGGACGACTGTCCTTTCCGCCGCCAACAGCTATACCGGGGCAACAGACATCACGCAGGGGACGCTGGCTCTCTCCGGCAATGGCAGCATCGCCAATTCCAGCGGTGTCACCGTGGGCAAGAACACCACGTTCGACATCAGCGGGAGCAGCTCCAACGTCACGGTGCAGGACCTGTCCGGTGCAGGCAATGTCACTCTCGGCCAGAACGGACTCACCCTCTCATCAGCCAAGGCTGGCAGCCCCTATGACGGCGTCATCTCCGGGACGGGCGGCCTGACCGTTGACGGCGGGTCCAAGACCTTGACAAATGCCCAGACCTACAGCGGTGATACCAGCATCAACAACGGGGCCACCCTTGCCCTGACGGGCAATGGCAACCTCGCCAACACCCGTGTCCAGCTGAACAACCGGGATGTTTCCGGCCCTTCAACCTTTGACATTTCGCAGGCCTCACACCCGGTTGATGTCCAGTCCATCATGTGGGGCAACAATGGCGCTGTCGTCAATCTGGGCAGCAACACGCTCAACATCACCAACAGTGGCTCCAATGATACAAATGGAGCGACCTTCAAGGGGGATGGAGCAACCCTAAATGTTTCGGGTCAGAAACAGGGCTTCAACGGCACCATCACCGGCAATACCAGCCTCGTCACCAATGCCAGTATCGTTGACATGTATGGCAGCAAGCAGTTCGACTACACAGGCAGCACGACCGTCAACAATGGCAGCTCGCTGCATGTGTACGGTGCTGTCATCGGTACGCCGCAGGTCACTGTCAGCAACGGTGGCAAGCTGGATGGCACGGGCACCATCGGTTCCTCAGGCAGCACGACAACAATCGAACAGGGTGGGAGCATCAACCCCGGCACGCCTGCTGCCTACCGGCAGACCCTGTCCATCGGCAATGATCTCACAACCCGGGGCACATCCGATTTCAGCGGTCTCCAGGACAATGGCTCCAGCAGACTTTCCAATGGATCCATCTCTGTCGGTGGCAACCTGGATCTGGGCGGAACAGTCAATGCGGTTGACCTCTCCTCACAGCAGGGCTCCGGTGTCCAGACTCTCTTCCGCTACGCAAAGCAGCTGACAACCAGCAATCCAACCCTGAATGTATATCAGTTCACGGGAGATGAGACTGGCAAGCCCTTCCTGTCACCAGACACCAAGGGTACGAGCTACCTTCAGACAGGCAACCATCAGGTCAATCTGGTCACGGCCAATGCCGGGGACAATCTGGCGTTCTGGAATGGCAGCAAGACAACTGCTGATGGCCAGATACGGGCAGGCGATGGTACTTGGTCCCAGGGGGCAAACAGCGCCACCAACTGGACCACGGCCAACGGCAGCCAGAGTTCCGCCTGGCAGGGCAAGGAATACGCCATTTTTGGCCAGCCTTCCGATGATGCCATCCAACAGAGCAAAAACGCTGCCCAGAACGTGACGGTGGATGGCAATGTCGATGTGGCTGGCATGCAGTTCAGCCAGAATGCCCGCCCGTCCTCCTATTCCGTCATCCCCAAGGATGGAAACAGCTCCATCACACTGTATGGCAACCGCTATACGGACAAGGAGCACCCGGACAAGCTCAACCGGTATTTCTACATCACCGACAGCACAGGCCAGTCTGGCACCCAGACTGATGCTGACATCAAGCAGTACGAGCAGAACAACGGTACCCTGGTCAACAAGTCAGGACTTGTCTCCACAATCCGTGTGGGGGATGGTTCAGGCTATGGTGACACCAACCTTGCCATCATCAAGACACCCATCAAGGATGATCCCAGCAACCCGACGACCCTCGTAAAGACGGATACGGGTACGCTCGTTCTGGACGGCAACAACAGCTACAATGGCGGAACCGTCATCACCAATGGTGTGCTGGAAATCACCTCCGATGCCAGCCTGGGCGCCCAGAACGGCACTCTGGGCATCAGCGGGGGGACGCTGCGGATCGGCCAGGACCTCGCCACCAACGCCAACCGCAATACTGTTCTGGGATATAACGGCGCCACCATTGACCTCAATGGTCATACTTACGACAACAATGGCTCCATCGTTGGTCCCCGGGGGGCCAACATAGCCATCAGGAGCACCACGGACAATTCCGGGCTCAGCACGGCCCTGCAGAATGCTGGCGGCCCCCAGAGCGGCACTGTGCCGGTGCTCAACCTCAATGCCGACAACACCTATCTGGGCAGGACGGACATCCAGGGCAACTGGGGTATTGGTGGGTCCAATGTCGTTGTCAATGCCAATGACAAAACCCCATTTGGCACCTCTGACAGCACAACAAAAGGTGGCGACCTGAACATCACGGCAGGGGCCATCGTCAACATGAATGGCGGGCAGGACAAATCTGCCTCCATGGGCAACCGCAATGTCGTCATCAATGACAACAGCGCCCTGTATTTCAACAACAGGAGCGTTGCCGACACGGCCAACATCACGAACACGAACAACGCCAGCGTCACCTTCAGGAACGACAGCTCGGCCTCTCAATCCACCATCAGCAATGCCGGGCATGTGTTCTTTGCGGACAATGCAACAGCAGACCAGGCCACAGTCCAGAACAACAGCGATGGGGCCACTGTTGATATCACGAAAGCGACCAATGGTGTGTCCATCGGCTCCCTGTCCGGCAATGGCAACGTGTCTCTGGGCGACCAGACACTGACAGTCGGTGCCCTCAACAAGGACGACACTCTTTCCGCCATCATATGGGATGCTGGCAACCACAAGGGATCCGTTGTCAAAACGGGAACGGGCACCCAGACACTGACAGGCAACAACAGCTACACCGGCTCCACGACCGTCAACAACGGTACCCTTGCCCTCGCTGGCCAGGGTACCATTACCAACTCCTCCTTTGTTGATGTCAACAAGGGGGCAAAGCTGGACATCAGCCAGTCCGCCAATGACCAGAATCTGACCGACATCCGGGGTGGCGGTGATGTGGCTCTTGGTGACCACTCCCTGTCCCTGACGCAGGCTGATTCACAGCACAGCTATGATGGTGTCATCTCTGGAACCGGCGGCCTGAAAATCCTTGCCGGGGAAAAAACACTCACCGGGCAGAATACCTACACAGGTGATACGGTCGTCGCCCAGCAGGCAGGCCTGACCCTGGATGGCGGAAAGCTCGACAGCCAGCTGTTCAATAACGGCACGTCCGTTCTCCAGAACGGTGCCGAGATAACGAAGACAGTAACGAACGACCATGGCGGCACGCTGACGGCACATGACGCAAAACTGGCGGACATCACCAACGGCAGTACGGCCGGGCAGATCCTGCTCGACAAGGGGACAACCGCCTCTGGCACGCTGGCTGCTTCTGATGGCCAGTTCACCATTGGTGAAGGTGGGGCCAGTGTCGGCTCTCTCTCTGGCAGCAGTAAAAGCACGGGTACCCTCAATGACACCCTGACCATCACCAATGGTCATGACGGCTATAACGGCACCCTCGCCGGCAATGGTGGCCTGAACATCACCGGGGGAAGTGGCGAATATCTCAACGGCCAGAACACCTATGCCGGGAAAACCCATGTCGGCCCCAATGCCAACCTCACCCTGCAGGGAAGCATCGCCGGGGACCTCAACAACGATGGGCAGACCTACATCAACCCCAACACAGCAACGGCAGGCAAGGCCAGTGTCGGCGGGAAAACAACCAACACGAACCAGCTCACCGCACAGAGTGCCATCCTGGGCAATGTCATCAACAAGAGTGGCACCACAACCCTGCATCAGAGCACCACGCAGGACCTTACCAACGAGGCCGGCACAACAACACTCGACCGCACCACGGTAAACGGGCAGACTACGAATTCCGACACACTCACCACCTCTGCCTCAAAACTGGGTGACATCAGCAACAACGCCGGAACAGCCACGCTGGATGGCAACAGCACTGCCGGGCATGTCATCAATGCTGCTGGAGCCAGCTTCACCCTCCAGAACAGCGGAACGATCAGCTCTGCCGACAACCAGGGCTCCATGACACTGGGGGCCTTCAGTACAGTTTCAAGAGATGTCACCAATACTGGCAACGGGTCCCTGACGCTCGACAACAGCACCATCGACGGTACCCTTACCCATAATGGCCAGAGTCTGACCGTCACGGACAAAAACGCCTCTGTCGGTTCTCTCGCAGGAAACGGCAACGGCACGCTGGATGGTGCCCTGCATCTCACCAATGCCAATGAAACCTACAACGGTATCCTCTCCGGCAAGGGCGGGCTGGCTCTTGACGGGGGGAAAGAAACCCTCACGAACCATCAGGCCTATACCGGCGACACAACCGTCGGGCAGAGTGGTGACCTGACCCTGACAGGCTCCCTTGCCGGGGCACTTGTCAATGGCGGCCACTCCACTCTCCAGAACGGTTCCGCTGTCAACGGAGTGGTCACAAACACCAATCAGGGCTCTCTGGAAGCACATGGTGCTGCCTTGGGGGCTGCCACAAATACCAGTACGGCCGGGACGCTGCTGCTCGACCAGGGAACAACCATTGCCCACACCCTTGCTTCTGATGGTGGCCAGATTACCATCGGTCAAGGCGGCGCCAGTGCTGAATCGCTTGCAGGCACGAACAGTGACGCCAAAATCACGCTCAATGACACCCTGACACTCACCGGTGGGCATGATGGCTATAACGGTACCATCACCGGCACGGGTGGCCTGACCATCCTCGGGGGCGGCAAAAACGACATCCAGAGCACGGGTGAGTATCTCAATGGCCACAACACCTATACAGGTGAAACCCATATCGGCCAGAACAGCTCCTTCACCCTGAAAGGCAGCATCACCGGGAACCTCAGAAACGAGGGTGATACCTACGTCAACCCCAATACCAACACCGCAGGCCAAGTCAGCATCGGCGGGACGACGACCAATACACACCTTTTCACGTCGCAGAATGCCATTCTGGGCAAGGTCATCAACAATGATGGCACCACCACGCTGAATGAAAGCCAGACCAAGGACATTGACAACCATGCCGGGGAGACGGTCCTCACCGGCACGACGGCAGGGGCCATCACCAACGCCAAGGGAGCCACCTTCACAACCCAGCAGAGCCAGCATTCCGACGGCACGACAGTCAACAACAGTCTCGCTTCCGCCGACAATGCGGGCACGATGAAACTCGACCACACCACGGTAAACGGGCAGACCACGAATTCCGGCACACTCACCACCTACAACTCAAGGCTGGGTGATGTCAGTAACAACGCCGGAACAGCCACGCTGGATAGCGGAACTACCGCTGGCCATGTCATCAATGCTGCTGGAGCCAGCTTCACCCTCCAGAACAGCGGAACGATCAGCTCTGCCGACAACCAGGGCTCCATGACACTGGGGGCCTTCAGTACAGTTTCAAGAGATGTCACCAATACTGGCAACGGGTCCCTGACGCTCGACAACAGCACCATCGACGGTACCCTTACCCATAATGGTCAGAGTCTGACCGTCACGGACAAAAACGCCTCTGTCGGTTCTCTCGCAGGAAACGGCAACGGCACGCTGGATGGTGCCCTGCATCTCACCAATGCCAATGACACCTATAACGGTATCCTCTCCGGCAAGGGCGGGCTGGCCCTTGACGGGGGGAAAGAAACCCTCACGAACCATCAGGCCTATACCGGCGACACAACCGTCGGGCAGAGTGGTGACCTGACCCTGACAGGCTCCCTTTCCGGGGCACTTGTCAACAACGGCCACTCCGCCCTCCAGGATGGTTCAGCCGTCACCGGAACGGTCACGAACACCAGCACCGGATCGCTGGAGGCCCACAATGCCCAGCTGAGCAATGTCACGACAGCCGGGACGCTGCTGCTCGACAGGGGAACCAATGTCTCCGGCAAGCTTGCCGCCACTGGGGGCCAGTTCACCATCGGGGATGGCGGGGCCACGGTCGGAACTCTCTCCGGCACAAACAGCACCGGCGCCCTCAATGACACGCTCACCCTCACAAACGCACAAGACGGCTATGCCGGCTCCCTCTCCGGCAAGGGGGGCCTGACCATCGCTGGCGGAACAGAAACCCTCAGCGGCCAGAACCGCTATATCGGCGACACCCATGTGACCAGTGCCGCAGGGGCCGGGCTGGACCTGACAGGGGCCATCGCCGGAAGGCTGGTCAACGACCAGTATGCCCAGGTCTCAGGACCCAATGCGCAGGTCAAGAACACCACCATCAACAACAAGACGCTGAACGTCTCCAATGGCGCCACGCTGGCTGACATCACCAACAATGGTGCAGCAACTCTCAGCAGCAGCCGGGCGGGCAATGTCACAAACGCTGCCAATGCCACCTTCAGCGCCACGGGCGGGTCTCAGGCCTCCGCAACAAACAGCGGCGTCATGACCCTCGCCGGGGGCAACAAAACGGATGGTGCTGTCACCAATACGGGCAACGGGTCCCTGAC